>CAKZLY010000035.1 GCA_937127445.1 Eximiradius sp. | reverse complement strand
CCCTGAATTTGAAGTAATATTCTTTGCGGTGATATAATAAATAAACCCTTTAGGTTTTGTCGGGAATTCATTTGAAAGGGCTATTTCAAATAGTCGTCCATCACCCGGTATTTTATTTATTCCAATAATTTTGCCAAAAGGCGAAATAGAATAGTTATCTAAATTTAAAGCTGATGAATCAGGAAGCTCAGAAAACTCAATTTGCAAATAGTTATTAGTGTAATATTTAAGTTTTGTTAAATAGAAATTGGTATTTAAGTTATCGAAATTACAGTCAATTGATAACTCATTTGGTTTAGTATGATTGCCATATAAATCTTTAATTTCCTTACAAATCAATTTGTATGAACCATTTTCGATGTTATTTTTCAGATGTATATATACTTTATTTGATAATGCAATTATTGACTGTATCTCGCAATTTTTTGAATTTTGTAAGTCAATTAATACGAAATTATCTGCTTCTATTCGTCCTATCTCTAAAATATCAGAGTAATTCACAACAATAGTTGAACAATTAATTGCTTCTGCGAACGTTGCTTGGGCTAAATCATCTATAAATACTGTTACACTATTCGATAAATTACTGCTTAAATTTTCATTTTCAGCATTGATAAAAAAAGTGTAATATTTTCTACTTTCTAAATTTTCTATAATTGCAAAGTTATCAGTATATGAACCAACATAAATTAACTTACTTGAACTATCATTGAGTAGAAAGCAATTGTAACGAATTGCATTTGGAACACTATTCCAGAATAATTTTACTGATGATTTGTTGAGGACATAGCCATTCAAATATGGTTCATTAATACTTGGTGAAGAAACAAATTCCCAGAATTCAGTTTTATCGAATGTTGCAAATCCAATTTCTTGCTTCCCATTTTTATCAAAATCATAACATATCGCTGAATTCGAAAATGCTAAAGGATAATACCAGAGAGGTTCTAGTTTTCTTAAATTTTTATTCCAATTGAATACATATAGATTTGGCATAGCTGAAATTATTATTTCGTCACCATCAATGCTGTCTAAATCCCCAGCTGCTACTCCATTTCTGTAAGAAGCACCAATACGTGGAACAGTTCCAGCACGAACTCCATATATGAAAAGACTATCAAGAATGTAGAAACCAATTTTGGGGTCATATTTAATAATTCTAATATACCACAACCCATCAGATGGATCGTTTCGTCTTGGATAAATGTGATACGAGGAATGTACAATTTCAGGAACACCGTCCGCATCAATATCAGCTTTTATAACATATTGATTTTCAGAAGCTTTTATTTGTGTGTTTGAATAAATTAATTCGAACTTGTTATTATCGAATTCATAAATAAATGAATGTCCATCATTGTTGGAATGATAGAGATTTTGTTTCCCATTATTATTAAAATCTCCAAGAGCAGAACCTCTCCAAACGCCTATTTTACTTAATTCTTTTGGTAAAGTGGTTTGTGCTATCAAGTTATCTTTATTGCCGATTCTTGAATAAACGAAAAAGCAGCTATCATTATGTGCTATTATCTCATCTTTTCCATCACCATTTATATCATAGAAATGTTCAGCCCAAAAATTATATGTTTGTGATGAAAAAATTTTTTTGTTAAATGTTCTTTCGCGATTTTCTGACTGTTCAAAAACAGTGGAGTTGCCATTTGCATAAACTAAAAAATCTGTAAGATCATTGCCATTATAATTACCAATTCCTGTAACAATCCCATTCTCTTGAAGGCTATCGATAATGTAAAACTTGCCATTATCAAATTCAGCCACAAACGCATTATTTATTACTAGCGAAGAAATGTCGTTGAATAAAACATTGGGCTTGTTATTTCTATTAATATCACTGACTTGCGGGAAAATAAGTGCTCTTGGTAAAGTGTAATTCTTTCTTTTAAAGCTATATTTAGGGAAAAACATAGGTTTTAAATTGAAACTGAATTCAGCTCTTGCTGTATCACCGTTTTCTAAAAATATGCAGGCAATAGCTTCATATTCTTGTTCATAGTCAAAGTCAGTTAATAGGAATAGATGGTTTTGGGATTTTTCTATATTTCCAGAAATTGTCTTAAATTGCTCTGATGAATTCTTTTTTCTATATTTAATAAAAGAAAAAGCATCAAATGATGATGAAAAATACACTGATAACACGTTTTCGTCATTAAACAAGGTCTCTTTTTGAGCGAAATTTCCAATTTTTAAAGGAGAATTACTTGAATATATGAGAATTTGAGTTCTTAGTTGCAATTTCTTATTATTTTTTAATTCAACTAATACGCAAATTGTATAAATTGTATCAATTAGTTCTGAAACATCAAGTACATAAAGAGTATCCTCTAATTTTGCATTCATAAATCTTACTGAAATGGTGTCCCAACGATTGGGATATTTGCCTTTCCCAATTAAAATTTGATATGAATCGAAAAGTGGAGTTAGTGTCGAACCAGTTATTGAAATATTTTTCTGATTGTCTTTGTTGATATATTCGTAAAGCTTTGGAGAGCTAATTTCAATTTTCCCATAATGCAAATTAGCAAGAGCTGAAGCAACATCTAATATTCCTGCCCCTGTATAATAATTCCATCCATCGGGATCAATATTTTGGGCTGTTGTCATTAAAATAGATTTAATATCATAAAATGTCAAATTAGAATTTTTCTCCAACATTAGTGCGATTGCAGCCGAAACATATGGAGCAGAAAGAGATGTACCCGACTTCATTCCATAAGATTTATTTGGAGTTGTAGTAATTATGCTTTGTGCAGGAGCAAGCAAGCAAAGATTCCCACCAAAATTACTATCTTTCCATCGTTTTCCTTGACTATCTGATCCGCCAACAGAAATTACTTCGGGGTAGTCCGAAGGATAATGTGGGGCATCACTTCCGTCATTGCCAGATGAAGCAACCATTATGACGCCTTGTGAAAATGCAAATTTTATAGCATCGTGCATCAATGGAGAAGAATACTTTTCTCCAAAACTAAAATTGAGAACTTTAGCACCATTCAAAGTTGCATATATTATTGCAGCAGCAATATCAGAGGCAGAGGCGTTTCCTGTAACATCAAAAACTCTGCACGTCATAATTTTTGAATTATAAGCAAGTCCGCTAATCCCTAAACCGTTGTTTTGTTCCGCAGCAATTACTCCGGATACTGCTGTGCCGTGGTCGTATTCATCATTTGGGATAGGGTCAGGATTACTCCAATCACCTAAATTTGGAATTTGCTGATTTACAAAATCATATCCAATAACATCATCAATAATCCCATTATTATCGTCATCCACACCATTTAAATCTCCTGAAATACCATTTCTCAATTCATAATATGGCCAGGACTCAAAAGTTCCATTATTGTTTAGGTCTTCTTTTGTGTTGATCCATAGATTGTTCGCCAAATCTGGATGATAAAAATCAATTCCAGTATCGATAACACCAATTACTATCCCTTTTCCACTTGCTTGTTTCCATGCATCAAATGCGTGAATTTGATAGAGTGCCCATTGAAATGGTACTTTTTCATCATTTACTTCACTTGAAATATCTAATTTATATTTATGATTGGGTGTTATATTGATTATTTGAAAGTTATTTTTTATTTTGTTTAAAAAATAAAATGAAAAATCGCTATTAATTTTTAAAATAAAATACTTATTTAATTCATTTAATAAAATGTTGTTTGAAAGCGTATTGTTAAGTGTTTTGTTTAATCTGATGAATTTTCTGTAATTTACATTGTTATGGATTGACATCTGATTTTCAAATTTATTAGGGTCCTTCACTTTGATAATAAATTCTAATTCCTCGGAATAAGAATTAGTTGTGAGAATGAATATTAAAAATGCATATGTAATAATTTTTTTCATATAAATTTTTAATTGGATATTTAGTAAAATACAAATAATATTGAAATTAGTTACATTATGCTCTGAAAATAAAATATACAGCACCTAACAAGCAAATTCCAGCCCATAGATAATCAAGTTTTAATGGTTGCTGCATAATGTAATATGAAAATGGTATGAAAACACTTAATGTCACAACTTCTTGGATGATTTTTAACTGAGCGATATTTAATTGACCATATCCAATCCTATTTGCAGGAACCATAATCAAATATTCAAAAAATGCAATGCTCCAACTAATTACTACTGCTTTAAACCAATGTTCCTTACTTAAAGTTTTTAAATGTCCATACCAGGCATAAGTCATAAATATATTTGAAATAATGAGCATAGAAATTGTTGCTATTACTCTATACATTTTCGATTAATTTATTGTTAGACAAAATATTATTGATATTAGGCTCAACAAAAATTGTTTTCCCTCTTGTAACAACAACTGCTCCTGGGTTTGCTCCTTTAGGTTTTCTAATATACTTTCTTTCTGTATATAAAACTGGGACATAATTTGCATTTCTTAAAGAAGAATAATAGGCAGTTATTTCTGCTGCTTTACGGATAATTTCTGTTGGGACAATCTGTTTTCTATTCAACGTGATTATTGCATGCGAACCAGATGCTCCCTTAGTATGTAGCCACAAGTCATGAGGTCGTGCAAACTTAAAAGTAAGTAGGTCGTTATTCTCAGCATTTTTCCCAACTAATAACACAAAACCTGAACCTATGTCAAACTTTTTGAATTTGTTTTTATTTAATTCCTTGTTTTTATTAATAGTTTGTGATATTATTTTATAATTGATAAGTTCATTAAGTATTTTTTTAAGTTCTTTATATTCCTTTATATTATGTAATTTATTTGACAAATATTGATGAATATCCAATGATTTTCGTAAGTTGTTTAATTTGATATTGATTAACTCGATTTCTTTGATGGTTTTCTTTGATTTCTCATAATATTTTTGAGCATTTTCAATAATTGATAGTTTTGGGTCAAGTCTGACCAGTAATTGTTCTCCATTAAAATTTTCTAAGTTAATTATTGTTTGTCCTTTTATTTTAAGGTGATTTTGCGAAATCAGCAAATCCCCTATTACTTTATAAATATTAGCTAATTTTATGTCCTCTAATTTTTTTTCATATTCTTCCAATTTTCGAGTGCATTTATCGAAGTATTTTTGCAATGCTTCGGAAATTTCTTTTCTTAATTTAATTTCATTAATATACCTTAATTTAAGAAACTTGCATTTTTTTATTAAATAAGAAATGTTATTTGACTTATAAATAATATTATTATGATTAGTTAAAGGTATTAAAGATAGTATTGGTTCGCTATCAGTTTGAATTATAAAATATTCTTTGCTGTTTAGTAATTCAATTACTAATTCTTGTGAGTGTTTGTAAAGTTCATCTAATTGGTTATTTGAAATTTCACAAAGTTTCAAATTGATGCCTAAATTACATCGAGTTAAGATTTCTTCAGCGTAGTATTTTGTTATTAGCAAATTTGATTTTGTCAATGCTTTTATGATTTGTTCATTTGCTAGGGTGTTTGATAATTCTAATAATTCTGATTTTTGGTATGAGTATTTTTGTTCTTTATTTTGATTGTTTTTATTGAATTTGAAAAAGATATTATTATCTTTATCACATAAAAATAAATTTGCAGAACTTCCTGAAAATAAATGAAAATATATAAAATAATTGATAAATTGAAATTCAATTACTCTATCATTTTTTTCAATTGAGATATTTTGTAGGTAATCTCCTAATAATTCTGGCATTAAATTGATTGAATTCTTCTTTACTCGACTGAAATTTGTATCTAAGTATATATGAGAAAAATTGTTTTGAGCTGAAAAATGTAAGTAGAATTGTTTTATTCCATCAAAAAAAATAAATGTAACAGTATCTTTTTCTTGTGAAAAGATTTCAATTACTTTCATCCCGACTAATAACTCAAATTCTCTTTTAAGATGTAAGAGTGTGTGATAATTGTTAAGCATTAGAATATATAGCCAAATATTGCATCAATAATCAAAATAGACGCAGCCGAAAGAGTGAATGCTCTAACAGTGCTATTGCCAACTCCTTCGGCTCCACCTTTCGTGTTGAAACCCACATGGATACCGATTAATGCGGTTACACCACCAAATACCGTAGTTTTCAGAAGTCCTAACATAAGCTCTTTCATTTTGAAAAATCTAATTACGGAATCAAAAAAAGCTTCACTTGTGAAATTATATTTAATACTTGAAAGAACAAAACTTCCGAGTAAAGCAACAGCATTCGAAAAAATTGCTAAAACAGGCATCATTAAAATAATTGCGACTGCTCTTGGCATAGCTAAATACCTATTCTTATCAATTGCCATCATTTCAAGGGCGTCAATTTGTTCTGTTACTTTCATTGTACCTATCTGCGCAGCCATCGAACCACCAATTCGTCCAGCAATAACAAGGGCGGTCAGCACAGGAGTAAGTTCCTGAAAGACAGCTGTTGCTATTGATGAACCAATAAATGGGCGAGCTATACTAATAAAATTGAATTTTTCAAACAAGCTTGTGGCTTGAAGAGCTGCTATTGCACCAGTGAACGCTCCAATAAGTAATACCAACGGCAATGAATCTGCACCAATAATTGACATTTGTTCCAGAACAAGCTTTTTATCTTTTATTATCCTTGGAAAATAACGAAATGTAGAAATAAGAAGAATAATAATCTGTCCAAATTCTCTAAAAAAGTGGAGAGTTTTTCTACCAATTAATTCAAAAATAAACATGGCGTATACTACATAAAAATAATTTTCAAATTTACGAATAAGATGGTTTATCACCAATAAATTAGTTGTTTTTATTATTTTATTAATCATTCTTTTTGTAGTTTTGTATTATGTTTTAATCTATTCTATAATGTATATATTAATGAAAAAGTTTGCTGTAATAATGGCAGGGGGCTCCGGACTTCGTTTTTGGCCTAAGACAAAAGAGAAGCTACCAAAACAGTTTATTCATTTGTATGGAGACGGGACTTTAATTCAAAACACTTTTAAGCGTTTAGAAACATATTTTTCAATGGAGGATATTTATGTGGTTGTTAATGAAGCTTTTTCATTTTTGGTGAAAGAGCAACTTCCAGATTTACCAAATGATAATATAATAATTGAACCTTTTGGTAAAAATACAGCTCCTGCTCTCGGACTTGTTTCTACAATACTTTCGCAAAGATATTCTGATGAAGATATTATGTTGGCATTCCCTGCTGATCAAGAAATATCTAATTTAGGTGAATTTTTTAATAGTTTGGATGTAGCCATAGAAGCTGCTCATTCAAAAGATTCTATTGTGACTATTGGAATTGCCCCAACTCGACCCGAAACTCAATTCGGTTATATTCAATTTAATGAAAATCGCAATTCACTTGGTGAATTGTTCGATAATGGAGTGCGATTCTGTACTACTTTTGCCGAAAAACCTGATTTGGAAACTGCAAAACGTTTCATAGAAAGTGGCGATTTCCTATGGAACAGCGGTATAGTTGTTGTTAAGATGAATATTTTTAAAGAGGCTTATTCAGAATATTTACCTTACTATTTTGAACAGCTTAATACTTTAAAAGACTATATAAGTACCGATAAATACGATGAAGCGTTAGAAAAAATATATATGAAATTTAATCCTATTTCAATTGACTACGCTATCTTGGAAAAGTCTGATAAAGTTCTTGTTGTGATGTCTTCCTTCAGCTGGTCTGATTTAGGAAATTGGGATGAATTATATAGATTATCATTAAAAGATGCTCGAAATAATGTAATAGAAGGGGAAGTTATTTCGATAAATTCTTCAAATTCATTAATTATTTCTAACAAAAACTTGATTTGTATAGCCGGAATTGAAGATATTATTGTTGTTGAAGGAGATGATTCTTTGCTCATTTGTAAACGAGGACAATCCGAACAAGTTCAGGAATTAATTGAAATTATGCGTAAGAAACAGTTAAAAAAATATTTGTAGGCATATGAAGATTTATACTAAAACTGGCGATAATGGCACTACATCACTATTTGATGGACAGAGAGTTCGAAAAGATAATTTACGTGTCGAAACTTATGGGACAGTTGATGAACTGAATTCTATTATTGGCTTAGCCCTTGCTTTTGGTGTTCCGCAAGAAATGAAAGATGATTTGATTAGAATAAACAATGATTTATTCATATTAGGTAGCGACTTAGCAACACCGATAAATGATCAATTAAAAGTAAATCGAATTGGTGACCAACACATTAAATGGCTTGAACAAAAAATTGATGAATATTCTGAAATGTTGCCTTCATTAAGGAATTTTATTTTGCCCGGCGGAGCGCAGTCAGCTGCTTTTTTGCACCAGGCTCGAACAGTTTGTCGTCGCCTGGAAAGGATAGCTGTTTCCTTGTTGGAAATAGAAGATATTGGCCAATTTGTTATTGTATATATAAATAGGCTTTCTGATTATTTGTTTGTTGCTGCAAGATTTGCTAATTTCTTAAACAATAAAGAAGATGTAGTATGGAATCCATAAATTTGAATATGAAAAGACCAGATTGGGATCAACTCTATATAACAATGTGCTATCTTGTTGGAATGCGTAGCCGTGACCCGCATACTCACGTTGGTTCTGTAATTGTTGATTCTGATAATGTGCTCGTATCAACTGGTTACAATTCACTCCCTCGTGGTATAAATATTGATAAAGATGGGAAAAGGGTTTCACGAGATGATGGAGAAAAATATTTTTGGGTTGAACACGCAGAACGAAATGCTATCTATAATGCTGCTCGACGAGGAACAGTTCTTAAAGGTTGTAAAATTTATGTCCCGTGGACACCATGCACTGATTGTGCTCGTGCAATTATTCAGACAGGTATATCTGAGGTTATTATTCATCAAAATGGACAGGATTTTTATGATAAAAATACAGACGGAAAATGGATAGAATCATATAAAAAAGTTGCAAGTATGTTTTTAGAAGCAGGGGTTAAAGTTCGTTACATAGTATGTGATATTGTTACACCTGAAATATTTATGAATGGGATTCTCTATCCAGCAGCTATTTCATTAAATAAAGATAAAGTTGAATAATTATTGAAATATATTATGAAAAAAGTTATTGTTTTTGGTGGCGCTTCGGCAATAGCAACAGAAGTTGAAAAACTATTTGCTGCAGATGGTGCAGAATTATGTTTGCTTGATACTAAAATGACACGCTTGCAAGCAGTGCGTGACGACATATTAGCTCGCTACAAAACGCGCATTGAACTGATAGAATTCAATGCACTTGATTTTAGCAATCACAAAGAAATTTTCAATCAAGCTGTCGATATTTTAGGCGGAGTTGACATTGTATTGGTGGCTTATGGAACTTTACCTAATCAGGAAAAATCTCAAAACGATATTGACTATGCAATTGAACATTTTAATATTAATGCCACATCTATTGTTTCACTATGCTCAATAGCTGCGAATTATTTTGAAGAGAAAGAAAGAGGCATTCTGGCTGTTATTTCGTCCGTAGCAGGGGATAGAGGTAGAAAAAGTAATTATCTTTACGGTTCTGCAAAGGGAGCTGTATCATTATTTTTACAAGGACTTAGAAATCGTCTTTCAAGCAAGAATGTCTCTGTCGTTACTATAAAACCCGGAATAGTTGATACTCCAATGACTTCACATTTGCCTAAAAACTTTCTTTTTGCAAAAGTTGATGTTGTAGGGAGGATTATTTTTGATGGTATTAATGCTCAAAAAGATATTATATATGCACCGGGTTACTGGAGATTTATTATGTGTGTTATAAAACATATTCCAGAAACTATTTTCAAAAAATTAAATCTTTAATTATAAATTACCTTAAGAAATTAAGGTGTTACTATGAAAAAATATATTATATTTTTTTTGCTTCTTTTCCCGTTTTCTGAATTTTTTGCACAAAATGAGGAAGAGTATGATTATGAAAAAGCCTTAAAGGAGATGGAATACAAGGAACGTTTCGGAATTTTTTATAATTATAATTTGAATATTCAAAATACTAATTTTAAAAGTCTTCCAAATGTTCCAAGTTGTTGTCCAGATTATAAAAATGGTTCAGGGTATGGATTTCAAATCGGTGGATTATTCGAAAAGTATTTTCAAGATAATTTCTATTATGGAGCAAGAATAGGTTTCCATAATTTTTTCTCAAGTTTTAGTTCACTCGAAGATGAGACCTTTATTATCGATGGAAACGTTTATCCAGGTAAAATTGAACATTTGGTTGATGTAGAGTTTGATAGGTTTTTCATTACACCAAATGTGATTTTTTCTCCGAAAGAAAAACTTTTTTTGACACTTGGTGTAGATTTCTCTTTTTTTGTCAGTGCAAAATATAAACAAATAGAAAAAATCAAAGATCCGCCTGATAAAGTAACTTTCAATGATGGACTGAGGTATAGGAACAAAAATGATGGGAATTTGAAAGGCTATAATGATTTTAATATTGGGCTAAATTGGGGTGCGGGGTATGAGCTTGTCCTAAATTCACAAGGCTCTTTTCGGCTAATGCCAGAAGTTTTTTATAATATTTGGTTTTTGCCTCTAATCAAAGATGAAAAATGGTTTTCTCAGAATTTAAATTTTGGGATTGCTCTGAAATATATACAGCCACCACCACCGCCACCACCACCTTTGCCTCCAAAGGCGCCTCCACTCATAGATCCTAATTTACCTGAGCTCCCGCCCAAACTTGCTGCTAGCGTATATGTTGTTGAAATTGATTCAAATGATAACGAAAAAAAGAACTTTGCAGTGAAAATTGAAGATTTTACTTCATTAAGTCTACGTCCTTTACTCAATTACATTTTTTTTGAGCATAATTCGAGTGAAATTTCAGATAGATATGTCAAATTAAAACCACATGAAATTCAAAATTTTTCTCTTAACAAATTAATTAATGCCGATGCTCTTCAAACATATTATAATGTTTTGAATATTATTGGGTTAAGATTACAGAATAATCCTGATGTTAAAATTGAACTTATTGGCACTAATTCAAATAAAGCAGAGGAGAAAGATAATAAGAATCTTTCTCTTGAAAGAGCAGAAAAAGTATGTGATTATTTTGTGAAGGTTTGGAATATTGAACCTCAAAGAATTGCCATCAATGCAAGGAATTTACCTAAGGAAGCTACTTTATCCGACGAAGAAGGAGCAGATGATGAAAATCGACGTGTTGAAATTATTAGTTCTTCACCAATATTGTCAGAACCTGTTGTAACTGGGGACACAATTAGAGTTGTTTCTAATTCAAAGTTGCGTTTCTATTTGAAGCCACTTTCTTCAATTGGCATCAAAGAATGGAATCTGACAATTAAACATAAAAATGAGACTATAAAACAGATATCTGGTGAAGGTTCAGTTCCAGATTTTGTGGATTGGGAAATAAATAACGAGGAAAAATATTTTCAAAAAGTATATTCTAACCTTACCTATACTCTTTCAATGAGAGATCTGATAAATCAAACATTCGAAACGAAACCACAAATTATCCCGATTGATCAAATTACTATCGACAGAAAACGTTTAGAAAAACGTGCTGACCGTGAGTATGAATACTATCGTTTAATTTTGTTTGATTATGCTTCTTCCAGCTTGAGAAATGAACATCGTAAAGTATTAGATTTAATTAAATCGCGAATAAAACCTAATTCAAATGTGAAAATAAAGGGCTATACGGATAGGATTGGCAAAGAAAACGTTAATTTGCGAATTGCTACTCAGCGCGCGACTACTGTTGCAAAATATCTAAACTTAAAAGATGTGACAGTTGTAGGAATAGGCGAAAGTGAACTTATTTATGATAATAATTTTCCCGAAGGTAGATTCTATTGTAGAACAGTAACAATAGATATCGAGACACCAATCATTGAATAATGGAGTTATAATGAAAACTGATTTATTAATACAAAATATTATAGAGATATTAAAAAATAGCGTTAAGCCACTTAAAATATTAGAAATTTCAAAAGCTTTACAGATTAAAAGTGATAGTGCCGATTACGAATTGCTAAAAGATGCCATTAACTTGCTTATTGAGCAAGAAGTGGTTGAAAAAGGAAAAAAGAGAACTTATCAACTTAAACAAGATGAATTTTCTGAATTTACCGGAAAACTTCAAATAATAGATGGTCAAGGTGTTATTGAAACTGGATTGCTAAATATCCCAAAGATTTTAATAAAGCGTTCACAATTGAATACTGCATTTCAAGGTGATGTCGTAGCTGTTAGATTACTTGCAAGCAAAAAAAAGAACAAACATCGTGGAGAAATTATTCAAGTTTTGCAAAGAAACGAAGCACCTATTGTTGGGAAAATTGAATTTGATGGATATTTTTATTTTCTTGTTCCTGATGACCCAGCATATTACGTTGATTTCTTAATTCCACAGAAAAAATTGAATGGAGCACGCGATGGTGATAAAGTTGCTGCCCAGTTTGTTGTTTGGGATGACCCAACTAAAAGTCCCAAGGCGGAAGTTATTAAAATATTAGGTGCAGCAGGTGATCCGGCTGTAGAATATGATGCGGTAATCGATGAATTTAATTTGTCACTCGAATTCCCAGAGGGGGTTATTAATGAAGCAAGGAAATTAAAAGTACCAACTAATAGAAAACCTGCTCAAAGACTTGATTTTAGAAATGAAATTGTTATTACAATCGATCCAGAAGACGCAAAAGATTTCGATGATGCACTTTCTCTTAAAGCATTGCCTAATGGTAATTATCTGCTTGGTGTTCATATTGCAGACGTAAGCTACTATGTTAAAGAAAATAGTTCTATAGATATTGAAGCTCGAAAGCGTGCAACAAGTATATATCTCGTTGATCGTGTTATTCCAATGCTACCCGAAGAACTTTCTAATGAAATATGTTCATTGAAACCTAATGAGCCTCGTTATACTTTTTCTGTTATTGCTGAACTAACACCTAATGCTGAGGTGACAGATTATCGAATTTCCGAAACATTGATAAAAAGTTCTCATAGATTTAATTATGATGAAGTTCAGCAAATAATCGACACAGGAAAAGGAGATTATGCTGAACTGATTCTCGAACTTCATAAACTTGCTCAAACTCTGAAAGAAAAACGCTACCAAAATGGTGGAATTCTTTTCGATACGGTGGAATACAAGTTCGTTTTAGATGAGAAGAAATTTCCTAAACAAGTAAAACTTAAACAAACAACACCAGCGACATCTCTTGTGGAAGAATTTATGCTTCTTGCAAACCAAATTGTAGCTCTGCACGTTGATAAAATTCGAAAAGAATTCAATATGCGAAAACCATTGCCGTATTTATACAGAATTCACGATGAACCTGATCCCAAAATGCTTAAAACTGTTCTTAAATTTATATCGTCTCTCGGATATAAACTTAATAAAAAGAAAATCACATCAAAAGATATTAATGAATTACTTATTAAAGTACAAGATGCACCTGAAAAAAATATAGTTAATCAAGTTCTAATTCGCTCAATGCCAAAAGCAATATATAGTGCTCAGAACTTTGGACATTTTGGTTTGGGTTTCTCACACTACACTCATTTTACTTCTCCTATAAGAAGATATCCAGATTTATTTGTTCATCGCCTTCTTAAAGAATATGCTATTGGCAAACCTGATGGTAATAGGTTAGATTACTTACATCGCTTATCACGTGATGTTGCCCGAGTTTCTTCTGATCAGGAACGACTTGCAATGGAAGCAGAACGAGCATCTAATAAAATTGCGTTTGCATTGATTGCCTCTCAACATATTGGGCAAGAGTTTGACGGTATAATTACTGGTGTTACTTCTTTTGGGTTATTTGTTCAATTAATAGATTTATATGCAGAAGGATTATTGCACATTAAAGATATGCACAGCGATTACTTTGTTTTTGATGAACCCAACTATCGATTAATTGGCAAAAAAACAAAGAAAATTTATAAACTAGGAGGAAATGTTCGAGTTCGAATAATCAAAGTTAATCTGGAAAAAAGAATAATTGACCTTGCTTATGTTTCAGACTAAATAAAAGAAGAATTGTGCAATTTCCCCACTTTTCTTTTTGCAGTAATCAGTCTATACAGCAGCCAAATTGTAAATGAGAAAATTGTTATACCAATAATTAATTTTACAATAGAAAAAGTGGGCGGATATACATCAATGCTGCCATCTTCGTTTTCTACATAATAGGGTTTACTATAATAGAATGCAGGATGGAAAGGCATCATCCATAGCCAAGATGTGTGTCCCATTAGATAACCGGTCATTAGCCCGTTTGCATAACCTTCGTAATTATATATATTATAAGTTCGTTGATTTCCATCGGCATCAACTCTTTTAGTTTGTTCAATCTTTTTAGGTATTCCATATTTAACTTTCGCTTGCTCTTTCGAGATTCTCGTCCCACCAAAACTTGAAGTTCGCTGCTGTCTCGGAATGTTAGAAGTTTGAGGTTTTGCTGTCTGTGTTGGACGTGGTTTGAAGGTGCGACTACCTCCGAAGCTTCCGCCTCCTCTTCTTGCATCAGCGAAATCAGGGAAAAGAAATAATTTGATAACGAATAAAATAATTACTATTCCGAAAAAACTTTTTAACTGATTATATGTTTTCATTAGAATATTTTCTCCTTATTAAATGAACCATCTTCATTCCTAAAAATAATTTCTGTATACAATTCAGGTGTATCAGGAATATAATATTTTGAAGATAAAAACTTTCTTATACCATCTTTGTTGTCTGCTCCTTTGATATGCACATATAAGCTCACAATACCTTCCTGATATTCGTCATCAACAAAAATAGATGTGTTTTCTAAATTTCCATCGCTTTCAATAGTTAATGTAATTAAGTTTTCCAACTCTAAATCTGTAAGAGTAGGTTCAGTTGTTTTTAAGTTAATTAGGTAATCTTCAAAAATATTGAAGACATAAACTTTTTTATCAGTTCCTTGATACTGAATAATTGCTTCAAAATTTCCTTCTTCATTCATATTAATATAAATTTCTTTTAATCCTGTTAATTGCTCGCCATTATAGAAAACAACTGTTTTCTCCAATCTACCATTGCTTGAAATGCTAAAAGTTGGCATAAAAACACAAAAAAGTGATTAAAATTATATTTACTATTTTTCGTTTATAACTTACATTTATTGTATTATTTAGTCAATAGGTACTTTATGGCGAAGCTGCATAAGCAATTTCAAACAAATTATTCAGCATCGGAAATGAAAAACTATATTTCCACTAAATTATTGCCAAATCCAACTCTTGCAACTTTTCTTGAAAGTACACATTGGGAAGGCGACACTTTATTCATAAACAGTAAATTAGGTAAAGGAAAAATTATTTTAGAGAATAATTTGATTACAATAGATTTCGAATTTTCTTTGTTCGGTTCCATTGCTAAAAAAACTATTGAATCTACTCTGGATAAAGAATTTAAACAACTTGGCAAATAATATCAAATAATATCAAATAATTTGTTTAAATAATGAAAAATAAGTTTTGGCTTGCTTCTGTTTGCTTTATTGTCAGCTACATAATTTATATTTTTTCTCAACAGATATTGGAATTATTATTTAATATTTATTTTAGTATAATTATTTCGCAATTAATATTTTTTTTGTTGCCAGTTGTCTTAATTTCGCATTCGCTTTCTTTTAATTTCAAAAGCATATTCCGCATAAATAGATTACAAAGTCTTTCTTCATTTATATATACTGTTTTTCTATTTTGTTCACTGTTCATATTAGTTCACTCATTAATATATATACAACTGTCATTGTTGCCAGAAACTTTTAGAAATATTGTCCAAGAATATTCAAAAAACACAGAGTATATATTAAGGGATTTAGCAATAAATAACCTACCTATGGCAATGCTGTCTCTGGCACTTGTCCCTGCAATAGTGGAAGAATTAGTATTTAGAGGTTTTTTGCAGAAATTATTTGAACACAAATTTGGTGCTCATTTAGGGATTATATATACATCGTTGATTTTTGCTCTGTTGCATTTCAATTTACTTAATTTATTTCCACTTTTCCTATTGTCATACGTAATTAGCAAAATTGCTTTTTATACAAATTCGATATATCCTGGAATAATTATTCATTTTTTGGTAAATACAACTACTATATTATCTAAATTATTTAATAGCAAATTCCCAAATGCAAAACAAGATTATCAATTATCATTTGAAATAGTACTTTTATTTATTTTTTCATCATTCATTATAATGATTATTGTTCACACCTTTAAACGAAATTATTTTAATAAAATTATTTATTGAAAAAAATTTGTTATTTTACTTTATATTAAATAAATTAGCAACTTGTATTTAATGACAGTTCTTATTAACTTTATTATTTTTGTATTACTTACTAAAGGGAACAACAGTGATTGCTGAACTTACACAAGAGCAAAAACGAACAGTTTGGGAACGTCAAAAAGGAATGTGTGCTGTTACAGGCAAAAAATTCGAAAATTTTGACGAAACAGCTGATGCTGAATTCTTAATTATTAATCCGGATTTATTTATCGAATTATCAAATGTAGTAATGATGTTCAAATCAGCCGATCTTTCGGCAATAAAGAGAACTTCAACCGATGGGAAAATTTATCTTCGTCGCTATTTGATGCCTTATGCAAATTTAGAGAATTTTTCTAAAGAGGAATTTGCTTCTGAAATTAATATTGACATCGAATTTGTAACAGAAGAAGCAAAAAATAGCTCAAACTGGAAAGAAGTTAGAAACAAAATTAGAGACTTAATCTCTATACTAAATAGTTATCAACCAGCACTTGAAAATAAAAATAGTCTTTTAGATAAATTGAATTCTTCGTTAGAAATTTTAATTGCTCGTCAGAAAGAAGAAACCGAAAAAATTCAAGCTGAACAAACCAAAAATTATGAACAGATAAAAGTAATTGTAGATGAAGCAATTAA
Source organism: Eximiradius sp. (assembly GCA_937127445.1). Lineage (GTDB taxonomy): Bacteria > Bacteroidota > Ignavibacteria > Kapaibacteriales > UBA2268 > JAKIZO01. The sequence goes on along the minus strand of CAKZLY010000035.1, from coordinate 31,815 downwards.
ATTCGCTAACGAAACTCAGAACTTTAATGAAGCAAGAGAAAAACTAATCAATGCTAAAAGCGAATTTAGAAAACTGTCGTTGAAAAGAGAACATGCTGAAGAAATTCTCACAGCATTGAACAATGCAATAGAGAATATAAATAACAAAATTCGCGAAGAACGTGAAAACTATGAAATGGAATGTTCCGAAAACTATCATATTCTTAAAGCAAAAGTTGAAGCTACAGTAGAAAAAGCAAGCAAAGCAACGCATTTCAAATCTGCTCGTCAAAGTTTAATTGATCTTCAATCTGAGATAAAAGATAAAAAGTTAAAGCGTAACCAAAGAGAAGAATTGTACCAAATTATCCGTGACTGTTTTGAAGGAATTAATCAGCGTCAACAACAAGAACGCCAAATGTCTGATGCTGATTACGAGGAAAATTATCAAAAAATCAAAAAAATCGTTGATGATGCAATTTCATTTGCAGAGAATATTACAACAAGCTTCAAAGAAGCTAAAGATACATTAATTGCTGCACAAGCCGCAATTAAAGCTGCTATTCTGCGAAAAATTCAAAAAGATGAACTTTTCAGTAATATTCGCCGTGTTTTTGAATCTATAAATGAAAAACAAAATGCTGATAGAGAAAATTACGACAAGGAAGCAAACGAAAATTACTCGAAATTGTCTGCAAAAATTGAAGAAGCTTTTGTTTATCTAAATAACACGAGTGATTTTAGATTGCTTCGCGAAAATATCATTGGTATTCAAAGTGAAGTTCGTATTGTGAAACTAAAACGTGAACAAAGAACCGAACTTCTTGAAAAAATTCAAAAAGCATTTGTCATTATTGATAAATTGAAAAATGAATATTTTGAAAAACGCAAGCAAGAACGTATTATTAAACTTAATGAAACATTGAGTAACCTTGAACTCAAAATCCAACGTTTGGAAGAATCCATTAATGCTGATAAACAGTCAATTGATCATATAAAGTCTGATGATATGAATGAGTCGGACAAAGAGGAAAAAATAAAAGCAATTCAAGAACGTATTTCTGAAAAAGAACAAAAAATTGCCGAAACGAGAACAAGAATAGAGGAGCTCCAAAAAGAAAAAGAAAAAATTCAGCAACAATAAAAGATATTTTACTTAAAAAACGTCATTACTTATTTAGTAATGGCGTTTTTTATTTTGGAGGTTGTAAGTTGGTATATATTACAAAACAAGTTAAATTTTCAGCAGGGCATCGCCTTTATAATCCTGAGTTTTCTGATGAGGAAAACAAAAGAATTTATGATAAATGCAATAATCCACGTGGTCACGGTCACAATTATACGCTTGAAGTTACTTTATATGGCAATCCAGACCCTGAAATTGGATATTTATTTGATTTAAAGAAACTTAAAGAAATCGTTAATAATGAAATTATTGATAAAGTTGATCATAAGAATTTGAACGAAGATGTAGATTTCCTAAAAGGTGTAATTCCAACTGTAGAAAATTTAGCAATAAAATTTTGGGAATTACTTGATGGAAAATTTGGAAATGCTAAACTTTATAGAATTAAATTATTCGAAACGGATACAAGTTTTGTTGAATATTATGGAGAGAAATAATGAGTAAGAGTATAGTTCCTAAGAAAGATAATCATATTATTAAACCGGATGTTGAAATTCAAAAGTCAATTGAGGAGAACGTAGATTTAGAAATTTTCAAAAAATATAATGAATATGGCTACGAACTTTTTGATGCTAACGGGAATCATTCTATTTCAGATGATGAACGAAAGATGATGATTTTACAACTTGAGCAAAAGTTTAAAGAAGTGCTTGATATTTTAAGGATTTCCAGAAGTGACCCAAATGCAACCAATACACCACGCCGAATTGCCAAAATGCTAGTCAATGAGCTGCTTATTGGGCGTTTTTCCAAACCTCCTGCATTAACAGTATTTCCTAACCGGAAAAAAGTTAATAACCTTGTGATTAGTCAAGGTATTGAAATTATGTCGATATGTTCCCATCATTGGCTACCGATTTCTGGAACTTGTACTGTTGCATACATACCGGGTGACTACGTGATTGGTCTTTCTAAAATTTCAAGAATTGTCAATTGGTTCGCTCGTCGTCCGCAAATTCAAGAGGAATTGGGCGAACAAATTGCGGATTATTTTGAAGATTTGCTTAAACCACAAGCTCTTGGAGTTGTCATTAAAGCTCGGCATTATTGTATGATTGCTCGCGGTGTTCGTGGTTCAGAAGAACAATCTATTATGACAACTTCTGTGATGAGAGGGCTTTTGATGGAAGAGCAGAGCTTGAGAAATGAATTTGTTAATCTTATACAACTATGATTATTGATAATATTGAAGAATATTACCAAAAAAAATATCAATTTGTCGCTGGTGTTGACGAAGTTGGAAGAGGCTCAATCGCCGGACCCGTTGTTGCAGCTGCCGTGATTTTGCCAAAAGATTCTTTTTTGAAGGATTTAGGGGTTGATGATTCAAAAAAGTTAACTTCAAAAAAAAGAGAATATTTATTTCAGCTGATTACAGAAATTGCTCTTGCCTATTCAGTTTCCTTTGTTGATAATCATACTATTGACAAAATTAATATCCTTAAATCTACAATCTTTGCTATGAATAATGCAATAGACAATTTAGAAATAAGACCTGACTTTTTATTGATTGATGGAAACTATTTTAATGGTTCAAAGATTGAGCATTCTACTATTATCAAAGGTGATGAGAAATGTATTTCTATTTCTGCTGCTTCAATTCTTGCCAAGGTCTCTCGCGATAAATATATGTCCGAAGTATGTCACTCAGAGTATCCTCAATATGAATTTGATAAAAATAAAGGTTACGGAGTAAGAAAACATATTGAAGCAATAAAAAAATATGGAGTTTCGCCATATCATCGAATTTCTTTTTTAAAAAAAATCGATTTAAATTTCAAAAATAATAATTATTCATTATTTTAAACTTTAATGTTTTATTTTGATTGAGATAAACGTTATGAAAAAGTTATCTTTATTGTTATTATCGTTACTTTTATTTTATTCTTGTGGTGATAATAGTTCCAATCCGGATTCCAACAATTATATCCCAAATGAATGGGAATTAGAGGTAACTGTCGATTCTATAATTAATGTAAATAAGATAGTTACAACTATCAACAACAAAAAATATTCAGTTGTTGTTGTTGATTTGCATTGTTTCGAGTTAGAGAGGAATGAGATACTAACAAATCAGGCAAAAATTGCCGGGATTTCAGAAGATTCAGCGCTTTCAATTGCTCGTAATGCTGTAGAATTTGCTAAAGAATTATTGTTAAAAAAGAAAATTATAATAAGACGTGATTCGCTTCAATCAAATAGCCTCCCAACAGGTGAATTACTCAGACACATTTTTATTAATGGATTAAGATATGATTCAATAATTGTTGCAAATAAATTGAATGCACCTCGACGCCCTTCGCCAGATGACAAAGAATTTTATGCAATAGTAAACTGGATTTATGATGGTGATACATTTGATTTTAAATATGAAGGGGTCCTCTATAAGGTTCGTGTTCTGAATATTGATTGTTATGAAACGCAAATTAACGAGAGATTGGAAGAACAAGCTAAACGAAACAAAATTTCCGTTGATTCAGCACTTGCTCTCGGCTTAGCAGCAAAAGATTTTGCAATAAAAACGTTGAAGGGCAAAGAAATTCTTTTAATTCGTTCTTTGCAAGCTCCCAACTATGATGTTTATAATAGATATCTTAGATATGTTAAAATCAATGGTATGAGTTACGATTCCCTAATTATTGTTAATGGATTTCATGCTAAGTAAAATAAGGATAAATTAATAAAAAAGGGCTGAAAATTGTTTCAGCCCTTCGTTATTGAAAAGAAATCTCAATTATTTAATAACACTCAACATTTTTGTTATTGAGCGTCCATCAACTGTTAATGTAACATAGTATGAACCTACGGAGTATTTCGAAGCATCTAAATTAATGTTGAAATTACCTGCATTATAATATCCACTCGCTAATACATCAATTGTCTGACCTAATGTATTGCTTAATTTAATAGTTGCATTGCCAGCTTTCTCTATTGTAAAATTAATATTTGTAATAGAAGAAGCAGGGTTTGGATAAACCAACAAATCATTATTATTTTCTTTTATTTCGGATACTGTGTTTGGATTGATGGCATCTGCAATAGCAACTTCAAGAGCGACTGGCATACTAATTTCATCAATAAGTTCAATCAAGAAAGATGGGAAATCATAATATTCTGGATAAATTGGCTGTTGAGTTGTAGAACTAACTCTTTTAACGATTTGTTCATCAGTTCTCAAATGCAATATTGGAATAGCATTTATACTTTTAACGAGTCTTGGAGTAATTGTATTTCTATTATAACGAGCATCATTAGTAACATTGGAAATTTTCCATTGCGACGATGTGATTGGACGATAGGCTACAAAAACGTCATTTGTCGGCAAAGTATCCCAAGCAAATATTCTATAATTATATGGGTCAGTTTCAGTAGCCTGACGGATTGCAATTTGAGTAGTAGGGAAAGTTACAAGTTCACCATTATGATCAAGGAACTTACAAAATACATATCCATCCAATGTTTTCCCAGCACTAATTTCGTATCCTCTATCAAACAAAAATGGGATTTCTTCTTCACTTGTTTCAGATGTTCTTTGAGTATTTATTGCCCACATGCGACCAAATGCAAAAGGAGGCTCTATAAGTTGATGAATATTATTTATTGACCAATTACCATTGTCATATTTGATTTCGATGATTTGAGAAAAACTCTCTCCATTTTCAATTAATAACAAACGAGTGAAATAACTAAATTTGTTTTTTCCGTAAACAACAAAACCATTTGATTCGTAAGGATAAATAAATGATGAATCTGCATCTCCTCCTTGTGTAACTACATAATTAGACAAAACGCTAATAGGCATTTTTTGGAAATCTGACCAGGTTTCCCCGTTGTCAGTTGAAATAGAAAAGCCTACTCTTCTCTTTTCTGGCATGTCAATGAACATATTGGCAACGCAAGCATAAAGAGTACCTTCTTCGTCTACATCAATGTAGATATTGTTGTTATAGTGTGAACCTGAGGATGGGTTTGAGACTTGCCTAAACTTATCAAGTCCCCACTGTTGTGGGATTCCAGAAGTAACGTCAATGTCAGTCATGTTGACAGAAGCACGTCCATAGTTACCGCCCGGATAATTAGTTTCAGGTAATAATTGACCTACTAGTACGCTATAATCAACACCACTCTTTGTATATGTTGCAGCAGTAGTTTTAAACCATTTTTGACGAGAAGCAGGATTATTATCAACTGGCCCTTTCAATGCAATTGCATCTGTAAATTCAGGTGTAACAAATACAAAGTGACCACCATAAAATGGCGCAGAAGTTTGCCCATCTTCGGCTTTTGCTATACGGCTATATATAAAATAATTCAAGTCTGTTGGAATTGATGCTCCATTGGGGTTAAAAACTGCTACAGTTGGCATTACATCAAAATGACTCTGTTTTCGGAAAATTACTTGTGGAGTACTCCAAGTGTTCCCATTATCCCGTGAACTAATTAAATATAAAACACCACTTTGAAGATGGAATGGTTGATTTTCTTCAGTTTCAATAATATCTCTACCAATTAATACATAAGTATTAGATTTAGGTTCGTATGCTATAGGTTCAGTGTCTTCCTGAAACATCCAACTTCCGAATAGAGGATTCCCTTGTGAATTCCTGAATGCTTTGTAGATAGAAGCTTGCTTATTGACCGGAGTCGCTTTAATGGATACGGGGATGTCTTGTTTAAATAAATAAGGTACTTTTTTGTAAGAGTCAATTAATGCATTTGCATCAACTTGCCTTAGCTCTAATGGTTTTGAAAATGCAATAACTGGCACAAGTGCTAGTACCAGTAAAGTTTTGAATAAATGTTTCATTACAAGTCTCCAAAAATGTGAAAAAAATAGACAAACAACAGTTTTTAACAAAAATTTAACAAAATTACAAATATTTTGTTCTTCTACAAAAAACATAATTTAAGACAATAGAAATTTCAAATTAGTTACACTCATCGATATTTTTTATTTTTGCCTTCTGTTTTTTTTTCAATGAGGTAAAATGTTAGACATTAGAAAATTATTGGCAGAAGAGTTCAACCTTCAACAATGGCAAGTAGAAAACACTTTAAATCTTCACAACGAAGGTGCTACTCTTCATTTTATTGCTCGTTATCGTAAAGAAAGGACTGGTAATTTAGATGAAGTTATTTTAAGACAAATTTTTGATAGGTTTGAGTATCTTATTGAACTTGAAGAGCGTAAAAAAACTGTTCTTAATACAATTTCTGAACAAGGGAAATTAACCAATGAACTAAAATATCAAATAGAAAGCTGTCTTTCTAAAACAGAACTTGAAGATTTGTATCTTCCTTTCAAACCTAAGAAACGAACACGTGCAACAATTGCTAAGGAAAAAGGACTTGAACCTTTAGCTCAAACGATAAAACAGCATAATACGTTTAATGCAGATGATTTGGATTTATTAAAAGAAGCTGAACAATTTATTAATCTCGAAAAAGGAGTTGCTTCTGCAAAAGAAGCATTAACAGGTGCAGCTCACATTATTGCAGAAGAAATTTCCGAGGTTGCTGAATATCGCTCTTGGGTACGTAATTTCATTATTGAAAACGGATATTTCAAATCGCAAATCAAAGATGAGTTTGAACCAGACACTACTAAATTTGAAACATATCGTGATTTTAAAGTAAAAGTCAAGGATATTCAACCACACACAATGCTTGCCCTACGACGTGGAGAGGCCGAAGGAATAATATTGTTGGATGTCGAGTTCGATGAAGTGAACATTTTTAATTATTTAAACAATAAAATTATTTTTAATAAAAATGAAAACATCCGTAAATTTTATGAAAATACTATTAAGGATAGCTTCTCCCGATTAATTAAAAATTCAATTATTGGAGAAGTTCGTCTTGCGAAAAAAGTCTATGCAGACGAAGAATCAATCAAAGTTTTCGAAAAGAACCTTCGTCAAATTTTACTTGCTGCACCTGCTGGACAAAAACGAACAATTGGTATCGACCCTGGATTTCGCACAGGTTGTAAATTGGCAGTCTTAGATGAAACAGGCAAGTTCCTTGAATATAAAACTATATTTCCCTTCAATTCTGAATATGAAAAAAATGAAGCGAAAAAAATTTTAACTACATTCATTAATAATTATCGTATAGAACTTATCGCTATTGGTAATGGAACTGCAAGCCGAGAAACTGAAACATTTGTTCGTGAGACGATTTCGAATATTACATTAAAACCAATTCTAGTAATTGTTAATGAATCAGGTGCTTCTGTCTATTCAGCAAGCAAAGTTGCCCAAGAAGAATTTCCCGAACTTGATTTAACAGTGCGTGGTGCAATAAGCATTGGACGCCGTTTGCAAGACCCACTTGCCGAACTTGTGAAAATTGACCCGAAATCTATTGGTGTTGGTCAATACCAACACGATGTCGACCAAAAATTACTCAAAAAGAAACTTGAGGAAACTGTAGCGAGCTGCGTTAACTATGTTGGTGTTGATTTAAATACTGCTTCAAAAGAACTCTTAACCTATGTTTCAGGAATTACCCCGCGGGTAGCCGACAAAATTATTGAATGGCGAAATCAAAACGGAAAATTCACCTCTCGTAAAGAACTTCTAAATGTTCCGTTTTTAGGAGAAAAGACTTTCGAACAAGCTGCTGGGTTTTTACGTATTCGTAATGCCGAGAATATTCTGGACAATACTGCTGTCCACCCTGAAAGTTATTATGTTGTTGAGATGCTTTCAAAGGATTTAAACCTATCGCTAGAAGAAATCGTTAATTATCCTAAAATACTTAAAAGTATTGATTTACAGAAGTATTGCACTAATGATATCGGCTTACCTACACTTTTAGATATTATTGCCGAACTTGAAAAACCTGGTCGCGATCCACGCGATGAATTTCGCTGGGCTAACTTTCAAGAAGGTATTAATGAAATTTCAGACCTAAAAGTTGGGATGATACTCGAAGGAGTTGTAACTAATATAACTAATTTTGGTGCATTTGTAGATATTGGGGTTCATCAAGATGGGCTGGTGCATATTTCTGAAATTTCGCACAATTACGTTAATGACCCGACAAAAGTTATAAAAGTTGGGCAAATAGTCAAAGTAAAAGTGTTAGAAGTTAATGAAAAACTTCGACGAATTAGTTTGTCAATTAAGCAAGCAATTGAAAATAAGGAAAAACGACATAAGAAAAACAAAATTTCATTTACAATAGAGGATTTGCGTTCTAAGTTTTCTAATTAGGTTTTGCTGTCGGGAATTTTTTATTATGCTATATACTATAATTTTTATAGTTTATTATCGTTTTACAGTTTGAAATTAATAATTTAAAACTTTTGTTAAATTATAGAGTATATTGTTATATAGTTCCAAATATAAATTATTCGAGGAATTTATGAAAAAAAGAGTGTATTTAATATTTCTTATTGTACTTTTATACTCTTGTTCTGATAAAAATAGCACCTCCCCAACAAAGTCAGAAATTCAACCGAAAAGTCTTCATTCCTATTGGATATACGAAAACTATGATATTGACTCAAACAACGTTGAGAAAAAATCAAATAATTACGACTCGGTTGTTGTTTCTGGTCAAAAAACTCTGCTTGACAAATTAGGAACGATATTTTTTACAACAACAAAAAATTACAATGGGCAAGAATTATCAACATCTGAATATTATTCGTATGAAGAAAACCAAAAATTATATATGCATTCAAGTAGATTTAATCAATTTTTTAGTGGTGGAGGGCTGCCGGGGTTGCCTTTTACTTTCAAAGAGCAATGGGTAAAAGTTGCGGATATAAATGATGATGATTGGAAAGCATTCGAGGATGAAATTCCAGAAACTTCATTTATGGGATTGGGTACAATTTCTGGCAAATTGCTTATTACAGGCGAAAACAGAGGTAAAAAAGATTTCCTATTGAATAATAAGAAATTTCAAGCATATGAATTTTATCTGAATGTATCATTTAATGGAAATTTAAAATTTCAGCAAGCTCCGATTCCTGTTAACTTGAATTTTGAACAAAAAATTTATGTTCATTTTGTAAATGGAATTGGGCTTGTTCAACAAATTAATCAACCAACCAAAGTGCAGCTTTTAGGATTTACAGTCCCTGGTTCGAAATCAGTGTTAACTAATTATTTAATAAAATAGGGGGTTTATTATGAAAAAGTATGTTTTGTTATTTTTGTTACCATTCTTTTTGTTTGCTTGCTCAGACGATGACAACAACAATAATCCAATTGATGATAATTCTCAGGAAAAGAATTATTTCCCGCTTAAAGCTGGGAATTACTGGTTTTATGAGAATTACGATTTAGATATGCAAAATCAGATAAAACCTGATACAAAACGAAACGACTCAGTTATGACAGCTTCGAGCGTAACATACTTGCAAAAAGAGGCATTTCCTTTTGTTCAATATTCTTGGTTTATTAACGAATTGCCTGTAGAAACTGCTCGTTACCATTTTTATTATGAAAAACCCAAATTATATACAGAAACAAAATATGTTTTACCTGCAAACGCTGTTTTCGGTCTACCCATTGACAAAATAGAGAACAAATGGATTGTTTTAGCTGATTTCCAGGCAACAAATTGGGATGTATTCTCCCATCAATTCGCTAACGAAACAGTTCAACTTCCTAACTTACCAATTGCTTTAAAATTTAATGCAAATTACACAGTTAAAGCAACACGTAACACTACTAATACTAAAATTACTATTGGGAGCATTTCTTTTGACGCTGTTGAAGTTATTTTAAACCATTCAATAAAGGGTAATTTAAGCTACACTATTTTAAATTTTCCGATAGAAGTAAATTTAGTCCAAAGATTTTATTTTGTTGAAAATATTGGATTGGTTAAATCACTTCTCGAATCTAAAACAATTGAAATAAATCTTGGAACAATGGGAACTCAAAAGTTTGATATTGAAGGTTACCAGAAAAATTTAGTCCGTTATAATGTTAGCAAATTATCCTTATAATATTTTTAAGTAGGGAAGAGGTAATGAAAAAAAATGTTTTCATATTATTTGCCATCTTACTTTTAGCAAGTTGCAGTGATGATAATTCTACTCAACCTACTGAAAATAAGATTATTTATTTTGCTCCAAGTTCGGGATCGGTTGGGAATGTTGTGGAAATTGTTATTGAAGGATTTACTAATAAAAAATCTGAACTTGAAGTTAAGTTTAATGGGAAAGTTGCAGTAATTGATACTATTACTAAAGCATCTGGTAACAATCGTTATGTAATTAGAACTTTTGTTCCTTCTGAGGCAACGACTGGAAAAATTTCAATTACATACAAAGGTAAGACTTATTACAGTGAAACTGATTTTGTGGTCATTGCACTGAATGGTGACCTTTTGCCTTTAGGTAATGGATGGTATTGGGTTTATAAAAAATATCAGCTTGATACTAATGCGAATCCAGTAATGAACTATTTTACGTTGGATAGCTTAGTTTGTGTTGGTAAAGAAATGATTTTGCAGCAAGAAGCATATAAGTTTTTGAGCTTTTCTACTGTTGATAATTCAAATCAATACAATCAAAACAAAAATCAATACTATTATAAAGTCGGTAATGCTTACTATGCACATTCAAGCTGGTTTGATGATTTGGTCAATTTTGGAGCTTCTGGATTTGTTTTACCATTCGAAATCGCTGACCAATGGGTAAAAATCATTAACCCAAACCAAAATGATTGGCGTATTTATTCTCATACATTTATAAATGAACAATTTACATTCGGCACACTTAATGGTGAACTTACAATTGATGGGATAAATAAAGGGAATGTTTCAACTACTATCAGTTCCACAACATTCCAAAATGCTGTTCAGGTTGATTATAAATTTAAATTTGTTGGCAATGCTCAGACACAATTTGGGAATTTACCATTAAATCTTGAGAGAGTGCTTTCAATTTATTACGTGCCAGGAATCGGGAAAATAAAAGCAAAAATGTTGCCAATGAGATTTGTTGTAGAAGGGTTGATCGATCAGGTGATTCCCGGCTATGAGCAGCAGATCTATAAAAATTTCATTAATTAACATAATTAGGAAGTAACATGCCTTACGATACTATTATTTTCGAGCGTGTTGGAGACGTTGCAATCATAAAGCTTCATCGTCCTGAAAAATTAAATGCTCTCAATAAAAAAATATTAGATGAACTCGATGATTGTATAAAGAATATAGAGACAAACCATTCTATATATGGACTAATAATTACTGGCTCAGGTGATAAAGCTTTTGCAGCAGGTGCTGATATTTTTGAATTGCACAATTGTGATAAGCAAACTGGAAAGTTATTCTCTGAATATGGTAGTTACGTTTTTAAACGCATTGAACAATTACCAATTCCTGTTATAGCGGCTATTAATGGATATGCACTCGGCGGTGGGTGTGAACTTGCTCTTGCTTGTCATATCCGTTTTGCGTCTGAAAATGCTAAAATTGGACAACCAGAAGTTAGCTTAGGAGTCATTCCAGGTTATGGAGCATCGCAACGTTTACCTCGTATTGTTGGTAAAGCAAAAGCAGTCGAACTTATTATTTCCGGTGCAATGATTGATGCAAACGAAGCTTTCAGAATTGGTCTTGTTAATAAAGTTTTCTCTCAAGAAGAATTGTTCGACAAAACAATAGAGTTTTTAAATAATTGTTTAAAAAACAGCAAATTGGCAATAAAAGCCTCAATAAATTGCATCAACAAATCTCAGGAAATGTCTTTGCTTGAAGGTCTTCATTATGAAAGTGAGAGATTTGGTGAAATATGTGGCACCAAGGACTTTAAGGAAGGAACTCTTGCTTATTTAGAAAAAAGATTGCCTAATTTTACTAATGAATAATTTATGAACTTATATTTAGAAGGTTATTAAAGTAAAGTTGCTAAGAAAAAAGGCTGCCCAATTATTGAGCAGCCCTTTTTATAAAAATCGCTCTTAATATTCAGAATAGAATTTGGAACGATAATCTTCAATTTTAGCTTTTTGTTTTATTGTTTGGAACCAGCTTCCATAAGCAGAAGCACGAGCATTTTGGCGAAGCTCACGAGCTTTTTCAATATATTTAGCATTAATTTCGCCATCGTTCGGAATAATTTTGGAGTATACCTGAGCTATATACCACCCATTTTCACCACGTATAGGTTCTAATATTTTACCAGTTTCTGAATTAATTACTGCATTAGTGAATACAACGTCCATGCCGACACCAGGTACCTGACCGTTGTTACTCAGTTTTTCTTGATGAATTACATTATGGTTTGTTACATTAGCTAAATCGCCAATCGCTTTCACTTCATTATATACTTTTTGAGCTTTGTCTTTCAGCATCTCAATTTGTTTTTTGCGAATTATGTTTCTACGAACTTCCTTTTCATAAACAGCTAAACTTGGTGCACCCTCACTAACGGCATCGATTACCTGCATAATAACAATTTCTTTTTGCTTGGTTTCTTTTGGTTTTGTAACTCCACCTACTTCAAGTTCAAATACTTCGTTTGTAAGTGCCCAAGAACCAAATAAAGGGAACGTTTTGGAAATAAAATCAGATGTATCTACTCTTAAATTAAGTTGTTTGGCTAATTCATCAAAAGACTTCCCTTCTTCAACTTGCTTGACAAATGCATGTGCATCCATAAAGAGCTTGTTACGTGTTGGATTTGAAATTGTAGGAGTAATTTTAATTTCACTGTATTTTAATTCGTCTGATTTTTTATCCACTACTTTTATGATATGATAACCAAATTGTGTTTCTATTGGACCAACAATTTGACCAGAATTAGCCCCAAAAGCGGCATCTTCAAATGGTTTTACCATGCGTCCTTTTCCAAAGAAGCCTAAATCTCCGCCTTGATTAGCTGAACCTTTATCTTGAGAAAACTCTTGAGCTAATTTAGCAAAATCTTCACCAGAACGAGCTCGTTTAAGAATTTTGTCAGCTTCTGCTTTTGCACTGTCTTTGTTGTTACCAAAAGAAACTAAAATATGGCTTGCCTGAACAACTTCATTTTCACCTTTGCGACGTCCATCTAAACGAAAGAAATAAGTACCGTCAAACAATTTCACTGGACCGATAACTTGTCTTTCAACTGCATTTGCTAAATAGGAAAGGCGACTTGGATCTATGTCTTTAATTAATTTCCAATCGTAAGATTCGCCACCAAATTCGCTAATTCTAACTTCGAATGCACTATCAATTGCAGCAATATCGGTAAGTGTATTTAAATCATCCAATATTTTTTGAACTCTTTTTTCTGCACGTAATGAATCATCTTTTGAAGGTTGAATTGGAATTCGCACATACTTAATTTTTCTTTGGTTTTCACCTTTATAATATCTTTTGTTTTTCTCGAAATAATCTTTGATTTCTTGATCTGTTACCTTTATCTCATCGGGGTTAATATCTTTTGCACCAAGATGAATAAATCGAACATCAGCAAAGCTATTTTCATCTTTGAGAACTGTTTTAGCATACATCGGAGAAATGAAACTTCCAGTAGTTGTAATAGTTGTGTTCAAAGCTTCGTTTAGTTTTTGAGAACGAAGATAATTTTCAATTTTTATCAAATCGTTTCTAAAATCACTAATTGCTTTTTCTCTTTCTTCAATTGGGATTTGATTTGGGTCTCGCCCCATGTATTTTACAATATTTTCTGGGTTTGTTATTAAATCGTAGTAAATTTGTTTATTAAGATTCCCTGCTGTATCAGTGAATGAACGAGCCAAAAAATCAGGTGGATTTTCTATTAAAATATCTACAATTTCATTATTAGTGACTTTTATCCCAAACTTTTCTGCTTCTTGCTTTAAAATAATTTCAGTAACCATTTGATCCCAGACTTGGGTCATAATCTGATTTTGGTCAATTTCAGCTTCGGGGTTTTGCATTTGAGCTCTTTGCTGTTCAATTGCTTGTTCTACTCTTTCCTGAAAGTCCTTATAGAGGATTTTTTCACCATTAATATAAGCAATTGCTGCAGTCTGAGGGTTGCTGCCTTGTTGCAAAAGTGTGGAAATATCCGCATCACTTGCTACCATAAAACCAACAAAAATAACTACAAAAGCAGCCAGTGCATAAGGTGAAATTTTCCTAATTCTTTCAAAAGTTCCCATTAATACAACGTCTCCTAATTTTTATAATAATTAATTGCTATTATTTTCAATAACCTGCAATACAAACTACAAATTTAATTATGAATATATTAATTTCAAAATGAATAAGTTATAAAATACTAATAAAACTCAATAATTTAATATGTTTCCAAATTTAAGAAATGATGTTAATGAAATTAACCATTTTATGAAATAATAACTTTTCAATTTTTACAAATAAGAAGAGGCTGTTCAATAGTTTAATAAAACAGCCTCTTTTCGCAAACTAAAACAAATTGTGCTTATTTAAAGATTTCTTTCTTTTTGTAATGTGTATGGAGCAGATGATGTGATGTCTCGCCAAGTGGTTTACCAAGATAGCGTTCATACAGGCGTTTTATGTCTGGATTTTCGTGAGATTTTCTAATTTCTTTTCCTTCATCTTCTGCATAAATAGCCGCTAATCGTTTCTGACGAACTGTATCATCTGTAAATCGTGGTTGTCCACCGCCTCCAATACATCCACCGGGGCAAGTCATTACCTCAACAAAATGGTATTCTTCTCCATTTTCAATTGAGCTGAAGAGTTTTCTTGCATTTGATAATCCATGGGCAACGGCAACTTTTAATCCAACTCCTTCCAAAAATGACCAATCGGGTAGCGTTCCTTCGATTTTCAAAGAAGCTGTTTTTACTCCTTCTAATCCCATAAGCGGTTCGACGTGCAAATTTTCAAGCGGTAATTCTCTTCCTGTAACAATTTCATAGACAGTACGAATTGCTGCTTCCATAACGCCACCTGTATTAGCAAAAATATCAGCAGCACCTGAGGAGAGCCCTAACGGTGAATCCATTTTAGAATCTGGAAGAGAGGTGAAATCTATACCAGCTTGTTTGATCATTTTTGCTAATTCACGGGTAGTCAATACATAATCAACATCCTGAATCCCGCTTGCATTCATTTCTTCTCTTTGGCATTCAAATTTCTTCGCTGTGCAAGGCATAACAGATACAACCACAATTTCATCAATATCTTTACACAGCATTTCTGCATAGTAAGTTTTTGCTAAAGCTCCAAACATTTGTTGGGGCGATTTGCAAGTTGATAAATTATCAGTATACTCCGGATAGAAATATTCGACAAAGTTTATCCAACCGGGCGAGCAGCTTGTAAATTGTGGTAGAGCTACCTTCTTCCCGTTTACAATTTTATCTTTTAATCTCATCAGCAATTCGGTCCCTTCTTCTATAATAGTCAAGTCAGCAGTAAAATTTGTGTCAAAAACTTTATCGAAACCTAACTGCTTCAGAGCTGTAACCATTTTTCCAGTAACCAATGTTCCAGGTTCATAATCGAAACATTCGCCCAGAGCAGCTCTAATTGCGGGTGCAGTTTGTACAATAACCATTTTTGTAGGATCGTCAAGGGCTTCCCAAACATCATCAATATGGTTTTTTTCCGAAATAGCTCCAACAGGGCAAACTGCTGCACATTGTCCGCATTGTACACAAGCAACTGTGTCTAAATCTGACATAAAAGCAGGACTGATCATCGAAGAAAAGCCCCTTCCTTGTGGGAACAACGCGCCAACTGCCTGAACTTCATTACAAACTGTTACACAGCGGCGACATTTAATACATTTCCCATTGTCTCTCACTAATGCGGGTGTTGATTTATCAATATGAGGTTTAGCAACTTCACCTTTTAAGCGTATATCTTCAATGCCCATTTGGAAGGCTAAATTTTGTAATTCACAATCGTTGTTTCTATCGCAAGTTTTGCATTCTCCGTTATGTTCAGATAGTAATAGTTCAACGACTGTTTTTCTTGCAAGACGAGCTCTTTTAGTATTAGTAAACACTTTCATCCCGTTTGTTGCAGGAGTGGAGCAAGAAGCTGCAAGTGCTCGTCCACCTTCTATTTCTACAAGACAAACACGACAAGCACCAAGAGGCTTTTTACCTTCAAAGTGGCATAAGGTTGGAATATTTATTCCAACTTTTTTGGCTGCCTCTAAAACTGTTGTCCCTTCTGGAACTTCAACATTAATGTTATTTATGCTTAATGTAATCATTTTATACTCCAATTAATGTCCATAATCACATCTTAAACATCTCTTAGCTTGGCGAATTGCTTCGGCTTCGGTGTAAGATTGTTCTACTTCGTTAAAGTTATTTCTTCTTCTATCAACAGATAGAAGTGGCATTTTTACACGTGGATATGGTGCTGGATCGGCATCTGGATCGAATAATGTATCGTTAGGTTTTTCTTCTCGCCAGAAAGCATGAAATTCTCCCGTTAAGTATGTATCAATACCAACTGCGGCTCGTTCACCAGCAGCAATTGCTTCTATAACGGTTCTATCTGAATTACCAACAACGGCAACATCGCCACCAGCAAATAACCACGGAATAGATGTTCGTTGAGTAACAGGATCAACTATAATATTTTCGTTATTGTTCATTTTTAGCTTTATTTTCTCAAAAATTTCAGGGTTTTCTATCGCTTGTCCAACTGCTAAAATAACTTGATCGCATTCAACAACAAAAGTTTTCTCTTCTTTAATAGGTCTGCGACGTCCAGAACGATCGAAATCACCAAGTTTCATAGGTGTACATTTCATACCAACAACTTTCCCGTTTTCAGTTAAGATTTCCTCTGGATTTGTAAGCGGCATAAGAGTGATGCCTTCTTGCAATGCTTCATCAATTTCTTCAACATAAGCTGGCATTTCATCCTGACTGCGCCTATAAATTACTGTTACCTTTTCAGCTCCTAGACGAATTGCTGAACGTGCTGCATCGAATGCAGCGTTTCCACCACCTACAATGACAACATTTTTCCCAACTGGTACAGATCCTCTTAAATTATACGTTCTCAAAAATTCCATTGCAGTAGTAACCCCTTTTGCTTCTGAACCTTTAATGTCTAAGTTAATACTTCCAGCATTACCTATTGCAAGGAAAACAGCCTTATAACCGTCTTCAACTAGATCTGAAAGGGTGAAATCAACTCCAAGTTTTTTACCAGTCAAAATATCAACGCCCATATTTTCAATCATACGAATTTCACGCGCCAATGTTTCTCTTGGAAGTCTGTAAGCTGGAATAGTTTGAACCAACATACCACCAGGTCGCTGTTCAGATTCGAAAACGTGTGGGCGATAACCAAGACGTGCAAGGAAATATGCACAAGACAAACCAGCAGGACCTGCACCAATTATTGCAATTTTTGTTTTAGCGTTTTTATCATTTTCATGAACTTCTGGCAACTGAATAGTGATTTCTTGATCTACCATAAATCTTTTCAAAGCGCGTATCGAAACAGGTGCGTCAAGAGTCGCTCGCCTGCATTTATCCTCGCAAGTATGGAAACAAACACGTGCACAAACAGCAGCAAAAGGATTACGTTCTCTATGTAAGCGTAATGCTTCTGCATAACGTCTTTCTCCAATGAGAGATACAAATCCAGGAATATCCACTCCAGCTGGACAAGCGCTCTGACACGGAGCACGAACAAGACCACGGCAGACACCTGCTTCGCAATGTCTTTTCAAGATATGCGATTCGTACTCGTGCCTAAAATGTCGAATTGTTGATAATACAGGGTTCGGTGCAGTTTGTCCCAAACCACAAAGTGATGTATCTCTGATTTGTTCACCTAATTCTATTAGAAGTTCGATGTCGCCCTCTTGTCCTTTTTTTTCTGTTATTCTTTCTAATATTTCCAACATTCGCTTTGTCCCTACTCGGCAAGGAACACATTTCCCGCAAGATTCATCTTGAACAAATTCGAGGAAAAATTTAGCGACATCAACCATACAGGTGTCTTCATCCATTACGATTAATCCACCTGATCCCATTATCGCGCCTAATTCGTTTAGCGATTCATAGTCGAGTGGAACATTCAAATGTTGTTTGGGGACGCAACCTCCCGAAGGACCGCCAATTTGTGCAGCTTTGAATTTTTTGTCGTTAGGAATACCGTTGCCTATGTCATATATCAATTCACCAAGAGGTGTTCCAATAGGAACTTCTACAAGCCCGGAATTATTTATTGCTCCAGCAAGAGCAAATACTTTTGTTCCTTTGCTCTTTTCGGTTCCAAATTGTGCAAACCATTCGCCGCCTTTCAATAGAATTACTGGAACATTTGCATAAGTTTCAACGTTATTTAAAACAGATGGTTTTTCCCACAATCCTTTTTCAGCAGGGAATGGAGGACGAGGACGAGGTTCACCGCGTCTACCTTCTATCGAATGAATTAATGCAGTTTCTTCACCACATACAAATGCACCAGAACCCATTCTGATTTCAATATCAAAAGAGAAATTACTACCAAAGATATTTTTGCCTAAAATACCACATTCTCTTGCCCGATTAATTGCAATTTGAAGTCTTTCAACTGCCAAAGGATATTCCGCTCGTACATATACATAACCTTGTGAAGCACCAATAGCATAAGCACCAATAGCCATTCCTTCAATAACACTATGTGGGTCACCTTCTAAAATAGAACGATCCATATAGGCTCCAGGGTCACCTTCGTCAGCATTGCAAAGCATATATTTAACATCGCTTTTGCTATTTTGAGCAAATGACCATTTAAGCCAAGTAGGGAAGCCGGCGCCACCGCGACCACGAAGACCGGATTTTTTCATTTCATTGATGACATATTCAGGGCTATGTTCTGTAACTACTTTAGCCAAAGCAAGATAGCCATCTTTCCCAATATACTCTTCAATGCTTAATGGATTAATTTCACCACAATTTCTCAGAACTATCTTCACCTGTCGACGGAAGAAATCTATATCTGTAATAACTGGAACAGGTTTATCGGTAGATTCGTCTTTCCAACAGAGATGTTCTAAAATTTCGCCTTTTAAAAGATGCTTTCCAACAATATCCTTGGCATCTTCTGGTGAAACACCTTGATAAAAAATTTTGTCTTTTGCTGTTACAATAACTGGACCACGTGAACAAGGTCCCAAACAACCAGTTTCAACAAGAAGAACTTTGTCATCGATGCCGTGTTCTTTTAGCTCTTTTTGTATAGCTGCTTTTACCATTAGCGAACCAGATGCAATACAACCACCGCCAGCACAAACTAATATTTTATCAGCAATTTCGTTCCCAATTTTTAAATTCTCATTTCTAACGGCATCGCCGATTTTTCTTAATTCTTCTACGCTTTTTATTTTATCTGCTTTTATCATCCTGCTTTCTCCTTAATTATTGTCATTTCAATATCGCGGTAGAAATCAATAATCTCTTTGACTTTTTCAGGCTTTACTCTTTGGTGAGTTTCATCATTAACCATTATTACAGGGGCTAAACCACACGCACCAAAACAACGTCCAACATCAATAGAGAATAATCCGTCAGGTGTTGTACCACCTACACCAATTTCAAGTTCCTTTTCGAGAGATGCCAGAACATCTTTTCCACCACGAACGTAACAAGCAGTTCCCAGGCATACTCTAACCATATATTTACCCTTTGGAACTGTTGTGAAAAATGAATAAAAGCTTACAACTCCCGTAACTTCACTGTAAGGAATATCAAGTTTCATACTAATAAGCTGTAACACTCGTTTCGGCAGGTAGCCAAATAATTTCTGTGCAGTTTGCAAAGCAGGAATTAATCCACCAGGTTTTTCGACATAACCATCAAGAATTTCTTCAAATTGAGCCAAAAGTTCATCTTCTGTTGGCTCTTTTGAGCATTCGGGACATTTTTCAAGGGACATAGAAAACAATCCTTTGTTTGTGAATAATTCTAATTACAAAATAAATCAACAAAATAAGTTTCAGCTATATTTTAATAAAATTTTCATCATTTTTATTATTTTACTTTAGTTCCATCCAAACTATTTAATTCATATTAGAGATAAAATTCTCTATTGCTAATATAGCATTAATTATCATTAATAACCAAAAATAATATTCTGAAAAATCCTTGATAATCCTATATTTTTAATGTAATTCATCAAAAATTAATTTTTAGTTAATAGTTTATCCTATTCTAAATCAAAAATATAATGAAAACCTTGAATTTAAATTGCAGATATTTTCACGAATGACTTTTTTTTAATATATTCTTTGAATCTAAATTTTACTCGCTGAAACTTTTGTTATATTAATATAGTTTTGCTTATATTTGCAAATTGTTCTTTTGAATAGAAACATATTAAGGAATTATTTATGGAATCTCGTTACAAAAGTTACAAAAATATCGAAAACTTAAAAGATTATATTGGTGAAACTATTACTCTAAATGGCTGGGTTCATAATAAGACAGAGAAAGGAAAGCTTGTATTCATTATGTTAAGAGATGGGAGCGGTTTTGTTCAATGTGTTGTTTTCAAAGGAAATGTTTCGGAAGAAATATTTGAAAATGCTAAACGATTAACACAGGAGACGAGCATATCTCTAACTGGTTCTGTAAGGGAAGACAACAGAGCACCGGGAGGTTTTGAAATAGATGTTACTGATTTGAAGATATATCATTTAGCAAAAGATTATCCAATCACACCGAAAGAGCATGGCGATGCATTTTTGCTCGAAAATCGTCATTTGTGGTTGCGTTCGTCTAAACAGATGGCAATAATGCGTGTTCGAGCAGCTGTAATTAAAGCAATTCGTGATTTTTTTGATGGCAATGGTTTCAAATTGATGGATTCGCCAATTCTTACTCCAAGCGCTTGCGAAGGTACTTCAACTTTGTTTGAAACTAAGTATTTTGATTTAGGAAGCGCATATCTATCGCAATCAGGTCAACTTTATGCGGAAGCTTCGTGTATGGCCTTGGGCAAAGTTTATACATTTGGTCCAACTTTTCGCGCTGAGCGTTCGAAAACTCGTAAACATTTGACAGAATTTTGGATGGTTGAACCCGAAATGCCTTTCTTTGATTTAAACGATGATATGGATTTAGCAGAAGATCTCGTCGAATACATAGTCCGCTATTGCTTGAAGACCTGTCAGAAAGAACTTGAGGTGCTGGAACGCGATACAACTAAGTTAGAAAAAATAAAGCGTCCATTTTATCGAATGAGCTATACTGAAGCGGTAGATTGGCTGCATAAAAACAACATCCCGCTTAAAAAGAAAATTGACGGTCAAGAAGTTGATATTTTGCCATTTCCTTGGGGAGAAGATTTCGGTGCAGTTCAAGAAGAAGCAATTATGGAACAATTCGACAAACCTTGTATAATACATCGCTATCCAGCTGAAGCAAAGGCATTTTATATGAAACGCGATCCTGAAAATCCAAAAGTTGTCTTAGCAATGGATATGCTTGCCCCAGAAAAAAGCGGAGAAATTATTGGAGGCAGCCAGCGCGAAGATGACTACGATGCTCTCTATCAAAGAATTGTCGAGCATAATCTACCGCTTGAGGCGTTCCAATGGTATTTAGACTTGCGCAAGTATGGTTCGGTTCCACATAGTGGATTTGGTTTGGGTGTAGAACGTACTGTAAAATGGATAACAGGTGCAGCTCACATCCGAGAGACAATACCATTCCCAAGAATGATATATAGGATAGTGCCATAAAAAAAATTAAAATCATTACTATTTTATATAAAAGCCCTTATTTATTGAGGGCTTTTATATTTATAAAAAATTGTTGTAATTTATTTTTAAAATTATTATCTTTATAAAAAAAATATAGTTGTTGTTTTATAAGCGACGAAAATTGACGTTATAGCTTCGATTGAGTTGTTATTTGATGCTTTATTTGCTCTGCTTGTTTCTTATCTCGTGTTTTTTGAAATATTTTTCATAAAATAATTAGGTATTATAAGTATGCGACTTAAAATTATACTTGTGCCTGAAAAAAATTTTTTTTCGTTACCAATTAATTATCAATATCAAATGTCATCTTCTGTTTATAAGATTTTTCATCGAGGTTCAGAAAGTATAGCAGAATGGCTACATAACTATGGATTTCAAGATGATAAAGGTAGAAAACTTAAATTATTTAACTTTTCTTACTTAAATTTTCAGAATTACGAGTTGGAAGGAAAAATGATTATTGTAAATGGAGATGCTAATTTCTATTTTTCAGCACCAGTAGAGACTAATCTCGTTAAGGTTTTTGTTGCAGGAGTCTTAAAAAAGGCGCAATTTGAACTTTGCTTCGATGAGAATAATGTCAAATTTTTTATTTCAAGTATTGAAATTCAAGAAAATGAAATTATTGAGAACAAAATAAAATATAAAACAATTTCACCAGTATCTGTTTCCATTCAGCAAATAGAAGACAACAAGAAAAAAATCAAATACTTAACTCCCGGCGATGAGATTTTTTCTGCACAAATTGAGAAAAATTTGTTAAAAAAATATAAGCTAATTAAAGGTGAAAATTATACTGAATATCTTAAAGTGAAAATTGCAGAAAATTTTGTGAAATCTAAATTGATTTCAATAAAAGAAGGAAAAAATGGAGGTATCAAAGTGAAAGGCTATATGTGTAATCTGTTAATAGAAGCAACTCCAGAAATGCAAAAAGTTGCATATTATTGCGGGATAGGCGAAAAAAACAGCCTCGGTTTTGGTATGATAGAGAGAATTAATAATTAATAATTAATAATTAATAATTAATAATAATTAATAATAATTAATAATAATTAATAATAATTAAGGAGAAATATATGATTACTGAAATTGTTAACTTTATTAAATGTATTGATGAACATTATATGACAGAAAAATTGGAGCCATCGAAAGGATTGCATATTTGGATAAAATTAGATGCTCAAGGAAACTATGAAAAGTACGAACATTGGAATATAAACAAGAAAACAAAACCAGAAGATGTACCCAAATATTGCGAATTTGGGTTGAGGGATTACTACTCAAATTGGATTTCGAACAACAAAGCTATGGATATAGGTGGAAAGGGAAAAATGCAAATTCTTTCTGTTAACCCATATACACTTTTTTTTAATAAAGAAAATTATAAAAAGGGAAATGTTTTAAAAAAAATACCCGTGTATTTCAAAAATATCTTAAAATTAAAAGCAACTGATGATAGCTTGAAATTTACAGAACAAGAAATTAACAGAATAAAACTTATTGAAAAGTTCCTTGTGAATAATTTTAACTCACTATTAGATGATTTATCAATAATTGATAATCTAAAAGATAAAGATAAAATAAAAATATATTTCGACGAAGATATTAACACCCTGAGAAAGGCATATGAATTATATATAGAAAATAAGATTTTTTTAGTAGAAAATGATAAAATTAACATTAAGTCAACCGAAAATGGAAAAGAGACTACATATGGAATGACATCTTTTTTTACTACTTTTGGTGAAGATAAAAAGCCCTTCATATCCCATAAAACTTCAAATTTTAAAGTTAATAGTAGATTTGAACTTTCAATTCACAAGCACCTGCATAATTTTAAAAGAATGCTTGAAAACAAGAAACTTCCGAATCCACTTCCTATTTTTATTGATAAAAATGAATTAAATATTGATAAAAATGAATTAAATGAAGTTGTAGTTACACTTTATAACAGAGATAAAGTTATCAAATTTAGTGAAATAATAAAAAAATTAATCAAAGACAATAATAGGGATCTTTCAAATTTTTATCTGATATTTTGGAGTAACTACAAAGGTCTCGAAATTAAAGATTTCGATTATGTGCCACTGTTCAAATTCTTTTTGGATGATTTCAAGATCATAACATATTTTTTCAAAGAAATAAAAGAAAATTCAATTAAAGATGTTTTTGAATTCGAATCAGTTGTAGTTCATAAAACTTTCAATAATGTACTAATTCAAAAAGTTAAGGAAGGTAAAAATGGAGAATTGCAATATTCTTTAAAATATTTTGATGATATTAAATTCGATTCAAAATATATGACAAAAACTACATATTTAAATGTAATGAAATATCGAAAAGCATTTTATGATTATATTTACAAATCAAAACATAATGCCATATCAAATCAGGTCTTTCAGGATATTTTGATTTCGGGAATTCTTGATGATGTCAAACACGATGAATATAAAAACGGACAACATACAAAAGATATCAATATTAAAGATAAACTCAATATATTTTTTTCATTAAACAAAAACTTTGGAGGTGAGGATATGGGTTCTAAAATCCTACCATTACAGGAAAAATTGAAAAGCCTGCTTAACTATCCCGATGTTCACATTGAAAATGATGAAGAATTTGCTTATTCAGCGGGACAACTCGTTTATTACTTAATCTACCAGAGCGAAGCTGCTAATAAAACTCACGCATTGATGGAACCATTTATTTCTAAAAATGAACCAGAGTTGTTCAAAGTTGCAATTGCACGGGGTATCGATAAATACAAGCACAAACTTCCTTACGGAACCAAAAAATTTCAAAAACTAGCAAGTGAGGTTCTCGGTTGGGAAACACAAACAAAAATTAAAGATTTACTTCCGCTATTTTTAGCTGGTTATTTTTCTAATTCACAATTATTTGAATCAACAAAAAATGAAGGAGTTTAATTATGTTACAAGAATTCAAAAACAGAGTATTTGGTGCAGTTATTGTCAAATCTATCAATTCAAATTTCAATGCAGATTTTACACACAATCCACGAACACTACCGGATGGTGTGGTATATTCTACCGATAAAGCATTAAAATATGCGATTAAAGACTATTTTAGGAAAAACTTGCCAAATAGCATTATTTTTTACATCAAAAGATTTAATGAAAATCTAAATCCATTAAGTTTGGACGAAACGTATCAAAGTATTTTTGGTGATTTCCCTAAAAAAGAAAAGAAGAATGAAATCAATCGTAAAGCTGTACTTGAAAAACTTTTGACTGCCCTGGATATTAGATTATTTGGTGCTACTTTTGCTGGTAATACCAATATTTCAATTCACGGACCAGTTCAAGTTAACCACGGTGTAAATAAGTTTCCAGAAAACGATATTTACAATGAGGATATTTTATCTCCTTTCAGAAATTCAAAAAAAGAAGAAAAAGAAGAAAAAGAAGAAAAAGAAGAAAAAGAGATGTCAACACTTGGCAACCAAACTAATCTAAAAGAAGGGCATTATGTGTTCCACTTTTCAATTAATCCGAAAAATACAGAAGAATTTTATAATATTATTAATCAAGGAAAACCAGATAATGAGATGCTTTGTTTGTCGGCCGAAGATATCGATAAATTAAAAGAAGCTATGAACAGAGCCGTAACTGCACTTGATTCCTCCCGAAAAATTGGCTCAGAAAACGAAGCTACAATCTGGGTGCAGTTAACAGAAGGGTCAAAGAAAGTGCTACCAAGTTTTACAGAACTCATTAATGTTAGCCGAGATGGAGAGACTGCGATAATTGATTGTTCAAAAGTAGAAACAACTCTAAAAGAGATCGAAGAAGATATAGAAACAATAGAAATATATTATAATCCCATAACAACAAAAATTATTGGTTGTCCGAAAGGTAGTATTACAAAACATTTTAATATCTTGAACAATCAAGAGATCTGAAAATGAATATGGAGAAAAACAAGATCGCATCAGTTGATTTTAAAGCAACTTTTGGTTTCTTAAAGAAAAACGACATAAATGATAGTATTTATTTAACATATAATTTCTTGCACAAACCGGCTCTCTTGGGAATATTTGGTGCAATTTTGGGTTTAGGTGGGTATTATCAAGCATTTATTAATAAAGCCAATATACAAGAATATATCGAAAAATTTAAGGACATTAAAGTTGGTATAGAACCTCTCAACTCTTTGAACGGAAATTTCAAAAAAACAGTTATTACATATAATAACAGTGTGGGTTATGCAAATAAAGAGGAGGGGGGTAACTTAATAATCAAAGAGCAAACACTTATTGCACCAAAGTATAGGGTATATGTTCTTTTGAATAACGAATATGCTTCCAAGCTTTTTGATATGCTGAAAAACAAAGAGGCAGTTTATATCCCATATTTGGGAAAGAACGATTTTCAACTAACTTGGGAAGAACCAAAAGAATACATAGCAACTAAATTTGAACATACATCAAGTTACTCTATTAATTCTATCTTTCGTAAAAATGATTTTATCAAAAATCACTTACTTAATGATGGAGTTGATGACTTTTTAAATGAAAAACAATACTTTTTCTTATATTTCGAAAGATTACCAATTGGTTTCAGCAAAATTACGGGCAATTATGAATTGGAAGAATTTGTTTATACAAATGCATTATTCTCAAATAGTTTAAAAATAGATGAATTATATGAACTATTTGAAAGTAACAATTCAAAAAACGTAATTTCAAACAAAACAATTATTCAATTAATATGATGGAAACATTTGATGAAATATTGAAGCATTTTCCCTTTTACTTGTTAGATAATCTCCAAAAAAGGGATTTGTATTTCTCTCATTTAAAACAAGATAAAAAAGAAACCTTAAAAGCTCATACCGAATTAGTAATGAAGTACTTTTTGAAAATTGTTGAAAATAATGGATTAGAACCGATAATTGACAATTTAATAACAAAGGAAGTAATCAACTTATTTTCAGTCGAGAAAATAGAAATTCAGAATTACATTAAAATGCTTTTTGCTGCATCAATTTATTTTCACGACTTTGGTAAAATCAATCCTAATTTTCAAAGGGAAAAGATGGGAAACCCATCTTTCCCTTTTGTTCAACACGGCATAGGGAGTGAACATTCTATTCTAAGTTATTATCTTTTTTTATCGTATTTTTTAAACAAAATATCTTCTTTTTTTTCCAATCAAGAACAAAAATTATTATATACTTATGTATGTATTTTCTCTCATTCAATTTACAAACATCATAGCTCATTAGATGATGCATTAGATCTCAAAATAAATGAACTTTTTTTAAAAAATTTTAATTATTTTACACAAAGATTCGAAAGTGTAAGTTTTCTTGATACAACGAAATTAATATTTTTTTTAAATAACAAAGATAAATTATCTGATTTTAAAAAAGACTGTACAGATACAAGTATTGCCTATATTCTTTTGAAACTTAATTCATCATTACTAACAGCTGCCGATTATTTAGCAACAAATGAGTTTATGCTCGATTTATCAGTACAAGATTACGGCATAATGAATAATGAATTAAAATCAAAAATTATCGAAGGAGTGTATAACATCGAGTATAACAAGCAATTGAAATACAATCTTGATTTTTTTGCGAATTTGTCTTTCGAAAATCTATCAGAAGTATCGAACAAAAATCTTAACTTAATTCGTCAAAAACTTTCAGCAGAGGTAATAAGTAATTTTAGACAAAGCTCTAATAGCAAATTGTTTTACATAGAAGCCCCCACAGGCAGTGGGAAAACTAATTTATCATTGTTATTAATTTCAGAACTTTTAAAAAATAGAAATAATATAAGAAAAATTTTTTATATTTTTCCATTTGTTTCTCTCATCACTCAAACATTTACGACAATTAAAAACAATTTCAAATTATCTGCAGCAGAAATAACTCAAATTCATTCTAAAGCACCTTTCGAAAAGGATCGAGCCGAGGATGATTTCTATGGCTCATTGAAAAAAAATTATATCGATGCTTTATTTGTGAATTTCCCAATTGTTTTGATGAGCCATATTAAATTTTTCAACTCAATTGTTTCTAACGAAAAGGAAGAAAACTACCTTCTTCATCGATTAGCAAATTCTATTGTAATTATTGATGAGCTTCAATCCTACACGCCATCTGAATGGGATAAGTTGAATTATTTTATTAATACTTTTTCTGATTTATTCAATATCACTTTTGTGTTGATGTCAGCAACACTTCCAAAAATCAGTCAGTTAATTATTAGTGGTTCGAATAATGTAAAGCAGGACAATTTTATTTATTTAGTTCAGAACAAGGATTTATATTTTACCAATCCGAATTTCTCACAAAGAGTTTCATTTAACTTTGATCTACTTGCTGAAGGTTCAGTTTATGGTGATAAAAATTTGGCTGAATTTGTTCTCGATAAAGTAAATGAATACTACAATTTAAATGGTCGCGTACTTACTTTAGTTGAATTTGTTACTAAAAAATCAGCTAATTCCTTTTATAACTTTATACATAGCAATAGTAATTTTTCTGATTTTGAAATAATTTACATTGATGGGACTGTGTTAGAACCAAGGCGATTAGAAATTATCAAATACTTGAAGTCGAGCACGAAAAGTGGAAAATTATTACTGATCGCAACACAAGTAATTGAAGCCGGGTTGGATATTGATATGGATATTGGATTCAAGGATATTTCGTTAATCGACTCTGATGAACAATTTGCTGGCAGAATTAATCGCAATGCGTCAAAAACAAATTGTATTGTTTATCTTTTTGATTCAGGAAGTGCAAAATTTGTTTATAAAAATGATTTAAGGTTTGATGAACAAAAGAAAATAGACCGAAACCAATTGAATGAATTCTTGATTTCAAAAGAATTTGATAAATATTATTCTCATGTATTTTCAAATATTAACTCTTATAATAATCAAATTTTTGCCGAAAATTTATCCTCTTTTCTGAAATATATCAAATTGCTTAAATATAAGGAAGTTAAAAGGAATTTTAAATTGATTGATAATAATACTATATCAATTTTTGTTCCTTTGAAAATTCCAATCAGTTTTTTTTCTGACATAGAAATTGCTTTTTTAAAAGACAATCAAATTTATTTTGATGATGACGAAGAGATTTGCGGTGAGAAATTATTTTCTTTTTATGAACAATTGATTAAACAAGATAGAGATAGAGAAGACTTTTTGAAAAATAAAACTGAATTAAAAATTATAAACACAATACTCTCGCAGTTTGTATTTAGTATGTACTTAAATATAAATAATAATAAATTACAAAATTATGGTGAATTTAAAAATGGATATTTTTATTTAACGCATTGGGAACAAATATATTCATACGGCTACGGTTTCAATCAGACGTTAGAGATAAATAACATTATATAATGATAACAGGAACCCATATTTCATATTATTTTCATTGCCCTCGTCATCTCTGGCTTTTTGCTCATAATATTAATATGGAGCATAATTCCGAGAATGTCGATATTGGAAGGTTTATCTCAAATTCCACTTATGAAAGACAACAGCACGAAATTCGTATCCACAATGATGAATTTGATATTGTCCTTGATTTTTATGATGCAAAAAACAAAGTTATTCACGAGGTGAAAAAATCTTCCAAAATGGAGGAAACTCATATCTGGCAGGTTAAATTCTATATCTTCGTGTTAAATCAAATTGGTATTAATGATGTCTCGGGCGATATTGATTATCCCTTGCTCCGTCAAAAAATTAAAGTTAGTTTTTCGGAGGAAGATTCCAAGAAAATACAAACTTATATTACTGAAATCAAAGAAATTATATCCAGCGATTTGCCGCCGAAACCAATTAATAAACCTTTTTGCAAAAATTGCAGTTATTACGAATTATGTTATATTTGATTGATTTTGTATGAAGCGAAATTTTTATATATTTACACCCGGAAAATTGAAAAGAAAAGATAATACGATATTTTTCGTACCTTTTAAAGAATACGAGTATAACGAAAATGAATACATTGATGATGAGTTGCTATTATCAATGGA
This sequence comes from Eximiradius sp., assembly GCA_937127445.1. GTDB lineage: Bacteria > Bacteroidota > Ignavibacteria > Kapaibacteriales > UBA2268 > JAKIZO01. Next base: position 1,950 of record CAKZLY010000035.1, on the reverse strand, counting down.
TTCGGATTTGGACGAAACAGATTCAAAAAATAAAATTGTATTACCAATAAACGAGATAGAAACATTCAATGTAATGACAGAAATTTCGTTTAATACGAAGTTCATAGATTTTTGTACTCAAAAGAATATACCTATCCACTTTTTTAACTATTATGGTTTTTACTCAGGTACATTTTATCCACGTGAGTACTTATTAAGCGGTAAATTGCTGGTGAATCAAGTAAAATTCTATTCGAATAATACAAAACGATTACAAATTGCAAAATCATTTGTGGAAGGAGCTATTTACAATATTATTAAGAATTTGAAGTATTACAATAGCAGAAAAGTTGATTTGATTTCAGAAATAAACGAAATTGAGCGATTAAGCAATAATATCAAAGACATTCAAAAAGTTCCCGAATTAATGGGTTTGGAAGGAAGCATTCGAAAAATCTATTATTCTACTTTCGAAAAAATCATTGGGAAGGAATTTGCTATACTTACAAGAAAATTCCATCCACCATCTAATCCCATTAATGCTTTAATTTCGTTTACTAATTCGCTCGTTTACACATCAATATTATCGGAAATATACAAAACTCAGCTCAATCCCACAATCTCTTATTTACACGAACCAAGTGAACGAAGATTTTCCTTGGCTCTGGATATAGCAGAAATATTCAAGCCAATTTTTGCCGATAGAATCATATTTAAATTAATTAATAATAAACAAATCCAGACCAATGATTTTGAAACAAAATTTAATGGAGTATATTTAAAAGAAAATGGACGAAAAGAAGTAGTAAAAGAATTCGACGAGAAAATGAAAACTGTAATTAAACACAAAACAATCAACAAAGAGGTCTCCTACCGCAGAATAATAAGATTGGAATGTTACAAGTTGATTAAACATTTGTTGGGCGACAAAATTTATGAACCATTCAAAATCTGGTGGTAAAAATGTATTGTATCGTAGTCTATGATGTTGGGGAAAAGCGAGTGGGCAAAATGTTAAAACTAACACGACAGTACTTTAGTTGGATACAGAACTCAGTATTCGAGGGCGAAACAACCGAAGCAAAATTGATGGAATACTTACATTTTGCAGAAAAAATAATGAAAAAAGAAGAAGATTCAATAATTGTGTATAAAATGAGCACAAATAAATATTTAAATCGAGAAATAGTAGGAGTGGATAAAAGCAAGTATACATCGAACTTTTTGTAGAAAAGAAAAGAAAATTATAATTGTCGAACTCGAAAAAATTCAAAACAATATTATAGAATAAAAGGGTAAGTTATTTGAAAATTAGGCTGAAATATCGATATATTCGATATTTGTCGAGAGGCTAACAAAAATACATAATCAGCGGTCGACAATAATATTAAAGAAAAAAAATAGTATAAACTATTGATTAATCGATAAGATTTTGTTAATTTTGATAGGTTCTAATCGCACTATATTAGTATTGAAATCAAGATATACTGCAGAGTGCTTGATGACACAAACGGTTCTAATCGCACTATATTAGTATTGAAATTCCGTTAGGTCGGCCGGGGTTATTTTTTTAAACCAGTTCTAATCGCACTATATTAGTATTGAAATTTGTATAAAGTTAGAATGTTCAGATTGTTTATCGAAGTTCTAATCGCACTATATTAGTATTGAAATAATTGAGTTGGTATCTGGTGTTATTGGCGTTATTAGTTCTAATCGCACTATATTAGTATTGAAATGGTAATCTCGATTTAGAAAACAATCAAGCTGTCAGAGTTCTAATCGCACTATATTAGTATTGAAATTTGGATTTTCTTGTATCTAAATTTGTATTTAAATTTGTAGTTCTAATCGCACTATATTAGTATTGAAATATTTCTCTAAATAAAGATTTTAAGCCCCAACCTGGTTCTAATCGCACTATATTAGTATTGAAATAGTGATGATGAAACATTTATTATTACTGAACCG
>CAKZLY010000034.1 GCA_937127445.1 Eximiradius sp. | reverse complement strand
AAACTGTCTCTTTTTCCTCCTCTTATATTGGTGAAAATAATGTTAATCGAATATTTGAGTTTTTGAAAGAAAAAAATTCAAATGCGCATTTCGAAACTATCATAGATATTGGTATTCGTTATGAATAACATATATGTTATATGTAGTGACGAATTTGAGAAAATTGACTACGAAAATTCCTCTGCTGCAATGAAAGGCAGAATTTCAGGAATAATCGAACTTCTTAAAACTCAAAATGATTATCATATTATTCAGCCACCTAATATTAATGATGCAGATATTTTAAATGTTCACTTTCTTGAATATGTTGAAAAAATCAAATCGAATGATACACTATTTTCTATTGCCAAACTTTCGGTTGCATCAGCAATCAAGGCTTCCGACCTTGCGATGGATGGGGTGCCTGCGTTTTCATGCGCGCGTCCCCCAGGCCATCACGCTTCCCGAGGTGATGCCTGGGGCTATTGTTATTTTTGCAATATTGCGATTGCTCTAAAACGATTGAGAAAACAAGGTAGAATTAATTCAGCTTTTGTTCTTGATTTCGATGCTCACACTGGTGATGGAACGATAGATTGCTTGTCGGACTGGAAAGAAGTAAAAATATTAAATCCAATGGCTGATGATGCCCAAAAGTATTTGAAAATAATCGATGATTTTACCGAAACACTATCCGATATAGATATTGTTGCGGTTTCAGCTGGCTTTGATTCATATTTGCTTGATGTTGGGAAGAAATTATCTACTTTCGATTTCTACGTAATCGGGCGTAAAATGAAAGAGCTTGCAAAAAAAATAGCAAAAGGACGGCGTTTCGCTGTGCTTGAAGGCGGTTACTACCTTCCTGATTTGCCTAAAAATGTGCTTGCTTTTTGTGATGGTTTCAAAAATTAATAGATTTTTGATTATGGAAGAAAATATAAAAATAGAGTTCATTCCAAGAGATGCACAAAAGTCTAATTATGACTGGGCTAATATTTCCTGCAACGACATTAGAGTTGGCAAAGCAAGATGCCAGATTTTAGACGATACTTTAATTATTTATTCGATAAATATTTTCCCTGAATACGAAGGCCGTGGTTTGGGCAAAACTTTCGTCGAACAAGCAAAAAAACATTTCTCTAAAATTATTGCCGATAGAGTTCGTTTCTCTGCTATTGGATTTTGGGAAAAACTCGGTTTTGTTGACAACAAAGATGGTAATTGGGTATATGAAAGAAAATAATCGAAAAGTTTATTTCATTTCTGATGTTCATCTTGGTTTTTTCAAAAGAGATTTTGATTATAAGCGTGAAGAATTATTACTTGCTTTTTTTGATAAAATTAAATCTAATTGTTCAGAATTAGTTATTATAGGTGATTTATTTGATTATTGGTTCGATTATAAAACAGTTATACCACGTGATTTTTATCTTACTCTGGCAAAATTGAAAGATTTCTCTTCTTCTGGCATTATTATTACATATTTGATGGGAAATCACGACTTTGGGCATTATAATTTTTTCAAAAATGAACTCAAAATAAATGTAATTGAACAAGATATTACTAAAATTTATTTTGGGAAAAAATTTTATCTCTCTCACGGTGATGGAAAGGCGTATAACGACAGAATGTATTTGCTTTTAAAAAAAATATTAAGGAACAAACTCGCAAAGTGGCTCTACTCAAAAATACATCCTGATTGTGGAATTAAACTAGCTTCTCATAGTTCTCAAAAGAGTCGTTCCTACACCTCAAACAAAAAATATGGTGAAATTGACGGGATGTTGAATTTTGCCAAATACAAAATTCTCGATGAAAACTACGATTTTGTTGTTATGGGACATCGGCATAAAGCTGAAATTGTTGATTTCGGAAAAGGTAAATATGTAAATTTAGGTGAATGGCTAAATAATCCTTGTTATGGGGTTTTCGATGGAAACACCTTTGATTTGATTTTTTTGGAAAAAATCTGGTAATAACTGAAAAGTTTTGGTTTTATTACTTATCTTCTTGTAAACAACACTTCCCACTAAATTAACTGCATTAAGTATTGAAGTGTTTAGTTAGTTAATTATAAATTTTAACCTCAGAATTAGAATTATTTCAGCTATTTTTTAGTATTTCTGCTCTTTCTGCAATTCGCAAAGCTTCTATAATTGGGTCTAAGTCTCCGTCCATCACTTCTTTTAGCGAGTAATTTTTTGCCTCTCCTTCTAATCTATGGTCGGTAACACGATTTTGAGGATAATTATAGGTGCGGATTTTCTCAGAACGGTCACCCGTTTTGACCATTGAGCGTCTTGATAATGCTATTTCCTCTTGCTGTTTCTTTAATTCAATCTCATACAAACGAGAACGAAGCACTTTCATAGCTTTTTCTCGGTTTTTAAGCTGAGAGCGTTCATCTTGACAGGAGACAACTATGCCCGTTGGAATGTGAGTTAGTCGTACAGCTGTTTCCACTTTATTAACATTTTGTCCACCAGCGCCACCAGAACGGAATATATCAATTCTCAAATCTTCTTCGCGTATTTGAATATCGACTTCCTCTGCTTCGGGTAGCACAGCAACAGTTGCAGCTGATGTATGGATACGTCCGCTTGCTTCAGTTTCTGGAACACGCTGCACCCGATGGACACCACTTTCAAACTTCATCAATCCGTATAATTCTTCACCACTAAGTGAAAAGATGATTTCTTTAAATCCACCTCGTTCGCTTTCGTTGAAATCAATGATTTCCAGGCGGAAACCTTTTTTATCCGCAAATCTTTGGTACATCCTAAATAAGTCGCCGGCAAAGATTGCAGCTTCGTCGCCCCCAGTTCCTGCACGGATTTCCACGATACAGTTTTTATCGTCATTTGGGTCACGCGGAATAAGAAGAAATTTTAGTTCTTCTTCCATCTTTTCGATTTGTTCCTGTAATCCCGAGATTTCAATATATGCAAGTTCTTTAAGTTCCGGGTCAACGTCTTTCTGTTCAGTCAATTCACGTGCTGAATTTAAGTCGTCGCATAATTTAATGTATTTTTCGCTTGCCACAGCAACTGGCTTAATTTGTTTTATTTCTCTATTTAATTCTTTTAACAAATTAGGGTTCATCGAATATTCTGGATTGTTCAATTTTTCTTCTAACTCTTTGTATTTTTCGAGCACAGACTTTAGTTTTTCGTACATTTTTACACACTTATTACTTATGAAAACAACAAAAATACGAAATTTTTATTTTTTTTTGAACCAAACTGATTATTTTTGTTTAATTATTTTGTAGTAATTGGCGTTAGCAATAAATGTTTAAAAGACTTGTGGTTTTGTTGTTATTTATATTTATTCATGAGCAGTCTCTTTCCAACGACACTTTAAAAATAAGTATAAGCGACACTCTTAAAATTATTCCATCACGCTTTCACGGTTCAGTTATTGATTTCCAGTCAAAAATTAGCAAAAGAGAAATAAATTATGACAACTTCTATTCTACAAGCGATATTATTTTCAAAAAAAATAGTTATTATAAACTGGATTTAGGCTTTCCACGATATAATACTTATTTTTCCGCTTTTTCCGGTAACGCGCGCGATAATTCGGTCTGTTTTAATGGTGTTCGAATAGCACGGATTGAATACGATTATTCAGAAATAAACCAAATTTCTCCTGAACAATTCGAAAAGATAGAAATTTTAGAGGGTTCAGATGCCGTTCTGCTCACAGGAAAATCTGTTGCTATTAATTTTCAAGAAAAGATATACAATACCGCTTTGCCGTTTACGAAATTTTGGTATTCCCAATCAGGTTATGAACTCATTGCTTCTGATGGGCAATTAAGTCAAAATATTACTCCGAAATTCAATTATGTTCTCGGTTTTAGTAATTTAGGTGCAGATGGACGTTATTCAAACCAAGGAATAGAGCATTGGCAGGTTCGCTCCACTTTACGCTATAATCTCGATAGCATAAATTCAATTTCGCTTAATTACATCTTTAATAATAAAAAATATGGTTTAAATGGTGGAGTAGAAGAAAATGCCTCCAATCCAGCTAACGAGTTCGAGACAAACGTTTTATTTAATGATTTTCGTGAAAGAAACTACACTACTGACCTAATTTTTACAGTTTCATTTCATTCAATTGTTTCTAATTATTTATTTAATATATATTTTTCTCATCAAGAAAACCAGCTTCGATTCGAAAACGAAGATGAAATCTTACAAACTAAACCCGAAGGAAAAAATATATACAATACTTTTCTTTATGGAGCAAACCTTTTAATTGATTATCATTTACTGCCATTCCTAAATTTAATGATTGGAGGCACATTTGAACAAACTTCAATTGAAAAAAATAGTTTTACTCAATCGTTTGAAAAATTTGCAGGTAGTTCATTTTTTAAAGTCAAAATACCTGTAACTGATAACATTAATCTTTCTTCTGGAATAAGATATGAAAGAAAATTCTATAACGATTTGTTTTCATATGCTGCCCGAATATCCTTTGATTTTATTAGTTCCAAATACGAATTCGACTTTTCTAATTTTCAAATTCTCCCAAATCTGTCGCAAGGTCTCACCCGAGCCACAGAAACCAACTATTTATTTTTACTTAACTCATATTGGTATAATTTTAATATTAAATCAACCATTTTCTATCGTCGGACAAACAATCCATTGATAGCAAGATTATCGTTAAACAAAAACTATGTGATATATTCAGATGATTGTGATTGCAGCAGCCGAAATTCTTTTGGAATTTCCATTTTTTGGTCTGATAAATTTTTTGACAAAATATTTTTAGACGCAAAAATAGTCTCGCAGTATTCGGAAACAAATAACCGCCAGGAATTATATTATCCCTTGTTCTACTCTAATTTTTCTGCAGCATACGAATATATGGTTGGAAATAGCATTTTAAAAGCAGGGTTAGAAGCAGAAATATATTCTCCAATAAAGGGTCTATACTTCTATCCGATTAGTAAAGATTTTGTGGAAACTGATATCGAAGGGAAATGGCTTGGTAATGGGATCAACGCTTTTGCGGCATTGAGACTTGGCAATGCTTATTTAAGGCTGAGCTTCGAGAATATCTTGGGGCAATATTATTATAGAGTGCGTAATTACCCTATGCTCGATAGAGTTTTTCATCTATCTGTAACATGGTCTTTCAATGATTAGTTATAGTTAATTATTTTTTCAATTAGATTTTGCAAGGTTAAAATATTATTACCACCCGATGATTTCAATTCAAAATCGGCTTCGCAAAGTGAAATGATAGCATTTTCAGTGGCTTTATTAGAATAAATTTTCGCAGGTTCAATATAATCTTTGATAAAATAAGAATTTACACCAATTGCATCGGCAATCTCTTTTGTATCTTTTGTTTTATTAAGCAATTCCTGTACTTTCCAAATTGCAATAAAATAACGGGTTAGCATTGTTATAATTAGCATTTCCTGACGTTCATTTGCAAGCATATTAAATAATATTTCATTCGCAAGTGTAATATTCTTTGTACCTATTGCTCTTTGCAGCTCGAAAACATTATTGGTTCTTCTATTTCCCGTAACCTTTGAAATATCATCAAGCGTTATTTCTTTGCTTTCACCAACAAACAAATAAATCTTTTCAATTTCATTGGCAATATCACGCAATTCTCCACTCGAAAGTGCAAACAAAAGATTTGCAGCTTCCTGCGAAATTTGCTTACCGTAAATTTTGAACCTTTCTTTTATCCAGATAATTATTTGGTTATCATATAGTTTAGGAAATTCTATCCAATCATAATTTTTCAATAAAATGTTGTAAGGGAATTTTGCTTGTTCGATCATTTTTTCAAATTTTGCTTTGTTTTTGCCTGCAAGTCCTGCACCAATCCCAGAGAAATTATCAATATAAGCAACGAAGATCAAAATTGAAAAATCCGATGGGCTGTCTAAATATTTTGCTAATGATGAATTTTTGTCTGCTTTTTTACTACGTCCAGTGAATAACTTTTCTGTATTTTTCACAACAACAATTCGTTTCTCACTCATCATTGGGAATGATGAGCATCTCTCGACAATAGCTCTTTCGTCAATTTCTCCACCATCTAATAAATCAAAATCATAAGAGTTTTTCTTATCAGGGAAAAAATTATTTATTAGTTTTTCTAATGCTTCACCTATTAAAAACTCTTCCTGGCCGAAAAGAAAGATCACCGGGCTTTTTCCCCTAATTATTTCATCTATGCTTTTTAACATTACTATATACCGATATCCCGCTTAAGTGGCAAGAATGGCTTTAATTTTTTCACAATAATTTCCGTTGTTGTAGGTTTTTTAATAAAATCATTGATTTTCCATTTAACAAGTTCGGCAACAAGAGTTGATGTGCTGAGTGCCGTAAAAGCAATAACAGGGATATCTTTTGTGCCATCAATTGAACGAATATTTTTTAAAGCTGTAAAACCATCCATTACAGGCATCTGCATATCAAGAATTATCAAATCGGGACTAATTTTCGGTATCATTTCAAATGCTTCACCAGGATTTTCCGCAAGATGTACATTCGCATAAAAATATAATTCAATTACCTTTTTCATCATCATACGATAGGTATCGCTATCGTCTATGACGAGCACATTAGCAAGATCTCCTGTTTCTTTTGCCATATTTCTATACTCTATTTTAAAACAAGAATTTTCATTGGTAGCTGATCATTTTCAGCAAAACGAACTAATGCAGGTATCATTTCTTTCTTCACTGCTTCTCCTTTTGCTGCAATTAATATACCTTGTTTAGTATAATAATCTTCCGCAAATACCATTCCAGGCTCGATTTTATTTATAGGCACTCTCATAACTGCTTTTTGTCCTAAACTCATTCTTTCGGCTTGAATAATATCAATAAATACTTCAACAACTTTTTTTTCGAATAATATTCCACGCCTATTATACAAAAAATTTAATGCAAAATTATATTTTGTTTTTGTTGCTTCCAAAAAAGAATTAATGTCCATTACCATAGTTAGCCTTGCAGGAGTACCAGAACGAGTTCTCGATCTTTTATAAACAGTATTATGAAAGAAATTGACGACACTAATTATTTTAGCAGCAGGAAGTATGCTATCACCTTTCAAACCTTGTGGAAAACCTGAACCGTCAAGTTTTTCGTGATGTTGATATACAATATTTGCAATATTCTCTAAATGTTTATGTTTTTTTAGTATATACACTCCTACATCTACGTGATATTTATAATGCTCATATTCAAGTGGCGACATTTCATTGATATTTTTATGCAGTGCAGAATCGAAAAAGGTAATTTTCCCAATATCATGGAGTAAAGCTGCAATTTTCAACTCATAGGTGGATTCCTCATCCATACCGAGTTCTTCGGCTACCATCACACATTTTTCAGCAACAAATCGTGAATGACTACCATCATACAATCTTTCAGTCAATAACGTTATCGAAGATAAAACCTCAATATTATCAATAAATGTTTGAGCCAGCATATCGCTCAATTCTTCGATAAGCTGTGCTTTTTCATCTTTTTTTTCTGATAAATCATCATTTTGAGTATTATCTTCTGTCATATTTGTATAATTTTCGTCCATCATTTTTAAAATTCAACAAATTTTGACTTAGTATTTTTATGATTATTTTTTAACTTGCAAATTTAGTAAATATTGTATAAAATTACATAAAACATTTGTTGAAAATCAATGAGGAGCTTAAATGAACAAAATTAAAAGACTGGGTGTGATTACAAGCGGCGGTGACTGTGGTGGATTAAACGCTGTAATCAATGGTGCCGCTCGAATGGCTTTGAGAAATAATATTGAACTTGCTATTATTCCAAATGGTTACGCAGGTTTATATAATCTGATTAATCTCGATTTAGTTATTATGGATGAATCCCGGATTGACAGGATACACTCCGGTGTTGCTGGTTCGGAAGCTGGTCATTCAAGAGTTAAAATTAGCAAAATTAAAGATGAGCATAAATACGATCGAATACGCGATGGCTTGAAAAAGCACGGAATTGATGGATTGATCATTGCTGGTGGCGACGACACTGGCTCTGTTGTTGTTGACCTATACAATAATGGTATTCCTTGTGTGCATGTGCCGAAAACTATGGATTTAGACTTACAAACTTATTCTGTCGGTGGAGACTCCACAATCAACCGTATTGCAAAATTTACTGACGAACTTCGTACAACAGGTCTTACCCATAATCGTGCTCTAATTATCGAAGTTTTCGGTCGCTATGCTGGGCATACTGCTTTTCGTGGTGGCGTTGGTGCTGACGCTGATTGCATCCTTATCCCTGAAATTAATGTAGATTACGAAATAGTTTATCAACACTTTAAGAAAACTTATATTAATCGCTTGGTTCATTCCGATGTTAAAGGTTCTACATACATAATTGTTGCCGCAGAAGGTGTAAAAGATAAAGAAGGCAGATATTTTACCGATTCAACTGCTGGTCAAGATTCTTTCGGTCACCAGAAACTATCAGGCGTTGGGCAATATATTCGCAAGCAATTGGAATTCTTTATGAAGCAAGATTCTGAATGGGCAGATGTCCTAAAACGTGAAGGTATATATGTCGATGGAATTTATATGTATCCGGAAATCAGAGAAGTGCAACTTGGTCATTTAGTAAGAGCTGGTGGAACAACAGCTTACGATGTTGCTTTTGGTAAGCAAGGTGGTGGAGCTGCTGTTCTTCTTCTTCTTGAAGGAATTTACGGAGTTACTGTCGTTGGTGTCGAAGGTAATGAGATTTCTTACTTACCAACCTCGGAAGCAATTAAACAAAGATATGTTGATTTACAGGAAATTGCTTTCTACGAACAACTTGGCGTATGTTTCGGTCGAGAAGTAAAGAATTACGAACCAATTTTCAAACGCCACGAAGGTATTATTCATAGATATTTATAATTTTTTGTTCTAAGACAGTAGGCAATGTTTTTTGCCTACTGCTTTATAATATTTATTGATTATTAGCGTTACTTATTATTATTTAATGCTTATGTTTGAATAATATAATTTTTTAAATTATTTTTGTTATCTTATTTTTGTGTATTTTGTGTTAAGTTTATTTTATGGAAGCTATTCTTAAAATTTTAATCGTATCTTTATTTAGCTATTTGTTAGGCTCTTTCCCAACCGCAGTTATTATCAGCAAACGTTTCTTCGGTTTCGACATCCGTGAGAAAGGTAGCGGTAATATGGGCAGCACTAATGCTTTCCGTGTGTTAGGTTGGAAATGGGGACTAGCCGTTCAAATTATAGATATTTTAAAAGGTGTTCTTGCAGTTGTTCTTATTGCTCCAATTATTGCTAATGGAATTTCATTTCCCAATACCACTGGTTTTGAAAATATCACAATTGTGAAAATTATTGCTGGCATTTCTGCAATATTAGGTCATGTTTTTTCCGTTTTTGTTGGGTTTAAAGGTGGAAAAGGCATAAATACAACTGCCGGGATGATGGTAGCTATTCTTCCAGTTGATGTTTCGATTGCTCTTGGAATTTTTATACTCGCAGTGATTTTTTCCGGATATGTGTCTTTGGGTTCTATCGCAGCTGCCTTCACTTTACCTTCCTCGCTAATTGTTAGATATAATTTATTCCATGTTAATATTCCTAATTATGAAATATTAGTGTATTTTTCTTTTCTGATTACTTTATTAGTTATTTATACTCATCGTTCAAATATTAAACGTCTTCTTAGAGGGCAGGAAAATCGTTTCAAAAATTTACATCTAATCAAAATTTTCAGTAAGGCGGATAAGTAATTTGAAAAGAGTTTTGGTTATTGGTGCAGGTGGCTGGGGGACTACACTTGCAAATTTGTTGTCTTATCAATTTGATGTATTGCTTTGGGCAAATGAAAAAGAAGTCGCAGATGAGATAAATTCATTGCATATAAATAACACTTATCTTCCCGGAATAACTCTTAATTCAAAACTGACATCAACAAACTCACTCGATGAATTAGCACAATATGATGTTATTGTAAATGCTGTCCCAACACAATATATTCGTTCAGTATTTTCTAAATTGGCTAATATTGATTTTTCCAATAAAATACTTATCAATACATCCAAAGGTATTGAACAGAATACAACTTACAGAATATCACAGATTTTCTTTGAAATCACTAATTTACCAGAAGACAATTTCATCGTTCTAAGTGGTCCATCGCATGCCGAAGAAGTATCGAGAAAAATCCCTACTACTGTCGTAGCTGCTTCAATCGACATTTCCAAAGCAAAACTATGCCAGGAAATGTTCTCAACTCCTGAATTTCGTGTCTATTCATCCAATGATGTAGTTGGGGCAGAGATTGGTGGTGCATTAAAGAATGTATTAGCAATTGCCTCCGGTATAATTGATGGTCTCGGATATGGCGACAACACAAAAGCTGCCTTAATTACTCGGGGGCTTGCAGAAATTGTTCGTCTTGGTGTTGCTTGTGGTGCTCACCCGTGGACATTTTCCGGATTATCTGGATTAGGTGATTTATTTGTTACCTGCAATAGCAAGCATAGTAGAAATAGACTGGTTGGAGAACTAATTGGTAAAGGAAAATCTTTATCTGAAATCACATCATCTATGAAAATGGTTGCCGAGGGTGTTGCGACAACTATTTCGTCTATTGAACTTGGTGAGCGACATAATGTCGAACTTCCTATTACTCAACAAGTTTATCGTATTCTCTTCGAAAACTTATCGCCTAAGGAAGCGATAAATGAATTAATGACACGTGAAAGCAAGCATGAATGGGTCTGGTAATCTAATACTTAATATTTAACCCAACTATGAACTGTCTTTTAGGCATCGGATAATTTGGAATAATCTCGTATTGCTTGTCGAGAACATTCTTACAATCCATAACAACATTTAATTCTTTTTCCTTTATCTCGATAGGAATTATTATTCCAAAGTCGAGAAGCAAGTATTTAGGTAAGATGCTATTATTATTGTTTTCTGGGTCAGTATATCTGAATGAAGTATAGTCAAAATCAACTGAAAATTTGAGATATTGAAAGTTCATTAATATATATCCATTTATAATTTCCTGTGGTGTCAATATTAACTGTTTATTATAAAAGAGCGAACTTTTTGTCTTGTTTATAGATGATTGTAATGTCCAATTAAACCCAATTTTTTCAAGAAAAATTTCAGAATATTTACCCAGTAATGACAGTTCCAGTCCTTTATGTTCAACTTTATCAATATTTGCAGCACTCCAAGAGATAGGACTTTTGGGAATTGCAATAATTTGGTCTCTTGTTTCTATTAAGAAGGCACTGAAATCAACCTGAACTTTCTCAAGGTAATTGCTTCCAAAAGTAATAGTGTAATTTGAGGATTTCTCAGGTCGCAAATCTTTTGTTCCATAGTTCAGATAATACATTTCGTTAAAACTTGGTTTCCGATAATTAAATGAATTCAGAATTTTAAGATAGACATAATCATAATCAATTTTTAACCCAATTGATGGTGATAAGGATGGACCCCCATCATCAAAAAAATCAGCTCTAGAAGAAATATTAGATGTAATTTTTGAATTAAAAAGATATAATACATTCGAATAACTTACTGTTATAAACAGATTTAGTCGATGAACTTTTGCTCCTGCTTTTGGGTCGAGCATATCTCCTTCGAGTAGCGAACAATTAGTCCCTGTCCTTAAAAATATCTCATTGTTTTCAAAATTAAATCCTATTTTTGCTTGAAAAATAAAATCATTGGTTGCAAATATATTGCTTGTGCCAATTCCATTCATCGAAGGCAGTTCTGGGTCAATAAATTGCATATATGAATATCTGTAAGCAGCATCAAGTCCAGCCAAAAAATTCTCTAACTGAAAATAATCATAACTACTTTTTGCAAATACTTTCTGCTCACTTAAATTTGCTTTCGTTGACTCAATTCTACCTTGCAAAATAGCACCAGGAACACCTCTTTTTGATTTCTCATAAATTATCGTGTTTCTAAAATTACTAATACTGTCCAAAAATTCATTACTATATGAGATGGCGAAATTTTTAAAATAATTATTGTTTCTTCTGACAGTTTTCTTTTCCCCAAATTGTAAGTACTCGAAAGGATAATCACCAGGACCGTTTGTCCAATCAATATTTATTGAATTTTTTACAGAACTGATTTTAAAATTATACGAAGACATTACCTGAGTCTCTGCAAAAGAAGTGTGTTTTACAAACAACTCAAGTTCGTTTCTATCAACAATTTTGGGAATAAAATTTATCGCTCCTGCAATTGAATTGCTCCCAAAAGAGCTGCTTGCCCCACCTCGTGTAACCTCAACTTTGTCAATTATGCTTAGTGGTATTCCCGTTAAATCGAAACTCCCATTTTGAATGGAATTCAATGGAATGCCATCAAATGCTACAACTGTTTGCATTGAATTTGTTCCACGCAATGTAACAGTTTTTAATCCTCCAAGTCCTCCATAATTTTTTATGAAAACTCCTGGTGATTTCGATATTATTTCACTTATCTGAAAATAATTTGAACGTTCAATATCACTTCTTGTAAGAATATTAATTGCAGAAAATTCAAGCTCCTTTTGCGAAACAATTCTGCTGTCCTCAATATTCAATTGTTTAAGCCGAAATACTTTATTTGTATCAATTTCCTCGCTAAATAAATTAAATGAAGCAAAGAAAAGCAAAAAAAATATCGTTCGATTCATATTATTGGAAGTTAAAGAATTTCCTGTTACTTCTAAAATCAATGAGAATTTCAAATTTATTGAATGTTATGATAAAATTTCCCTGCTTGTCTATATATCCAGCCTTTTTATTTTGTCTATCGACTACAAAAGCTAAACCATTTTTAAAACTATCAGCATCATTATACTTGAAATCTAAGACCGTATTGCCATTTTTATCAATAAAACCCCAGTATTTATCTTTTTGAACAGATGCTAATCCTTCGCTAAAATCCAGTACATTGGAATAAATGTAGCTTTCAATCATTTTCCCATCCTTATCAATAAAACCCCAAGTTAGTTTATATTCATCATCCAGAATACCTACGAATGCCCTATTCTCGACAAAATTTCTTGCTTCGTCAAAACGATGAGCAATTACTAAATCACCTTGTTTGTTAATAAATCCAAAGCCGTTGTCTCCAAATACCTTGCATAATCCCTCAGAAAAAATACCGGCTTCGTAATATTTCAATGGAATAACAATTTCACCACTTTTATTAATAAAACCAACTTTCATTTCAGCATTCGAAACAGCCGCCAATCCCTCCGAAAATCTATAACCTACTAGTGTATCTGGTATTTGAATTACAAATTCTGCATTTAAATTTATGTATCCTTTCCTATTATTGTTATCTATATATGCCAAAGAATCTGAAAATTCCAATACATCAGGCAAAACATTCTCAAAAATAGTTTTTCCCGTGCTATCAATCATACCATATAATCGTTGAGTTCCTTTTTCATCTAAATATTTTACTGTCAATGCGAAACCTTGCTTGAATTGAAACGGAAGCGAGGTGTTTGCTTTAAATAGTTCTCTTCCTTTTGTATCAAAATAAGCAAAATATACTGTATCCTTTGTTCTTTTCCTTGCAGCAAATTTGCCTTCAGAATAATGCGAAATCCCGTCTAAAATCATTGGCTTACACATTTCTTTACCATCCTCGGTTAAGAAATACCATATATTTTCTACTCTAAATGCACAAAGAGGTTGTTTTGCACTTGCTATCGTGGCACAACAAATCAATAATAACACTGAACAGAAGAATTTCACTTCAAACCTCAAAATAGTAATTCTTAAAATGTGCCATAATTTAATTAAGAAAAATAAAGATTTTTCTTTAATTTTGATAATAATTTATGTTTATTATTTAGTGTTTTCTTAATATGATAGAAAGATATACCTTGCCTGAAATGGCTCATATATGGTCAGACGAAAATAAGTTCAATATCTGGCTTGAAATCGAAATTCTTGCTTGCGAAGCACAAGTGAAACTTGGTATTGCTCCTCCTGAAATCATAAACGAAATTAGAAGTAAAGCAAAAATTAACATCAATCGGATTAACGAAATTGAGCAAACAACTAAACACGACGTTATTGCCTTTCTAACAAGTATTGAAGAACAAGTCGGCGAGCCCTCTCGTTTCATTCATTTAGGTATGACTTCTTCCGATGTCCTCGATACTTCTCTTGCTGTTCAAGCTAAACAATCTGGCGAACTTATTATTAAAGAACTCCAAAATTTGGAACAAGTATTAATTAAACGAGCAAATGAATTTAAATATACTGTTTGCATTGGTCGTAGCCACGGTGTTCATGCTGAACCAATGACTTTTGGGTTGAAATTTGCTTTATGGTTAGATGAATGCCGAAGAAATATAAACAGAATGGAACAAGCAATTGATGAAATTGCAGTTGGCAAAATTAGTGGTGCAGTTGGTACTTACGAACATATTCCTCCGTTTATCGAAGAATATGTTTGCGAGAAATTAGGATTGCGTCCTTCAATTATATCTACACAAGTTGTTCAACGCGACCGCCACGCGCAATTTTTGCATTCAGTTGCTATGATTGGCTCTATGCTCGAAAAAATTGCCACAGAAATTCGCCATTTGCAAAGAACGGAAGTGCTCGAAGCAGAAGAATATTTCTCCAAAGGTCAAAAAGGAAGTTCTGCTATGCCTCATAAACGCAATCCAATAAGTAGCGAGAACATTTGTGGGCAAGCAAGGCTTCTACGGACAAATGCACTGGCGGCAATCGAAAACAATGCTCTCTGGCACGAACGTGATATTTCACACTCTTCTGTTGAGAGGATTATTTTCCCCGATAGCACAATTTCTTGTCACTATATCCTTCGTCGTGCTATTAATCTTCTCGATAATCTCATCGTTTACCCCGAAAATATGATGAGAAACCTTGAAATTACAAACGGTTTATATAATTCTCAAAAAGTTCTTCTTGCACTTGCCCGTAAAGGGCTTAAACGGCAAATCGCTTACGAATTAGTTCAAAAATCTGCAATGCGAACCTGGAACGAAAAAGTTTCTTTTCTTCAATCTCTCAAAGAGAATGATGAATTAATGCAATATTTTACAGATGAAGAACTTTCAAGCCTATTTGATTTTAAAGAAATTTTCAAAAGTGTCGATTATATATATTCTAAGTTGAATATGTAATTTTATAATTTGTTTATGAAAAGAGAAGATATTTATAATCAGTTCATCGAAAAGATGAATAATGCTCTTGTATTATTAGAGATTGTTCCTGTTGAAAATAATAAATTCGATTATATTTTCTTTGATGCGAATAAAGCATTTGAAGATTTTTTCGAAGTATCAAAGAGTGATTTTCTAAACAAAAGCATTAATAAACTATCTTATCTGTTTTCTTCTGATATTCTTACTTTTATAGATAAATTATCTAATATCACAGTCCCAAGTGTTTTTGAGCTATCAAACAAAAATACTAACAGGTTTTATGAAATTACAGTTTACCCTCTGGATAAGAGGTTTCTGGCTCTCCAAATTGCAGATATTACCAAACGAAAATTACTGGAAAAAGCCTATGCTGATAGTGAAGAAAAATACAGAACTTTGGCTGATAAATCCCCAATTTCAATAGTCGTTTTAGATAATTCAGGTAAGATTATATTTGCTAATGATTACTTTTTTTCAGCTTTTTTACGCAATAAGTATAAAAAAGAAGACGTGATAGGGAAAGAATTGGCTTCGCAAGGTTTTTGTACAGCTGACTACTGCAATGAGATAAAGAAAGTTCTTCAAAATCATATTATTGAATTGAAGGACATTAAAGTTAAAATTGAAAAAACTCAAGAACCAATCTTTTGTAATATCCGAGGTGTTCCGCTTTCCTACAATGATGAATTTAATGGTGGTATTATTATCATTGAAGATATTACTGAAAAAAAACTTGCAGAAAGAAAACTTAATAATAAGTCTTTTGAGCAGCAATTGCTGCTCGATAATGTAGATTTGCTTATTTGGTATATGAATTCACCTTCTTCGATAAAACTATTTAATCATTCCTTTGCAGATTTTTTTGGAGTGGAAGATACTTCTGTTCCGATTTCATTGGATGATTTCCTTCCTTACTACGAAGCTTCTGAACTAAAAGATATTTTTAGTAAAGTCTGGAAAAGCAAATATCCTCAATATTTTGATAAATTTATTTTTAATAAATTCGGAAATAAGCGACTACTTAAAGTAAAGGTTACTCCAAAAGTGAATTTCCAAACAAATGAAGTCGAATTTTTAGTTTGCTCTGCTATGGATATTACTGAGCAACGAAGAAACGAAGAAGAAATGAAAAATTTAATTGTCGCTCTTAAACTATCCAACAGGTTGACTGATGAAAGAGCAACTGAAATTATGGAACTTAACAAACAACTTCGAAATTCTAAAGAACAACTAAAAGCATTGCTTACTGCAAAAGATAAGTTTTTTTCTGTAATTGCTCACGATTTAATATCGCCATTCCAAGGTTTTATGAGTTTAACAAAATATCTATCCTCAAATATTAATCAGCTTTCTACAAAAGATATTCAGGAACTTGCAACTGCTCTAAATAAATCTGCTATTAATCTCCATAAGCTTCTTGATAATTTGCTCAATTGGTCCCGCATTCAACGTGGTAAAATTAAATACATTCCTGAATTCGTTGATTTATTTCAGATTATTGAACTAAATATTTCACTTTCGTTTGCTACTGCAGATGCTAAAAAAATTACTTTACACAACGAAATTAATAGTTCTATTAAAGTATTCTCTGACTTAAACATATTAAATACAATACTTAGAAACTTAATCTCTAATGCAATTAAGTTTACTAACTATGGTGGAAATGTTTGGATTGGTTGCCGGACTATTGACGATAATTATGTTGAGCTTTATGTAAAAGATGACGGCGTCGGTATGGACGAAGCTACATTAGATAATCTTTTCAAAATAGATAGCTATAACTCTACTCTTGGGACCGCGAATGAAGTCGGCACAGGTCTTGGATTAGTCCTTTGCAAAGAATTTGCTGAAATAAATCATAGTTCTATCAGGGTGGAAAGCGAATTAGAAAAAGGTTCTACTTTCTTTATTAAACTTCCTCTAAAAGATTTGCGAAAATCATAACCATCTTGGTGGTTATTTTTGTTCATTCATAAACCCACTGTTTAATATTCAACTTGATTTCATCTTGTTACCAATACTTATAACTTATTTTAATTTCAATTGATTAACAAAGTTGAACTGTCTGTCAATCAACTGAAAAATCTAATGGCATAATCATTGTAGCAAGTATTTTAGTTTTTCAAGGATGAAACGAAATGTTAAAAGAATTTTTTACAGCAGCTCTGGGTATGCTCAACCAGCAGACCAGACTTGAAGTAACAGCAAACAATATGGCAAATGCCAATACAACTGGATTTAAAAGACAAGGCGTTTTTGAAAGAAATCTTATTGATGCACGAGCTAATTTTTATAATGTAAAAGGTGATGTCGAACAAAATGACCCACCAATTGGCTCATATACTGTATTTGAAGCAGGAAGCTTCCAGCAAACAGACAATCCATTAGATTTGGCTATACAAGGGGATGGTTTCTTTGTTCTGAAGGATATCGAGGGGAAGGATTATCTAACCAGAGCGGGGAATTTCACAATAAACACGGATGGGGAAATAATTGCCAAGGATGGCAAAAAATTACAAGGATATGGCGGTGATTTAGTAATACCAAAAGAATTCCTAATCTCAAAAGAAGGTTTCACAGATTTTAAATCGGTTGATATTAAAATCACTGACAATGGACACGTTTTTGCCAATAATCGTGAAATCGGCACCATAATCATCGCCAAACCCCAGGATAATAACACAATTCAACGTATTTCTAACCAGCATTTTATCGCGAAATGGATGGCAGAAGTCGAACCTGTTAATCCTGATGATGTCGTTATTAAGCAAGGATGGATTGAAGGCTCAAACGTTAATGTTGTTAAAGAAATGGTTGAACTTATTGAACTTCAGCGTATGTTCGAAGCAGGTAGTAAAGTGATTGCTACCAATGATAGCACTCTTGATAAAAGTATTGCAATAGGAAGATATCAATAATTAATATAAACAGGGATGTTTTAAAATGGACAAAACATTAAGAACAGCGTCAACCGGGCTCTCATCTCAACAACGCTATGTTGAGGTAATCGCCAATAATATCGCAAACGTTAATACTACAGGATTTAAAAAAGTTCGTCCCGAGTTTCAGGATTTGCTTTATGAAACACTTCGCCCCGCCGGCAATGTTGCTCGTTCCGGTGTAGAGCCTCTAAACGAAGTTCAAATAGGCTCTGGAACCGAACTTGTTGCAACTACGAAAATATTCACACAGGGTGATATTGCTTCAACAAATAATCCGTTGAATATGGCGATTAATGGTGAAGGCTTCTTTGTTATTCGAAAGCCCGACGGAAATCTTGTTTATACTCGCGATGGTTCTTTCCAACTCGATAGAAATGGACAAATTGTTACCTCGCAAGGATATACACTCGATCCGGGATTTACAATTCCATCCGATGCGATAGAAATTCAAGTTTCAAGAGATGGACTAGTAAGTATACTTACTGAAGGCTCAACTGACGCAACAGTTTTAGGACAAATCGAACTTGCTCGGTTTATCAATTCAGCCGGACTTAAATCAATCGGAGATAATTTTTATCAAGAAACTCCTGCTTCGGGACAGCCATTCTTTGAAATTCCCGGAACTAACAATACTGGCGAAATTATTCAGAACCACCTCGAATCTGCAAACGTTGATATTGTAGAGGAAATGGTTAATATGATTACAGCTCAGCGTGCTTACGAACTAAATTCAAAATCAGTTAAAACCGCTGATGATATTCTTTCAACTGCTGTTAATCTGAAACGGTAGCCAAAAATGGTTCGTTGCCTTAAAATATTGCTATTATTTTTGTTTTTGTTTGCGAATACCTCTAATTCATATTCTCAATCGACTTTTTCGAAAGAGCGAATTGAAAATGCCATCTACAATTTTCTCAAATCTCAGACTAATAATGATATTGAGATTGAAATTGTTCAAAATATTCGTCCAATTTCTTTCGTAGAAAGTTCTGTCTCAGCATCTTTAAGACATAACTTTCAAGATTTCAAAGGATTAGGTTTTGTATGGGTGGATTTCATTAAGGATGGGAAAATTATTTCAACTGAACAAACTCGAGTTAAAATCAGAAAATTCCGTCAAATACCTGTAACTACTCGTTTTGTTCGTAGTGGAGAAACTTTATCTAATGCTGATTTTACTATTAAACGATTTGATATAACTAATTATAATGAAAACGATTTAGTGGTTGATTACTCAATTGTTGGCAAAATAGCTAAAAATGGAATACCGAAAAATAATCCATTAAAAATCAGTGATTTATCTAATGATATTATTATAAAAAAAGGACAAATTGTGACCATTATTGCTCAATCAGGTGCAATTTCAATAAAAACCTTAGGGACAGCCCTGCAAAATGGTGGGGCAGGTGACGTTATTCGTGTGAAAAGAAACGGTCAGGGCAATATTATTCTTACCGGAACCGTGAATGAATTTGGATTTGTTCTTCTTTCTAATAATTCAATTTCGTCGAGATAAAAATGAAAAAGTTATTTTTAATATTCTTGGGGCTGCTCTATTCTCAACTTGCATTAGCTCAATTTAAGCCACAAGAGCAAAGCTTACGTTCTTTATTCTCTGATGTAAAAGCTTTCCAGGTTGATGATGCAATTATGGTGTATATAGTAGAAGACACTCAGGCAGATAACAACGCTTCAACTGAAGAAAGAAAATCAACTGAATTAAGTGGTGGAGTGGGCGTTTCAACAGGTACTTCAAATACTAATATAAATGGCAATATCGGCACAAACAATAATTTTCGTGGTTCAGGGCGGACCACCCGCAACGAAAAAATTCGTTCAAGGCTAAGCGCTCGGGTAGTTGAAGTTCAACCAAATGGCAATTTACTTATCGAAGGAAAACGCACAACAAAAGTCAACGGTGAGATACAAACTATTACCATTCGCGGAATTGTTCGTCCCGTTGATGTCAATTCAGATAATAGCGTTTATTCATATAACATTATGGACTTAACTTTACTTATCGAAGGTGATGGAACTGTTTCAAAAACACAAGAACCTGGACTTATAACAAGATTTTTGAGAATTTTGTTTTGATGAATATGAAAACCAAAACTAAAATACTGTCGCTTATTTTTCCCCTACTTATATTCTGTTTCGATGCAAATGCCGCTCGGATTAAGGATATTGCGACAATTCAGGGTGCTGGGAGCTTCCAAGCAATTGGATACGGACTTGTTACGGGACTAAACCAAACTGGTGATAATCCACAGGCTTCTTTTACAGTTCAATCTGTCGTAAATATGTTAAAACGTTTTGGGCTCACACCGCCTTCGATTAATCCACGAACTCGCAATGTTGCAGCTGTTATGGTAACTGCAAACATTCCAGCTTTTGCAGCATCAGGAACAAAAGTAGATGTTCAGGTTTCCTCAATAGGTGATGCTTCATCGCTTCAAGGTGGAGTACTTTTGATGACGCCTTTGTCCTTGTCAACAGGTGAAATTGTTGGTATGGCGCAAGGTCCATTGTCAGTTGGTGGATACGATTATCAAGCATTTGGTTCACGGCTCGGAAAAAATGTTACCACAAGCGGTCGTGTTCCTAATGGTTTGATACTAGAAAGAAATATTAATGCCAATTTTATCAATAATAATATTGTTATTATCACCCTTCGAGAACCTGATTTTACTACTGCTCAACGAATTGTCGACGCCATTAATGTTTCCCCTGGTCTTAATGGCACTGCGACTCCAATCGATGCTGGTAGTGTACAGGTTCAGTTGCCCGGTGGACTATCCCAAGCTCAAATCTTTGGATTTATTGCCCAAATAGAGGGACTTAATGTGAATGCAGACCCCGTTGCAAGAGTAGTAATAAATGAAAGAACTGGTACAATTGTAGTTGGGGGAAACGTCCAACTTCTTCCTGCTGTCATTGCCCATAGCGGATTAGAAATCCAAATTCAAAAACAAGTACTTGTTCCGCAACCAGCTCCATTCACAATTAGGCCGCCACAAATTGCTGAAAGTGCAGAAATAACAACACAAGAAGAAGTTAGAGCTGCTTCTGCTCTGGTTGTCCGCGGTGCTACTGTTCAAGATATCGCCGATGCTCTAAATTTACTTCAAGTTAAACCACGAGATTTGATAGCAATTTTCCAGGCTCTTAAAGAATCAGGTTCTTTACAAGGTGAGTTGATAATTCAATAGGTGTTGTGTGGATTTGCCAATTTATGATAATAGTTTAAGTAATTCATCAATGTTGCAAAGCAAAATTGATGAGTATAAGCATATTCAAACAACAAATACTAACAAAAAAACATTATCAGATGAGGAAAAAGCAGGATTTGCTAATGCTTCACGTGGTTTTGAGGCGATTTTTATCAATTTAATGCTTAAACAAATGAAACAGGCTATGCTTTCCAAAGGAGAAAACAGCGGTGAAGAAATTGGATTTGGGGCAGACACCCTTGAAAGTTATGCTGACATGCTTTTTTCGGAAGAAGTTTCAAAAATTGGCAAAGGAATTGGTATTGCCGAAGCTATGTATTTAAACTTTACTGGCGAAAACTTACCTGCTATCAGCTCTAAAGAATTACCTGTAAATGTTCCTATTTCTGTCAAAGAAAATAACGAATTAGCACCTAAGAAAAATATTCCAATTAATTATAATCAAAATTTAAACGGAAATTTCATTGATAGAGTGAAAAATCGTTTAAATCCATACTCTGAAATTATTTCAGAAGCTTCTAAGCGATTTAATTTACCTGAAAACATTATTAAAGCAATTATTACTGCTGAATCTGCTGGAATTCCAAACTCAACATCACCTGCAGGTGCAAAGGGTTTAATGCAATTGATGGATGGCACAGCACTCGAACTTGGTGTAAAGAATCCATACGAGCCATATCAAAACATAATGGGAGGAGCGAAATATTTTCGTCAAATGCTCGATACTTTTGGGGGTGATTTATCTCTTGCTCTTGCAGCATATAACGCTGGACCTGGCAATGTTCAAAAATATGGTAATATTCCACCGTTTCGCGAAACTCAGCAGTATGTAAAGAAAGTTTTGCGTTATGCCGATATGTTTAATGAAAGAGAAACTTAAATCAGGATGAAAATTAATAATAAATACCAATGGAGTGGTCAAAATGTTAGCCAAACTGTTCAATTTTCTCCAGTTCGAACAGCAACTTCTTCAAGAGATGATTCGTCTCGCTGAACGCCAAAAAGTTGCATTAGTAAAATTCAATATCAAAGAACTCGAAGAGATTACTTCATTCCAAGAAGAACTTGCGAAAAGCTTGCGCCAAGCTGAAGAACAACGCATTGCTTACTTAATGTCCTGGCTAAAAATTTCAAGAACTGAAGCTTTGAAGATGAAACTTTCAACTATCGAAAAGCAATTCCTAAATGAAGATGCAAAAGAGTTACGTAAATTAAAGCGAAATTTAGCCAAGCTGGTTAATATTCTACAAGATTTGAACCTTACTAATAGAATGCTTGCTAACCGTGCTAAGTCAAATGTTTCCAATATATTAGCTGTGCTTTCTAATGGTAATAATTACGTCTGCAACGTCCAAATTTAAATTTGGAATATTTATTGTTTTTACAAGGATGTTATTTAATTGTAAGGAGGCAAAAAATGAGCACACCACAAAATTACGAAGAAACACTGCTTTGGAAAAAAGCAGTTGAGCTTGTTCAAAAAATTCAAGAGTTCAGAAAAAAACTACCTAACTCTGAGATGGATATTTATTCAATAAATAGTAAGTTGGAAAATAGTATTAGCGAACTTTCCCAATACCTTGAAGAAAGCTATTGCTCAAAATCTAAACTTGCAAAGGATAAAAATTCATTTCTTGCTGAGCTTGCTTTAAATGAATGTATTGATAATCTTAAAAGAGCAAACCGTTTAAAATTTGGTGAAGCAAGCTCTATTATTGAAGATGCCGAAAAATTTAAAAAAATATTAAATGGCAAAGAATTTATATTTTCTTGATAGGTTGAAAAATGTCATCATTTTCTGCTCTGGAAATAGGGAAGAGAGCATTACTTGCTCAACGGTTCGGGATAGAAGTTACCAGCAATAATATTGCTAACGTTAACACTGCTGGCTATTCCCGACGTTCTGCTGTTTTGAGCGAATCTTCTCCACTTTTCCGTAATGGGCAGTTTATCGGAACGGGTGCTGTTGCTCAAAAATTGCGAACTTTCCGTGAAGAATTTTTCGATAGAGAACTTCGTTCAACAGTTGCCCGTCATTCCACCTTTGAAAATGATGAAGAAATCTTCCAGAGAATTGAAGCAATTCTTGCTGAACCAAGTGAATTAAATATTCAGAACGACATTAATAGTTTTCTTTCGGCTTTCGAAAAATTGGCGATTAAACCAGAAGATATTGGTCTTAGAGAAGATATCCTGGGTAAAGCACAAACTCTTGTTGAAAAACTTAATCGCACTTCTGAGCAACTTTCGGAAGCACGTAATGAACTTGCTACCCAAATTTCTTTAAATGTTAATCAAATTAATTCCTTACTTACCGAAGTTGCAAATCTAAATAAAAGTATTGCTAATTCTAAAACCCTCTCTCAAACCGAAGCTCAAACATACGTTGACCAACGTCAGCTTAAATTGGAAGAATTGTCTAAATTAGCTGGTGTTACTGTATCTTTCGAACAAGATGGTTCTGCCAACGTGTTTCTTAATGGAATGAATTTGATTACTGGTTCAAACTACAATGAAATTAGAAGAGTTGACTTAAATAATTCTGCCTCGGGTGAAATCTCAATTGCAATTGAAATATACGATAAAGCAAAAGATTTGGCTACTCGCATTACTCCACAATCGGGAGAATTGGCCTCAAATTTAAAGCATTTTAATGAAACATTAGACCCACTCGAGAGTAAAGGTTTTTCAATTGTCAAGCAACTTGATGATTTCGTCGATGCTCTTGCTCAAAAAATAAATCAGTTAGTGATTTCCGGTTATGGTCTTAACGATAAAACCTCACCCCCGCCAGGAAGATTATTTTTTGAACCGTCAACTGGTCGAATTACCGCTGCTACAATTAAAATATCTGATGATATAAAAAACTCCCCTGAAAATTTACCTTTTTCGAAAAATCCAAGCGAACCTGGCAACGCTGAAATTGCTCTTGCCATAGGGCGCATCGCTCAAGATTCAAAATTCCTTAATAATCAAAGACCTTACGAATTCTATTCTGCATTTATTAGTAAAATCGGCACTTTAAGTCGTGAGGCGACTACTGGAAAAGATACAACAAGACTTGTTGCTGAGCAGCTATCCAATCAACGCGAGTCAGTCATTGGTGTCAATGTAGACGAGGAAGCTGTTAATCTTATTCGTTTTCAGAAAGCTTTCGAAGCAGCTTCGAGAATTGTTAATGTTACAAACGATTTGCTCTCTACTATAATTAATCTTGGCAGATAGTAGAAGGAGTGCTTTATGCGTATCTCAAATGGATTGACAGTTAATACATACTTGCGAAATTTGGATAATATCCAAAATAGTAAGTATAAAAATGAAATTCGCCTTTCTACTGGCAAAAACATTGTCAATCTTGCCGATGCTCCAGAAAAACTTGTACGAGTTAAAAATATGGATTTTCTTATTGCTGAAAACGAAAAATATAAGTATATAATCGATCAATCTATCAGAGAAATGCAAGCATCAGAAGATAAATTGCAGTCTATTTCCGACAAAATTGGTGAAATTCGACAATTGACCATTGATGCTACACATGCTGGAGCAGCTGGAAATACCTACTCTATAGGTGTTAATATTCGTGGATTGCTCGAAGACATTATTAAGGATGCGAATGCTGATTTTAACGGAAAATTATTATTTTCTGGAACAAAATCTACTGTCGATTCCATTACTCCAGAACCTCCACAGTCAACAAATTTCCCATTTGAAATTGTTCAGGAACAATCAACTCCTGATAATCCATCAGGTCTTAAAGTTTATTTCAAAGGTAATTTCGAAGATAGAATTATTAACAAAGATTCTAAATCCACAGAAAAAATCAATGTAACAGCTGATGAAATGTTTGGATCCGGCGGAATTGAGTTTTTCGAGAATATAATTAAAATATACAACATTCTTTCCTTTAATTCAGATGGTTCGCCTCGTCAGCCTACCGACTCGTTATCTAAATTTGATGTTGAAGTATTAAACGATCTTCAATCTAAATTAGCCGTTACTAATGAAAAACTTAACAATTTAACAGCTCAACTTTCTGCAAGACGCAACCGAATGGAAAACATATCTTCGCAAATGAGCGAAGAGGTTATTAGATACAAAGAGCTTAAAACTGTAAATGAAGATACTGATTATGCAAAGGTTACCATGGATTTACGATTAGAGGAAATTGCTCTTCAGTACTCTCTTCAAATTGGCTCAAATCTTCTTCAAAAAAGTTTAATGGATTTTTTAAGGTAATTTTCAATATTTTTTGCATTTTTCAGTCTAAAATTTATTAATATTAATGTAAAATATATTTATTTTGAATGAAATCTAATACATTGCTGGGAATTATAGCCGGGTTAATAGCAATTTTTGGCGCTTACTTTTGGGAAGGAGGCGGTAGTGGCACTCTTTTTATGTTACCGGCAATGTTGATTGTTTTTGGTGGAACTCTTGCTGCTGGTTTTGCAGGAAGCTCTTGGGAAGTGTTTAAGAAAATTCCGAATGTTTTACTTGCTACCTTTTCCCCACATCAGTATGACGTCCAAAAAATTATTAATCAAATTGTCTCTTTTTCAGCAATTTCTCGCCGCGAGGGGATTCTCTCTTTAGAAGATAAGCTCAATAAAGTAGAGCATCCTTATATGAGGAAATTTTTCCAAGCCTGTATTGATGGTGCTGATCAGGAGACTTTAATACAGATTTATGAAGCAGAAGTCAATTCTATTACAGAGCGACATAATACCTACATAAGTCTTTTCAATAAACTTGGTGGATATTCTCCTACGATGGGTATTATTGGTACCGTTATGGGGTTAATTCATACATTAGCATCAGTTGGATCTGACCCAAATATATTGATTCACAATATTGCTACTGCTTTTATTGCTACTATGTGGGGGATTTTGATGGCAAATATTGTTTGGTTGCCTATCGCCGACAAATTACAAAATCTCCATAACAAAGAAATGTTTCTTCTCTCGGTAATTATTGACGGTGTTCGTTCTGTTCAAATCGGAGAAACACCAACTGTTGTTCAAAACAAACTTGCAAGTGCCTTTCCACTTACTGTTCAAGAAAAAATTACTGCTCGCAAGCCTACAGTCAATATAAGTTCTCCAATTGTTAGTAATAGCCAATCTTCTGCTAATATTCCTTTATCGAATAATCCTGTAAATGAAAATGTAGGATAATTCGTTTTTGTTATTATAATTATATTTAATAATTTTGCTATTATTTAGCTATTTATGATTTATTGAAATGTTCAAAGTAATTGCAATATTGCAAATAATTAGTCTCTTTACTTCAAATATTGGAGTAAATGTTTATCTGCATTATTGCAATTCAACAAATTCTGCTGTCGTTGCTTTATCTGCTGAGGCTGCTACCTGCAAAGACCACATTTGCTGCGACCACCATCATACTAATTCAGCAGCCAATCATTCAAATTTATGTTGCAATCATTTTACTGAAAGAAACAATGATTTTCTCGCTATCAGAGATTTAAAGTGCTGCCAAAATGGTGAAAAATATCTTGTCCTCTCTGAAAAATCCTTGCAAAATTCTAATTTCTCTACCAATACATTTCATTTTACTCATAAAGTTGATTACAACTTACCTCATTATTATGATGTAATTGCCTCCGAATTCAATGTCTCTGAAAGCTTTGACTTTTATAAATATCTGAAACAAAAAATAATATTTTCCTCAATTTACTTCTCATCTAATCTAGTTTAGTTCTCCTTTACTACATTTAGGATTTCTTAATAAAATCTATTTTGATTTTATTGTTAATAATTATTTTAAAGGAGAACTAAAAATGAAAATCATATTAAAAATCTTCGTTATTTTTCTAATTCTGCATTCAAATTTGTTTTCAGAAACAATTTCTGGAAGGGTGTTCGGACTTGATGAAAACAATCAGAAAAAGCCTCTTCCAAAAGCTTCAATTGCAATAATTGGAAGCAATCAGGGAACATTTACCGATAATAATGGCTTTTTTAAAATGGAATTGCCTCCGAAAGCACATTTCATTGTTGTAAGCTTTGTTGGATACGAACGTGACACTCTGCACGTTCACGATTATGATGGCGAAATTGAAGTTGTTCTTGTACCAAGTTTAAAAACTGAAACTGTTAATGTGGTCGGTGAAAAATCTGCTATTGAAATATCGCATTCAAATGCAGTAAAAACTGAGACAATTACTACAAAAGGTTTGCACAAAGCAGCTTGCTGCAACTTAGCTGAGAGCTTCGAAGTAAGTCCTTCAGTCGATGTCGAATATAGTGATGCAATCTCTGGTGCAAAAAGAATACAGTTGCTTGGGCTTGCTGGTACATATTCACAATTATTGATTGAAAAAATACCATCACTTCGAGGATTAGGTTCTATCTATGGTTTGTTGTATGTCCCCGGACCCTGGATGGAATCAATTCAAGTATCAAAGGGTTCTGCGTCAGTTACAACCGGATTTGAATCTATTACTGGACAAATCAATATTGAATACAAGAAACCTGAAAACTATGAACCTACTCATATCAATGTTTATGGTGATGTGATGGGGCGAAGCGAACTAAATTCATATCATACTTTCCGTTTAGATGACAAAATTTCAACTATGTTACTTGCTCACGTGAATTATTACCAGAATGCCATTGATAAAAATAACGATTTATTTATTGATAAACCTAAAGTATCTATGCTGAATTTCCAAAATCGCTGGAAATATGAAAGTGAAATGTTCGAATCTGTTACGGGTGCACGTGCATTAATAGAAAATCGTGAAGGTGGTCAAAAAGGCTATTTTAATAATAACAATGCAAATTATTATGGAATTAAGGTTAAAACTCATAGATATGAAGCATTTACAAAAAATGGTATTGTCTTTAATGATGAGCCTTTTTCCAGTCTTGGGACAATAGTTTCATTTACACATCACAAACACGAATCAAACTACGGAAAAAGGTTATATAATGGTGAGCAAAATTCTTTCTATACAAATATTCTTTATCAATTTGAACCTTTAGAAGAAAATGGACTTACCTTAGGCACAAGTTACCAATACGATAATTACATTGAATATTTAGATAATTCATTAATCAGTAAATACGAATCCATACCAGGCGTTCTTGCTGAATGGAATTTTGGAAGTATTAACGATTTGACAATTTTGCTTGGAATTAGGGCTGATTTCCCAAATGGTTATAAAACATTTCTAACTCCAAGATTTCACTTACGCTATGCATTTGACGAACTTACTACAATTAGAGCTTCGGTTGGTAAAGGATACCGTCTTGCACATATTTATGCTGAAAATGTTGGCTTTCTTGCAAGCTCTCGTGACTTTATCATAGATGAAAAACTAAATCCAGAAGAAGCTTGGAACTATGGAATAAATATATCCACTGTTTTAAATCTTTTGGGGACTAACTTTACGCTAAATGCTGAATATTATAGAACCGATTTTATTAATCAAGTAATCACTGATTTAGACCGTTCACCTAATGCGATTCATTTTTATAATCTTGATGGTAAATCATATTCAAATAGCTTTCAAATTGACTTGCAGTTCGAACCTATACAAAAACTATTTTTTACAACTGCATATAGACTAAACGACGTGAAAACAACTTACAATGGTAAACTAGAAAAGAAGCCACTTCAAAGCCCACATAAAGGTTATTTTAATGTTATGTATGATACCCCTGACAACAGCTGGAATTTCGATTTAACTGTTGAGTACAATGGGGGAGGTAGATTGCCAAACACAGAACAAAACCCAGAAAATCTCCGTCTTGCGAAAAATTTCCCAGATTTTACAATCGTTAATGCTCAAATAACAAAGCGATTTAAGCTATTCGACATTTATATTGGTGGTGAAAATCTCACCAACTTTGTTCAGAAAAACCCAATTTTAGATGCTCTTAATCCATTCTCTAACCACTTCGATAGTTCGATGATTTGGGGACCAATAATTGGTCGTATGTTTTACGCGGGTGTTAGAGTGAATTTCAAATAGGGGATATTTTTATCAACTATTTAATTCTACTTATTGGATGTTTGCTAAATGATTTTTAGCAAACATCCTTATTATTTATTGTTTGTTTTTTATAGGACAATTTAATTGGTCGTTTTCAGAGCAATCCCTATTACAGGGAATTACGTATAAGCGAGTAATTGAATTTGAATAGATATCCTTGATTTGTTTATCAAAACGCTTTTCTAACTCATATTTTTGTTCAATTGTGAAATCATATGGCAAAACAACTTCTATTTCTATGAGTAGTTTCTTTCCTGCATAGCGAACTTGTAAACTCCGAAATTCACAATAGTTTTTTATATTATCTACTACTACCGATAGAATGTTGAATTGTATTTCATCGCTTGCAGGCTTATCTAAAAGAATATCAATAGCAAACCTAATATTTAAAATAGGTATAGTAAATAGATACAGCGACAAAATTCCTGCTAATATCTTATCTAAATAACTTAAAAATTCAGATTTTTCTGCTTGATAGAATAGAATGACAATCAAAATAAAAATAAAA
>CAKZLY010000033.1 GCA_937127445.1 Eximiradius sp. | reverse complement strand
AAACTATAACTTGCAATTTGTATTTATTATTTTTCAAAATATATGTAGAAAATAAATATTTTTGATGAAATCTTACTAATTTGAGAACAGATAAAGGTAAAACATTTAGAAGTTTGTAATAATAAACTCAAGAAAGTGAAAAATAAAATAAGAGATTTAAAAAATCTCTTAAAATTAATAGCGAGTTTTATTAAATCATAAAGCCTTTTTGTGGAGATGGCGGGAGTCGAACCCGCGTCCGGAGAGCTTCACCAAAAGCGTCTACATACTTAGTGCATCTACTGGTTTTCGTGAGATGGATTGCCGATGCACAGGCGCCACCACCTTATCGAAAGTTGAATTTTCACAAAGCATCCTTTCGAACAATGCTTTGTTATCCTGCCTCAGACGACGTTTTCGGAAAGCTCAGC
This sequence comes from Eximiradius sp., assembly GCA_937127445.1. Lineage (GTDB taxonomy): Bacteria > Bacteroidota > Ignavibacteria > Kapaibacteriales > UBA2268 > JAKIZO01. Next base: position 19,634 of record CAKZLY010000033.1, on the reverse strand, counting down.
AGGAGAAACTTACCGAAAACGTGGCTGTCAATTATTAAGCAGCCATTGCGTAATCATAGTTGGCATTTGTTTTTTGCCCGGTTGTATTTACGTGCAGCACCGAACAAGCACGGTATGCAGCTTTTAGTTCCATCACCCCGTCGAATCCAGGTCATCCCCATTTTTCAAAGAACAAATTTAATTAATAAGACGGCTTTTTAATTGTTTTATTTGAAAAAATAATCTCTTATCTTTTCTGCTGTTGTTTGAGATGCGCTTGCGGAACACAGTCTATCACGAATTTCGGAATAAACATTTTGAATTAGCTGTATTTTTTCTTGACTTGTCAGCATATCTATTAGTGATTTAGAAATTTTTTGCGGATTTGCGTCTTGCTGTATGATTTCAGGGACAATTGTCTTATTTTTCAATATATTAACTATCGAAATATATTCCAATTCAATTAATTGTTTGCTCAAAACATAAGAAAAAAATGAAGTCTTATAAACCATCACAAATGGCATCCCTGCAAGTGCTGCTTCTAAATTTGATGTCCCGGTTTTGACTATCCCGATTTTTGCTTTTTTCATTAATTCCAGCGAGTTTTCTTCAACTAAAACATTATAATCTTGCAAAAATTTATAGTATCTTTCAATATTTGTATTTACATTTTTTGCCAATACAATTTTAAAGTCAGTATATGTCTCTTTAAAAAGTACGGCTGACTGAACGAATAATTCTAAATGTTTTTCTATTTCCTGTTGCCGACTACCCGGTAAAAGAGCAATGATATTCTCTCTTTCTGAGAAATCAGAAGATTTTTCTTTAAGTAAAGGATTATCAAGCAGCGGATGCCCAACGAATTCGGCATTTATTCCAAATTGTTTAAAAAAATCAACTTCGAATGGGAAAACAACAAAGAGTTTATCAACACCCGATAATTTTCGGGCTCGATTTTTTCCCCAAGCCCATAGCTGAGGAGCAATATAGTACGCGACAGGAATATTCTTACTTTTAGCAAATTTAGCAAGCTTGATATTGAAGCCAGGATAATCGACAGGAAGAAATAAATCAACTTTTTTATTTGTAAAAATATTTTTGCAATTCGACATTAAATTTCGGAAAATATTTATTTTTTTTAGTACTTCCCAAAAACCTACTACTGAGATTTCTTGAATTGGAATAATGGACTGCAAACCTTCTGTTTGCATCCTGTAGCCGCCTATTCCAATGAATTCAATATCTGGAATGATTTTTTTCAACTCCTTCATTAAACGAGCAGCGTGAATGTCGCCCGAGGGGTCACCAGCTGAAATAAAGATAAGTGGCATATTATTCGCCTACAACTCTTCGCCAGAAACTTGACGATATTTTAGGGTCCTTGTATTTAGCTAATTCTATCCATTGAGGATAAAACGTTTGAAAGTCTTCTCTGCTCATTCGTGCATCTTTTGCTGGGTAAAGCACACCACCTGCGTTACGCACTAATTTATCGCATTCTTTTAATACTTCGAGTGTGCGACTGCTTATACGAAAATCTACAGCCATTGTTATTCCTTCTCTCGGGAACGACATTATTCCCGGCGATTTTACATTTCCAAAGGTTTTAAGCACTGTAAGGAATGAAGACAACCCCGAATTAGATATTATTGTCATTATCTGCTTGATAGTAGACAAGTCTTTTCCAAAAGGAACTACAAATTGATATTGTAAAAAACCGTTTTTCCCGTATGCACGATTCCAGTTATTAACTGCATCGAGTGGATAGAAAAATGGGTTATAATGTACAACTTGCTTCTGTTTTTTGTGAGTTTGTTTATTGTAATAAAAAACATTAAAAGCATTGACAGAGAAATTATTAATAAAAGGATAATCTAATGGGAAGGGGAGAGGTGGCTTATCTTTTACCTCTTTGGGTAAATCAAAATCTTCTGGATTTGCGTGGTTGCCGCGATTATATATTCCCCTTCCTAAATTTGCCCCAGATGCTGTGGTATCTATCCACGAAACAGTATAATCATATCGGCTTTCCGATTCAGCGTTGATTTCAAAAAATTCTTCTATACAATCAAATTTTATCGATTCCATAACAATAAAAGGGCTTGGACACCTTTGCAATTTTAAGCGTGCCCAAGTAATGATTCCTGTAAGCCCAAGTCCACCAATGGTTGCTGCGAAAAGTTCAGAATTTTGTGTTTGAGAACAGATTATGCTTTTGCCATCAGTGCGAACAAGTTCAAATTCAAGTACATGGCATCCAAAAGTTCCACCTTTATGATGATTTTTGCCGTGTACATCATTTGCAATTGCTCCGCCAACCGTTATTTGTTTTGTTCCTGGTGTAGAGGCAAGGAACCAACCACGTGGAACAGCAAAATTGAGGATCTCAGAAAGCGTTGTGCCGGCTTCGCAAGTAATTATACCTTCCTCATCATTGAAATCTATCAATCTATGATAACCTGACATATTCAGTAACGTATTGTCAAAATTCAGACAACTATCTCCATAACTTTTAAGCAACCCAATAGGAAGTACCGAACCGTTTATTCTGCTGAAATCATGCAGTTCATCTCTCCAAAAAACGTTAATCATCTCTTTATGAATTCCTCTTGGATAGCGTCCCCAAGATTCAATATTATCTATCATAAACTTGCTCCCAGAACAATTAAAACTATTAAAGCAAAAATAAATAATCCTGTTTTATCACGCAAAGTAAATACAATTGGGTCATCTGTCATTTTACCACGTACGGCAATAAACCACATTCTAATTATCCAATACAATAAAAAAAATGCAACAATGTATAAATATATTGGGTGCTTGTATAATACCAGAACTTCTTTACTATTGACATAAAGTATAAACACTAAAATTGACATTAGCCCACTATTTACCCCAATAGTTTTTATTAAGTTAATATCGTCAACTAAATAACCTCTTCCTGAAACTTGTTCTACATTCCCGGTATTCATTGAATATAGTTCAGTGTATCTTTTTATACAAGCTAAACTTATAAAAATAAATACTGAAAAAGCAATAAGCCAAGGAGAAATCAAAACGTCAACGGCTGCCGCTCCTGCAATTAACCTCAATGTATATAGTAACGATAAAATAAGTATATCAACAACATAAACCCGTTTCAAATAAAAAGAATAAAATGTAGTCAAAATAAAGTAAACTAATAATATTATGTTAAATTCGCTTGGTAATAGTATTAAAGCAGACACAAATCCCAAAATTAGCAAAAGATGAAAAAGCAAGAACCCAATTTTTACTGATAATTCTCCAGAAGCAAATGGTCTATTTTTCTTTGTAGGGTGTTGTCTATCAGAAGAAATGTCTAATAAATCATTTAACACATAAACCGATGAAGCAACAAAGCTGAATGACAAAAATGCAAGAACTAACTTTATTGCGTATTCTCCAATCGGAATAATATGCGCAAGTAAAATTGGTAAAAAAATGAGAATGTTTTTAACCCATTGATAAATCCTTATTTCCTTTAAAATATGTTTAATTAATTCAGATTTAGTTTCAAAACAATTCTCCAAATTTCCTATTGCTTTTGCTTTTAGTAAAACATTTTTGCTTGGATAAGCAAGGTAAGATTTTCTTGCGACTCGAAAAACTTCAATATCAGCAAAGCTATCTCCTATATAATCGAATCCTTTCTCTCCAAATAATTCGACCAATTTATCTTTTTTGTTACTACTACGCAAATTAACTCCATTACCTGAACCTAAAACAAGATCAAAAATTCCGAGCTCGTCAGCGATTTTCTCAGCAATTTTTTGTGAAGAGGCTGTGGCAAGAACAATCATACGTCCTTTGAACTTTTCTGCTTCAACAAATTCGAGCACTTCATCTCTGAAAACTAATGTTGAATAGTCAGGCTCAGCAATTTCGTGTATTTTTTCTTTGAAAAACAACTTGCCTTTTATAATCCAGAAAGGAATAAACAAAAGAATAAACGGCTTTCTTTTTATTGCAATCAAAGTTGCGTCTAAAAGTGTATCTCCTGCAATCAACGTACCATCTAAATCTACGCAAAGAGGTATATCAACAAATTCTGTATCTATATTATTCATAATTATTTTTTCTTGTTCAACAAAACTTTGATTTTTTCTAAGTCTTCTGGTGTATCCACACCAATTAATTTCCTATTTAAAGGGATACATTGGAAATGGTAGCCGTGTTCCAATAATCTTAATTGTTCAAGTTTCTCGGATAGCTCAATTTTTGTTTGTGCTGTTTTTACAAAAAATTCAAGTGCTTTTGCTTTATATGCATAAATCCCTATGTGTTTCCAGTAGGTTTGTTTTCTCAGCCATTCCTCCATTTCAAGATCACGCAAATGAGGAATTGCAGAACGTGAGAAATATAAAGCTCGACTGTTTTCTCCAACAGCAACCTTAACATTGTTCGGATTTATTAATTCTTCTAAGCTACCAATTGGCGAAATAAATGTAGCAACATCAAACTCTCTGACGTTGAAATTATCAATTAGGTTGTCTAAATCACTTCCAGAAAGTAAGGGTTCATCACCTTGAACATTTATTATTATATCAAATTCTTCTTTTATTTGTTTATAAGCATTAAAAATCCTATCAGTTCCCGTTGGGATTTGCGGGTTTGTTAACACGAATGGAATATGGTATTTATTAAGTATGTGAGCAATACGTTCATCGTCTGTAGCAACTAATACATTATCAATCAGTTGTGATTTTCTAATATTCTCCCATACCAGAACAACCATCGGTAGTCCATTTATTTCGGCAAGTGGTTTGCCAGGAAATCTACTCGAAGAATATCTTGCGGGAATAATTGCTATGCTTTTCATTCTTGTTCAATAACTTTTGGCACTTTGAAAAAGTTTTCGTTCTTTTTAGGTGCATTCTTAAGAGCTTCTTCTAAAGATACGGAGGATTGTGTGACATCTTTCCGCAAAACATTTTCAAAATCGGTAATTTGAGATAGTGATTCTACATCACCTAATTCAACTTCATTTAAAGTGTCAATATATTCTACTATTTCTTTGAATTGTTCAGAAAATATGTCAATTTCATTATCTTTAAATTCGAGTTTAGCAAGTGCTGCAATATGTTTGACAGTATCCTTGAATTCCATAATTCCACCTCTATAAAACTAAATTTTTTCAGAATTTATGCTTTGTTCGATATCATTATTAACAAAATCTTCTTCTTTTGGTAATATTTTAATGTTTTCGCGGATGAAAAACAAAGCACCGACGATTACCTGAATAATCATATTAACTGCATGAACCAATATAGCGTATGCAAGAGCATCTTCGTTAGAAATTTTATATAAATTCATCATTGCAACAGTTACAAGATAGTGATAAATACCAATAGCCCCCGGAGTTGGTGCAATAGTTGTTCCAATACCGACAACTATTAGCAAAAGTCCAGCGTCCATAACACCAAGGTTTAATTGCTTTTGGAAATGGAATGTATAAAACATAATATACATTGGCAAAGCATACAAAAACCATAAAAGCAATGATTGAACAAATGTCATAAAATAATCAGAAGGTGATTTGATGAATCCAAATCCTTTGAGAAAAGATGACAAAATTTGTTCAATTCTCTCATATTTTTTTGGGAAGAATGGTTTTACAAATATTTTAAGTATGTAATAACCCAATTTTGTGTAGACGCTAAGTAGAATGAGGACCAACAATACAACGACAGGTAGAATTATAAATATTGTTATATTTTGATCCGTCATCCACGGGAATGCTTGGGAAATTATATCTCTACTAAAAAAGAAAACAACAGCAAAAAGTATTAGCAAAAACAAAACATCAAGAAAACGTTCGATAATTATAGTTGCGAACACTGCCGAGCGCGATATCCCTTCCCGACGTGCATAAACAAAAGGACGAACAAGTTCCCCACCACGTGGCAAAATGTTATTTACAGCATAACCGACCATTACTGCTGAAAATAAATTCCACGTAGATTTTGCATTCAATATTGGTTTAAGCAGGATTTTCCACCGAACAGCTCTTACCCAATGAGATAAAAGAATAATTGGAATTGATACTATTACCCACAAATAATCAGCTGTACGCAAAATCATCCACAATTTGTAAAAATCAATATCTTTAACAACTGAATATATACTCCCGGCAACTATTGCAACAACAAGCGTCCATTTTATTATTTCTTTGTAAATTCTATTCATCTAAACTAATATATCCGTCACAAAATATTCACGCACAATTTTATAAATTACAAAAAAAGTATTATTCATTGAAATAAATAGTTTATTTAATTATAAATTTGGAGGTGGAACGTTGAAATATCCATCATTTTTAATGATTGTACTGACAATTTCTGCTTCATCAATAATGTTATCAATTACTTCCAGATGCTTTAGCAAAAAGTTCAAACGCTCATTCTCGGACCGTATTTCCATTAATTTTTGTTTTTGCTCTATCGTAAGACCTACTTTAGGAGCAATCTGAAACGATGGTTTTTCTTTATTCAAATCTTCAAATATAATTGGCTTAATTTCAGGATTTTTCAGTTTATTCGAAATGTTATTGAATAACTCAATAACAGTATTTAACTTCTCGGCATCTATAGAATTATCAATATCTTCCATAATTTGAACATTTGCAAGATAGTAAGGTTTCTCTCCTGAAATAAAGTTTTGAATTTTGACACGATGAGTCCCAACCACCAAAATATCCATTCTTCCATCTTCATACTTGTTTATAATATCAGCAATAAGTACCATACACCCAATATCGTATAATTTTTCATTATATGATAAATTTATTACAAAGGGAGATTTTGTCTTCCAGCAATCGTTTATAAGCAATTTATATCTTTCTTCAAAAATATGAAGAGGAATTGCACTTAAAGGAAATACAATCGTATTTAACGGGAAAAGCCCAAATTGCATCGCTTGAACCTTTTTATGTTTAAACGATAAATTAATAAAATTGTTTGAATTACTCTTTCAAAAAATGAGCGCCACGATTAACTCTTTGTTCAAGAGTAGCATTAGTAACAGCAATTGCAGTTTGAACTCCATTTCTAAGTTCGATAATCGAACGAGTCATTTGGGCTTTTCTGTAAAATTGCTCAATTTCTGTTTGCAAATGCCGCAGAATTTGCTGAGCTCTTTGAAGCCTTTGTCTTGTTCGGATTAGCCCAACGTAATTCCACATTGTGTTTTTAATTGTAAGCCAATCTTGAACAATTAATGCTGGGTCTATGTATTGATCCTCATCAACCCATTCAAAAATATCAGGAAAATAATCAGAATCATCTGTATCTTTCGATATATCCAATCCAGCAGTCCAACCCCAAACAACGCATTCAAGTAATGAAGTAGAAGCTAGTCGATTTGCTCCGTGAACACCTGTGCAAGAAACTTCTCCTACTGCATATAGTCTGCGGAGTGAAGTGCGACCATTTAAGTTGACGCCAACTCCACCACAAGAATAATGTGCCGCTGGGACAACTGGAATTGGCTCACTTGTAATATCAACACCAGCTTTTAAGCAACTTTGATAAATTGTCGGGAAGCGATTTTTTAACCAATTAGGGTTTTTAAACGAAATATCTAAGTACACACAAGGATGACCTGTTTCAAGCATTACTTGGTGAATAGCACGAGCTACAATGTCTCTTGGAGCAAGAGATTTGAGCTCGTGAAAGCGTTCCATAAATGAATTGCCTTTATTATCAATAAGTATAGCCCCTTCACCACGTAATGATTCTGAGATTAAAAATGTTTCTTTTTCGGAATAAAATGAAGTAGGGTGGAACTGTATATATTCAAGGTTAAAACATCTTGCACCAGCACGCCAAGCAAGCGCTATTCCATCACCGGTTGATTCTATTGGGTTTGTTGTGTGAAGATATATTTGTCCAAGCCCACCTGTGGCGAGGACAGTGTACTTTGCGTAAATTGGAAATGTTCGTCCTGTTGCATTATTAAGCACTAATGCTCCAAAACACGAAGGTTTTTTATAAATGTCCAATGAGTTTCTTGAATGATGAGATAAAGTGAGTAAATCAACCGCTGTATGATTGTTCCAAACAGTGATATTTGGATGTTTGGTTACTACTTCGATAACTGCTTTATGAATAGCTTTGCCTGTGTGATCTTTAGAATGAATAATTCTTGGCTGTGAATGAGCTCCTTCGGCAGTTAAATCTAAATTATCGTCGGAAGTTCTATCGAATTCAACATTAAACTTTTCTATCAGCAATTCTTTCACTAATTTGGGACCTAAATTTGATAACTGGTCTACTGCGATTTCCCAACAATGACCATCCCCTGCATCCATAATATCTTTTTTGAGTTTTTGCGGTGAATCTTCTTCACCTGTGTAGATAATTCCTCCTTGTGCATAAGGAGTATTTCCACTCATTAATTCTTCAGTTTTTGTAATAATTAAAACATTTCTTCCATGGTCTGCAGATGTTATTGCAGCAATGCAGCCAGCAAGTCCCGACCCAATTACAAGGACATCAAATTTTTGAATTTCACTACTCAAATTCGAACTCCATATGAATATCAACAGACTTAGCACTATGAGTTAGTGCACCAATCGAAATTGCATTTATTCCTGTTTCTAAATAATTATCTATATTAGAAAGATTAATTCCACCGGAACTTTCTATAAAAATTAGTTCACCATTTGGATATGAACGAATGAGATTGACTGCATCAATAGTTTGTTCTCTATTCATATTATCAAGCAAAAATCCGTCAACACCAATTTGCATTGCTTCTTTAATTTGCTCCATGTTTTCTACTTCAAGTTCTATCGGCAATCCTAAATTCATCCTTTTTGCATTCAACAAAGCTTGGGTAATCGAACCAGAAGCAGTTATATGATTATCTTTTATTAGCATTCCTTCTTTTAAGTTAAGTCGGTGGTTCGTTCCGCCACCGCAATAAACAGCATATTTTTCGAAAAGACGTAATCCGGGGGTTGTCTTTCGTGTATCAAGAATTTTGATATTGCTTTTTTCTACTTTTTGAACAAATTGACGTGTAATCGTTGCAACTCCAGACAATCTTTGTAAAATATTGAGCAATACACGCTCTCGTGATAAAATATAACGAGCATTTCCTTTAAAAGATGCTATTATTGTGTTTTTAGGAATTAATTCTCCATCCTTATAATTAATATGAAGATCAATACAGTTTTTAAGTATTTTCTTAATAATCGGATTCCCACATAGCACAAATTCAGATTGTGCTTCAATATATCCACTTACCGCTTTGTCTTCAGGAACGCAAGCTAACGTTGTAATATCTTCATAAGCAAAGTCTTCGTATAAAAATTGCTCAATTCTATCATCAAGATAGTGTTCGGGAATCTCAGTGATTTGTTTATATTGAATCATTTTTTACTTATCTCCAACATTTTTTCTAATGGACGAAGAGCTTTCAGACGTAATTTTTCATCTAACATAATTTGTGGTTCTAATTTTTCGAGACAGTCAATTATTTTATCAATCGTATTAAGCTTCATATATGGGCAATTATTGCAGTTGCAACCATCAATATTTGGCACAGTCAAAAAAGTTTTATTAGGAGAATACTTACGCATTTCATAAATAACACCTGGTTCAGTTAAAATAATAAATTCGCTTTTGTCAGATTTTTTTGTATGATTAATTAAAGCAGTTGTCGACCCAATAAAATCAGCATAATCAAGAATGTTTTCCGGACATTCCGGATGTGCTATGACTTCCGCATCTGGGTGCTGATTTATTATTTCGATTAGTTTTGTTTCAGAAAATTGCTCGTGAACTTGACAAGATCCATTCCAAAGAACCATTTGGCGTCCAGTTTGCCTGATCAAATAACGTCCTAAATATTTATCAGGGGCAAAGAGAATCTTCTTATCTTCTGGTATGGAGTTGATAATTTTCAAAGCATTCGATGATGTACAAATAATATCAGACATTGCTTTTACTTCTGTCGAGCAGTTTATATATGAGACAACAACATAATCTGGATATTTCTCAACCCATTCTCTGAATCGCTCAGCTGGCGCAGAATCAGCAAGGGAGCAACCTGCATTCAAATCGGGAAGGAGAACGATTTTATTAGGATTAAGGATCTTGGCTGTTTCTGCCATAAAATGAACGCCACAAAATACAATAACATCGTTTGTGACTTCTTTTGCTACTTGTGCCAATACAAGAGAATCACCTTTGAAATCAGCAATTTCCTGTACAATATCATCTTGATAATAATGAGCTAAAATTATTGCATTACGTTCTTTCTTTAGTCTTAATAACCTATCTATTTTCTTACTCATTTTTGACCCTTTCAGATTTTTTCAACAACTAAATTAATCAATATTAATCAATTTTTTATATGATATTTGCTTGATTTTAGCTTTATCATTTTTATTGAATTCAAATTTTGATTTACCTAAAATAAATTAATTATATAGACGATAAATAGTTAAATATTGTCTTTTCTAATTTAGGAGTATAAAATGAAAGTTAAAGATATTCTATCAATCAAAGGACCGCAAGTATTTACAATCGGAGAAAATATGTCAATAAGCACAGCAATAGAGTTACTTGCAAATAACAAAATTGGTGTTTTATTGGCGCTTTCAGATGATGGAAAAATTTGTGGAATAATTTCTGAAAGAGATATCATTCGTGAATTCGCAAATAGTCATGTTGAAACATTTAATAAAAGAATTGCCGATGTAATGACCCGTCAGGTAATATTTGTCGAACCAGATGATGAAATTGAGTACGTAGAAAAAGTATTTACGCAAAATAAAATCAGGCATTTACCTGTTTTACAAGAGAAGAGATTAGTCGGACTTATTTCCATTGGTGATGTTGTCAAAGCTGCATTGAACGAAACAAAAACTGAAAACAAATATCTGATGGAATATATTGGTGGAAATGTAAAATAATTTCTCGATTGATTTTTCACGAAAAAAGTATAAATTGCTTTTTTCAAAATGTGGCTTTAAAATGGGATATACTACAAGAGATTTAGAAGCAAAGAAAGTTACTACCTTACGTTTACAGGAAATGAAACGCACAGGTAGAAAAATAGCGTGCCTTACTGCTTATGATGCTTTAATTGCTGAAATTTTCGATGAATGTGGAATTGATTTGATTCTTGTGGGCGATTCATTAGGCAATATAGTGCAAGGACACGACACTACCATACCTGTAACTTTAGAAGATACAATTTATCATACGAAAGCCGTTGTTAAAGGCGCTTCTCGAGCGTTAGTTGTTGCTGATATGCCGTTTATGAGCTATCAAGTAACAGCCGACGAAGCATTTCGCAACGCTGGTAGAATTTTAAAAGAAACTGGCTGTGCTGCTGTAAAGCTTGAAGGTGGAAAGAATGTAACAGAAGCAGTTTCTCGTATGACTGACGCAGGGATTCCTGTTATGGGGCATCTTGGACTAATGCCTCAAAGCATACATAAATTTGGTTCTTATCGAGCTCGTGGAACGGATCCGGAGGAAGCCGAGAAGATTTTCAACGATGCTTTACTATTAGAAAAAGCAGGATGCTTTGCTATAGTTTTAGAGAAAATCCCTGCTGAACTTGCAAAAACTATAACAGAAACTGTTAAAATTCCAACGATTGGTATTGGTGCAGGACCACATTGCGACGGACAAATACTTGTATATACAGATATGTTGGGATTAACAGTTGATTTCTCACCTCGATTTGTTCGTCGTTACGCCAACTTGCTCAATATTATCAAAGATGCAGTTGCCAATTATTGTAATGATGTTAAAAATTCCAGTTTCCCAAATTTGGAGGAAAGCTACTAGTGAAATTGTTGAAATTCATTATATTTTCTCTTTCTTTAATAATATTATTCGCTTGCACAGAAACAATTGGCACAAATTCCAAAGATATCATTTTTCCAGATGAAAATGTTAGTTTTCAATTTCACGTGTATCCATTTTTGAAATTAAATTGTTCGTACGCAGGCTGCCATAGTGATGAAAGTGCGGCAGGTGGAATTATTCTTACTTCATATAGCACTCTGTTTGCTTCTCCTGGAATGATAATTATTGGTGAACCTGATAAAAGCAGGTTAATTCAAATTATCGAAAACAAATTGCCTCATTTTACTTTGTTTTATCGTGGCAACATTACTGAAAATCACAAAAAAGGGATGAGAATCTGGATATTGGAAGGAGCAAAAAATAATTGATTTTGTTTTGTTATGTAAAAAAAAATACATAATTTTGTAGTTTATTAAGGTGTCGTAGCCAAGTGGTTAGGCAGCGGTCTGCAAAACCGCGAACGCCGGTTCGAATCCGGCCGACACCTCTTTTTTGTGAATATTATTGAAACAAAGGAACAATATGGGAACAACAAGTGACCTTCGTCCAGGTGCAGTTATCAAATTTAACGGCGAAAACTGTTTGGTTCTTGAATCCGAACATAGAACACCTGGCAATCTTCGTGCTTTCTATCAAGTTAAAATGCGTAATTTACGAACTGGGAAATTGCTCGAAAACCGTTTCCGTTCGGGAGAAACTATTGATTTTGTTCGTGTTGAAAAGCATGATTATCAATATCTTTATCGTGAAGGAGATAACTTAATCTTTATGAATAATGATACTTACGAACAAGTTCCTGTTGGTGCAGATATTTTAGGTGATGCTATTAATTATTTAAAAGAAAATCAACAAGTTCAAATTGCATTCGAGGATACAACTGTTTTGAGCGTTGAACTTCCTCCTACCGTTAATTTGAGAGTTACTCACACTGAACCGGGATTGAAAGGCGATACCGCTACAAATGTATTGAAGCCTGCAACTGTTGAAACAGGTGCGCAGGTAAGTGTTCCATTATTTGTAAACGAAGGCGATTTGATTAAAGTTGATACTCGTACTGGCGAATACTTGGAAAGAGTGAAAGAATAGTTTTCTTCGCTAATATAAATAAAAGCAGTCCTTCAAATTGGACTGCTTTTTTATTTACAATCTGGTTGTATTACTTTATCAATTTCTTATATTTAATTCTATGTGGAGTGATATCACCAAAACGTTTTTTTCTATTTTCAACGTATTCTGAATAAGTTCCTTCGAAGAAATACACCTGAGAATCACCTTCAAATGCAAGAATATGAGTTGCGACCCTATCAAGAAACCATCTATCGTGTGTAATAATTACTGCACAACCAGCAAAATTGTCCAATGCTTCTTCTAATGCTCTTAGAGTATTCACATCAATATCGTTTGTAGGTTCGTCCAACAACAAAACATTTGCTTCTTTTGTCAGCGTCATTGCTAAATGCAAACGATTACGCTCACCGCCCGAGAGTACACCACATTTTTTTTGTTGGTCTGAACCTGAAAAATTAAACCTGGCAAGATATGCCCGAGTATTGATTTTTCTTCCGCCGAGTATTACTTCATCGAAACCGTTTGATACGACTTCCCAAACAGTTTTTTCAGGGTTTACTGCTGTATGCTGTTGATCTACATATGCAATTTTTACAGTATCTCCAATATTAATACTTCCAGTGTCTGATTCTTCAATTCCCATAATCAATCTAAACAAAGTAGTTTTTCCTGCACCATTAGGACCAATCACGCCAACAATCCCAGCAGGAGGCAGCTCAAAATTTAAATTTTCGAATAATAATTTATCGCCGTAACTTTTTGAAACATCTTTTGCTTCAATAACTTTTGCACCAAGTCGTGGACCATTAGGAATATATAGTTCTAATTTTTCTTCTTTGTCTTTTACATCTTCATTTAATAATTTTTCATAAGCAGCAAGGCGTGCTTTCGATTTCGCGTGTCGAGCTTTAGGCGACATACGAACCCATTCAAGCTCGTTTTCAAGAGTTTTGCGGCGTTTTGCTTCTGCTTTTCCTTCAAGTTCTAACCGTTTAGCTTTTTGGTCAAGCCAAGAAGAGTAATTTCCTTTCCAGGGAATACCTTCGCCACGATCTAATTCGAGAATCCAGCCAGCAACATTATCGAGAAAATACCTATCGTGAGTAACAGCAATGACGGTTCCTTTGTATTGCTGTAAGTGCTGTTCTAACCAAAATATGCTTTCCGCGTCAAGATGGTTGGTCGGTTCATCCAAAAGTAAAATATCAGGTTGTTTGAGTAATAGCCTACAAAGAGCGACCCGACGACGTTCTCCACCAGAAAGATTAGCAATTACCGCATCAGGTGGGGGACAACGCAATGCGTCCATAGCGCGTTCGAGCTTATTATCTATTTCCCAAGCATCGTGTTTGTCGAGCAAATCTGCAAGTTCGCCTTGCCTTTGTACTAATTTATTCATTTCTTCATCAGACAGCTCTTCAGCAAATTTTGCGTTAACCTGTTCATATTCTTTTAATAAATCTGCGATTTCTTGCACTCCTTCCATAACAATTTCTTTAACCGTTGCATTATTATCCAATACGGGTTCTTGTGGCAAATATCCAACAGAGTATCCTGGTGAGAAAACTATTTGTCCGTCATAATTCTGGTCTTCGCCTGCAATTATTTTAAGCAGCGAGGATTTCCCTGAACCATTTAAACCAATAATTCCAATTTTTGCACCATAAAAAAAAGATAGGTAAATATCTTTCAGTACTTGCTTATTGGGTGGATAAATTTTGTTTACACCAATCATTGAAAAAATTATTTTTTTATCATCTGCCATATTTATTCCCTTATTTGTTTTTTGTTATTTACAAAAATACACATAAAATATGCGATAATATAAAAAATATTTGTTTATTATTTGATAATATATTATTTTTGTAATTCATTTATGATCTTTTTAGGAGAGGTGGCCGAGTGGCTTAAGGCAACGGTTTGCTAAACCGTCGTAGGGATAAACTCTCTACCGCGAGTTCGAATCTCGCCCTCTCCGCAAGAAATATCTTAAAAAGTCCTTATAATTGCATCAATTCATTCAATTTTCTTTATCACTCAAAAATAGTTTCGAAAATCAAATATTTTAGTCTCAATATTTTCGTTGTTTTGTTAAGTGTTCAAAACAACTATCATATTTACAATTAACTATAATTTTAGGAAAAGTGAATTGACAAAATCGTTGTTGAGATGTTTCAAATAAATAAACATTTTGTTTTTTGCAAACAACAATTTACGTTTATGCGCAGTGGGAGATTTCGGAGCACAAAACTGTCATTACACTACAAAAATTGATGCGAGGTAGAATATTCAATTAACCACGTCAGCCCCCATTGCGGCAAACGGCTGTTATAGCCAGTGTTTCTTTCTTCGTCATTACTTTGTCGTTTTGTATGATTTTATTACAAAGTATGTCAGCGGAATAAAAATTAATCCTAATGTCATAGGTAAAAACCAAACTCCAAGTCCGTCCGCTTGTCCGTTTGCATTTTGAATTGTTTTGAATGCAATTAGTCCGAAAATGACAACAATGATAAGTTTCAAATATCTAATCATTCTTGTAGCATTTGTATATTGTCTTAATGCGTTGTCTTGTGTTATGTTGGTCGGATAATTAAAAATGTGAGGAAACTTATTTAGAATTGTCAGTCCAACAAATAGAACTGTTGCTATCAGTGGCAAAGTCAAAATAGTCGCCTTTCCACCAAATCCGTCTGCTTGTCCTGCACCGTTGTAATGGATTGGAATTGTGTCGGGTAAGTTTGTATAGTTCGTAATTGTCAAAACCCAAATTACGAGAATTGAAGTCCAACCAAGAATTTCAAGTGTTTTGTCAAATGTCGTAAGTTCTAGTTTTAATTTCGGTTTTTCACTCATTGTTTCTGTTTTTATTGGCTATATTGTGTGTTGGGTGCTGGCATTTTTATTCTTTGCACGTTGTCTTTTCATCAAATTTATTTTACCGACATAGCAAGTCTCATAATTAAACGAATAGGAAGTCCTGGTTTTGTCATTTGATTAGTATCCCCTACAAAAAACAAGTCTTTATGAGGATAATAAAATGCAAAAGAACCTGTTGAGCCAGAGTGTCCTAATAATTCCCCTTTTCCCATAAAAAGAGTCATTATTGAATTGAGAGGTGTTTGCATATATCCTCCGCCGTAATAAATGGGACCCATTGATATTTGGAGTTTTCTGTAACTCGATAGTTTTTCAAAAATGGTTTGAGGGAAAAAATATCCGTTAAAAAATGCTTTTAAGAATTTCATCAGTTCTCGTGATGTTGTGATTGTGTTGCCTCCTCCACGCAAACTTATAATCAATTTTGGGCGGTATAAGGATTGATTTTTGTAAAAAACATTCGGAACAAAGTCGTCTTTAATTGGCACATATGTTGATGTCAAACCTAAAGGCTCAAAAATATAATTACGAAAAACCTCCTCCAATGGAGTTTGTGTTACTCTCTCGATAATTTCACCTAACAGCTGAAAATTGAGGTCTGAATAAAAAGCTTTTTTTCCTTGAGGTGAAAAGCGCGGTTTTAGGGTCTTTGTAATTTCTATTAATTCTGCCGTGCTTATGTGAAAATCTTCTTTAATTGCTCGTTTAGTGATGCCTCCTTTCGCTTCGTAATCTGGAAGCCCGCTTGTTTGAAACATCAAGTCAGAAAGCGTAAGTTTGTAGGAATAATCTACTCCCTTGTATTTGTGCAATCCTTCGAAAGTGTTTTTATCAAAATAATCCACTACAGGATTGTCCAACGAGAGTTTTTTTTGTTCCTGCAGTAATAGAATGCAGGTAGTTGTAAAGAGTTTCCCAACACTTGCTGCCTGAATAGGCGTATCAATCGTTTTCCCACCGTATTCGAGATTTACGGAAAAATCACCACTGCCGTTCTCTACTAATAAAACCGCTTCGTGAATTTGTTTAGAACCAATTGAATTGTAAAATATTTTCTCTATTTTCTCTTTATTTTTCTCTTTATTGTTCATAATATACCCTATTTAGTTTTCCACTTCGCTATCTCTTTGAGTTGTCCTTGCTCATGCTTGCACCCAATGGTCGCGTGTATAAAACGTTGGGGATTGCGGACTTCGTTCCTATCCGCCGACACAAACGCCGATATGGGGTAGAATATTTCAACAACTACTTAATCCCCAATGCTTTGTACCACTTGTTGTGTGCCATTTATTTTTTTGTTTTCTTGAAATCCCCATATTATCGTTATAATTCCGACTGGTATTAGCACTAATCCACCATATAATGTCATTGAATTTAATATCTCATTCTCTATCATCAGTCCAATAAATGCTATAATGGATAGAATTGAAGAAATTACATATATGAAACTTAAATATTGAATAATCCCTTTTTCTTTAATCAGTCTGATAAATAATATCATTGCACCAATACCCCAAAAACAATATCCCATTTGATTTATAAAATATGTAATAGAAGTTGAGGACATAAAATACCAAACTCTAGCTTGCTCAATTAATCCAGAATTCACAAATTTTGGAACTATTATAATTTGAGATGCATAAGAAATACTACTTAAAACAAAATATCCTGTAATGAAAAAATATCCGAGTCTTTTTGAGACATTATTCTCATTAGGGTATTTTTCAAGTTGAGAAAGCATTAAATAAATAATTGAAGGGCTAATTAAAAAGGCGAAAAAAAACTGTATTTTATAAATAATGGAATGGCTTTTAATCCAATTTAATTGTTCTATTTCACTACCTTGAGGATGAGAAATCCCCATAAATACAGGCCAAAGGAATAAAACAATAGTAAAAATTATTCCACTTGTAATCAATTGTTTATTTGTTTTCATTTTCATTTTCATTTTGATAGTTTTTTTGTTATTGTCTAATCTACCCAAGCAATCATTAAAAAAGGCACCCATCGCTTTTCGTTATGAAACGTGCCGGAATGCGGAGCTGTGTTCGTATCCACCGTTGAAAAAGCTTGAGGCGGGGGACGGAATGCTTGAAAACCAACTGAAACCAGTAAGTTTTATGACCGCGTGTTGTGCGTTCGTGCATTTTATCAATCTATTATTTCCCTTATTCACAATTCTTTTCTAAAAAACAATTCTTTTTCTTTGATTAAAACTACAACAGCAATGATAAGCAACAACAAAGTTTGAATCACTTTGCTGTCTGGATGTGTAGCGAATATCTCATTTGTTACATTTGCCGAACAATGGAATATTATTGTTAAAAAAATATTCCGTTTTGTTTTGTAATACAACCAGTTCATCAAAACCACAAAAACAAAAAGGCTAAAAACAAAATTTAAAAAATACAGTAGCCCTTCGGCCACTACTTTGTTATGATAATAACCATCAATAAAGGAAAGTGGTAAATGCCAAAAAACCCAATACAAGGCAAAAATCATAGATGTACTAAAAAGATTAAATCTTTGACGCAAAGTATCAGTGCCGTATGAGTGCCATGCCAATTCTTCAACTACCGGCGCAAATAGCAGAATAAACCAGGGTGAAAATACTGACGAGGTAAAACTTGGCGTTCCGGAAATGTTAAACTGATCAATACTATGGCCAAACAATAATGAGATGAACTGGGCTATAACCATTGAAATTAAAATCAATGAAAATGCCAAAAAAGTATATATTGGGCTGAATCCTTTTTGACTGATAAATCTTTTTTTTAGATCGTTGTATAAATTTTTATCTGATAAAAATAAATAAGCAGCAACAAACACCGGTGCTAATAAACCAGATATTGCTAATACTCCTTGAGAATAATCTAAAAGATCGTTTTTTTCTGGCAAATGGCTAATATAAGCAGCAGTAAACCAGAAAATCCAAGGAATTAACAAAGATAGGCCGTAAAAGAGAATGGGCCTGTTGTACTTTTCAATAATATTAGTTTCCATTTTTCCTCCTAAAGGTTACAGTGAAATTTCTTTTATTTCCATATTTTGCACTCATTACAAAATTATGCTTTTCAAATAGAGTACATAACTCTTCAATACTCATCTTGTCCGGGTCTCCTGCAAGTTCGGTTACTGAAACCACTCCATCGCTTTTCAGTATCCGGGCAAATTCTTTAATGTAGGCTTCTTTATTTTCAACTTCTCCAAGTACTGTAACTAAAAAAATTATATCAAAGAAATCATCATCGAAATCAAATGTTTTTCCGTTACATAAATAATATTCAACATTTTCTATTTTTCTTTTCCTTAGTCGTTTTTTTGCATACGCCAACATTTCTGGCTGAATATCGGCCAGATACAATTTTCCTTTTTTTAATTTTTTGGCAACGGGAACACTGAAAAAACCTGGTCCTGGTCCCACTTCAAGAACTGAATAATGTTCCTTGAGATCAAGTCTTTTAATTAATTCTCTGCTCGAAAGAATGATGTTTCTCAAAGGAAAAAGAAGAGTAAAAGCCCATTTGTGAGGAAACACACCTTTCGTTGCGAAGCTTTTTTTCATCTCGTTTATGTTTTTATTTGTTTGCATATGTTTTTCAATTATGGTTCTTTATAAAAGAATGCATAACACTCTGCTGCTATGTCCCGTTTTAATAGCCTATACCCGCTGTTATGTTCTGTTTGAAAACCTGCCATAAGTTCCGTTGTTGCCATAATTTTTTCTTATTTTCTATCATTTTTCTTCAAAACTAAAAATGTAGGGTTTTTATTTTCTTTTCAAAATCAACAAAGTTGTCAAACCAGTATCGTTTGTAATTTTCTAAAACTTCCGCTATCCCTCGCTTCGGTTTAAGC
>CAKZLY010000032.1 GCA_937127445.1 Eximiradius sp. | reverse complement strand
AAAAAAAACGTGCCTTAAAATCGATTTATGTGCGTTTTTTTGTTTTTTGATTAAAAAACGTTCAGAAACAAAAAAACATTTTGAAAAGAAAAAGAAACGTTTTATTTTTGTTGTGTGTCTTGGGGGAACAATGAGGAAACGTAAATTAAATAACCATTTGACACAAGGTCTCACGAAACTTCACGATGTTTCTGTGTTGTATAGAATTCACAGGTCGCGAATTTTACGTCTTGGTGCTCTTGGGGTTGTTCCGCTTATTGTTCTTCAAGGAACGACTTACATTCCAGACGAGTTTATTACAACTGTTTTGTATTATTGTAACTTCAAATCAAGGAGAAAGTATGTTAAAAAACAGAGAGTTGCTCGAAAGGAAAGTAATCGATTGGGCTGAAGCCAGAAACATTTTTGCACAATCGAATCCGCAAAAACAATTCTCAAAAACACTTGAAGAAATTGAAGAATTAAAGGAAGCTATTGAGTTGGATGACTACGACGCTATTGTAGATGCAATCGGAGATGTTACGGTTACGCTATGTATTCTGGCGAAGATGTTTAACACCACGCTAACGAACTGCTTGTCTGTTGCGTATGAGAAAATTAAACACAGGCAAGGATTTATGCAAAATGGAGTGTTTGTTAAATTTATTCCGAAAACGCTTGAAGATAAGTTCGTTATACTTGAATTCCTGTGTAAAATTTTTAACGTCGATAAGCAATTAAAGCCACGAATACAACAAACAACAGAAAAAAACAAATACGGATTGTTGCTATCTAACGCACTTTGTAACGGAATACGACCATTCGAAATAGCAACATTCTTCGAATGCAAACAAGGTAGAATCACTTACCTAATGCGTAATCTGAGCGATATACACAAATACCACGTTATTCCACCGTTGAAAATACTAAAAGAAACATTCGAAGATTTAAACGCATTCTATTACGCAGCAAGAAGATTTCAATATACATACAAGGAGATTGGTGAAGTGCTAAACATGTGTGTCACCTCAGTCAGATGTAAACTCGCCGAAACTCTGCTTCTAACCCCCAAAACACAGCAAGCAGTTGAGGACTACATTGAAACAACACGCTTTAAACCACTCACCAATCTCCAAGTTAATGAAGTAAAAACAATGTTGAACACATTGGAGCAAACATATGAAATTGCAAGAAGTTAAAAAGCATTATCGCACATTGATGGATATTGTCGAATCTAAAATGTTTGACCATAAAAACAAAGAATACGCATCAGAAGAAGACGCACTGTCAAACTTTAAAGACGCATCATTCTTAACAGGATATGAACCAGAACTCGTTGCATGGTTATACGCAACAAAACATTACACTTCTATCGTGGACTTGATGAAAAAAATCTTCATCGATAACAATGAGAAAATTTTAAACAGCCACGATTTGATTAAGGAAAAATTTACCGATATGATTGCATATCTGGTATTAATATATTGTTTAATTTATGAAAAGAGGTAAAGTATGTTAGTGCAATTTGATTTTAGTATTTTAAAGGAAGCTGTTAAAAATGGGAGCAAAATGGCGAATAAAGTGCGCGCCACTCCGTTGTATTTGTCGATTGATAACGATACCTTATCGGTTAAGGTCTTTGATGCGGATCTAATGACGCAGATTTATTCATGCGAAATTCAACCGAGTGGTTGTAAGCTTGTGCTTGCTTTTGATGTGAATATTTTATCTCCGTTAGTAAATGGAGCAAAAGCAAAGTTGTTTACGATTGATGCCTTTGATGAATCGTCAAAGGTTGTATCCGTAACACTCGATGGTGTTAGCTACAAGCTGCGTTCGCTTGACCCATCTGAATTCGAGGAGCCATCGATACGCGTGCCGGAAAACACAAAGCCGTTGGTATTTCGGAATGGTGAACTACGGAATATATTAAAGCGATTGAAGCCGTTTCTGTCGAAAGATGAATATCGTATTAGTATGCAGTGCGTAAACATGGAAATCAAGGATGGTGTGATAAAATTCTGTGCGACAGACTCTTTTAGATTAGCAACATATGAATCAAAAGTTGAATATGAAGACGAACTAAATTTAAACATACCAGAAGTAGCCGTAAATGTTCTGATGTCTCTTGGGGATGAAATTGCGATGTATTTTGTTAAAGATAATGAGAATGCAGTAAGAAAAGTTGTGGCACAATCGGAGAATATTACCATTGAGTTTTTTGGTATAGCAGAAGAGTTCCCTAACTACAAACCATTACTACCAGACGAAATCATATGGAAAGCACAATATGACGCACATAACATCACAGAAAAAATCGATAGTATGAACAAAGTGTTTAATATGTATTCGCCGGGTAGTATACAGAAAGAGTCAGAACGAGCTGCAGCAAAACTTATCTTTGATATTCATCAGTTCGATACAAAATTGTTGTCCGTTGGTTCTTCCGAAGAGGTTATGGCAGAAGCTACAATAATGAACGAAGTAGAAACAACAAAAGAACGCATATGTATTAATCCTTTTCATTTTATTAGTATCGCAAAGTCTATACGAAGTAGCACGATAAATAATTCCGTTATCATAGGGAAAACACGAAATCGCGCAAATCTTGTATTTGTAAGTTCAGATGCGGAACCAGAATGGTTGTATGTGAGTGTCCTCAAACTGGAGCAATAAATGACGAGTATGCAGATGTACTCTTATGTCCTCGAAAGGGCACTGCTGTATTTGATGATTAACGGCGGATATTCTAATGTAGAAGCTGTCTTGACTGTTTTAGATGGTGAAGAAACGTATTTTTACAACGCACAACATCAGAACGTCTTTAACGTTATAAAAAAGTTATACTTAGACGGCAGCCCGATTAATCACATAACAGTTTACGAGGAAGTAAAGAAAAATATTACATCAGCAAAAGTGCTGAAACAGCTGTTTGAAAACATAGGCAGAGCATATATTGAAGACGATGCAGCATCAATAGCAATAAAAGTCAAAGATTATTTTATAAAAAGACAAATTTACCTATTTACACAACAATTGCATAACGATGCAAATAAAAGTGGTTTTGATATAATTAGCGACTTGCATGCCCATACATCAAACGTATTGCGCAATGTTATTTCTGACAATGATGTAGATACAAAATCAATCGCAAAGACAACACGAGAGATTATAGGACGCGCGGTTCATTACGCACGTATTGGAGAATACTATGGCATCCCAACCGGATTTGCGGATTTAGATCGTATCACGGGAGGTTTGAAAGCTGGACAGTTAATAACGCTTGCAGGACGACCTGGTATGGGAAAGACTTCGTTTGGATTGTCTTTGGCAATGAACGCAGCACGCAAGCATAACGTGGCATTCTTTTCGCTTGAAATGGATAAGGAGACCATTTTCATGCGTCTTGTTGCAAACCGAACCGGAATACAGTTAAGCAAAATCATTAACGGATACCTTACAGACGAAGAATTAGCAAAAGTAACGACAGCATTAGAACAAATACCATCGCAATATAATATTATTATTGATGACAAAGAAGGAATTGATCTTGCGACATTAAAAGTTAAAACAAGACATTATATGCAAAAATATGGAGTAAATATGATTATTGTTGATTATCTTCAATTAATGAAAGCAAATAAGGCACAAACACGTGAACGTGAAATAGCTGAACTTAGTCTCGGTGTTAAAAATATCGCACGTGAATATAAACTGCCAGCTATAATTATGGCACAATTAAATCGCGAAGTGGAACACCGTCCAAATAAACGTCCGCAATTATCAGATCTACGCGAAAGTGGTTGTCTATCAGCAGATACGTTGATATTAACACACAAGGGATGTAAGCCAATCAAATCATTATGTGATACAGAAGATGTAACAATAAAGTGCTGCAACATAACGGATGATGGTTTTTCTGACGTTGCGCAAAACTATAAAAAGTGTTTTTCAACAGGCACAAAAAAAGTGTATAAGATTACACTGCATAACGGTTCAGAAATCAAGGCAACAGCAAATCATCGTTTTTATACTGTAAATGGATGGAAAAGATTAGACCAACTTTCTATATCTGATTACGTGTTACTCAATACACAGCAACCAATAATAGAAACAGATTTTCCGGACAATGATATAGTTTTGCTCGCAGTTTATATGGCTAAGTATAACACAAAGACAACATACGATTTACCATCGGATTTCTATAAAGCAGCTTCAACAATAGAAAAATTGAATGCTTGGGATTATATTTTGAGACGTTATCGTATTATCGACAAACTTAAATTTATTCGCATTCCACTTGAATTCCATACAATGGAATTAAGTAAAAAGAAGAAGTTCATAGAAACAGTGTTTGAAGTATGCGGCGATGTTGGACGTGGACTGTTTGATGAACAGCCATCAGTATTTATAAAAATGGAATTCAAAGACAGGAATGTTGCAGTATGTGTATCATCCTTCCTCTTGCAGTTTGGAGTTTATGCAGAATTAGAGCAACGTAAAATTAACTCGCTTGTGTTTACGCTGTATATTACCGATAAGTCGTCAATCAGAAATTTTATAGAAACATTTACAATCAGCGATGAAAAAATGCAAGAACAACTTAATCGCATATACAACAACATAGAAAGCGAACATTTTGCAGACCCTCAATTTACGACAACGAATTCACCTCACTTTATTTTTGTGCCAATTAAATCCATCAACGATAGCGGATACGCAGAAGTATTCGATATAGAGGTTCCAAGATACCATAACTTTATAGCCAATCATTTTGTAGCCCACAACAGCATAGAACAAGACAGCGATATTATAATGCTTCTGTATCGCCCTGAATATTACGATATACGGCATTACGAAGACGGACAATCAACGGCAAACACTTGCGAAGTGATTGTAGCAAAGCAACGTAACGGCGCAACGGGTTCCGTAAGGCTATGTTACGACAAAGAGACAGCTACATTTAAAAACTTATACCAATATGAAGATGCAAGTTTTTAAAAGTTAAAGTGGGATGTCAATCTGACGTCCCTTTTTTTTTGCGTGGCACTTTGACAAACGAATGAAAGTACAAGGTATCGCCACGTTTGCCCACTCGAAATCCAAATGATTTAATTAAATTGGTAAAATCTTCTACTATATGTTTAGGTTGTTTTTTGCTGCGACGTATGTAAAGTTTACCCTTAATTGTCTGCAAAAATCTCAAATATGGTGTTTTGTTATCCACCTCCACCCATTCCCCATCATATGGATATAATTTTAGTCTAACATAGTCTGCACGTTGTAGTAGTTGCTGGTATTCATCGCTTGTTATTAGGCGATGTAACATTACCGGTATTGCTACAAAATCTAATAATTCGTTGTGCCAAACGGATAACGTATGTTCGCTATCTATTGGTGTATTGTATTCGTTTTTATTTACAATTGTCCATCCCTTGCCATGATGCACCATTAAATATATTCGTAATGTAAAAAGAGCGGATATTAGTTTGGATATTTGATAGAAGTTTAAAAACTTGCGTCTTCTACTTTTAGGTGAAGGTTTGTATTTGATAAAGTCTTCTAAGTGTTCCGTAAAAGGAGATAATGTTTTTAATATTGTAATTGCATCTTGAATTGTAACAAGTTGTTTCCAATTCCAATGTAGCTTATGCGAGATGTCCATATGTTACCTTTAATCGTTGAACATGTAAAATTGTAGAGCAATATATAAAAATATTTGTAAAATTCAAAATTAATAATTATCTTTGCATTATGAGCGATCTGTCTAGGCATATTAAAAAGAATCTTGCGTTACCGTTACCAGAAAACATAACGGTGGATGATTTAATGATGGCAGGGGACATAATCATCGGGGAGAGTCTCGTATCATTACGAAATTTAATAAAATCAAACGAAGATCCAAATTTAACAATAAAAGCATTTAATTCAATTGTAGGTATGCAAAAATACCTATTAGCACGTAAAAACTCAACAACTACACAAGACGATCTATTGGATGATCTCGGAGATGTAATTAATGAAGTTGAGTGATTATATAAAGTTGCAAGACAAACAGCTACAAGCCGCGAAATACATAGGACGTGGTTATAGAATTTTTTTCGGTGGAAGTCGTGGTGGTGGTAAGACGCATCTTGCTTTGGCGGTTGCTGTATTATCAGCAAAGCGTTATCCTGGTCTCCGCATAATGATAGTGAGACACACAATGCCAGAGTTATTAGAAAATTTTGTTGTTCCACTGACGCAAAAATATCCAGAACATATATTCAAATATAAATACAGAGTTGTAGATAAGGTAGCAGTTTTTGATAACGGTTCTCGTATTATCTTTAAGGCTATTGAAAATGAAAATGACACAAAGAAAGTTCAAGGTATAGAATATCAACTCCTTATTATAGACGAAGCGCCAAATTTTACAGAAAGCGTATTATTTAAATTATACGGTTCGTTACGTCGGAACGTTATACAAAAAAATTTTATACCAACAGTATTGATGACAGGCAATCCAGGTGGAGTTTCGGACAGATATTTTAAAACGAGATTTATCAGACCAGACTACAACTTGTGGACAGAAGGTGAATTGGAAATAAAAGATAAATTTATTTTTATTCAGAGTCACGTGTCCGATAATAAATATATAGGCGATGAGTATGTAAATAATCTTAAATCTTTGCCAGAACATTTATTTGAAGCTTGGTATAACGGCAATTGGGATGTGTTTGAAGGAATGTTCTTTTCTGAATTCTCTGTTGAAAAGAACGTTATATCGCCATTCGAGATACCAAAAGATTGGAAGCGTGCAGTAGGAATGGATATTGGTTTCACAGAAAAACACCCAACAGTAGCAGTATGGGTGGCGCAAAATCCAGACACACAAGAGCTGTTTGTGTATAAAGAATACTCTGCGGTGGGTTCAATTGTTCAGTATATATATGATTTGAGAGATTTATTAAAAGACGATGATAACATAATAGTATTTTTAGATCCATCGGCTTGGGGTAACCAGAAAAAATACGATGATGACAGATCACCGGCAATGATGATGCTTGAAGCCGGGATACCGGTAGTGCGTGCGATAAACGACAGAGTTAGTGGCTGGCGTATATTAAAGGCATGGATGATGGATAAAATGAAAATATTTGACGTGTGTCCTGGATTGATTACCACATTACCATCTCTGAAATACACATCATACGGAAGAGGAGCAAAAGAAGATTTGGATACGAGAATGGAAGATGACTATGCGGATGCATTGCGTTATGCCGTTGTCAGTGGTTTTGGTTATCCTGTTGTAGATCATGATGAGCCTGTTGTCTATCATGTGAAACAAATAACACAAAGAGGAGAAAGAATTACGCATAAAGAGTGGGTAGATATGTTTAGTTACGCAGAATATTAACGGTGGTCTTATGTTTAAAATAGAACCTGTTGTGCAGCTTGAATTATTAAAACACGAAGATGATAACGATGTTATATCGGCTGTGCGAAACGATATAGAACAAGTTAAAAATGTGTTTGACGATATAAATGCAGCAGCAAGAAGAAATTACGATTTCTATTATGGTCGTCAATGGAGTGAAGAAGAAATTGAAGCGCACGAAAGACAGAAACGCATTCCATATGTATTAAACGAAATAAAACATAAAGTTGATCATCTGGTTGGTGTGCAAATGCAAACACGATTAGATGTTAAAGCAGTTGGACGCGAACCGGGAGATCAACAAGCAGCTGAATTATTGACACATTTGGTTAAATGGGTCTCGCAAGTAAATGATTTAGACTACATAGAAACGGAAGTGTTTAAAGATGGTATTATTGGTAACGTTGGATGGGCTTGCGTATACTGGAGTAATGAAGACGTAATGTATGGCTATCCAAAGGTTGAAGTGGTTCCATATAACGAAGTCTATTACGATCTAAATGCGAAAAAGAGAGATTTGAGCGATGCCAGATGGATGGCGCGTCGTTCATATATAACAAAAGCCGAAGCTAAGGAAAAATACCCTTGGATAGAAAAAGACATTGATGATTTGCATCCTGTCGCAGAAACGTATCCGGCTTATGCAAATTATCCGACATATCACCAAGAACGTGTTTACGGAAAGACAAATCCATATAACAGCCGTGATAGAGAAATTGTTGAGGAAATAATTCATTATGAAAGAGTTAAAGTTTACAAATATTACGTGATAGATGATATTCGTGGAGACATACAGAAATTCAATACGCGTAAAGAGGCTGAGGATTACTTAGATGGATTGGTTGAGGCATATAGCGATGAGGGAATATCTATAATCAACGATGATGGTACCCATAAAGTTTTTATAGGGACAGCAGAACAGGATCAAATAAAGCAAACTGTTGTAGTTGGAGACTTGTTGGTTATTAACGAGATAACGATTTTACCAGACTTCCCGTTCGTTGCGTATTTCCCCAATTTTTCTCACGGCGAGTTTCAGTCGTTTGTTGAAGCGCTTATCTATCCACAAATCTTAATAAATCGTTCATTTAGTCAATGGGATTACATCTTAGGTGCTTCACACAAAAACGTTGTTACGGTAATGGAATCATTGTTGAGACGCGGTTGGGATGTGGAGGCTGTTAGACGTGAAATATCGAAGACGGTTCCTGTTATACCTGTGATGACACATGGTGCAATTAACTCAATACCTAACAATCCTGTAAATCCACAGATATTCCAAAATATAGAGTTTGGCATTGGACGTATGCAGGATTACGCAGGTGGTCGCAACTCACTTGGATTAACAGAAAGTGCTGCGGAAAGTGGACGTGCTGTTATAGCAAGGGCTGAACAAGGCGGTGTTGCGAAATTACCATTGTTCGATGCATTACGTTTTTGGAGATTAAAACTTACAGAGCGTATTGTTTGGTATATCAAAAACTTTATGACGCCACGACAAATTATCAGAATTATAGGAGACGACAAAGATGTGCAATATGTAAATTTAAAAAATGAATTATTAGATACGCTCGAAGATGCAAAAGTCGATATAATAATCGATGAAGCAATCAAATCGGAAACAATGCGTGAACGCTATTTCCAACAAATGCTACAATTGTCTAATTTGATGCAGTTGCCACCAGAAATTGCGATGTCTATACTACTTGAATATTCGTCTATTCCAGAAACAAAGAAAAACGAAATCAGACAACAATTAACATTCTACACAAAATACATAGAGATGAAAGCGAAAGATGCCGAAGAACAAAAACTCGCTCTGCAAGTAGAACGAGAACTCAAAAAACAAACAATGAAAGATGCTAAGCGTCTCGGTGAACAACTTGCTACAGCAAGCGAAGACATCAAGCGTCAAGCAAAAGAGGTGCAAACAAAAATGAAGAATTTACAAAAAATGCAGCAGAAAGCACAAGAGGAACAAATGAAGGATGCACTTCTTATGCAATTAGCGCAGCAGAATGGAAGCCAAGACCAACAAAATTTTAACTTGCAAATGTAAAAAGTATTAATTATATTATGTATTATCAAGAGGAAGGATTATGAATTTAGAGTATGGTATCGAACAAGAAGGAACATTGTTCGAAGATGAAATGCAAGAAGACGTTGCATCAGATGAAAATGTAGAGTACGAAGAGGAGCATGAGTATGCAGAAGAATACGAGGAGGAAGAAAATGTAGAAGAAGAGCAAGAACAAGAAGACGAACAAGAAGATCTGTCGCGATATAAACCGATTATAGATCTACTTGGCAAAGATGATGAGTTGCGAGATATAATGACCTATCGCAGCTATGGTTACACTACCGACCAAATTGTTGATGGATTGTTCTTGCAACGACATCCAGAACTGCATGATGTTATACGTAATTATTATGCAAATCAAGGCATGCAGCATTACACGGTGGATGACGACGATGAACAGCCACCAGAATTTGAAACATACGAAGAAGAAGTTCGCTATTACGCTAAAAAAGAAGCCGACAGAGCTCTTAAAAAAATACTTAGCGAGCTTGGTCCGAAAGTACAGGAGTTGTTGAATAAACAACAACAGATCGAACAGCAATCAAGAATGGCTTATATTTACAATGTAAATAACAATGCGCTTGAAAATGCTTTAAACGAACTTGGCATGAGTGGAGATGAACTCTCGCAAGAAGACATAAAAGCGATAGCGAAGAACTTAAAAACATTATATCCTGGTGTAGATTTTAAATCTGTAATAATGACACCAGAGCAAGCGAGAATTGTGCTATCCGCATCATTAGGTCATAAACAAAGACGAAGTGGCAGCACAAAACAATTAGTAAAACAGCAACTTCTACCAAAAATACAGCCAACCGGACGAACAGTTAAAGGTCAGCAATCGACACGTGAGGTTATAGACGGGTTGTCGAAAAGTGAAAGATTAAAGAGATTAATGGATTTGTAATATTAAATGGAGTAAAACATGTATAGAAACATTGTAAGACCCGGAGTAAGAACTTCGACAACAATCAATCCGAGAGCATTAGAAGAAGATTTTTCGCAAAAGATACGTGTTCTCGAACCGAACGCAACGCCACTTATTACATTAGGACAGTATATGGGACGTGGTGCAAAGCCAAAAAGCCATAGAGTGCAAACAATCCAATACGACGTTTTCAATCATTTTGACTTTTGTAATGAGGTAGTTGTTGGAACTGGACAATGGGCTCGTTTTGCAAAATTGCGTCTCACACAGCCATCGCGTCCAGATGTCAAGAGCACAATGCCATATTATCCGCAGGATAAATTCTTTATTGTTCCAACAGGTCAAGTGGTAGAAGTTGTGATGACGCCAGATGCTTCGATGACACGAAGTGTGGATAATCAATCTGTATATGAGTTGCCATCAACATTAACAAACGTTGGAACAGGCGTTTCAAGAACCTGTGAAGCTGGATGTGTAATTGTTAGAACAATCGAACCTGTGCTATTTACAGCATTCAGCACTGGTGATGTAATATTTCTCGGTAGAACGATTTACGAATCGCAACGCATCGAGGCAATGCCGTTACAGCGCGATTACTACTATGACTGTAACTTTGTGGAGCACAAAGAAGCTGTTTTACAAATGACAGAGGATCAAAAAACATTCATCGCAACGAAGGGAACTACACCAGATTGGAATTTCCAGCAAAACGAGATGATTAGAGAATTTAAGTTGAGCGTTGAACACTCGATGATGTGGGGCGAAAGAGCATTTGATGGCACAATTCCGGGAAGACCAAAACGACACATGCGTGGATTATACAATGCGATACAAACTAATGTAGCTTATTATAATCCAGATTCGACGGATGATTTTGAGGCGTTGTTTAAGAATTTCTGTTTTGATATGGCATTCCGCTACAACCCGAATGGGCAAAAGAAAATCGGTATATGTGGAGGGCGTTTCTTAATGAGGTTCAATGATGCGTTTGGTAATTTCAGACGCATGGATGGAGCAGCGCCAAGCGATAAAAAAGCCGGATTAGATTTAGATACATACGTATTACCAGGTGGGTTTGAAATTAAACTTGTACGTAGTGAATTATTACAGCAAAACACAGCACTTGAAAACTGGTGCTTTGTTATCGATCCAGCAGAAATGGAACAACGTATTGTGAAAGATTTCACAACTAAAATGTATAGCTCGCCAGACGATCGTGATGTTAAATTGATGGTCGAATGGCAAGGGACTATCGCATGGCATATCGAACAAGCAAATGCAATGTTAAGAACTATATAAGAGGTATAAAATGAGATACGCATCAAGACATGCCAACTTGGCTTTATACACAAACAAAGGGAAATCCAAATATCGTTTTACACAAGGCGTATTGGAATTAGGCAGTGGCAAGACGATAGATACATCGGATCTGCAAAAGGTATTTCCTGACCTTACAGGAGATGCGAAATATGGTTTAGGTGTATTGTTTGTCGAAGCACCAATCTTAGAAACAGACTCCGACCAAATAACGGATAACAGATGGTATGAGGTCGTTCAGGGCGAGGTAATTTACAATGGCAAAAAGTACGTTGCAAGCCAAAAAGTATTTGTAGAAGATAAAACAAAACTTAGTGGTACCGGTAAAATAGCATTAACATTCGAAACGAATGATTACAACGATATGAGGGAAGAAGCGTTTAAACTACAACATTTACTTGTTGGCGATGAAGTTACTGGTTACCATAGATGGGACAAAGGTGGTTACGAGCCACGTAATACTCTTGATGAAAATGGTGTTGGTTATATTCGTAAATCATAAAGGGATAACAAATGGCTAAATTAACAGAGATTGAAAGTGTAAGACAAACAGATAAAAATATCGAGGTCGTCGTGAAGCAGGTCGATTCGCGACGACCAGGTATTCTTCGCAAGCATATAGCTGAATGGATGGAGGGTGATAAGAAACAGGTTGTATTTTTATCTTTGAAAAAAGAAGCAATGTTTTTTATCACAGAGAATGAATACGTACAGTTTAAAAACAACATATTTCGAACAAATGTTGATAAATGTATCGAATACTTACGAGATCATCCTGCATATAACATCGAACTATTTGAAAATGATTTCCCGCAACATATTAAGCAGAAATTTGAAAACGATAAAAAATATATAACCAGAGATCCAGAAGAATACGAGTAAGGAGTAACATATGGTTACTAAGACACGAAAAGATGTCTCGGCAACAAAAGATGTAGCCAAAAACAAACGTAGTGAAGAATACAATCGTGCTGTTGTAACGGTGCGACAAAATCAAAAAGAAAAAGAGTTGTCGCAAGGATTGATGTCGCAAATGTTGCTACAACAGCAAATTGAAACCAGCAAACAGGCACTTATGGATCTGGTAGCAAAGATTGATTTGCAGCAACGTATTCTGGAAAATAAAATGAAAGTAATGGATCAATCCATGCAACAACAGGCATCACCGACAATTCAGGCACCAGCTGATTTAATGAATATATTGAGCGGGAGCGCGGCTGCACTTGGTCCATCGCAACCACCGGGTATGCCACCGGGAGCGGGTGGAGGACAGCCGGATGCTCAGGGTGTAGGTGGTCAAGGCATACCGCCGGGTATGCCACCGGGTATGCCACCGGGAGCGGGTGGAGGACAACCGGATGCTCAGGGTGTAGGTGGGGGAGTTTTTATGCCACAACCACCGGTGATGTAGAATGAATGGGGATGTGCTTGCAAATAGAGTTCGTCTAATTTTAAGAGATACGCAATCTCCGGCGGATCAGGGTTTGTTCTGGAGCGATATGGAGATTGCGTTAGCTTTAAATAATGCGCAGGCAATATTTGTGAATGCATCTCTCAGACTTGGATTGAGTTATTTGTTGGCTGGTTTGAATGTTACAACAGGTTTTGTAACACCGCCTGCTACAGGATGGATACCATTACCAAACAACTATTTGCATTATGTTTCAGCAATGGTTGGAACTAATCAGTTTCAGGTTGTAGCACGTGTGTATCAAGGTGCGACAGCGGAGGTATTTAGAAATTCTAATGTTGCAGGTGTATTTATAGTGGGCAATCAATATCGTGGTATATTAGGCAATAATACGAATACAGGTGTTATATTAAATTATTTTAGGAAGCCTTCATATATTGGTTTGACATCTTTGGGGGATAACATTAATCGTCCGGATTTTAATGTTCAGGATTTTGATATGTATATATATACAGATATTATTGCAACGCACGCAGCAGTATTGCTTGGATTTAAGGAAATACAAACACAACGTGATTTTAAATTTATGAAGCATATATTTAGTTATTATAGCATATTTCCTAAAAGGTTAGTGAGTTTATTAAAAGATTTAGATATTGCAAAAGCAATTATGGATTCGTTATTAAAACAGCAGGAGAGTTAAATGAAAAAGAGAGGTTTCCGTTACGAAGAAAAAGGCATTATGCCATTGCCGTATCGTTATTCAAAATATCATAAGGCACCTAAATTCCCAGCAGAACAACAAGAAGACGAGACCGATGAATCACTTTTATCGCCAGAAAAAATGGTGGGGAAAAAAAAGAAGTTGCCAAAGCCAAATCATCAGGCACCGCAAGAAGATAACGATGCAGACGACATGCAAAATGAAATGGGCACACATATACTAAACGAAGATGTGGAAGACGCATTGTCGCCAAAACAGATTTTTAAAAACTTAATTGAACAACACAGCTCACTTGGAATGCCAAGCTGGATGAATGATGACAAACAGGATGATCGCGGTATGCGAGCTGCGATGCCAGAGAAGGAAATGGAGTATGACAACTCTATAAAACGCATAATGAAAAAAGGATTTCAAAGGCAAGCACCCGATTCGCAAGAAGATACCTTGCGAGTAGATGAAGCAAATCGTCCATACAAAAAAGCAGTAAAAGGATTGCCCCCAACAGGAGAAGCGACCAAACGTCGATTTGGCGAGGAACCGGAAACTAACATAGAAGAAGTTGAAGAGATATACGAATCAGAGAATGGGCGCCCGGTTAAACGCATTATAAAAATACAGCGTTCTAACCATGCCGTACCTAAATCTAAATCTGGAGGTTGGGTTAAAAAACTATTTGATATTATGAAATGACAGCTGCGGAAGTATTGCATTCGGTTCGGATGTTGCTTGATGATGGATTGTTGTGGTATTTCACGTATCCGGCAATAAACAGTATTATCAATCAAGCACAAATGACACTAATAGATAAATATCACGGTCTTGATGACGAACGTGCATTAAGACCGTTGTATGTGTACGATACAAATTTACCAAACAATGGAGTATTATCAGCACCATTACTATATCCGCGAGCAGCACGTGTTACTGTGAATGGTGATACAGATATATTGAGTTGGGTAGCGGAATATATAACGTATGATGTTTTTATAAACTATAACAGTCCTGGTGTAATTTACAATACTCCAATGCCACGCAGTGTTTATTGGACGTATTACAAAACGCAGGATGCAAATGGTAATTATGTAACGCAAGTATTGTTTTCAGACCCGCAAGGTAATGCGACATGCAATGTGTTGTATATACAGGTGCCTCCATTATATGATTATCAAGTAAATGGATTGGCATCTAATGGTGGACCACCAGTCGGTTTGAGCTTACCGGAAGAGTATCATCCGGAAGTAGTGTTGTTAGCAGCTGAATTAGCAAACAATATTGATGTTGGCGAAATGGAACGCGGCGCATCGTTTAATACAAAAGCTGGCGAGAAATTACCAATTCAAGGTCTTAGGATATGATACAATATAATAAATACACCGTTCAGCAATTGTTTGATGAAGTAATATTGCGTTTAGGTGAAAATAGAAATGCGGAGAATATTGACTATTTAACAGTTGCTTATTATCTAAATGAAGCACTTGAAGAAATAATGATAAATTTTTATCCAATTAAAGATTGGGCATTCTTTACTACTATACTTGTTGCGAATCAGCAATTTTTATCCCCACGTTTTATTAAGCCTGTTAGACTTTTGTTATCTGCAAACGGGCAACCACCATATGTAGAGGCGAGAAAGATTGATGTTAGAGAATGGTATTCGATTATTAATCGGGATATGAGGCAATTTTGGAATATGGGTACATACGACAATCCTGTTTATATGATATGGGGGAATGTAATATATCTTTATCCGACCAATTTTTGGAATGCAAACGATGCCACGCAGGGAAATGTGAGTGGTGTATTAGATTGTTATATGTTTCCAGTACGCGTATTTAATCCAAACAGCATGTTAAATATTCCATATGAATTTGAGGAGTTGTTGATATTGTTGGCATTAGAAAAAGTTGTAACGCGTATATTACCAATGGCACAAAAGCCAAAATACTTACAACAAATTACAGCGCAAAAATCAATCTTTATACAGCAATATTTGTCAAGCAGACATGCAGAAAAGCGCCATCTCGCATCGTTTGTCGCACCAGAAGTGCCACTTGTTCCTGCGCCAGCTGAGGCTGGTGAGTTACAGTCGAGGTTATCATGACGGCAAGAGAATACATTGATAGTGTCAAGCTCAGATTGCAACGCATTGGAATTACAAGGACGCTGAACGATGCGTTGATTTTAAATTACATAAACAAGGCTCGTCGTAATGTTCAGGTCGAAACACTTGGGCTTTTTGAGAGCAGGTATGGACGAAGAGACGTTTTTCAATTAAATAACATTGCTTTGGATCAGGATGATTCGAATACGCATTTATATTATCAAAACACTCAAATAAACGTTGTGCGTTTTCCTCTGCCGGTCGATTATATAGATATAGCAACGTTATGGCTTGTTAGGCAAGATCAAAATAGTTTCGTTTACAGAGAAGCACGTAAAGTTAATAAACGTGAATTCTTTAATGTAAGGAGCCATTGTTTTAATATGCCGACATCCGATAGACCGATTTACGCAATAGAAACAAAACAGTTTGACGTAAGAGGTTCAGGCGGGAATATTTGCTATTTATCTGCTGGTGCAACTGATATATCGAACGCTTCAGTCGAAATATATGCTGTCGTTGCATTACAAGATTTTGACCAATGGGATGAACAGGAATTAGTTCTTAGCCCGGATTTGGAAGAATATGCTGTTAAACAGGCAGTGTTGTATTGTTTAAATGATGTTGAATATTTAGAAATAAAAGATATATTGTTAGCCGAACTCAACGAATATAAAAACATGTTAATGACAAACTACAAGATTAGCAAAGACCAGCCAATAGAGATATTACCAAGTCAGGAGGCACCATAATGGCAAGCACTTTTGCTGAATTATATAGCGATTTCTTAGATCAGGCGAAGGTTTATACTGAAAAATTAGACGTTACAGAGTTATCCTTCATGCGTATGTTTACACGAGGTATGCAGATTTTTCAACGGGAATCGTTATATGTCGAGCGAACAGTCGTATTAAACAGACAAAACGTAAATGGACAAAACGTTTTTATTGTACCGCAGGACATGTTGTTAATAAAGGATGTTAGAAATTTAATAGATGATGGTAACGGTAGGTTTACCGAAGAGATTTTTTTATTGCAGGAATTTGGGCAGTTTAATCGTAACAAAGATAAATGGGAACGTGGTTATCTTGAAACTCCAACAGACTATGGAATGCGGATACCACACAAACGAAGCGCATATGATGGCAGAGGTAGTCAAGTAAGAATGTGCACGATATGGCAACGTGAGCTAATTACGTATCCAGAATTTGACGGAGATCGATTGTGGTTATGGTATTATCCTGATATACATGCTATATCGCAAAACTCTCCACAATGGACAGCGTGGTTTCCGTACGATCCTAATTTTATGAATATGTTCAGAACATCTTCTGTAACTGACGTATTAAAGCCATTCGAGAGAGCGTTCTTAGAGTATGCATTGTCAGATTTTATACGCAGTAAAGGTTCAGCAAATTACGCTGTATATCAAAAGAATTTTGAATCGGAAATACAAAGGGCAATAGAAACTAAGCCCACATATTATCGTGAGGGTGTCGCATCCTATATGTTTGCTCCATATAGTTAGTGTTTGGAAATTAGCAAAAAAAGTGGTAAATTGCATAGTCCAGAGCGAGTAAGCCGATGAGTTACAATAAATTTGAAATCAATGCATTTGAAGGTCTAAACGCAGCCATTGCTCCTACACTTATCAAGGATTCGCAAGCGCGTGATATATTAAATTTCAGAATGGAAAAAGTAGGTAAACTTGTAACTCGGAATGGATATATATATGGTTTATTTTCGAAACATCGTCCAATGTTCCTTGGGCAGTTACCACCGAATGAAAGTTTCTTTGAGAACAACGGTATAGTTGGTATAGGCGAATTAGTATTAAGCGAGCATTGGGATGCAATAGATACAGATAGGTTGATGGTTTATGCGATACGTAGTCTTGTTGCTGACCAGATGTTTAATGAGAATACCTTCAATGCAATAGATAACGATCCGTTATATCGCAATAATGTAATGGGCGAGAAAACAAAAAACCATTACATGACTTTTTTATTCTCACCGATAACAGGCAGATTTGCGAACTTATTGTTAGCTAACAATCAATTGGTGGCAAATGTGGCGGATGCAATCGACTTTGATATGACTGTTGATACGAGACCACAAGGACGTTATGAAAGCAAAAGACGTTTATTTGCACCAAACAGAAGACTACCAGAAGCTACACCAGATACACAAAATGCAGTTAGCATTGCAACGTTTAACAACGGGCGTGAAGACCATTGGATACGTCATTACATCTCAACAACAGAATACAGGCATCAGATGATTGTCTGCGATAAAATAAACGGAGACATGATTATTGAAGATGAGTTCAACAGATACATACCGGACGAGCAGTTAGGAAACAATCAACAAAAACAACATGCATTACATATAAGACCAAATTGTTTGGAAGAGTTCAATATAGATATTGTAAGAATTGATTTACGTGATCAATCGGGACAGGAGAATGCAAATGTAAGACAAGGCATGGCTTTGTATAGATTTAAGTTGCCTAAGATTATTCAAAAAGTATCTAATTTTTTATGTGAAGGAAAATTTGCAGATCAGGATGCATATCCAAAGGCAAGTCATTATCAGCAAGCATTAGGCAATTTTAGAAGATCACAAGCTGTGATTGCAAGTTTACAAAGGTTGCAAAATATAGATGGCAATCCAGATGTCATTCAGACTGCTTGGAAAGTTTACGATGGAGCAGATGCGCATATTTTTTCTAATGCTGACGGTCCAAGTGAGGTAGATGATTTACTTGGAGATTTGGAATTTGATAGACAAAAATGGGTGGATGAGGATGGCACAGTAAAAGAAGATCAAATATCAGACGTTTATATATGGGAAGAGTATGAAATACCATATTATATTGCTTCCGGTAAACAACTTGGATTTACATTTTTACGTGAATTAGACCGCATGTTTACAAAGACAACGAATGCTCCACGTATTAAAGAATTAAATGTTAAAGATGAGTTTGGCAGACAAGTTCCGTTAGGTATATGGCGATATAGATTTGTTTGGGATTTTGGAGATGGAGTTTATTCGGCACCGTCAGCAGATTTAAATGTGCCAGATATATTATGGAGTGCGGTTAGTGATCTGGATATAAACGATGCTGGATTTGGTCAGTATAACAGACCGCAAGTTTTAAGCAAAGCAAATGTGGATTATCTTAAACACAACTATTGGGATAGGCGCAATCTTGGACCAGATTCGGTAGCATTTTATAGACTTACACGCAATGTGAAGAGACCATCATTATATGTAGCAAGTATGGATGGTACATATAGATTGACCAGTTTAGGTCGCACAGTATTTGACCTTAAAAACAAGCTTTACGGTGGATTAAATCACCGTTTTGGAGTTAAAACGGCAACAGGATATGATGATAATGGCAATGTGATAGATCCATCAAATGATTGGGATTGGAAAGATTATGCTGATTTTGGTGCAATTATTTTATTAAATTGTGGTAAGTCGGTTGAACTAAAAGGTATATTTGCTGAATGGGGCTTGGTTGCTGATGTGATTACAAAAGACAGAGAAAGTGCTTTAACAAATGATACATTTTTATTCCAGTATTATGGATACAATGGATTAATTAAGCTTGGAAATCAATTAGATAAGAATTTATATAAATACGGACTGTATAATATAAGTAATTTGATTTTGCCGTTATTCCCAGATAAAAGACGTTATACTA
This sequence comes from Eximiradius sp., assembly GCA_937127445.1. Classification (GTDB taxonomy): domain Bacteria; phylum Bacteroidota; class Ignavibacteria; order Kapaibacteriales; family UBA2268; genus JAKIZO01. The sequence continues at coordinate 5,207 of CAKZLY010000032.1, read as the reverse complement.
AGTATTCATTATTTACGGATGATGGTTTTTGTAGGCTACCATATAAAAATAGAATGACGGAAGAGTTACCGTTCAGTTTTGATATAGCTTATATTGTACCGGGACAAATTACATTAAAAAACGAGTATCGAACATATGGGGATGATTATGGAAGCTTTTCTGTAAATGAAATAGTTTTAGCAAAAGCAAACGTTTATAGTAGCGATGTGTTCTGCATAGATACAAATTGTTATATAGGTATCATTGGCGAACAATACGTAGGTAGCGAGCAAATTGGCGTATCATCGATAATACCAGACAGATGGGTAGCAGATATATACGAACAGGCAAACTATCAAACTGGAGCAGCACCAAATATATTTAAAGAAGATCCAAATGATTGGACGCCAAGATACTTTGCTAATGTAAAATCAAAAGTAAATTACAAGCATGCTCTTATTCCAATTACGATGTTACGGGCTTCAGAGAATTCGTTGGACACATTTTTATTAACAAAGCCAGATGTTCCAGCTGAGGCTATATCGAGATTGGTTTTATCTGGAACAGCAGAAATCCAAATAACAAAAAAAACAGATAGTGGAATATTGTTAGCGGAATATTTAAGGGAAGTATTTACACCAGATGGAGAGCTCTTAACAGATGATCGTAGCGTTTGGTATCTCGGAGAATATGATCAGTGTAGGGCATGGATACGTGAAAGTGATACATTAAACAACCATACGCTTGTATCTGAAGTTAACGGTGTGGAATGGCGCTGGAATTTTTGGCAAAACGGAATTGTGCACACCAATGCATTAGAAAGCATACCAGCAACGTCAATGAGTTTAGTAAACGGCAAATCGAGAATAAATAATGTTGAGATATATGCATATCTTCCCGGAACACGATTTGTAGGTTTAGAACAACTAACTGCATATTTTCCGTCGTCGCTATTATTTAAAGCACCAAGATTAGGCATACAGATAGGAGCTCAAGATATTCCGCAGCGCGCTCGTGGAATTAAGATATTCAGAACATTAGCCACACATAGAAATGATTGGGATCCGTTATCTTTTGGTTTGGTAAAAGATTTAAAGATAAGCCGAGATAGCAATGGCAACCCAATCACACGCGATGAGGATGGTAATGAGTTTCAGGGAGTTTACTTTTTTGATGATGTAAGCGATGACAATTTAGATTTTTCTGATAACCCAGACACATACGATGGTTTACGAAGAGCATTATATTCAAGATTTTGCGTTGCGTTAAATGAAAGAGTATATTATGGAAACTTCACGGAAGTATATCAATCGCTACCACCACGTAGCTTTGGTTTGCATACGCCAACAAGCAATAATAATTATGCACAAATAACTAATTTTGCAGTTATAGGTGGGGTTGGTAACAAAGGCTTTCAGCAACCAGTTAATGTTAAATACAGATATGTTTACATCAATCAGGCTGAGCAGTTGTCAGGTTTTCGCGAGACACCACAAATTCAAATAAATGCAAGTCCGAACAACAGGCAAGCTGTCGTTCTTTTCTGGTTGCCATCAAGATACGACAACACCATTAAAGAGTTGGAAGTTTACAGACAAATTAACAACGGACAATATTTTTATCTTGGAAGTGTCAAGCCAGAAGACGAAGGCATCTTTGTAGATGATAACAAACCGCCCGGAAAACAATTAGGCAATACAGACCCATCGATAGAACATTATGAGGATGGAGTGCGATGGAGCGAGCCTTATCAGCCGGACTGGATAAAGCTAAACAGCTTTATAGAATATCGTAGTGGAGACAATAGAGGTGTTAGAATTACGGGATTAATAGCCCAAGAAGGCAACTTGCTTATTTTTAAAGAGAATTCTATTCACCGAAGTGCTGTGCAAGCACAAGAACCACCAATCAGTAGAACCGACGAAATAAGCAGTGATATTGGATGTATTGCACCAAATACGCTAATACGTGTTGATAATGACGTATATTTTCTATCCGCAAAAGGGTTTATGAAGTTTAATAATATGCGGTTAGAACAGGCTGACGGTTTATTTAATGAAGAGTTACAATACATACTATTGCATAATCCAATAGAATTCATAAGGGATGCTTCTGCAGCTTACAATCCGCAAACAAAAGAGATTTATCTTAACATACCAATGGCGCCAACAGTTTACACTACTGCTGATTTGTTTGGCAATTGGATAAACAACGCATCGCAAACAGGTTATACATTAGATACGAATACTATCAACGAAAGAGTGTTTTATCACGAACAACAAATTGATACATATCCAACTTCTGTAAATGATACAAATTTAGGTAACACCATTAGGCACAGGCGTCAAATTTTAGGGCATATTTACGTAATTTCGTTAGAAAAAGGTTACGTTACGAAATTTGCCTATCCGACTACTTATTTAGTGCAAAACGGGCAAAACTCTGGCGTTTTGGCGGTTAAAACAATTGACGCGCGGCAATTAATTAGGTTATATTACACCAATTCGATTGGCGAATTGCGTAGTGGCGATATATTCCCGAGACGCTATGGTGAAAGTATATACACATCAGATCCATTCGGACAGACAAAACAGCAGGGTATCGCTTGGTCTGGTATATACATAGAAACGATGTATAATTTACCGCAAGATGTAATACGAGGTGGAGAATCGGCTGTAATTATTGGTGTGCGTGGTGTTGGAGGGAATTGGACTAATCCGGATGATGTGATTAACGTGAACAACTTTACTATTATTGGCGGTGGTACGGTTAATATAAATACTATTAGTGATTATGATATGGTATTTGATTGGTTGGAGAACAGTAAGTTTTATCAGCCGTTTCCTAACGCTAATCGTGTACGTCCGACATTCCCATTTGCATATCCAATTCCGATAGATTGCGAGTTCAAGAGTAAGTTCTTTACAGCTGAAAGCGAGACAATCATCAAACGAATTAGACGTGGATTAATAAATATCTTTTCAAAGGGAAACATAGAAGTTAGATTAGTTTCAAAACCATACGATGGATACGATGATAGATTTGAGTGGTGGAATGAAAATTTGTTTACAAATTTGCAAAAATTTTTCTATCCACCAACAGACGATGTGTTTGATAGAGAACGAGGGATAGTAATACCGGGAACGCATAGAAATATAATTACATTTGTTCCACAGTCTGATTTTGTTTTTATTCAAAACGCCATAGATGTAATAGAGGATAGATATGGCAAGCCGGTGATTTTTGCAGTAGATATAAAAACACAAAGACATTGCCAATTAAACGCTATTTCTTTACATTGGAGGCATATTCACACATATTTGGGGTAATATATGGTTCAAGAGGGATATATAGAATTTTATCCTATAAAACGGGATACGCACTTTGCGGTGCGTTTTGATGTTAGCGGAATAGACTTAACGAACGTAGAGTTTGCATCGTCGCTATTTGATGTATCAAATAACACACGTAGTAAAGTAGCAGATATGCAGATAACAAAGACAAGCAACGGTTTAGTATATAATGGTTTTATAATGGAGCTCGATAGAACTATCACGCGAACATTAACTGCAAATAAAAAATACTACGGAGATGTTTTGATGATTTCAGACAATAAGCCGATAGCGTTATTTAATTACATTCTACCTGTAATTGAGGGATATACAAATGTCGATTAGTTTAAATTATGATAAAATAAACATAATTGTTCAAGAGGTAAACACAACTCCACAAATAAGCAAGGTTATGTTAAATATCCATCCGCTTGTCGTGGAAGTTTTGCCAATGCAAGTAGTAGCACTATCTGGTGGCATTGGAGATATGCAAAAATCAAACTACGACGCAAATCACGATAACATAGTTGATAAGTCTGAGATGGTTGTAAGGCGTTATGAGGCGGGCGAGGTATTAAGTGCAGGTTTGCCTGTTGTTTTGATAGATGGCAAAGTTTACAAAGCAAAGGCAAGTGATTTGACGCACTGCAACAAAGTGGTTGGCGTAACAATTCAGGCGGGCGACGTTGGGACGCAGTTGATGGTATGCATTCAAGGTGAGATAGATTTAAATGTAACAAAAGGAAATACATATTGGCTTGCCGAAGATGGAGGTTTATCTACGCAGCCGGCAGAGGTTGGCTTTGCACAAATTATCGGGTTTGGTGAAAGGGATAATTATTTATATGTAAATGTTCAACAAGCAATCAGGAGAGAGCAATGAAATATTTGCGTATTGACACAAACGGCATAGCCGAGACAACTGCGATTAACACAAGCGCCGGGGCAGGCGACGCAAACAAAATCGTAGCGACAGGTAGCGACGGAAGGATACATAGTTCGTTAATGCCTGTCGGTATTGGTGCGGAAACAAAAAGCATAACGGCAAGCGAGGCGTTGAGTGCAGGTGATTTGGTGAATTTATGGGACGACAGTGGGACAGTGAAGTGTCGCAAAGCAGACGCTTCGAATGGTCGTCAGGCACACGGATTTGTGTTAAGTCCGGTATCGGCAAACGCTTCTGCAACTGTTTATTTTGAAGGCACAGTAACAGGTTTGACAGGATTAACAGCAGGTTCACGTTATTGTTTATCGGCAACGATTCCGGGAGGCGTAACAACCACGATACCGACAACAGCGGGACAGATATATCAGCCAATTGGTTATGCCATATCAACAACAGAATTAACATTTGAGCCGAACGAGCCAATTGTAAGGGTGTAGTATGAGTGTCAAGGGCATTCGGATTGGTGCGAGTGGTCAATTAGAGGAGACAACGGATTTGACAAAGGTATTGGCTATTGGTCAAAATGGACTTATAGAAGTGGATGCGACTGCTGGTCAAGGTGGCTGGCAACCGCATCCAGATTGGATTGATATTTCGCAAGCAAACGACAATGAGATAAACCTTCTTGTTAGCGATGGCGGAGTTGGAATTGCGTTTGCAGTAACAGTTGCAAATAACGGGACGTATAGCATCGACTGGGGCGATGGAACGATAGAAACAAATCGAGCAAGTGGAACTACTTATGCACATCAATACACGATTGGCAGTGGCAAGCCCGTAGACGGTGGACAATACACGGTTTTTAAGATAAGGATTTACGGAGCAACAGGGAACATAACACGTTTCGAGATGAAAAGGCATCCTAATTACACACTCCCGACATACGCACCGCTTTTATGGGCTGTGTTTGGAACGCGGTATATAACGAATTATTCGAATACATTTTACAT
>CAKZLY010000031.1 GCA_937127445.1 Eximiradius sp. | reverse complement strand
CGAGTTGGGGCAATGTAACGAATACGAGTTATATGTTTTGGAATTGCATTTCCTTAAACAGTGTAACGTTGCCATCGAGCTGGGGTAATGTAACGAATACGAGTTATATGTTTTATAATTGCCATTCTTTAAGCAGCGTAACCTTGCCGACGAGTTGGGGCAATGTAACGAATACGAGTTATATGTTTTATGGTTGCCATTCTTTAAGCAGCGTAACCTTGCCGACGAGTTGGGGTAATGTAACGAATACGAGTTATATGTTTTATAATTGCTATTCTTTAAGCAGCGTAACCTTGCCGACGAGTTGGGGGAACGTTACGAATGCGAGTTATATGTTTGTAGGTTGCTATTCCTTACGAATAATAAACAACCTTGAGTATTTAGGCAGCCAAACAAACGCAAGCGATTTTACAGGTTTCTTGGAAGGCGCACAAGCAATAACTGGAACTTTAACAATAGCAAGCAAGTTAAGTAGAATTGGTATTTATGGGCAAAACGGGCATAATCTAAAATGCACAGGAATTAGATTAACAAACGGAACAAGCACTTGGACAGGTGCAAGCCCGCAAATAGATGTTTCGTTTTGTTCGTTGAACGCAGACGCTTTAAATACATTGTTTGGCGATTTAGGAACTGTTACAGGCAAAACAATTAAAATAACAGGCAATCCCGGTGCAAGCACTTGCGATACGAGTATTGCAACAAGTAAAGGTTGGACTGTGCAAAATTAGGAGGCAATTATGATATACAAACTAATAGAAGACGAGCAAGGGCAATATGTCGGCACAGACGGCAAAAGATATACTTTACTTGAAGCCGTTGAGTTCATTGACACGCCAGAGGGGCGTGATATAGATTGCGTGTATTTGCAGAACACACAAGAAGCTATGGAGTATTTTGGGGTGCAATATGCACAAGAATCTCTTAATATATGAAAGGTTTATATGAAAAGAGTTGAGCATTTAAACTTAGCTAAACAGCGTAAACGTGATGAATTCTACACGTCAATGAAAGATATTGAGAACGAGATGGTGCTATACACGGACTACTTTAAAGACAAAACCATCTTATGTAATTGCGATGATCCAACAAAAAGTAATTTTGTTAAATACTTCATAGAGCATTTTCACGAATTCGGATTAAAGCGTCTGCTTGCAAGTTGTTATAAGAAACAAGATTTGCACAGCACAGAACCCGCTGTATGGAGTGAGTACGATGGAAAGAATATGCAGATTCACGAACATAAAGGCGACGGTGATTTTCGTAGTGCGGAAGTTATTGAGCTTTTAAAACAAGCAGATGTTGTGATTACAAATCCGCCGTTCTCTTTGTTTCGTGAATATATAGCGCAATTGTTGGAATACAATAAAAAGTTTATAATTATGGGGCACATGACAGCAATATCATGCATCAATGTTTTTAGATCGCTGCGAGAAGGGAGGGTATGGTTTGGGCAACATAATACTGATACAAAGTGGTTTGAGGTTCCAGAAGAATACCCATCATATCATTATGCCACAGAAAAAGTCATGAATGGCAGGAAACACATTCGAATGCGTAGCGTTGTTTGGTTTACAAATCTAAAAATCAACAGAATGTTCCAAATTACCGAGTTTACTAAAACATACAATTCAGATACATATCGAAAATATGATAACTATAATGCCATTGAGGTTAGGCAAGTATTAAATATACCAAAAGATTTCGAAGGGTTAATGGGTGTTCCGATTACGTTTTTATTAAAATGTGATTATACAAAATTTGAAATATTGCAAATACATAAACGATTAAAGTTAGATGGTGCAAATGTTTTTACAAGAATAATAATAAAGCATAAACACATAACAAAGGACGAAAAGAATGCAATTGACGACAGAGCAATTAGAGATAATCAATTCGGTAAAGCAGTCTAATCCTGAAATAAGCAAACGCAGACTTGCACAAATTTTGGTGCAAGAACATCCAGCGTTGTTTCCGTATTCGTCAGATAGTTTGCGACAGTTTATCCGCAAATACGAGAATTCATTTGAGTTTGCAGTCAGTGCACCAATCGTGAATGAAGTGCCAGATAGTTATTATGAAGATACGCCGGTAATTAGCATTGATGGCAAAATTGGTGTTATAGCGGATTTACATATACCTTATCACGACAAGCAGGCGGTTATAACAACATTAGATTATTTATCTAAGCAGAACTTAGACTGGCTTGTGTTGAATGGAGACATCGTGGATTTTCACGGTTTATCAACGTTCACGAGAGACCCAAATAAACGAGATTTAAACAGAGAGTTAAGTGTAGCGAATCAATTCTTAGATTATATTGCTGGCAGGTTTAGCAATATAATTTACGTAGCAGGCAATCACGAGTATCGTTTTGAGCGTTACGTAGCAAGTCAGGCGCCCGAGTTATGGAATGTTGAGGAAGTGTCTGTTGAGAACTTTCTGAGATTAAATAAGCGTAACATTAGGTATTTAGATAACACTGGACGGATAGAAGCAGGCAAACTAACTATTTTGCACGGCGATAGAATTGCAGGGCGTGGTGCTATTAATGTTGCGAGGTTAAGACTATTATATTCATTCAACAACATATTAACCGGGCACGACCATAGAACGCAGGAGTATATTCAAAAGAGCGTTGATAACAAAATGTATGGGAGCTGGACAATAGGATGCTTGTGCGGATTACGTCCGCAGTATCATCCGTATAACAATTGGAATCACGGTTTTGCCGTTGTTGAGGTATATAAGAACAAAATGTTTGAAGTCAGGAATTTCAAGATAGTTAATGGTTCAATTTTATAGGTGAGTTATGAACAAGAAAACTAACGTTAAATCTGTGGTGGTTTGCGATAAAAAAACAGCCAAGAATTTAGATAGGGCATACGCCACAAAAAACAAAAATGCCAATAGTGCAATTCCAAAACGCCACACTGCAACTATTTATTCGCTGCGTTCAAAAAGGAAGCGGTAGCTTGTAGCTACCGCTTTGTATGCATGTGTTTTGATATAGCATTCATTTGTTTATATCGTTTGTATATAATTCAATGCCGAGCGATTTTACAAAGTCGTAGAATTCATAGAGTGTGTTACGGACTTCATCACTTCGTCCGATGTAATCGTACATATTAAGTTGGGCATACTCAACTATTTCGATTAGTCGTTCTGTAACTTTTAATTTCATTATATGGTATTCGATTCTGTCTGCATTAAACAAATCGAAATATATTTTCCATTGTGGTGAGTTATAGTATCGCTCTATATCGATATGAGATGTTGTTTTATATTCTATCAAGTTGTTGCCGATGATTGCATCCGCTATACCAGATAATGTTATAACATCTCCTTTGTATGGATATTCTTTGCTAAGTTTGTATTCGACAAGTTTATGTGGGAAAGCGGTTTGTTTAACAACATCTTTTAAACAGTCATTTACCGCAAGTGTATATTTATCGATAGATACAAAGTCGCAATCATTTAGCGTTTGTGGTGTAATTTTTTCAAGCAATCCATGTATGAGTGTGCCTATATACATAGCTTCTGACGGTTCGCTTGGCTGTGTCAGACGTTTAATTGCTTCATCGAGGTCGATTATTTCGTTGATATAATCGAAATAGACTTGAATGCGAGAAGCGCTGGCTTTCATGCGTTATCCTTTTTAAATAGTTCTTTAAACACAAATATAGAATATAACACCATTGTTACAAGCAACAATGGCGTTGTTAGTCGCATTACAGATGCGAATTGTGAATATGTGATAACTCCGCATATGAAATGCAACACGGACGACAAAAGCATTATTTCGACTATTGCAAACATCATTATGCTTACAACAGTGAATAATTTGTCTAATATTTTCTGTGCTTTCATATTTGTTACGCATTTTTATTCAAAAAATACTTTTTGTTTAGCATCGTACTTGAATTGTTTTTTATCCGCAGATGCTTTAAGAGCATTCCATTTTTGTTTTTTTATAATATCTTTATCTTCGCTATTTTGGATTAATTTGATGGCATTGTTAAATTCTTCGATTGTTGATAGTGTGTCTGCAAAATCTGCGAATGAATGGATTTCCGATAGGCTTTTTTGTTGTGCGAGATAAGAGTTATTTAGACTGTCTTTTACTTGTTGCATAATTCCAGCAAAGAAATTTGGTTGTTCGTTAAAATTAGGAATGCCAAGACGCTCTAATTGCACACTATTTTTGCCGACGGATGTATCTGTTGGGTTAAAATCGACAGAGCGTTTGCCTTGATCTATTGTATAATAGCCAATCAAGTCGCATACTTGCATAACTCTATCATAACTACCACCGGTAATAGCTGGACGTTTAACGCGTAAATCCCCTTCATCTTTTTCTTTGGCATGTGCGATAAATATAATATCTTTACCGATTGTTTTGATTTTCTTTACAAAGTCTGTAAATTCATCTCTCATAGCACCGTAAAATTGTAGCTTGTTGCGTAATAATTTTGGGTCTTTTTGCGTAACATAAACTCCAATGTAGTCAAGCATTGTATCGACTGTATCGATGACAATTGTGCTGTAATCTTGAATAACCTGCAAGAACTCATTAAAATCTCCAATAATGTCGCTCCAGTTTTTAATTCTCGCAGCATCCTTTCTGAATTGCGAGCGATGAACGCCACCGTCGAAATCCAAAAGGATTGGATTGTTTGCTGTGCTGGCAAGTGATGTCTTGCCTATGCCGGGGTCTCCATAGATTAATACATTGATAGCCAAAGTCTGGATTGGCTCGCCTGCTTTGATGATTTCCATAATTCACCTATAATTTTTTAAAAAAATAAAAATCGGTATTACAAAAATAAAACAATAAAATATAATTGCAAAATAAATTGTGATTTGTGAATTTTATTTCACAAAGTATAATTTTTGTTGCGTATATTGTTTTTTTTATGTATATTAGCACATATTATGGAGCGAGATTTGCGTTGTGCAAAACAGTATATAAATATACAATAGATATACGTCCGAAAGCTAAACAATCGACAAGATTTACTTCGGCTAAAAATCACCAATGTTATACAGATCATAAAATCTTAAAGTGGACAAAAGAGTTTAGAGCAAAGCTCATCAATAATTTGCATAAAAGATGGAAACCATTAAAACAAAAAGTTAGTATTAAATACGAGTTTATTTTTAAAAATGCCAAGCAAAAGACTTGGGGTAAATACAAAGCTACGAGTCCAGATATAGATAATTTATGCAAAGCTGCCAATGATGCTATAAAAGGTATATTAATTGATGACGATAAGTATATAGTCAGCCAGCAAGCTATAAAGTTATACTCAAAAGAAGATTGTATTCGCATTGAACTGGAGTTACTGTGAGCTACGAGATGCTCATTATAGATGACGATGTAGGAATAACAAATGTTTTTAAAGCGCTATTTAAAATGCGTGGTTTCCAAGTCGATGTAGCCAACACGTATAAGGATGCTTCTGATAAGTTAAGCAAAAACAGGTATGATGTAGTATTGTTAGATTACATCTTAGATGAATATAACGGTTTAGAGTTGTTAGAAAAACATCAGCAGCATATTAACAGCAATACTGCTGTCATAATAATTTCATCAATAGATGATATGGAAGTGATACAAAAGTTCAAAAGGTACACAAATGTATATTTCATAAGAAAAGTTGATGTGAAGATGTTTTGTTTTTCGTCGCTAATTAAGACGCTTCGGACTTTGAGAGGGGTAATAGATGACTCAAATTGAGTTGATATCTGGTGTTATTGGCGTTATTATAGGTGGCGTGTCGCTATATTATGCCATGAAGACGTATATAGATAGCAAAATGGACAGACAAATGCAGGATGTGCGTGAGTTCGCAATGTGGCGTTCGCAGATAAATCAGACAATCGAGGAATCGCGCAATGATATAAAAGAATTATACGATACGGCACAATTACAATCTGAAAAAATAAATCGTATAGAAGTCATCCTTGCGCAGCACAATGAAAATCTTTCTTTAATAAAAGAAATTAAGGCTACTGTAAAAGATATAGATACATCAATCAAAGGTCTTCTAATGAAAAATGCTGAACAGAGCATACGTGTAGATGCATTAGAACAAAAATGCGAAAGGTGCGCTCGTGTCAAAGCGTAAGCCGACAATAGTTCCAAGCTTGCAACCGACATCGACTATTGCGGACAATACGCAGCGTTCAAGGAAAATCGGTATTGTCCCACATCAGAGCACATTATCTGTGCAAAATGTTCCAGACTACTCGACGCCAGCTGGTGCAGCGATGGCTAACGAGGAAATGAGACGTTTGCGTTTAGGTATTGAGAATTTAAAACAACGAGTCGAAGCACAAAGTGGAGAACAACAGTTAGGGTTAAAGTCTCCATCTCAACAAGTTACCACTAATACCGGGACGAGAAAGGATGAGCCTATTAGCATAGAAACAACAGAATGGGCATTGACTTTAAAAAGTAATGGTATCGAAGTAGATGATCCATTGGTAGTTCAGTGTATTAATTTCATTGATACGCAGGTCAAAGTACTTGAAGCGAGGCAAGAATTCAAACTGCCGATTAAATTTCATTTGGCAAAGTCGTTTCTTGAAGATAAACTAAAAACAGAAGATGAAGCTGTTCAAATAGATATTATTGCTAACGCCATTACATATTTTTACGATTGGTTAATGTTCCGAGATAGTGGACAAAAATCAATTCAGATTAGTTCAAGCGATAAAATACGTGGTGGAGTTTTCGATGGTCTTGATCGTCGTGTGATAACATTGCAAAACGATGAATGGTATTTATCTGAATTTATGTATTATGGTACTGGATGGATTGGTGAAGACGGAGATAATCGAGGATGGAAAAAACTTCCAATATCATGGAAACAACCAGCCGTAAAATTTATCACGCAACCATCCGAAACAGACGCATCGCCAATTGGTAGTATATTTATAGTTTCGACGGAGACTACATTTGACGAATGGCTCGAACTCGGATTTATTAATTATTTAGTGTATAAATTTGGGGAGCCGTTTTCATCTATACGTGCACTACAATTTGTAGAGCCAATGCATGGTGATGTTATTTCTGTGCTGTTTCCGACAGATGAGAGCTCAGTAGCGAATTGTCGTCCAAAACTATATCAATATGCTAACAAAGAAGGTATTCTCAAATGGTGGGATATTACTCAATTATATGGTAATATTGGAGATGCGCATTTTGCATATGAACAAGTTGTGCCAGCAAATGAATGGTTGGTTACGCATAATCTTGGCAAACGTCCATCTGTAACGGTATGCGACACATCAGACAGCATAATATATGGAGAAGTAGTGCATATAGATAATAATACTCTAAAAGTAAAGTTTAAGTATAATATTAGTGGTAGGGTTTATTTAAATTAGCAGGAGGTAGGCATGGCTATAAATTTTGCAAACGATGTCGATATAATAGGCAATTTGACGGTAAAAGATGGTTCTGGCAATCTCGATTTAGAAAACAATCAAGCCGTCAGAGTTCGTTTAGAAAACTTATCAGTTGAGCCAACTACCGCGCCAGAAGGTCGTATTATATACAATACAACAAAGGGACCAACAGGCAACAAAGGGAGACTTGGATTTAAGTTCCAGAACGGCTGGATTTATCCAGATATGGAGCGTTCCGTTTATGATACAAACAATAACGGCAAGGTAGATATAGCTGAAAACGCTGAACTGTTAAATGGACAAACGGATTCTTACTATCTGAACCGCAACAATCACACTGGGACGCAGTCCGCTTCGACAATATACGATTTTGATAATGCTGTAATGGGTTATTTAAGAACAGCATTCAGCGGTACAGCAAGCATAAAATGGGATACGAGCGGTGCTAAAATCCAAGCAAATGTAGAATGCAATCCAGCTGGTTGTATCACAATTAACACGAATGGACTTGATTTGAAAACGTTATTTGCTGCTGACAAGTCGTATTATCGTGTAAACGTAAATACATACGGAATCGTAAAAGGTGGAGCTGAAACGTTACTTTCCGGAGATATTTCAGATTTTTCACAAGCTGTAAATAATGTCGTAAACAGCAAATTTGAGAACAGCAATACAGTACGGTTCGCTGTTAACACCACAACTCAAAATGTAAAAGCGCATGCAATATTGTCGCCAAGTAGCGGATTGATAGAGACAACACAAGGGATTGATTTAACAAATCGGTTCGGTTCTTCGCAGACATTTGCGAAGGTAACAGTGAATCAAAAGGGCATAGTTACCGATGGACAAGCCGGAATAAATACAAGCGATATTAACAATTTTGAAGATGATGTTAAAAACGCAGCAAAAACAATTCCACTAAATCAATTTGCAGCTCCAACAGGTTCTATTAATCTTAATAATCAAAAGATAATAGGATTAGGTTCGCCAATAAACTCTACCGATGCTGCGACAAAAGAATATGTAGATATGATGGCAACAGGCTTAAAGGTTAAAACAGCATGTCGTGTTGCTACCACTGGCAACGTCAATTTAGCTGCCGTAACACAGATAGATGGCGTAACGTTATCAAATGGGAATAGGGTGTTGGTTAAAGATCAAACAACAGCTTCTCAAAATGGTATATACGTATTCGAGAGTGGAGTCGGACTATACAGAGCTGACGATGCAGACACTTGGGACGAATTAGTTGGTGCCTACGTGTTTATTACAGAAGGCAGTACTAACGCTGGAAGATCGTATTGGTGTTCTGTGCAACCTGGAGGTACGCTTGGTGTCACATCGGTGCAGTGGGTATTATTTTCAGAACAGCGTGTTTATAACTTCAATAATCCACTAACACTTAGCGGTTCGACTGTATCGTTGAATTATAACACAAACACATTGAACTTGGATGGTTCTAATGCGTTGAATGCAAAATTAGATGCCAGCAAAGGCTTGACGTCTTCAACATCGGGGATACGCATAAATGAGGAAGCTAATCATTTTACATATAATTCCGGAAAATTAAACTTAAAGTTAAAAACAAACGGTGGTTTATCGGCAGATACTAATGGTGTCTTTGTATCTACAAACACGGACACATTTACGACAAGTGGTAATATAATCGACTTAGCACCATCTTATAAAAATAAAAAATACGCCGAAGAAATCACGGTTAACACAGGAGCTTACACGCATCAAATCGTACACAATTTAAACAGCACAAATGTGATGGTGCAGGTATTTAAAAAAGGAACACGCAATTCACAGATAATCTATCAAAGCGTAATTCCAGATATAGAAATAACAGATGCCAATACAGTAACAATAACATTTAAACAGAACACATTGTTGAATGGTGATTACAAAGTTGTAATAATGTAGGGATAGCATGGAAATCTCGCAGGATTTAATTATAAGAGGAGATGCTTATATTGATGGTCTTCGTGGAAGTGGGGACCGCAATGTTGGCGTTGGTTCCGAAGGACAGTTGAAGATTATCGATCCGCCATCTGAAACTGTGAATGTTCAATCAATCACAAACACATTAACACTAATGCCGGATTCAGCAACCAGACAAATATTAACTCCACTTGGAGGAAACAGAATTGTTAATTTGCCAACGACAAACGTAGCTACAGGTAAACGTTTTGTCATACATAACGATGCTGCGGTCAATACAAATTCAACTTTAACTGTACAACCTGTATATTACAGGAATCTGCAATCAGGTTATGATTTGGCGCCACAGCATGCAATTGAGTTTATTTGGACTGGCACGAGGTGGATAACAGAAGTCAATAGTAACACCACAATTGGTTCGGCTACGAGTAATTTGAATTCTATTGCAGTTGGAACAAATGGGAGTCTGAATAATGCGATTTCTATTGGCAGTGGTAGCACAATCACAAATTCTATTTCTATTGGCATGAATAATGCTAATATTCAAGGCTACTCAGCGGCATTAGGAAATTCTGTATGGAATATCAATAACAGAGCAATAGCGATCGGGGACATGGCAGCTAATATCGGCAACGAGTCTGTTGGTATAGGGGCTGATGTGTATGCGGTAGATTCTGGTTCTGTGGCTATTGGCGCATACACGAAAGCGCAACACAGTAAATCAGTTGCGGTTGGTTATGCGAGCAAGACGCACAGACCACATGAAATCGCATCAAATACATGCAGCACAACAGTATTAGAAGCATCCGAATGGAACAGTGGTGTTAAAATTCAAAAATACGAACGATTTCTATTGCCAGCAAACACACCTATAAATACTTGGGTAGATATGCCAATCACAAGCGGGCAGCATCTTTATATATACGAAGGAGAGGTATATAATTTTGATTACAAAATTAGTGCTTTGTATTCAAATGCCTCTTTAAGGATTGCGCAAGCATGGCAAATACGTGGTTGTGTGGCTGCGCATAGTTACGCTACGAACAGGTTGTATTTTTTACCGATTAATGGTTATGATTATGTTGTAGAAACATTCGGTAGTGCGTATTTGAATGCGCGGCTTGTTCTCGACCAAAATAATTGTTGCATAAAATTACAGGTTGCGAAGACAAGCAACAGCATCACATCCCCAGTGGCGTTTGGTGCAGTAGTAATTGCCAATGACTTATTTGCAAATTATATATAGGAGCTTATATGTACTTAACAAACAGGAATACCAATGAGATTATAAAGATTCGCAGTATAAGCATGCATTTACTTAAAGATAAAATGTATAGCGTTGAGTTTTTAAGATTTAAGGACACAGATCAATTAAATCGATTTGACAACAATGCGTTAGGAGAATATGAAGCATATCGCAATGTTGTGTTTTACGCCGCGGTAACGATAGATGAAAAACTCAACGAACTCGTAGCGCCAGAATATACTGTGTTAGATTCTCTGTTGCGTGCAATGTATTTAGCGTATGTTTCATTAAATCCAGATTGGGAATTTGTAGAACAATAGGAGGTTATTATGCAGGACTTGAAAAAATATTACGCATCAATTGTATCGATTGGTGGAATTATCATTTTTATATCTCTGATTTTTTTAGTATATTTAAATTACGCGAATCCAGAATGGGCGGAACTTCCGTATTCGCTTTTAAAGATAGGAATGTTTTTGTCAATGTGGTGGCTGTATGATAAGTTTATTTTGGAGCAATATGATACACTTGATGAGTTATTTAAGAAAAAGAACGTTGCATTTGCTATTGTGTTTGCTGCAATTATGCTATCTTGGGCAATCATTATCGGCTAACGAGAATGCATATTATTTTGCAGACAAAACTGCGGTAGTAAAGCAGTCTGTTGGAGAATTGGATACGGCTATTTCGTATTTGTATGTGCGAGAACGTAGTGGTCGAAACGATGGCATAGATGTCGAGAAATTTCAGCGTTTTGTAGGTATAGGGAAAAATACAGCTTGGTGCGCAGCATTTGTTAGTTACTGTTTATATCACGGCAAAGCCCCGAAGAGCATACGTTCGGGGCGAGCATTAGCATTTGCTAATAAAGATATGATTCCAATTGAAAAGGTGTTACGTCAGAATATACCAATAAGACAGGGTGCTGTCTTAGTATTCAGACAAGGAAATACTCCATTTGGGCATGTTGAAATTATTTATAAAAAAAGCAACAATAAATTTTATGCAATTGGTGGTAATACGTCAGGCAAGAATGGAGTTGTAGATCGTGATGGTCAGGGAGTATATCCAACAATACGAACATATCAGCCTTTTGCACGTTTAAGGATAATAGGAGTATGGCAATGAAGTATTCTTATGGGATTATTGTATTAGCAGTTATTGCCTTACTTTTATGGATTGCTGTATTTTCAACGAAAAAAGAACGTGAGATAAACGAATATATGCATACGACTCGCGTCGATACTGTATTTGTGCGTGATACTATTTATTTACAAAAAACATACTTTAAAACAAAATTACGTATCACGTATGATACGTTAAGAGATACCATCAGCACATTACCATTTGTTGCTCAATTGGACACAATAGATTATATTACTTGTGATACATTATTGATTAGATACACATATCCAGCGAACGAATTTGAATATATATTACGTCGCAAACCAATAGAACGTGAAACGCAGTATATTTATCGATATGATACTTTACGAATTAACACAGTTAGACAGGAAGTAAGCAACGGCTATTTACAATATATAATAGGTGCTATTGGTGGTTTTATTATAGGGAGAAGCATAAAATGATAGCTCCTCATTATTCAATAGATGATATGTTGCGGATGCTTGCCAATCCATTAGCAGGAATGAATGCGAGTGTGCCGCAACAGAATTTATCACAATCTCCATTGCAGATTTCGCCACAGTTACCACAGTTAGCCAGCAACAGTCCAATGCTGTTTAAGTTAGATGCAATGTCCAGACCACCAGCCGATTATTCTGATTACTATGCTTTAACAGGCATACAGAAACCACAGTTTAAAATTCAGCCACCGCTTGCACCGCCAGATAGCAACGATAAAGATACATCATCACTTCTTGATAAACTGCCTAATGTATCAGACATGATAGATAAGTTGCCCGGATTACCCGGATTGCCGGATATGTCTGGTGCTGCCAAATGGATCGGGGGATTGTTTTCTGGAAGCGAAGCAAAACCGAAGCCGACAGTAGATCTCGGAAATGCACAAGCTACAGGAACCGCAGAAGCAGCTTTAAAGGCAGGGAAAGATTTGGCAGATGCTATAACAGGTGGAGGTGGTGGCATATTCACAGGTGGGATAGGAGCAGCATTCGGTGCAGACTTATTAGGTGGAGTTGGGACGTGGCTTGGTTCTAAACTTGTCAAGGGATTGTTTGGCGATAGCAAGTCTCAAACCAAGTCGGCGTTAGAAGCAGCCGATAAGGCAGCTCAATTAGCTGTCGATAAGGTCGCTCAAAATAAATCCGCATTATTGCAAAACACCAACGCATTAGGACAGCAGGGAGCAGCAGCTGGCATAGAAGCTCAGCGGCGCATAAATAGCCAGATGGTATCTGGAGATGCAGTAGCTGATAAAAATAGATTATTAGCATCTGGAGATAGTTTACAGCAAAATGCAATGCAGATGGCACAGCAAGGAATGAGGCAAAATCAGATGTCTCAGCAAAATCTTGCTAAATCTGTTATGAATATGCGTGGTGGTAGTGGTGTTGCGAATATGGGTGCATTGCAGGAAATTGCCGGGCAACAAGCAGCTGGCAATTTACAAGCAATGCGTGCAGGACAAGAAGGATTACAACAATCTGCAGCTCAGCAAGCTAACATAGCAAGTCAGGCGAGTGATATATATCAAAAAGATCTTGCGAGTAATTTCCAACGGAATGTTGCACCAGCACTTAATCAATGGGAAAACTTTCAGGGAATGGCGAGTTCATTGGCTGGACCGATGGTTAGCCAAGCTATGGGCATCGCGAATCAAGCGGATAATGCAGCGTATAATTTATTCGGCACATCGGCAAAAACAATGGGGACACGCGCTGGTTCCGAAGAGACAATGGGGCAATATATGAAACATGCAGTTCCGATGGCTATACAATCAAGTATAGCTGGTGGAGATGTATTTAATTGGAGTACCAACCAAGATCCACGCAAAGTTGAAGCGCTTGCCAACTATCTTGGTTATGATCCGAATAGTTTATATGGATTTAGAAGATAGGAGATAAAACATGCCTGTAGAATTAAGAAATTATGGAGCTGAAGGCATCGATACAGGTGCCCAAACAATGTCGCAAAACATTCGCGATGCAAATGCTGGTACGCGAAACAGACAGGAGTTGGCGAATTATATCAAACAAGCAGCATTACAAAACACAGTGCAACTTGCTCAAAATATGCTTGAATTAGGAACGCAGAAGATTAGGTCTATTGGACCAAACGGAGAGATGATTGAGCAAACAGTGATAACAGATCCCGAGTTATTTAACTCTGTTAATAGTTTGTATAAAGGTTTACAACAAGGCATAACTTCGCACGTGAAGGATAAAAATGGCAAGTATATTCCGACAATAGATCCAAGAGCAGGTTCACATTTTATGTTAGATCCAGACAACGTCAAACAGTCAGAGACAGCGAACAACAAAAAAGATGACAAACAAAAACAGGGAACAAAACCATCTGGAGAGCCATACGGACCGCCACCTCCACCACCTGAGCCATACGGACCGCCA
>CAKZLY010000030.1 GCA_937127445.1 Eximiradius sp. | reverse complement strand
CCACAACGGTGGTGAATACATTGACCAACGCATAGTGATTATGCCATAACATACGCTCACATACAAAAGAAAAGAAGCAGTCCTTTCGGGCTGCTTCTTTATTTTATGCACATAAATAAAATGTATTGTGCTGCTTCCTATTATTCAATCTTGCTAAATTACACCTAATTCCTTACCAACTTTGATGAATTTTTCAATTGCAAAATCAATATGTTCACTTTCGTGTGCAGCTGAAATCTGAACACGTATGCGATCTTTGCCGCGTGGCACAACTGGGAACGAAAATGCCACAACATAGACACCTTCTTCAAGCATACGGTTTGCAAAATCCACTGCTAATTGTGAACAATTCGGATATTTACCAAACATAATTGGTGTAATTGGATGTATTCCAGGAAGAATATCAAACCCTGCTTCTGTCATCGCTTTGCGGAATTTTTTCGTGTTTTCTTCAAGCTTATCACGAAGCTCTGTCGAAGCAGTAAGGATTTCAAGACATTTTATTGTTGCACCAACTACCGCAGGAGCAACTGTATTCGAAAACAAATATGGACGTGCCTTGTTTCGCATCCAGTCAATTATCTCTTTTCTCCCAGAAATACAGCCTCCCGATGCTCCACCAAGTGCCTTTCCGAACGTTGTAGTAATAATATCAATCCTATCCATTATTCCATATAATTCGTGCACTCCACGACCAGTTTTTCCCATAAATCCAGACGAATGGCTTTCGTCAATCATTACAAGTGCATCATATTTTTCAGCTAAATCGCAAATTTTATCTAATTTTGCAATATCTCCATCCATCGAGAAAACACTATCTGTTGCAATTACCTTGAAACGGCAGCCAGCTTCGTTTGCTTCTTTTAAACAACGTTCCAATCCTTTTGCCATTTTACCTGTTGCTGGGTCTTCTTCTTCAACATCACGCATATCACTATGCTTGTAAATCCAGCGTTTAGCCTTCGCAAGACGTATCCCGTCAATGATTGATGCGTGGTTGAGTGCATCTGTGATTATTGCATCTTCTTCTTGAAATAGTGGCTCAAATACTGCTCCATTTGCGTCAAAACAAGAACTAAACAAAATTGTATCTTCTGTCCCTAAAAATTCCGACATCTTTCGTTCTAACTCTTTGTGTATATCCTGTGTTCCGCAAATAAATCTTACTGAAGATAGCCCAAATCCACGACGGTCCAAAGCCTCGTGCGCCGCTTTTACAAGCTCCGGATGTGATGACAACCCAAGATAGTTATTTGCACAAAAGTTTAATACTTCCTTCCCACGAACAATAATTTTTGCAGCCTGAGGGCTCTCAATTATTCTTTCGTGTTTATAAAGCTTTTGCTCTTCTAATGCTTGAAGTTCTTTTTGCAAAAACTCTTTCATTTTCCCAAACATTTTCTCTCTCCAAAAAAAACAAAAAAAGTTATGCAAAATATGAAAATTTTATATGAAATTTCAAATTATTTCAGTTATGTATTACTCTTAAATATGTATTATTTTACATAATAATTTCAATTAGATAGCGTTTTTAATAATAAACTATCAGAGGGCAACAATGAACAATCTCAAAACAGAAGAGCTTCTTGCTGAACGTTCGAAAGAACTCAATTGCTTATATTCAATTGAAGAAATTTTAACTAAACCTCAACTTACCTTAGACGAAATTTTAGGGAAAATAGTCCTTCTTTTGCCAGAAGCCTTTCGATTCGATAAAGATTGTAAAGTTAAAATTTCTATCGATAGCAAAATCGCTGCAAGCAATGGTTTTAAACTTACTAAAAAAATTATTCGCGAAACTATTTATGAGCAAAATAAATCCGTTGGCGAAATTGTTGTTGCCTACGATAATGAAAATTTTGACTTCCTTCAAGAAGAAAAGCGGCTTGTAAAAACTGTGGCAGATAGATTGGGTCATTTTCTTCTTTATTCTAAGTTGAAAAAATTATTCGCCGAAGTTGAAGAAAATGCTGATTTTACTAAAAAAGAATGGTTTGTCGTGCTTGATATTATCAAAAAAACAGACCAAAATTTGTTCTCAATTATCTCTCGCAAAATGCTTAATAATCTATTCTGCAAAGGTATCGAAGAATCTAAGCAACTATTTGCTAAATTGGGAACAAATATTGATATTCAGTCTTCTACCGCTGAACAAAATCGTCCTTCAAAAAAGCAAGTTCTCGAAATATCTTTCTATCTTGGTAATGAAATTTTCGAAGTTGCTGCGAAATATCTTACTGATGATGAAATCCTCGCTCTTGTTCAAAAATGGATTTACGAAGATAAATCTCATTTTCTTATTAAAGCACTTGCTAATTTGAATACTCCACTACCCGAAATTGCCGATGCAATTCGTCGTTTCTACAATATTAATCCGATATCTATAAAAGAAATTACTACTCCATTGCATAAAGGCATCTTAGTTGCTCTCATTCGCCGGTTTCTTACAGATCAACTCGAATACATTGAAATTGCAAAAAATTATATTACTATTTCAGATTTCTATGATATTCTTCAAAATATGATTTTCACCACCGAAAGCCATGGAAAACTCGGTGGCAAAAGTGCTGGAATTTTGCTTGCTAAAAAAATTGTTGATAAGCTCGAAGACGAAGAAGGATTATTTAAAAACATAAAAACACCTAAAACTTGGTATATTACATCCGATGGTCTTATGGCATTTCTTAATTACAACAATTTAGAAGATATTATCGAGCAAAAATACAAACCTCTTGAAGAAATTCGCTACGAATATCCTCATATTATTCAAGCCTTTAAAAATTCGCATTTCCCACAGGAAATCGTCAACGGTCTTTCCAATGCATTAGACGACTTTGGCGACCACCCTATAATTGTTCGTTCTTCTAGTTTGCTCGAAGACCGTTTAGGTTCTGCATTCGCTGGTAAGTATAAAAGCCTTTTCCTTGCAAATCAAGGTAGCAAAAAAGAACGTCTCGAAGCGTTGCTCGATGCTATCGCAGAAGTTTATGCCTCTACTTTTAGTCCCGATCCAATTGGCTACCGCACCGAACGCCAATTGCTTGATTTCAATGAAGAAATGGGTATTATGATACAGGAAGTAGTTGGTAAGCGAGCTGGTAAATACTTTTTCCCTGCTTTTGCCGGTGTAGCTTTCAGCAACAATGAATTTCGTTGGTCACCGCGTATCCGTAGGGAAGATGGACTTGTTCGACTTGTCCCCGGGCTTGGCACCCGCGCTGTTGATCGCATCGGCAACGATTACCCAATACTTGTAGCTCCCGGACAGCCTGATTTGCGAGTAAATATTACTTTTCACGACGTCATTACCTATTCCCCAAAATACATTGATGTTATCAATTTGGAAAAAAATACTTTCGAAACCATTTCTATTGATACTCTAATCAAATCCGTCGGGAATAGCTACCCTATGATTAATGAAGTTTTTTCAATTATCGAACAAAACCACATAAAGCACCCATTCGGGCTTGGAATTGATACAAATCGGGACGATATTATTGTTACATTCGAAAACCTAATTTCTAAAACTAAATATATTAAGCAAATTAATAAATTGCTTAATGAAATCAGTAGAATACTGAAAACCCCTGTTGATATTGAGTTCGCTTGCGATGGCGATAGTCTATACCTTTTGCAGTGCCGTCCTCAGAGCTCGGCATTGGAAGGAACTGCCGCTCAAATCCCATCAAATATTCCTCCCGATAAACTTATTTTCTCTGCTAACAAGCATATTTCTAATGGTAAAGTTGGTGATATTACCTATGTTGTATATGTCGATCCAGAAGCCTACGCTCGCCAGGAAAGCCTCGAAAAATTAAAAGATATTGGTCGTGCTGTAAGCAAGCTGAATAAACTGCTCCCAAAACGAACATTTATTCTCATGGGGCCAGGCCGTTGGGGAAGTAGAGACGATATCCGTCTGGGTGTAAAAGTTACCTACTCCGATATTAATAATACTGCTGTGCTTGTCGAAATTGCTAAAAAGAAAGGTAGCTACGTCCCCGATTTATCCTTCGGAACTCACTTCTTTCAGGATTTGGTCGAATCTCAAATACGTTATGTTCCTCTCTATCCTGATGAAAATGACGTTGCTTTCAATTACGACTTTTTCTATAAAACTGAAAACACACTCTCTCGTTGGTGTCCTGAATTTGAACATTTAAATGATGTGTTAAAAGTTATCAATGTACGTGAAGCAACTAATGGATTAGTCCTTCGCGTACTTATGAATGCAGAGGAAAATCTTGCTGTTGCAATGCTTGCCGACCCAGTGGTTGCAGAAAAATCTGAAATAAAGCACTCAGAACTCTCTTTCAACGAAGTTGGTTCGGACGAACCTCTCCAATGGCGAAAACGTATGATTGATAGTATTCTCGAACATCTTAACCCTATACGCTTCGGAGTTAAAGAACTCTATCTCTATGGTTCTGTCTTTGATGGAACTGCAACCGCAAAGTCAGACATTGATTTTATCTGTGTTTTCGAAGGTTCAGATGAGCAAAAAAAAGAACTTAAAATCTGGATCGAAGGTTGGAATCTTGCTCTAAGTAGAATTAATTACAATAAAACTGGTTTTAAACTCGAACGTTTAATTGACTTTACTATTCTTTCACCAAAAGAACTTGAAGAACAAAAGTACTATGCTGAACTTGTTGATAAAAGAAAAAATAAATCAAAAAAACTGCGTCTATTAGGTGAAAATATATAAAAATATTTATATTTTCCATCAAAGGATAATTCAATTATTGAAGGAGAAAAAAATGCTCAACAAATTTTATGAACTATTAGGCGACAAAGCTGAATATTATTTTGGATTTAATAATCCAAAAATTCCAAAGGAATCTCTTACTTTGCCATCTCCTGATTTCGTCGACAAAGTTTGGCTTAACTCCGATCGTAATAATCGCGTAGTCGGTAATTTGCAATGGATTTATAATCACGGACGCCTTGCTGGTACAGGCTACCTTTCTATTTTGCCTGTCGATCAGGGCATTGAACATTCCGCCGGTGCAAGCTTTGCTAAAAACCCTCAATACTTCGATCCTGAAAACATCGTACGTTTAGCTATCGAAGGTGGCTGTAATGCTGTTGCTTCCACTTACGGTGTGTTGGGACTTGTTGCTCGTAAGTATGCTCATAAAATTCCGTTCATTGTTAAGATTAACCATAATGAATTGCTTACTTACCCAAACGCATACGACCAGGTTCTTTTTGGGACAATCGAAGAATCATATAATATGGGTGCTGCTGCTGTCGGCGCTACCATTTACTTCGGTTCCGATGAATCTCGCCGTCAAATTGTTGAAATTGCCGAAGCTTTCCAATATGCCCACGAACTTGGTATGGCGACAGTTCTTTGGTGCTATCTTCGTAATCCTGAATTTAAAAAAGATAAAGATTACCACGTATCGGCTGACCTAACCGGCCAGGCTAACCATCTTGGCGTTACTATCGAAGCTGATATTATCAAACAAAAACTTCCTGAAAACAATGGCGGCTATTTAGCTTTGAATATGGGCGGCTCCTCTTACGGCAAAATTGACAAGCGTGTATATTCCGAACTTACAAGCGACCATCCTATTGATTTAACACGCTATCAAGTTGCAAATTGCTATATGGGCAAGGTGAGTTTGATTAACTCCGGCGGTGCAAGCGGCGAAAACGACTTTGTCGAAGCAGCAATTACTGCAATTGTCAACAAACGTGCAGGTGGAGCTGGGCTCATCTCCGGTCGCAAAGCTTTCCAGCGACCAATGGACGAAGGCGTAAAATTACTCAATCTTATCCAGGATGTCTATCTCGATAAAGAAATTACTATTGCGTAATATTCTCTTTTTTTATTATGGGGTTCATTTATCACGAACCCCATTTTTTTGCTTGCAAATGATTTCTCAAACTTTTTGAAAATACTGAATATTTTTGAATCACTAATGATTATTCTTAATTACTAATTTAACCTTTTTATAATTAACCGAATATTACTAATTTTGCCTTATTTTTGAATTGATGGTATTGTTAATGAAAAGAACTTTAATTACATCTGCCTTACCTTATGCTAACGGATATATTCATTTAGGCCACGCTGCGGGTGCTTACCTTCCTGCTGATATATATGCGCGTTTTTTGCGGCTTTGCGGTGAACAAGTGCTTTACGTTTGTGGTTCTGATGAACACGGCGTTGCAATAACTATTTCTGCTGAAAAAGAGAATACCACTCCCAAAGCAATCATAGACAAATATCATTCCGCTAATACCGAAGCTTTCAAAAAATTTGCTATGACTTTCGATATTTATTCCAGAACTTCCACGGAAATTCATCATAATACTGCTATCGAATTTTTTGCCGACTTGCTGCAAAAAGGCTACCTTGTCGAGAAAGAAGAAGAACAATTTTATGACGAAAAAGCCCAAATGTTCCTTCCGGACCGCTATGTCGAAGGAACTTGCCCAAATTGCGGCTACGAACACGCTCGTGGCGACCAATGCGATAAGTGCGGTGCCTACTATAACCAACTCGAACTGAAAAATCCTCGTAGTATTATCAGTGGCGAACCTCCCGTTGTTCGCAAAACAACACACTGGTATATGCGTTTCGGTGAGTTCCAGAAGTTTTTAGAAGAATACATCGAAAGCAAATCTTCCGAATGGAAAGAAAACGTCTTGCAACAAAGCCGAAGTTGGCTCCGCCAAGGACTTGCTGACCGTGCTATTACTCGCGACCTGAATTGGGGAGTGCGACTTGACAAAGTTCCCGGTATTGACAAAAACAAAACAAAAGGCAAAGTACTTTACGTTTGGTTCGATGCTGTTTTAGGATATATTTCTATCACTAAAGAATGGGCAGTTCTTCAAGCTCAAAACGGTCGTGGTAGTCGTGACGACTGGAAAATGTGGTGGCAAGACAACGACACTCGCTACATTGCTTTTATTGGTAAAGATAACATTGTTTTTCACACCTTGATTTTCCCTGCTATGCTCAAAGCTCGTAGCGGGTATATTTTACCAGACAATGTACCCGCTAACGAATTCCTTAATTTAGAAGGTGAAAAATTCTCTAAATCTCGAAATTGGAGCATTGATCTGCGAGACTTTCAGAAAGATTTTCCCGAACCCCAGTACACCGATGCTCTAAGATACACGCTTGCTATGAACGCTCCTGAAACTCGCGATAGCGATTTCACCTGGCGTGATTTCCAAAATCGCAATAATAACGAACTCGCTGATATTTTTGGCAATTTTGTCAATAGAACTCTTCAATTTATTTTCAAAAATTTCGAACAAAAAATCCCTACGCTTTCTGAACAAGACAAGTCGCTGGTTGGGAACTGGAACAATTTGATTGATACTCTCGAAGATTGTTTAAACGAAAACTATTCTGATGCAATCGAGAAAACTTCGCGTAAGTTCAGTGGTTTATTTAGCGAAGAGGAGTTTACTCTAATTTCTTCGGTTTGGAAGCATTCCAAAGAAGCTCAACGTCTGTTCAATAAATTCCGTTTTCGTGATGCGATTACCGAAACAATGAATATTGCTCGCGCTGCTAATAAGTTCTTTAATGATGCCGAACCTTGGAAAACTATTAAATCAGACCGCAACGTAACTGCTCGAACTCTCTTTATTTGTGCTCAACTTGTTTACTCTCTCTCGATTTTCCTTGCTCCTATTCTTCCTAATTCTTCGAAAAGAGTGCAACTTATGCTTGGATGTGAACCTCAAACAGGTGAACCATCCTATGAGCATTCAAATGAAAATTATTGGCTTACTGCTATTTATCCTCGTCTCGAAGAAGGGACTCGTATCCAGCAACCAAGCATCATTTTCAACAAAATCGAAGATAATGTTGTTGCTGAACAAATTAATAAACTTGGAAAACCTACCAATCAAGAAAATTCTAAAAGCGAACAAGAACTTATCGAATACGATGATTTTGCACGTGTTCAATTGCGAACAGCTATTATTAAACAAGCTGAAAAACTTCCAAAATCAAAAAAATTACTGAAACTTATTGTTGAAGTCGGCAACAAACAAAAGCAAATTATAGCTGGAATTGCTGAACATTACGCCCCAGATTATCTTGTCGGCAAAACGATTGTTGTCGTTGATAATTTGAAACCGGCAAAGCTAATGGGTGAAACATCCGAAGGTATGCTCCTCGCTGCTTCGACCGAAGATGGGCGACTTTGCTTTGTTGCACCCGAAAAACCTGAAATTGGCTCTGGTGCCATTGTTAAATAAGAACTTATCAGAATAAAAATGGAACAAGAAAAACAATTAGAAAAAAATTTTGATGGTATGTATTTGACTGCTCTGCTGTTCAAATATAAAAAAGTAATAATTGCTACAATTATTGCTTCCGCAATAATTTCTACTGCCGTTGCCTTCCTGCTCCCCATTTGGTATACAGCATCTACAAATGTTGTCCCTCCACAAACTTCAATGACAGGACTGGAAGGCGCTATGGGCAGCATCTCTTCAACTTTGCGTGATATTGGACTTGCACGCGTTGGCGGTTCAAGTTCAAGTGGCTATTCGCTTACGGTTATTTTGCTTAGCCGCTCAGTTAAAGATTCTATGATTAAAAAATATGACTTACGCAAAGTCTACAAAATGGAAAATGATAAATATGAAGACTTGCTCAAAGAATTCGAAAGTAATCTCGATGTTACTTACGATAAAGAAGGTAATTATGTGATTTCGATCACAGACCGCGACCCAATTCGTGCCGCTCAGATGGCTAATGATTATGTTCAGATCGCAAACCATTTTGCTGCTGAATTGTTTAAAAAAGAATCTAACTTTAATCGTTTGTATATGGAACAGAGAGTTAAATCTATCGACTCTACTATTTCTGCTCTGTCCAACCAGCTTGGCACTCTTTCGCAGCAAAGTCTTATGTTTTCCCCACAAGAACAAGCTCGTGCTGTTAGCCAGGCAATTGTTGAGCTTAAAGCTCAGGTCTATCAAACAGAGATCGAATATGATCTTCTCCGTACAACTTTTGGCGAAAATGATGCTCTTACCCAGGTGAAAAAGAAAATTTTGGAAGAAACTCGAAAGAAACTCAATGAAGCAATGAACAAACCTGGATTTGCCGGTAACTTTAAAATTGACGAAAGCGGAAGAATTGGTATCGAATTCACTAAACTTCTTACTGAAATCGAAGCTCTATCCAAAGCTAAAGCTTATTTAGTGCCACTTTACGAAAAATTACGCCTCGACGAAGTCAAAAATATCAAAACTCTTTACGTTTTAGACGAAGCAATGCCTCCGACCAAGAAAAGCAAGCCAAAAAGAGTGCTCATAGTAGCTGGTTCAGTGCTTGGTTCGTTTGTCCTTGTAGTTCTAATGATTCTCTTAGTACATAACTATATTGAATTCCGCAATAAATATAAAAATTTATAATGGCAGCAAACAAAAGCGGCAATTTATTTTTAGAATATTTTTCATATAAAGCAAATATTGGTTTCTTCTTAGTTTTGCCAATTCTTGCTATTGTTGCTTTGTATGCTTATTTCGCACAAGATATTCTTATTGCTACCATTGGAGTTGTTGTCATTCTCGCTTTGCCTTTTTTCTGGTTTTGTATCCGTTACCCAAAATTATGGATTTATTCAATTGCACTTTGCACAATACCATTCCTAACAACAAGTGGCAAAGGATTATCCATAGCCGATGTTGTGCTTGGCGTGGTTTATCTTGGTGGGCTCTTTTTGTGGTTCTATTATATTCTTTTCATTAAAAAGGACAAAATAGTCAAAAATACTGCGGATTGGTTGATTATTTTTTTCTATATCGCTTCTTTTGGATGTGTTATTATTGCAGCGCTCAACGATGTTGATTTTATTGATGCTTTCAAAGAATACGCTAATTTTTCCATCACATTGCTCTATTTCCCAATTCGCTATTACTTCAACGAAAAAGATGATTTAAAGCGACTTCTTGTTGTTTTTGCAATTAGTATTTTTATAGTTGAACTTATTCATTTTTATAAATATTACGTTGCCGCAACTACCAATTTGGTTTATGCATATCAACTTGCTCGTACTGTAAAAACAAATCAAGCATTGTTTGTCGCAGCTTCAATTTCGGCAATTGTATTTTTCTTCTATACGAAAGGTTGGAAAAATCGCTTGCTTCTTGGCATTCTTGCTGGTTTTAGTACTGCTGCATTGATTACAACTTTTTCCCGTGCTTTCTGGATTGTATTAATAGTGCAAGTTACACTGTTGTTTTTCTTGCTTCCATTGCGTAAAAAAATTGAACTTGGGGTGCTTGTTGCTTCGTTAACTGCTATTGTGTTGTCCCTTGCCTTCTTATTTATGAAGGACAACACTAAATTGCTTCTTGGAGTTGTCGAAGCTCGATTCGTTTCGACAAGCAAAGGAACAAAAGATGTTTCCGTTCAAGCCCGTTTCGCTGAATATGAAGCTACTTTTGTCAAAATTAAAGAAAATCCACTCGGTGGAAATGGCTATTTCAAATCTTTTTCTTATATAGACCCTCTAACAGGCTATACACTTACTGCTCCAATAAATCATAATGGCTATATTTATTTGGTTTATCGACTTGGTTTTCCTCTTGCAATTGTTTATCTACTCTTTTTTATTTCATATATTCTAAAATCTATTAAGTATATGATTGTTTCTAAAGATAAATTTTTCAAAGCAATTTCTATTGTTGCTTTTATGTTCCTGCTTCTGATAACTATAACAAATTTTGTTACTCCAACTTTGTCGTTTAGAGATGGAATTTTTGTCACGATTTTATCTGTTGTTTTAATTAGTTCAGCAGAAAAATTTTATATATTTTCGAAAAAACAAAATTCTATAAAGTGAGAATTGAAAAACAGCAGTATATATAGTCAAGTTTTTACTCGTCTTGTTTCCGACACAATAGCATTTTCTATAAGCTATATTTTCTTATACTACTTGCGTTTTCACTCCGGAATTATTCCTACAACAATTGTTCCGAGTTTCTCTGCTGCACTTTTCACTGGGATTGTGTTGCTGATTTATTGGCTGCTTGTGTTTTTCTTTGCAGGTATGTACAGGAATTGGCATTTAAGGTCACCTTTCGATGAGATTTTTGCAGTCTGGAAAGTATGTTTTGTTGCAACAGCAATAATTGTTCTTCTCATTTTCTACGAAGGCGAACGTTTTACTCGTATGATGTTTGTGCTGCACTATCTTTTTCAATCAACTGCTGTAACAATTGGGCGTACTATTTGCCGACGTATTCAAGTAAAACTTCGTGCTAAACGCATCGTTAGCATTCCTACAATTGTTGTGGGGTGTGCCCATCGTGCTATTGATTTTTATGAAAAAGCAGAACGTTTTGTTAATTGGGGTTACCGTGTTGTTGGTATTATTTTGATAGATAAAAATCAAATAAATGAATTTAAAAAACTTATTATCGAAAAAAAACTAAATGATATAAAATTCGATTCGTTAGAAAATGCTGATTCGTTTCTAAGAGAAAGCAAAGCCGAGGAAGTTGTTATCACTTCCGACCAAACCAATCACGATACACTTTTCCAAATTGCTTCTACTGCTGTTGATTGCGGTATGCGTGTTACAATCGAACCTGACCTCTACTCAATTTTTACAGGGCAGACACGTACCCAAAGTCTCTATGGGATACCCCTAATCGAAATTAATACGCAACTGCTAAAACCCTGGCAAGCAATTGTTAAACGCTTTTTCGATATAATATTTAGCTCGCTTGTTTTGCTTGTTGGGTTGCCAATCTGGATTATCATAGCAATTATTATTAAACTCGACTCGTCCGGTCCTGTGATTTATAAACAACCACGCGTTGGAAAAAATGGCAAAATTTTTTTGATTTACAAGTTCCGCTCAATGCGTTCTGAACCTGTTCCCGAAAAACAAACCTGGACACAAGTCAACGACCCACGCGTTACAAAATTTGGTCGTTTTATTCGCAAAACTCATCTTGATGAAGTCCCTCAATTCTGGAATGTGCTTATTGGCGATATGAGCGTTGTCGGTCCTCGTCCAGAACAACCAAAAATTGTTGAAGAAATTATCAAAGAAGTGCCTTACTACAAACGTCGCCATTTAGTGCGCCCTGGAATAACTGGTTGGTGGCAAGTTAAATACAAATCCTATGAATTTAGCATTGATGAAATTCGTAATCGTTTGAAAGATGATTTTTATTATATTGAAAATTTCTCTTTAAAGCTTGATTTTGAAATTATTATTCGGACTATTATGCTTGTTTTTCGAGGACACGGTCAAACCTAATTGGGAGTGTTTATGAAAAAAATTGTTGTTATTCCCACTTATAATGAAATTGATAACATCGAAAATCTGATTAATGCAATTTTCGAAAGTTTGCCTGATACACATATACTAATTGTTGATGATAATTCGCCTGATGGCACTGCCCAGAAAGTTAAAAAACTTATGAAAAACAACCGCCAAATTCATTTAATGCAGCGTCAAGGCAAAATGGGATTAGGCACTGCCTATTGCGATGGCTTTTCCTGGGCTTTGGATAAAGGTTTTGATGTCGTTTTCGAGATGGATGCCGATTTTTCTCACGATCCGCGCGACCTACCTCGTTTACTCGAAGCACTTGAAAATGCTGATTTAGTAATCGGTTCACGCTATTCAAGGGGTGTTAACGTTGTTAATTGGCCTCTTTCTCGTTTAATGCTTAGCTACGGTGCAAACTTATACACTCGCATTATTACAGGAATGCCCATTGCCGATGCTACCGGTGGTTTTAAATGCTTCCGTGCCGATGCACTCAGAAAAATTGATTTAACCTCAATTAGAACAAATGGTTATGGCTTTCAGATTGAAATGAATTACCGTATCTGGAAATCTGGCGGACGAATTAAAGAAATTCCCATTATTTTTATAGATAGACGTTCTGGTGTATCAAAAATGAGTAAACATATCATTTTCGAAGCTGTCTGGCTTGTCTGGAAATTGCGCCTTTGCTACAAACGTTTATTGAAGCAAAAAAGCAAATTCGAAGAACGTCAAAAATCAAATGTAATCACAGAATTCGTCGATTAGCGTGGCAAATGCTCTTGACATATCAATAGTTATAGTAAATTACAATGTAAAAGATTTTCTGCGTGGTTGCTTGCAATCAATTCGCGAAGCTTCTGGCAGACTGTCGGTCGAAACAATAGTTGTTGATAATAATTCTGTCGATGGTTCTGTTGAGTATTTGCGCCCTCTATTCCCAGAAGTTGAATTTATTGCTCTACCCGAGAACATTGGTTTTGGTCGTGCAAACAATATAGGTATAGAAAAAGCCCGAGGTAAATACCTTCTTATTCTAAATCCCGACACTTTGCTTCGCAATGATACTTTGCAAGAAATGTATGATTTTATGGAAACGCACAAGGACTGCGGTATTGCAGGTTGCAAAGTGCTCAATCCTGATGGTAGCTTTCAGGTTGCTTGCCGCCGAGGTTTCCCAACTCCTTGGGTTGCTTTCAGCAAACTTTTTGGTTTGCAATCGCTTTTCCCTAATTCTCCAATTTTTGCCAGATATAATCAGCTCTATAAATCTATTGATGACACTTACGAAGTTGATGCTGTAATAGGCGCTTTTATGTTTTGTCGAACTGACTTAATAAAAAAACTCGGCGGTTTTGCTCCCGAATTCTTTATGTACGGCGAAGACCTTGATTTATGCCGACAAGTTAAACTCCAGGGCTGGAAAGTAATGTATGTCCACACAACTTCTATTATTCATTACAAAGGTGAAAGCACAAAACGTAGTTCTATAAACGATGTCCGCCATTTTTACGAAGCAATGGAAATTTTCACCCGCAAGCATTTTGGCAAAAACCATTTGTTCCTTTTGCTACTGCGGCTTGGCATCAAAATAAGGTCTGCAATTGCCTACATTGAGCGCTATTGGCGTGATTTCCTGTTTATTCTATTAGACTTGCTCTCGATTAATCTTGCTTTGCTTATCAGCACAAAAATACGTTTCGAAAAATTCTTCGGTTTCCCCGACTATGCATATCCAGTTGTTTTCATTGTCATAAGCCTTGTCTTCCTTCCCTCTATGTTTATTGTTGGTGAATACTTCGAAGGAAAGCATAGTATAAAACGAGCTTTCTCGGCGTCTATGATTACATTTTTTGTTCTTTCCTCACTTACTTACTTTTTCCCTGAATTTCGCTTTAGCCGTGGTGTTGTGCTGATGTCAATAGGTTTTACTATTATTTTCACCTCCGTTTCACGGGCAATTACAAAAATTTTAGAGCAATTTTCTGAACAAAATAAATCAAAACGTATTATCATTGTCGGCACTGGCGAAATTGCTAAATCATTATTTGATCAAATTTCAGAACTACCAAATTCAAATATTATAATTGAGGGATTTGTTGCTTCCTCTGCTGATGAACTAGATAATTCTAAGTTGCAAATTATTGGTGAAAAATCTTACTTGAACAAGGTTATCAAAGAAAAAAAACCGAATGAGGTGATTTTCGCCGACGAGCAAATCTCTTCATCTGATATGATTAACCTTATGCTCGAATTCTCTTCTCAAAATGTGCGTTTTCACCAGGTTAAAGAGTTCGATGAATTACTTGCTGCATCTGTTATTCAGGATATCGCCGACATCGAACCAACCGTCCCAACATACAACTTATCTCGTTTTCGCAACAAAACTCTCAAACGAATTGAAGACCTTGCGATTTCTCTTTTCCTCTTGTCTTTTGGGGTGCCGTTTATCTTAGCGTTCAGAAAAGAGCCATCTCGCTTTTTGAAAATGCTAATTCGAGTGTTTAAAGGTGAGATCTCATTTATCGGTTTGCATAAAATTTCAGATGATTTTACTCCTGCAATTGGTAAAATTGGAATTATCGGACCAAATGCTAGCGAACAAACTCAAAATTTATCAGTTGAGGCAATAAAAAAACTTAACGAATATTATTTACGTCATTACACATTATCAATGGATTTTGATATTTTTATCAAATATTTATTTGGGAAAAACAAGTGACAAAGCCAATCCTTGATTTCGAACAGCCGATAGTGCAACTTGAAGAAAAAATCGCAGAAATGCGTGAACTCGGTAAGGCAATCGATTTGAGCAAAGAAATTGCCGAACTTGAACGTCGAACCGATAATCTACGCAAGGAAATTTACTCCAATCTTACTCGCTGGCAACGTATACAAATTGCTCGACACCCTTTGCGTCCCAACTCAGTTGATTATATTAAGAATATTTTCACTGATTTTATTGAATTATCTGGCGATAGAGTGGCTGGGGACGATACTTCGATTATTGGCGGTATCGCGAAAATTGGAGGAATACCCGTCGTTGTGCTCGGCAATAGAAAAACAAAAGACAAAAAAACTAACTTATACAAACCTGCTCCTATCCCATCAGCTGAAGGATTTAGAAAAGCAACACGACTGATTAAAATTGCCGAAAGACTTGCTAAACCCGTGATTACTCTTGTTGATGCCCCGTATAACGTTCCCTATCCAGAGATCGAAAGCCCAGGACTCGCTAATGCTATCTCAAACCAACTCGCTGAAATGACTGCTCTTCGAACTCCAACATTAAGTGTTGTGATAGGGGAGGGGGCTTCTATTGCAGCTTTGTCCTTAGCTATTGCTGATAGGTTGCTAATGCTCGAAAACTCTTGGTTTTCAATTGTTTCTCCTGAAAAAGCAGCCGAAACTTTATGGGGTAGTCTCGATTTTAAAGAACAAGCCGCTGAAGCAATGAAACCCATTGCACGAGACCTTCTTGACCTGTCTTTAATTGACGATATTGTCCCAGAACCAATTGGTGGCGCCCACCGAAACAATAAAATGATGTTCGAAATTCTTAAGAAAAAACTTATTGCTGAATTAAAAGATATTCGTCGTGAAAAAATTGAAAGACTTCTCAAAAAAAGACGTGAGAAATACTACGCGAAAGGAGTTTGGCGCGAATGATTAAAGTTATCACAATTGATTTTTGGAATACTTTGTTTGATTCGTCTGGTGGCAACGAAAGAAACGCTCTGCGTCAAAAAACTCTGCTGAATGAAATAAATAACTACGGTCGCAATTTTTCTCCCGAAGAATTTGATAAAGCCCTCAGAGCTTCGTGGGAATATTTTAATAAAATCTGGCGTCAAGAAATGCGAACACCTTCTGTCCAGGATAGCGTTGCTTTTTTCTGGAAATATTTAGAATTACCAACTAACCCACAAGCAATAGAGAGAATAGCTGAATATTTTGCAAATTCGGTACTTATTCACCCGCCGAAACTAATCGATGGTGTTATGGATATTTTGCCAATACTTGCCAGCAAATACAAACTTGGAATAATCTCTGATACTGGATTTAGCCCCGGCAAAGTTCTTCGCAAATTGCTCGAACAAAATAATATTCTTCATTTCTTTGATAGTTTCAGCTTTAGCGACGAAACAGGATTCTCGAAACCACACCCCGAAGCTTATCAAAAAGTGCTTGTCGAACTTGGTTCCAACTCTTCCGAAGCTTTGCACATTGGAGATATTGAAGCAACTGATATTATTGGTGCGAAGCAGCTCGGTATGCGTGCTATACGTTTTTCGGGCGATAAAACAGGCTACTATGCAAACGAAAGCGCTAATCCAACACTTGCCGATGCAGTTGTTTATTCGTGGAATGAAATACCAAAAATTATCGAAGAATTAATCTGAGCGATCCCGGCTGGATTCGAACCAGCGACACCAAGTTTAGGAAACTTGTGCTCTATCCTGCTGAGCTACGGGACCAAACCTAAACCCAAAATTACGAAAAAATTATTCTCAAAACAAACACCTGCAAATCTATTGCTTTCGCTTTGCTCAATTATATTGTTTCAATAGTAATACTTATTGCAACCTTATTATTCTAAATATGTATACCCATATAATCCCGAACGATAGTTCGAAAGGAACTCTTTGCCTTCTTCAGTTGTGATTTTACCCGATTTCACTGCCCCTGTTACCCATGTTTCAACTGTGCGAACTAACTTTTTAGCATTGTAGCCAACGTAGTCAAGCACTTCTGCAACTGTTTCACCGTCAATTACTTGCTTGATTTGATAGCCATCATCGTCAAGTATAATATGCACTGCATTTGTATCACCAAACAAATTATGCAAATCACCCAATATTTCTTGATATGCTCCAACAAGAAAAACACCAATGTAGTAAGGTTCATTTGGATTAAAATCGTGTAAATGCATGTAGTATGAATAGTTGGTCGTAGAGATAAACCTGTCAATTTTCCCATCTGAATCGCAAGTAATATCTTGAAGTGTTGCAATTCTATCAGGTTTCTCACCAAGTCTATGGATTGGCATAATCGGGAACACTTGATCAATTGCCCAGGAATCTGGCAAAGACTGAAATAATGAAAAATTACAGAAGTATTTATCTGCAAGCATCTTTGCAAGCATTCGTATTTCCTCAGGTGGATGCTTGATTTCAGTACTAATCCTGTGGCATTCTTTTGCAATCGACCAGAACAGACGCTCAATTAAGGCTCGCGTGCGTAAATCAAGCAACCCTAAACTGAATAAATCAAGTGATTCTTCACGAATTTGCTGCGCATCGTGCCATCCTTCGAGCATCTTTGCCTGATTTATGTTCTCGTAAATATTATGAAGCTCTTGCACTAATTCGTGGTCATCCTCAGATACTTCCATTGTTTCAGGATCCCAGGTTGGCATAGACGTACTTTCAAGAACATCGAAAACAAGTATAGAATGGTGTGCCGTCAGTGAACGCCCTGATTCAATTATTATATTTGGGTGCGATAGCTCATTCTTTTCGCATACATCAACCAAAGTAGAGACAGCATCATTTACATATTCCTGTATGGTATAATTAACCGACGAACCAGAAGTTGAAGAGCGTGTCCCGTCATAATCTACACCAAGCCCACCACCAATATCAACAAATTCAACCGAACAACCTAATTTCAACATTTCAACGTAAAATTGTGCTGCTTCTTTTAGGGCCGTTTTAATCTTGCGAATTTTTGTTATTTGGCTGCCTAAATGAAAATGTATGAGCTTTACTTGATCTTTCAGCTTATGTTTTTCCAAAAGTTCAATCGCTTCAAGCAACTCAGATGAAGTTAGTCCAAACTTGCTGCGGTCCCCACCTGAATCTTCCCATTTACCACTACCACTACTTGATAGTTTTATTCTTATCCCTATATTTGGCTTTATCTTTAATCGTTTTGATATATTAATGATCAGTCGCAATTCATTCAATTTCTCAACTACTATATAAACTTTTTTGCCCATTTTTTGTGCAAGCAAAGCAAGCTCTATAAAATCTTCGTCTTTGTATCCATTACATATTATTAACGAGTCATCATCTTCGGTATTTATCGCTAAAACGGCGTGCAACTCAGGTTTCGAACCAGCTTCCAATCCAATATTGAATTTTTTTCCATAAGACACAATTTCTTCGACAACCGGTCTCATCTGATTGACTTTTATCGGATAAATTATAAACGAATTCCCTTTAAATTGATATTCTTCGGTTGCCAACTTGAAACAATTTGCAATTGTCTCGATGCGATTATCCAGAATATCTGGAAATCGCAATAATACCGGCGTCGAAACATCTCGCAATTGCAGTTCATCAATTAATTCTTTCAAATCTATTTCGGCACCGTTTTTCTTTGGGCGGACCACTACATGCCCCTTGTCGTTAATCGAAAAATAATCAATACCCCAGCCGTTGATGTTATAGAGCTCAGCTGAGTCCTCGACGCGCCATTTTCTCATCTAACTCCTTTCTTTTTGATGATTTAAATAAGTAATTGACAATTAGCTCAAATTTATATTGCAAAAATATCATTTTATTTGATTAAAAGTTTTATTTTTGTTAATTCATTTTTTAGATTTTTACTTTTAAATAGTATGCCTACACTTTTATATAATAATGCGTATTTCTCGAAATTTTCAAATTCATCAAACGAAATTGATTTTGCTTGCTTCGATGTCCATTCAATTATGAATTTCTTTATTGAAAAGAAAAAGCCCAAATCTATGTTACTTGTTCTTCCTACACGAAGAATGGTGCTTTATTATAAAAATCATTTCATCAGAAAATACTTCGAACGCCACAAACAGCCTTGCGAACCACCTTCGCTTCATACTTTCGAATCTTTGGTGATGAACTGCCACAAAAAAATTTTTCAAAACAAAAAAACTCAGATTTCTGAACCCTTTATTTATGCACTTATCGAAGAAGCCATAAACAATAGCAAACTTAAATTTTTTCGGCATAATCCCAAAAATAAAAAAGTAAGTTTCGGGCTGGTTACTAAAATTGCTCAAATAATCAATGGTCTTAAAGAAGACGGAATTTTCCCCGACGACCTTTTCAGAGATGTCGAAAATTATTCTCCACAAGATTACATAGATTACAATATCGGTGGCGTAAGCGACCCCAAAAAACTTCACGATTTCGCTGTAATCTACCAAAAATATCAGGAACTGCTTTCCGATAAGTTTTTAGATGCTCCTCAATACTTAATTGATTTGAATAAGTATTGCCTGCAAAATACCAGTACAGATTTCCCACTTGACCAATTATTCGACCCTGAAACTGTAATCCTATTCGATAAATTTATTGAATTTAAGCAACCGCAAGCTACCTTTCTTAAATTATTAAGCCAAAGCAGCATTCCCGTTGCTATTAATGTTGATTTCTCGCCTATCAATGGCCCTCTCTTCGGCAATTTAACCGAAACAATCGCAGATATTCAAGCAAACTCTTATTCTTCAATTTCGTATGTCGATGTTAATGAAAAGATGAATATTGAGGATGAAATTAATCTTCCGCCTTCGCAATATCTTCGTCGGCGTCTATTCAACAATGAAGAATATCGCGAAATTTTCTATAATCAACTTAATGATACTATTAAAGTTATTGCTTGCGAAAATCAAGTCGATGAAGTCAATACAATTGCAAAAATAGTTCGCTATCTTATCGAGCAAGGCTATAACCCAACAGATATTGCTATTGTTTCTCGTATGCCCGAACTTTATTCCTCCCTTTTCCGTGAAATATTTGCAGCAAACAATATTGAAAGTTTTATTACTGATAGATTTGATTTATCTGCTTCACAACTTGTGATTACTTTTCTTAATATATTCGATTTAGTTATCAATAATTATCGAAAGTCTGACCTGAAAAAAGTATTACAAAGCTTCTATTTTAAAACCTGGGCAAATTCATTTATCGATGTTGAAAATTTACTCGAAGTAATAACGGAAATCCCGTTTCTGGGTGGTACAAAATCCAACGGTGCAGAATTCTGGCGCGAAATTCTTTCCTTCAACATCAAATATTTCGATAATTCTCTTTCAGCCAATGAGAGTGATAATACAGATTTATATTTTCTAAAACTGAAAAAAGAAAAATACGAAAAAGCTTTGAATGATTTTCGCAAACTTGTCGAACTTGTCTCTTTCGAAAACCGAGAATACCTTTCTGATGAAATATTGTCTGTTATCAAAAAGCAAATAATTAATAAATTAAATATTCAGGAACAAATTATAAATAAATTATCAGAACTTAATCAAAATAAATCGAAAATCTCTACTCTAAACTATCTCTTCCTTCGTGATGAAATCGAAAAAGATGTTGCTGCCGTTAATTCCTTCATTAAACTTGTAGATGAATATTCAAAAATTCAGTCAATTCTCTATCCACAGCAAAAAATAAAATTAAGTGAATTTGTCGATAAAATTAAAATTGCAGCCCTAAATACA
Source organism: Eximiradius sp. (assembly GCA_937127445.1). Lineage (GTDB taxonomy): Bacteria > Bacteroidota > Ignavibacteria > Kapaibacteriales > UBA2268 > JAKIZO01. The sequence goes on along the minus strand of CAKZLY010000030.1, from coordinate 131,789 downwards.
AAATATAATATCAAAGAAAGTGCGGACCGCGGTGTTAAAATTACTTCTATTGAGCAAATCATTGGTATTCCTTTCAAAGTTGTTATTCTTTGTGGTGCAATTGATGGTAATTTCCCCCTTGCTTATCGTTCCGAGAACACATTGGGAAAAATTCTTCCTAAAAGCGAACTTCGTCACCTCGAATCAGAACGAATCTTGTTTTATAAAACATTGACAAACAATCTTGAACTATTTGACCAAGGAAATTTCAAAATCTTTATCACTTTCCCAGAATTTCTTGATAAAGAAGAACAAATAATGTCGACTTTTATTTCCGCTTTGTTCAATGTTACCTCTCTTAGCCAGGTAAACAAATTCTATAAATTATCTACTATCAGAAAGGCACTCGCAACCAACTCCAAAGACGAAATAATTAGCCGGCAGATAAACGATATTCCTTTCATCAATTATATTTCCAATATTGGCGAACTTATCCGCAAATTTGCAGCAAACGAATTATCGCAATCTGACGTGATTGATTTAATTAATGTAGATTCTTTGCAAAAAGAAAATGAAAGAATTAACAAATATGTTTACTCAGTAGATGATGAAACTTCGGTATTCGGGAATAATTTGCAGCAAAATTTATTTAACTTTTTAGGTGAATATAAAAACAAAACCTATTCCGTTTCCGAATTTGAAACATACCAAAAGTGTCCATATCAATACTTTTTACGGTATGTGCTGGGAATCCGCGAACGAGTTTTGGAAACTGAAGAAATCCCAAATATTGAAATTGGCAACCTCCTTCATAGGATTGTTTATAAATTTATGACTTCCATAAAAAACGAAACTCCAAATTCAAGTGGGTTAGTCAAATTAGACAAAAATCAAAAAGATATATACTGGAACTTACTTGTTAATTTTGCAAGGCAAGAACTCGAATTTTTCAAATACTTCGACTATGAATATCATATCCTTACTAAATTGCTAATTGGTGATTTCAACAAATCATCTAAATCTAACTCAAATACTTGCAATAGAGGCTTACTCAATTTATGGCTCGATCGCGAATTGCAATATCACGAACATTCAAATAATCTATATCCTGCATTCTTTGAACTCGCTTTCGGTTATCCAAAACAAAACGCAGCTCCCGTCTCAATAAATGGCATTAAAATACGTGGGAAAATTGACAGAATTGACCTGCACGAAAACAAAAGTTGTTTCTTAATCGTTGATTATAAAAAATCTTCTCCCGATACAATTAAGAAAAGCGAAAATGATTTGGGCGAAAATTTTCAAATCCCTGTTTATATCAAGGCTGCTGAACAAATTTTGCCCTCAATTTCTGGTGTTGCTTCAATTGAACCCATTGGCGGTGCCTATTTCTGCTTTAAACCCGATAAAAATAATAAGAAAACTGAAATCAACGACCAATTTCCAATATTAAGAAAAACAACTTATTTCCCAATTATTGCTCCAGATTACAATTTCCTTGAAAAAGATAGTCATCAAAATGATGAAGACCGTATATCCCAAATAATTGATTCTACTATTGAGCAGGTAGAACAAATTGTCAAGAAAATATCGCAGGGGCTATTTGGCGAAAAAAATATAAAAAACAATAAAATCTGTGAATATTGTGGTTACACAAATTTATGCCGAAAAAATAAACACGAAATTTACAACAATGAAAACGGAAATGAAAATGAAAACGATTAATTTTCCTGCTGGGAACCGCTTTTCTGCTGTTGTGTGCCTGAATGCTAACCTACCTGATAAATTTGTTTTTGATATGGTTGCTTCTCTTCCGTTGCTTGTTGCTGATGGGGCTGCAAATAATATTTTGGCTCTTGGTTTAGACCCTACAAAAGTAATAGGCGATATGGATTCTTTCTTCATGAGTAATCAACAGCAAATACCACAGGAAAAACTCTTGATAATTCCAGACCAAGAAACAAACGATTTCGAAAAAATTCTACAATATTGTATTCATAATAATTATAATGATTTGCTGATTTTTGGTTTTCACGGTGGTGAGCTCGAACACACTTTAAACAATTGGAGTGTGCTCAAAAAATATTGCAAACGCCTTAATTTGTGCATATTTGATAATAATCGCTACGGAATCCCAATTTACGAATCAGTTGAACTCTTCGTTAATGTTGGCGAAATTATCTCGCTTATTCCTCAACCTATGGTGCAACTCCGAACACATAATTTAGAATGGGAACTCCACGGCGAAATTCTCGAACTCGGCAAACGTGAAGGCGCCAGAAATGTTGCTGTCGGAGAACATTTAACTCTTGAAGTGCTCGAAGGCGAATTGTTACTCTTTATAAATCATAGACTTCCAATTGCCCCTGTTTTCTTGTATCCTTTTTAATTTTGGAAAATTATAATTTTATCTTTATTTTTGTAAGTTATTTTTGTACGGGCAGTAGGAAATGATAAAAATTAGGATACATGGAATAAAAGATGGCATACACGAAGTTAACGAGATTGTTCCTGTAAGCGAAGTCGCTGGAATGCTGCCTGAGTTCTTTGGAAATGTGTCCTTTGTCGGTAAGCTTCGAAAAATCGGCAAACGCTTCACTATTACTGGCTTTGCTGAATGCCAAATTAAACTCATTTGCGATTTGTCGCTCGAAGAATATACCGATATTATATCGTCGGAAATAAATGTTTCTTTTATTGCCGACACTGAACTGTTTTTGCTGAACAGAGAAAATTACGACGACCCAGACATTGAACGTGCTGTTCACGAAGACGACGAGTTCTTCGATATTTCCGACGATGTTCGTGAGCAATTGACAGTTTCAATCCCGATGAAACGAATTGCTCCTCAATATCGGGATAAGACTTTTGCTGATTTGCATCCAGAATTCTCTGCAGAAATAAATGAAACGGCTCCTGATGAAGAGGTGCAAATCGATGAACGTTGGAGTGCCTTGAAAAAAATTAAATTAAATTAAATTAAATTAAATTAAATTAGTATATTCTTTAAGGAATTTTATTATGCCAAATCCAAACCGTAAATTTTCGAAAACAAGAAGAGATAAAAGAAGAACTCACTACAAAGCAGTTGCAGCACAAACTGTTGCTTGCCCAAATTGCGGCGCTATGAAGCTCTCTCATGCAGCTTGCCCTGAATGTGGTTACTACAACGGCCGTAAAATTGTTTAATTGCTTGTGGTGCTGTATCTTTTAATATGACTGGAAACAGTAAAAACAAAATTCGAATAGCACTCGACTCTATGGGTGGTGATTTTGCACCTGTGAATGAAGTTCAAGGTGCATTTTTGGCTTACAAAGAAGTTGCTAATTCAATCGACCTTGAAATTGTTTTCGTAGGTAACCAGAATAAAATCAATGAGGCTATCGCCCAAACGCAATTGCCTGAAAGTGCTTATTCCATTATCCATACCGATGATGTAATTACTATGCACGACGACCCTGTTTTAGCTCTGAGAAATAAACAGGGTTCTTCGTTGTTTGTTGCTGCCAAACTGCACTCGGAAGGTAAAGCTGATGCATTCGTTTCCGCGGGCAATACCGGTGCTATGTTGTCCATCTCCACTATGCTTTTGGGACGGGTTAAAGGCGTTTCCCGCCCTACTATCGGTGCAATGATGCCAACTGTTTCCGGCCGACCTACTTTTGTTTTAGATGTCGGAGCAACAATCGACCTTCGTCCACGCTTTCTTTTCGAATTTGCTGTTATGGGTAGCACTTTCCTTCAACATTCGCTCGGTATAGAGCGCCCCTCTGTTGCGCTGCTCAACATTGGCGAAGAGGAAACTAAAGGTACTGACGCTATTCGCGAAACTTATCAGATGCTTTCTAACAGCTCTCTTAACTTTATCGGGAACATAGAAGGACGTGATATCCTTACGGGGGCTGCCGACGTTGTTGTTTGCGATGGCTTTACTGGCAACATTGTGCTGAAATTAGCCGAAAGTTTTATCAATATTCTGAAGTCAAAGATCAAAAATTATTCTTCAAGGAGCTTTCTCAATAAATTGAAAGTTGGTATGATGGTGCCAACCTTAAAAAATATTCTTTCTGAATTTGACTATCAGGAATATGGTGGAGTGCCTCTATTGGGTGTTAATGGAGTTGTCATTATCGGTCACGGCAAGTCCTCGCCCAAAGCAATAAAGAATATGATTATTCGTTCAATTGAATTTTCGTTGAATAATATTAATAGTAAAATTGAAAATGCTTTGCAATTGACATAATATTTTGACTAATTTGAGATTTTTATATGACTGCAACTATTACTTCCATAGCTCATTACCTGCCGCCAGATGTTTATGATAACTCTTATTTTGAGAGCTATCTCGATACAAGCAACGAATGGATACTCGAACGTACCGGCATCCATCAAAGACGCTTCGCTAAATCCGGTGCTACAAGCGACCTTATCGTTCCTGCTGCCGAACAATGTATTGCAAAACGTGGCATTTCCAAAGATGAGATAGACTGTATTATTGTGGCTACTGTCACACCAGACCATTTCTTCCCATCTACTGCTGCTGTGGTCCAAAACAAGTTGGGACTGAAAAATGCCTGGGGTTTTGACCTTTCCGCTGCTTGTTCTGGATTTGTCTTCGCTCTTACTACTGCTGCCGGTTTGGTCGAAAGTGGCGTATGCCGCAATGTTCTTCTTTGTGGTGCGGATAAAATGAGCTCTATTGTTAACTTCCAAGACCGCAATCAAGCTATACTTTTCGGCGACGGTGCTGGTGTTTGCCTGATTGAAAAATCTAATGATAGCTCGATGGGTATGCTCGACCATATCCTGCGCCTTGATGGTTCTGGTGGCCAATTCCTACATATGGTTGCTGGTGGTAGTTTCAAACCTGCTTCTGCCGAAACAGTTGCTAACGGTGAGCATTACATTTATCAAGATGGCAAAAATGTTTTCAAATACGCTGTCGTTGGTATGGCAGAAGTTACTGTTGAAATTATGAAACGTAACAATATGAAAAGTGAAGATGTTAACTGGCTTGTTCCTCACCAAGCTAATCATCGTATTATTACTGCTACTGCTGAACGTATGGGAATATCTCGTGAACAGGTTATGATTAATATTGATAAATATGGCAATACTACTGCTGCAACAATTCCAATTTGTTTATCCGAATGGCTCGAAAAAGGCTTGTTGAAAAAAGGGCATAACGTTATTTTGGCAAGCTTTGGGGCTGGATTTACTTGGGGTGCAGTTTACTTAAAATGGAATATGAATGATTAATGGAGGTGATATGAAAACTGCATTACTTTGCTCTGGCCAAGGATCTCAATATGTTGGGATGATGAAAGACTTATTTGATAATTCGAACATAGCTAAAAAGATTATTCAAAAAGCTGATGAAATTCTTGATTTTTCTCTTTCTGAAATTTGCTTCAATGGTCCGATGGATGTTTTGAAGCAAACACGCTTCACGCAGCCCGCCATTTTTCTGCATTCAGTCGTTCTATATGAATTGCTGAAAGATAAACTTGAATTTGATGCCGTCGCAGGCCATTCAGTAGGTGAATATGCGGCTTTATATATAGCTGGTGTAATCGAATTCGAAGACGCCCTTCGTCTGGTATCGCTTCGCGGTCAGCTTATGTATTCAGCCGGCGAAGAATTACCCGGCACTATGTTTGCCGTTCTCAATCTTGATGATGATAAAGTTATTGAAGTATGTAATAAACTAAATCAAAATGACGAATCTGCTGTGGTCGTTGCTGCAAACTTTAATTCTCCCGGTCAAGTTGTTGTATCCGGTTCACGTGATTTCTTGCGTAACAATGTAAATGCTTTCAAAGAAGCAGGTGCTAAATTAGTAAAAGAATTAGTCGTAAGTGGTGCTTTCCATTCTCCTCTTATGAAACCTGCTCAACTTGAACTCGAAAAAGCTATCAATACAATTGAGTTCAAAAATGCAAAAGCTCCTGTTTATTCTAATGTGTATGCCAAGCCACTGACAAACGCTGATCAAATCAAAAACGCCTTGATAGCTCAGCTTACTGCTCCTGTCCTTTGGACTCAGTCTCTTCGTCAGATGTTTAACGATGGTATTACTCGCTTCGTCGAACTCGGTCCCGGTCAGGTACTTCAAGGGCTTGTCAAAAGAACTTTAGAAAATGTTGAGATTTCCGGTTTCGATAAATTTGATGATTTGCAAAAGTAAAATTTTTAGTATATTTAACTTTTTAATTTATGGTAATTTATGCACAGATTTGAAAATAAAATTGTTGTTGTAACAGGCGGCTGTCGGGGAATAGGGAAGGCTATTGCCGAAAGATTTGCTCGCGAAGGTGCTTTTGTTTATGCACTTGACTACCGCACCCCTGATGAAAATGAAGTATTTATCGAAGATGCAACAATTCGCGATAGAATTGTTCCTATGCAAGCCGATGTTACTTCTTTCGATTCTGTTCAAAAAATCGTTGATGATATCCTTGCTAAATCGTCGCGAATTGATATACTTGTCAATAATGCTGGTATCACTCGCGATAATCTTCTTATGCGTATGAGCGAAGAAGAATGGGACGCTGTTTTGAATACCAACTTAAAAGGTGCTTTCATTTGCACAAAAGTTGTTTCGCGTCCTATGATGAGTCAACGCTACGGAAAAATTATTAATATAGGTTCGGTTGTCGGAACAATGGGTAACGCTGGACAAGCAAATTATTCTGCTTCCAAAGCCGGTATGATTGGCTTCACTAAATCTATTGCTCGCGAACTTGCATCTCGCAATATACTTGTTAATCTTGTTGCTCCGGGTTATGTTCGCACTCCAATGACCGATAAATTAACAGATGAACAAAAAAATGCTTTCTTAGTTAATATTCCGCTAAAACGTGTTGCAGAACCAGAAGATATTGCTTCTGCTGTTGCCTTCCTCGCAAGCGATGACGCAAACTATATTACTGGTCAGATACTTCACGTAAATGGCGGTTTGTTGATGGACTAATTTTCCTTTTTCTATATTTTTTATTTTGTTTAACTTTTTTTTAGGAGTTCAAAATGGACGAATTAAGAGCAAAAGTAAAAGAAATTATTGTAAAAAAACTTGGTGTCGAAGAAGCTCAAATTACTGACGAAGCTTCATTTACAAAAGATTTGGGTGCTGATTCATTAGATACTGTCGAACTCATTATGGAATTCGAAAAAGAATTCAACGTTCAAATCGAAGATAGCGAAGCTGAGAAAATCCAAACTGTGGGTGATGTTCTCAATTTCCTTTCTTCAAAAAAATAATTTTGTATTGTTAAATTAAAACATACGGCGGAGAGTTATGCCGAAATATAATTTCCCACGTGTTGTTATTACTGGAATGGGTGCTGTTACTCCTATTGGCAATAACCTTGCTGAATACAAGCAAGGTTTGCTCGAGGGACGTAGCGGTGCTGCTCCAATTACACGTTTTGATGCATCTGATTTCGATACTAAATTTGCTTGCGAAGTAAAAAACTTTGACCCGCTTCAGTTTATTAATCGAAAAGAAGTTCAGCGAATGGATATGTTCACCCATTTCGCTATTGCTGCCGCCGCTATGGCTATCGAAGACGCCAATTTAGACGTTGAAAAAATTGATCGTGAGCGTGCCGGCGTTGTTCTGGGCTCTGGTATTGGTGGAATGTGGACATACCATTACCAGCAAGAAGAGCTTTATAAGCGTGGTGGAAATCCTGATAGAATTTCTCCTTTCTTTGTGCCAATGCTTATTTCTGATATTGCTGCTGGACATATTGCCATTCGTTGGGGACTTAAAGGCCCAAATTATGGCACTGTATCCGCCTGTGCTACATCTTCGCACTCTATTGCTGATGCTTTAATGCTATTGCAACGTGGTGATGCTGATGTGATGATTACCGGCGGAAGTGAAGCAGTGGTTTGTCCAATGGGAGTTGGTGGGTTTAATGCTCTTAAAGCTTTATCGACTCGCAACGATTCGCCAGAAACTGCTAGCCGTCCGTTCGACCGCGACCGTGATGGCTTTGTTATCGGTGAAGGTGCAGGAGTGCTTGTCCTCGAAACATTAGAGCACGCTATGAACCGTGGTGCTCGTATTTATGCCGAAGTGGCGGGTTTTGGTCTTACTGACGATGCTTATCACATCACTCAGCCAGTCGCCGGCGGCGAAGGTGCTGTTCGCTCTATGAAACTTGCAATCGAAGATGCTGGTCTTGTCCCTGATGACATTGATTATATCAATGCGCACGGAACATCTACTCCTTTCAACGATAAAACTGAAACAGCTGCTATTAAAACTGTTTTCGGTGAACGTGCTTACAAAATCCCAGTAAGCTCTACTAAATCTATGACCGGACATCTTCTCGGCGCTGCTGGTGCTATCGAGGCTATTGCGACTGCTCTGGCTATTTATGAAGGATTTTTGCCTCCGACTATTAATTATCAAACCCCTGATCCCGAATGCAACTTGTATTATGTTCCAAATAAGTCTGAAAAACGCCAGATCAAAGCTGCTCTGAGCAATACTTTCGGATTTGGTGGGCATAACGCTACAATTTGTTTCAAAGCATTCGAAATGTAGTCTTTGGACAAATGAAAGACTTATTTACTAAATTGTTCTCTACTTTTTCTAAGATTCTTAATCTTAGAACACTTGATACGAATGCCAATCACCCGGATTTTTTCCCGGTGGTTGGCTTTTTATCATCTGAAAAAAAAATAGAACTCGAAAATATTCTTCAAACTAAAATTAATTCTGTAGGTATTTTTGAACAAGCGCTTATTCACCGTTCCTACCTTACTGTGATTGGTTTGGAAGGTGGTTTTCGCTCAAACGAAAGATTAGAATTTTTAGGCGATTCTCTGCTTAATCTTATTGTTTCTGATTTTTTGTTCAAATCAAATCCAGAATTTAGCGAAGGCGAACTTACTAAACTTCGTTCTCGTTTGGTCAATAGCCATTCGCTCTCTCATTGTGGGTTCTCTCTCGGTATTGATAAATACATTATGCTCAGTTTCAGTGCCGAGAAAGCGCTCAAAGATGGTAGCGATTCAATTGTTGCCGATACTATCGAAGCAATTATTGCCGCTATTTACTTAGATTCTGGTTTCCAAAATGCTCGATGCTTTGTTGTTGAAGTTTTGGTCCCTATTATCGTTCAATCTAATCTTATTGTTGATACTAATTATAAAAGCCTTTTGCTCGAAAAAGTTCAAAGTTTAGGATTCTCATCTCCTGTTTATAAAGTGCTCTCCGAAAGCGGTCCCGACCATTGCAAGCATTTTGAAGTTGGTGTTTATCTTGAGAATGTTCTTCTTGGGACAGGTAGTGGGAAAAATAAAAAAACTGCTGAACAAGAGGCTGCTCACAATGCTATCGAACTTAATTTATTCACTAATATAAAAGAAAAGCACGATGGAAAAGTTGATAATTGAAAAATCTCGCCCCGGCAGACGCGGCTATACTCTGCCACAGCTCGATGTCCCTGTTGCTGAATTATCTAATCTTATACCTGATAAATTTTTACGTAAAAGCGAACCTAATTTGCCTGAAATTAGCGAAAATGAGGTCTCCCGCCATTTTGTGAAACTCTCCAAACTTAATTATTCCATCGAGGATGGAGTTTATCCACTCGGTTCTTGTACAATGAAATACAATCCTAAGGTCAATGAAAAAGTTGCATCGATGCCCGGTTTTGCTGAAATTCATCCTTGCTCACAAGATGAACACGTTCAGGGCGCTCTTCGCGTACTTTATGAATGTGGAGAATTTTTAAAGGAAGTTACCGGACTTCAAGGCGTTACATTGCAGCCTTCAGCTGGTTCCCAAGGCGAACTTACTGGAATTTTGCTTTTCCGTGCTTATCATAAAGATCGTGGTAATGATAAGCGAAATGTTGTTCTTATTCCAGATTCCGCTCACGGAACTAATCCTGCTTCTGCTGCTATCGCTGGCTTTCAGGTTGTTACTGTCAATAGTCTTCCTGATGGTCGCATAGATATTGACGACCTTCGTAACAAAGCTAATGATACTGTTGCAGGATTTATGATTACAAATCCTAATACAGTTGGTGTATTCGAAACAAACATTCGTGAAATTGAGAAAATTATCCACGGTTGTGGCGGACTTATGTATATGGATGGTGCTAACTTAAACGCACTTCTCGGTATTGTCCGCCCCGGCGATATGGGCTTCGATTGTGTTCATATTAACTTGCATAAAACTTTCTCCACTCCTCACGGTGGTGGCGGACCCGGCTCCGGCCCAATTTGCGTAAGTGAAAAACTTATCCCATTTCTACCAGTTCCTCAAGTAAGAAAAGAAGGAGAAAGATTCATTATCGTTCGCGATACAGAAAAAACAATCGGTAGTATGCACGCCTTTTTTGGCAACTATGGTGTTGTCGTGCGTGCTTACACATATATGCGTATGCTTGGTAAGGAAAATCTACGCCGTGTTAGCGAAAATGCTATTATCAATGCAAACTATTTAATGAAATTAATCGAACACGAATATTTGATGCCTTACAAAGAGTTTTGCATGCACGAATTTGTTTGCTCGGCTGATTATCAGAAAGAATACGATGTCTCCGCCAAAGACATTGCAAAACGTCTTCTTGATTATGGTTTCCACGCTCCTACTATTTACTTCCCGCTTATTGTTCACGAAGCTATGCTGGTTGAACCTACTGAAACCGAATCAAAAGAAAATCTCGAACTTTTTGCCGAAGCTTTAATCAAAATTTCCAACGAAGCAAAAACAAATAAAGAACTTGTTCTTTCCGCTCCAACTACAACACCAGTAAGAAGGTTGGATGACGCTCTTGCTGCTCGTAAGATTAACGTTAGATGGTAATTCTTTCGTTGAAATTGATATAATAAAAGAGGCTGATTTTCAGCCTCTTTTTTGATTTTATCAATTTTTTTACTTTCTTTTTATCCACTCAATAATAGTTTTTATTACTTCTTCGCTTACATTGCCCTCTTGTTCGTAGTCCGCAGGTTTTGATTTTTTGGGCGAATATACCATCAGATGATTAAGCTTTGGAAACATTTTGAACGAAACATTATTCCTATTTCCAAGATTTTTCTTCCATATCTCATACTCCAACGGTAGAATTTGATAGTCGTTCTCTGCTGCTAAAATTAGTATAGGTATTTCCAGATTTTTAGTGATTTCTACGGGGTTATATTTCGTCAAGTCCTCCCAGTATTTTGGTGGCAACATAAGAAGCAGTGAATCGCGGGAAGTTGAATCTGTGAATTCTCCTTTTTCAAGTAAATCTATCTGATGGCGAACTTTTTTTAGTTCGCTGGCTTCGTATTCATTAATTTTCCCATCTAAATTAAAGATGTATTCATATTGATCAAGCACTATTTGATGAAGTTTACGCGCATTGCCATTCATGATTATTATTCCCGAAATTCCACTATATGATTGTGCTATGCGTGGAGCGATGTGTCCTCCAAGGCTATGACCTAATACATAGATCTTGTAAGGATCTACATAATCTTGCTCTTGTAAATACGCAACTGCCTTGATTGCGTCCTCCATTGTTTCTTCCCAAACTGTTAAATTGTTGTAATCCTGTGCAATTTTACTTGGATATTCACGAGTGCGCTTCTCATAGCGAAATACAACTATTCCATTGCTCGAAAGTCCATACGCTATATCCCGAAAAACTTTGTGCCCTCCAATGGTTTCGTCCATATCGTTCGGTCCTGAACCATGAACTAACACTACAGCTGGATATTGCCCTGGTCTATGCGGAATTGTGATTTTGGCAGGTAGTTCCCAGCCAGGAACACCAAATGTTGTTTCTATCTCGTAAAACTTTGTTGTATCAGCATAATTTGGCAAAGCAAAAGAATAATTACGAGCAAACGGAACGAACAACATAGCCGAAATCTTTTGCGTCTCATCTACAACTATACGACAGTTTAGTGAGTCGTTTGCAAAATAAAATTTAATCAGATAAATATTGTTCTTCAAAGATTTTTGCTTTTCAGGTGTGCCGAATTTAACTACTTTTCCATAGCGACTATCGAGCTGAAGCCAAAATTCCTTTGTCTTATCAGCAGAAAGATATTTCAATGCACCTTCTGCTACCATTTTTTCAGCTTCTAAAAATTTTTCTTGTTTCAACAAATTCAAAAATTTCAAAGCAATCTGCTCTGATTCTTCCGAATAAACTGAATTGACAAAAAAAATAATTGATAAAGCCAAACAAACCAGCGTTTTTTTCACCTTTTGCCTCCTTAATTTATTTTAGCTTTTTTTGCAACTATATTGCTTCCGATGAACATACCAATTCCGTCTCCTTTAATATTCCAGCGAACGTTTGAGCCAACATTACCAAAAATATCATCGTCGCTATTGCCATTATTTCGAGTTATAAAATAATCATAATATTGCTTGTCATAATTCAAAATTACAAATTTATAATTGTTTAATCGCTTTTTTAATACAAGTGTATCATTCCCACCAACATATGCAAAATATATTTTTAATTTATTATCTGATGTGCGTCGCGAATAAGTATATATTTCATCGTAATTGCCATAAATTATATTATCGAATGATATTCCAGCCGTATATACATAGTTTTCGTTAGGTGCTATATATGTGTATACTGATGCCTTATAATATCCTTCGAATAATTTTTGAAACTCAACAAAAACATTGTCAAAACTAACGGGCTCCGGAACTATTGTCTCTCCGTATGCTTTATGTTGCTTCCAATATGCGTATAATTTATATAGTTTTCCTGGCTGTGCTGTTAATTTCGAATTATAGAAACCGTTTTTGTATGTTAATGTGTCGAATTGCTCACCATCTTCAATAATCAAAACAGCATCTTTGACTAATGCTTTCTCAACAGTATAATTTTCTAACGGTGGAATTGTTCTTTCGACTCGAATGTCTTCTATTTTTTCCCCTGCTTGAAGAACTGCCCGAATTACCAACTGCTCGCGATATGGTAAAGTAACGCTCGTTACTTCTTCTTCGCACGAAGATAATCCAAAGCCTAATAATAATGATAGAACAATGTATATTTTTTTCATTTTATCACCTATATTTTGAAATTTAATCCAATGGTTGGGATCAGTGGGAATAGTGTTAACTGCTTCAATTTCTTTGTTTCAGTCATCCCATCATAATCAGTTGAAATATACCAAGCGAATGGGTTACGTCTGTTGTAAGCATTGTATATGTTAAGTGATATTGACCAGGGTATCGTAAGCCATTCAAAATGATGAATAATATTTAGATCCAATTTATGGAAAGCAGGTAATCGTGCTCCATTTCGTTCTGTATACTGATATTTTATATCTTCGTATGGCGATAAACCTATCTCTTCAAAACGGAAAGAACCAGTCGGCATTGTATAAGCCTGACCTGTTCCATAATACCAAGTTGCACCTATTTCCCAAGATGGACTGATTTCATATACTAAAACTATGTTAACATCGTGGCGACGGTCGTACCTCGGATAAAATGGCTTCCCTTCGTTGAGTTCATTAAATTTACGTTTTGTCCAGGATAGTGTATAGCCTATCCATCCAGTTAGATTCCCCAAACGTTTATTGAAAAATACTTCCACTCCATAAGCCTCTCCGTTACCTCTTGTGAATTGATTTTCAAGTGGAATCCCAAAAGAAAATGTTGCCGAATCCTTATATTCATACAGGTTATTCATTTTTTTATAGTACGCTTCTAACGAAAGCAAATACTTCCCGTCGTCAAATAATTGCTCTAATCCAATAACTCCTTGCGTTGAACGGCTCGGAATAATATTTTTCGTTGATGGGAACCAAAGGTCTGTCATTATTGAAATATCATTTCTAATAATCAAGTGTAGAAACTGATGAGCCATAGCAACCGAAGTTTTAAAACTTGTATTATCTGCAATTTTATAAGTTGCAGATAATCGTGGTTCGTAGCGAAAATAGTTTGCTTCTTCAAAATAATATAGTCGCGAACCAATATTTGCAGTAAATCTATCAGATATTTCCCATTCATCTTGTAGATAATAAGATAGTTCCATACTCGTTGCGTCTTTGCTGTTGAATGGAATTTCCAGATTGTTTTCAAAATTATAAGCTGTTTTAGCTAAAAAGCGGTGATTAATTGCTTCAAGCCCTGTCTTTATCTTATGGTTTTTCGATGGGAAATATTGTGCTTCTGCTCGAAAAGTCCAATCTCGAATTTGAGATTTAATTATAAAATTATTTGAAACGTTCTTTTTATCGTAAATGTCTGTTCTGAATGTATAATCTGTATAAATAAGCGAAAAATTTGTAAATAATATCGGCGATACAATATACAGCCATCGAAAATTCGACGTTTTATTTCCCCAGTTAATATCAAACTTCATTTCTTCTTCATCGGGTGATTCCAAGACGTCCCGACACAAGAAACCACTCAGAAAAATATGAGAATTATCCGAAATTTTATGATTAACTTTTGCATTCAAATCATAAAAATAATAATTTGGAACTTCATCCTTGGAGACAAACATAGCAGTTAGAATATCTAAATACATTCTTCTTCCCGACAACATAAATGACGTATTTTCACCTATGGGGCCTTCCAGAGTAAGACGAGAACTAATTAAACTAATACCGCCATCAGCTGCAAAACGGTCTTTTCTGCCTTCTTTCATCGTCATATCAAGAACGCTCGATAATCTTCCGCCGTATTCAGCAGGAAAAGCTCCTTTTATTAACTTAATGTCGCGAAGGGCGTCGCCATTGAATACACTCAAAAATCCGCCTAAGTGATTGGGATTATATACAATTACTCCATCAAGTAGATAAAGATTTTGATCGGGCGAACCACCTCTCACATATAGTCCACTCGATAGTTCGCTCGATTGCTTTACTCCCGGCAAAGTTTGCAATGCCCTGAATACATCTGTTTCGCCTCCAAGCGAGGGTAATTTGAAAATGAAATTAGGTGATATATTTACCGCCGATATTCTTGAAATTGCTTCCTCCGAAGATCGCTCCGCTGTTACTAATACTTCTTCCGTTACAACATCAGATGTTTTCATTTTTATGTTCAGACGTATATTTTCTCCCTCTTTTAGCGTAATTCTCTTCGAATATTGCTGATATCCAACACCTCTGGCTACTATTATGTATTCTCCATTGGGAATCTGAGTGAAACTATAATAACCAAATTTGTTAGTATATGTCCCACGAAATGGTTTGCTGGATATTGAATCCTTATATAATACAACTGTCGAAGAAATTACATTTTCTTTTGTCTTCTCTTCCGAAACTGTGCCAGAAATTGTCCCTAAAGAAGTTTGAGAAAATAAATTTCCCACCATTGTTATCAATAAAAAAATAAATAGATAATTTTTCATATACTCCTTTTTTAAATTTTTGATATTTTCTAAAACGTATTTAGAACAATAAAGTTTCAAATTAATCGTTGATTTATTCGAGACTAAATATTTATTTAGAGTTAATTAATTTTTTGGTTAATACAATAAATAAATGTAATTTTGTTATAGATAATAATTCTGTTTAACTTTATTTAAAGGTTCTATTATGAAAAAACTATTTTTGGGATTCTTTGTTGCTACTTTTCTTCTTTCGCTCAATCTTTTTGCTGAAAATATCAAAGAGGCGAAATTTTCAGTAAATATGACTTGCGAAGGTTGCAAAAGCAAAATCGAAAAAACTTTGAAAAGCGAAAAAGGCATTGTAAAATACAATACCGATTTAGCATCTAAAACAGTAAGCGTTTCTTATGATGCTGATAAAACTAACGAAGACAATATCAAAAACTCAATTGCTAAATTAGGCTACACAGTTGCAAATGCAGCAGAAATTAAATCCACTAAAACCGATGTGAAATCTACTAAATCAGGTTGCAGCAAAAATTGCACTGGTTCAAAAGATAAAAAATGCAACGACTAATCTGAAAAAAAATCCATAAAGCATTCATCAGAGCGAGAATTTTCTCGCTCTTTTGCTTTTAGAATATGTTTTTGCTAATTCATCGATTGAATTGATATATAGGTAATATTTTCAAATTTTACCAACTGAAAAGAATTTATATGTTGGTATAAAAAATATTTATACTATTTTTATAAAAAATAAAGTTAATGTTCTTTCTTTTGAGTTTGTTGAATGTTTTTGCAGGTGTAATAATGACAGCTGATGATGTTATTAAAAGGCTCAATTTAGTCCCTCATCCAGAAGGGGGTTATTTCCGTGAAACCTATCGCTCAGACGAAATAATATCAAAATTCGCACTCCCAGAAAGATACAATGGCGACAGAGTTTTTTCTACTGCAATCTACTTTCTACTTCAAAGCAATGAAAATCATCTCGTTCATAGACTTAAAAGCGATGAAATATGGCATTTTTATTTAGGTTCACCTTTGCTTATTCGCTACTATCAAGATGAAAATGATGTAAAAGAAATAATTTTGGGTAATAATCTTTTAAATAATGAAGTGCCACAATTGCTAATTCCTCGAATAACTTGGATGGTTGCTCGACCTATTGCAGAGAATTCATTTACTCTTGTCGGCTGCACAAACTCACCCGGTTTCGAGTTCGATGATTTCGAGATCAAGCAATTTTAAAGGGACACCCCATATTCATTTTCAAAAAATTTACGAAGATATTCGCCCGTATGAGAATTTTTTGCTTTTGCAATACGTTCGGGAGGCCCCTCGGCTACTATTTTTCCACCTAATTCTCCTGCTTCCGGACCTAAATCAATAATCCAATCCGCTGCTGAAATAATATAAAGATTGTGTTCAATCACTACAACTGAGTGCCCTTTATCAACTAATTCCTGCATTGCTGTAAGTAATTTTGATATATCATCTAAATGCAAACCCGTTGTCGGCTCATCGAAAATAAACAATGTGTGACCTTCTACCGATGAATCAAGATGAGTGGCGAGTTTAATTCTCTGACTTTCACCGCCCGATAGCATTGAACTTGATTGACCTAATTTCAAGTAACCAAGACCAACTTTTTGTAATATCCCCAATTTATTAATAATTTTAGGATGATCGTAGAAAAATATAGCAGCTTCATCTACTGTCATATCCAGAACATCAACAATATTTTTCCCATTGTAATAAATATTGCGTGCTTCTTTTTTGTAGCGAGTACCTCCACAAGCTTCACATACAAGGCGAACATCCGGAAGAAATTGCATATCTACCGTTACATAACCTTCTCCTTCGCATACATCACAACGTCCCCCCGGAACATTGAACGAGAAGTATCCCGGGCGCAGTCCCAACTGCCGAGCAGCTTGCGTCTGAGCAAATACTTCCCTTATTGTGTCGAAAACTTTTGTGTAAGTTGCAGGTGTTGAACGTGTTGAAATGCCTATATTTGATTGATCTACCATCTCTACGAATTTAATTTTTTCGCTTCCTGTAATTTTGGAAAATTGCCCTACCTCGCTTGATGGCGAACCGCTTTGTTTTTTTAGTCCTGCATATAGAACATTATAAACAAGCGACGATTTCCCCGAACCGCTTACTCCCGTTACAACAACCAGAGCATTTAGCGGAAAAGTAATTTTCTCAATATCAAGATTATTGTGCCTAACAGTGAAAAATGTAATTCCTCCGTTGGTAATTTTACGCCTTTGCTGTGGTAGCGGAATTTTCATTTTCCCCGATAAATATAATGCTGTAAGAGAATTACCGCTTTTCCACATTTTATCGTAAGTTCCACTGAAAACAATTTCTCCACCAAAACTTCCCGCTCGAGGTCCAATATCAATGATGTAATCAGCTTGTCGAATAATATCCGGGTCGTGTTCTACTACAACGATAGTGTTCCCTATATTTCTTAATTTAAATAGTATATTCACTAATCTATCTGTATCGCGAGGATGTAATCCTTGACTTGGTTCATCAAGCACATATAGTGTTCCAACAAGTGCCGAACCAAGTGCTGTTGCTAAATTAATGCGCTGGCTTTCGCCTCCGGAAAGTGTATGCGATAGTCTCGATAAAGTCAAATAGCCGAGCCCAATATCTACTAAAAGCTGCAATCTTTTCACAATTTCTTGAAGTATTTGTTCCGAAATTTGCTTCTGGTAAGAAGTAAGCTCCAATTTTTTGAAGAAATCAAGCAATTTTTCGAGAGGAATCTGAATGATTTCGGGGATATTTTTGCCACCGACGAACACCTGACGCGCCGAAGTACGCAACCGTGAACCACCACAATGCTTGCATCGGGTAAATCCTCGATATTTGCTCAATATTATTCTGTACTGTACTTTATAATTGTTCTCTTCAAGCATTTTGAAAAAGCCATTTACTCCCTCATAAATTGTGTCGCCGTCCCATATTACTTTTAGTTCCTGCTCAGTCAATTCGTTATAAGGCTTGCTTAAATCAATGTTATTTCTCCGACACGCGTCGAATAGCTCCTGTCGAAATTTTATAAATGATGGTGATTTCAATGGATAAATAGCGTCTTTGCTAATTGACAAACTTTTATTTGGAATAACTAAGTCTTCATCTATTCCCATTGTTCGACCAAAGCCCTGACAATGCGGACACGCCCCCTTCGGATTGTTGAACGAAAATAGTCTTGGCTCCGGCTCTTCATAAACATAGCCACAATCAGCACATTCATAAATATTACTGAATTTTCGAATTTTTTTTGTTGTATCATTATATACTGCACAACGTCCTTGTCCTGTATTAAACGCAGTTTCTACCGAATCAACAAGTCGCGAACGCGTCTCTTCATCTTTTCGAAGTACAAGCCTATCTACAACAAAGTATAGATTATTTTCAAAACGCTGCCATTCGGGCAATTGCTCGTGAATATCAATTAATTCGGAAGTATTAATGTTTATAACACGATTAAACCCCAATTTTTTGGCTTTTTCTAATTCTTCCTCAACTTTTAACAAAGAACTTGGTGCGAACAGAATGTAAATTCGCGAACCTCCTTCCATTTCAAAGATGCTTTCAACTATTGACTGAGGCGTATCTTTGCTAATCGCTTTGCCACATCCGTGACAAATTGAAACACCAATTCGTGCATAAAGTAAACGAATATAATCATAAATTTCGGTTGTTGTCCCGACAGTCGAACGTGGATTGCGTGCCGGTGGGTTCTGTCCTATTGCAATTGCAGGTGGAAGTCCCGAGATACTATCTACATCTGGTTTGCTTATTCTTTCTAAAAACTGACGTGCGTATGCTGAAAGCGATTCAACAAATCGTCTTTGCCCTTCTGCATAAAGTGTGTCGAAAGCAAGCGAGGATTTGCCCGAACCGCTTACCCCAGTTATTACTGTAAGTTGGTTTCTTGGTATTGCGACAGATATATTATTTAAATTATGAGTGCGTGCATGTTTAATTTCAATGTATTTTACACTATCTTTGGTTTTGCTTTCTTTCATTATAGAATATATAATATTATATAAAAGAGCAAAATTAAGATTAAAAAATGAGAAAAAAAATTGGAGTATGGAAATTAATAAAAATAAAAAACTAATTTGCTTTTGAAGTTTATTTCATTTTTACATAATCACGTTTTGAGTATTTCATATTTATTTCTTAATAGAAATGAATAATTTGAATTATTATTAATAAAGCGGCAAAAATAGTTATTATATTTATTGTCCTTTTTTTACCTCTTCTTCCTTCAATAGTTCTATTTCGTCGCGGAGGCGGGCAGCAAGCTCGAAATTCAACTCGCTTGCTGCTATTTTCATTTGTTCTGTAAGCTGCGCTATAATCTTTTGCTTGTTGCTATGATTGAGCATTTCTAATATCGGGTCAATTGCTTTCAGCTGCGATTTCAACATTGCTTCCTGCTTCTGCTTGTTGCGTGATTGCGATATATCAGCAACAGAAGTTGAGGACAGTATCTCATCTTTGCTCTTATATACAGTCTTCGGAATAATATTATGCTTTCTATTATATTCTTCCTGCAATTTTCGACGGCGATTTGTTTCATCAATTACCTTTTGCATTGAATTTGTAATCTTATCAGCATATAGTATTACCAATCCGTCGACGTTCCGTGCTGTTCGTCCAGCAACTTGCAAAAGTGAACGCTCGCTTCGCAAAAAACCTTCTTTGTCTGCGTCCAACACTGCAACAAGCGATACTTCCGGCAAATCCAACCCCTCACGTAACAAATTTACCCCTATTAATACATCCGTTTCTCCCAATCGAAGACGACGAATTATATCAACTCGATTCAAAGCATCTATATCAGAATGTATATAATCTACTTTTATATCAATATTATGCAAAAATTCAGCCAAATCCTCTGCCATTCTTTTCGTTAGCGTTGTTACAAGCACCCTGTTACCATTCGCAACACGTTTCCTTATTTCTCCTGTCAAGTCATCTATTTGATTTTTTGTCGGACGAACATCTATTTCTGGGTCAAGTAGGCCTGTCGGACGAATTACTTGTTCGACAACAACCCCTCCGCATTTATCCAGTTCGTAATCTCCTGGAGTGGCACTTACAAAAATCACCTGATTAATTAAACTTTCAAATTCATCGAATTTCAGAGGTCTATTTTCAAGTGCAGATGGCAGACGAAATCCATGCTCGACAAGAGTTGTCTTTCTTGCCCTGTCGCCATTATACATACCTCGAATTTGTGGTATTGTGATATGGCTTTCATCTATAACCAACAAATAATCTTCTGGGAAATAATCAAAAATGCAATGAGGTCGTTCCCCAAAATCGCGTCCCGATAAATGCATTGAATAGTTCTCTATCCCCGAGCAATAACCAACTTCTCGCATCATTTCTAAATCGAACAAAGTTCGTTGCTCCAATCTCTGTGCTTCGACAAGTTTTCCTTCTTCGCGTAATTCTTTAAGCCGTTCGTGAAGCTCGTCTTTTATTCTACTCATTGCTTGTATTAACTTGTTTTCTGATGTTACAAACAATTTCGACGGATAAATTACCATATAATCGAGTTTGGATAATGTTTTCCCTGAAAAAGCATCAATGTAACTTATGCTTTCAATTCCATCACCAAATAGTTCAATTCTAACGCCAATTTTGTTCTCATATGCAGGGATAACATCAATATAATCGCCACGGACACGAAAACTTCCACGTTGAAAATCAACATCGTTTCGCGTATAATGCAAGTCTGCCAGTTTATAAATAAGTTGCTTCCGCGAAATATTCATTCCTATATTTAACGGCAGGATTAGTTCCATAAAATCTTCTTTTTTACCAATACTATATATGCAACTCACACTCGCAACAATAATCACATCGCGACGCTCTTCTATTAATGCACTTGTCGCTTTAAGTCTCAATCTGTCAATTTCATCATTTATCGAAAAATCTTTCTCAATATAAGTATCAGTTCGTGGAATATATGCTTCGGGCTGATAGTAATCATAATATGAAATAAAATACTCGACCGCATTTTCCGGGAAAAAAGCTTTAAATTCACTATAAAGCTGCGCTGCCAGTGTTTTGTTTGGCGAAATAACCAAAGTTGGACGCTGCACCTGTTCAATCACGTTACTTATCGTAAATGTTTTCCCGCTACCTGTTACTCCTAATAATGTTTGATGCTTATCGCCACGGTTAAGTCCCTCGACAATCTCTCGAATTGCTTTTGGTTGGTCGCCTGCCGGCTTATATTGTGCGTTTAATATAAATTTCCCTTTCATAAATCAATATCATTAATTAATTTAACTCATCATAAACATATAAAAGACGAATATTTAGTATGAATTGTGTTTCAAAAATAATATTTCTGTTCATTGTGTCGCTTCAATTGTCTCTAACAAATTTAATTATTGATAGCAACCTTTCATTTGAAGATGCAATTGAAGGGACAACTGCTTCCAAAGAAATTACCGATAGCCTTGTTTTGCTTAACGTTGTCTATTATTCTTTCGATGGAAAACTTCATCGCGGACAACTCGTAGTAAATAATTCTGTTCAAAAAGATATTGAAGATGTTTTCGAACTTATTCGAAACGAACGCTTCCTCGTCGATAAATGTATCCCAATTGTGAAATATAATTGGTCAGATTCTGCTTCAATGGCGAATAATAATTCTTCTTCTTTCAATTATCGAACAATTGCTGGGACAAATCGCCTTTCGCTTCATTCTTATGGGCTTGCAGTCGATATTAATCCTTTCAATAATCCTGTTATTTATAGCGACGGACGAATTTCTCCCAAAGGGGCTAAATATAACCCAAAGAAAACTGGCACCTTTACCTCTGATTGTCCTATCGTCCAAAAATTCAAAGAATTAGATTGGCGATGGGGTGGAGAATTCAAATCGTTTAAAGATTATCATCATTTTGATAAAATTTTATCTAAATAATTTTCTCGAATTTGGTTTATTACCCGAATTTCTTTAATTTTGAATGTGTTTGTTCATTTTTTTATGGGAAATATAATGCTTACGTCAATTAATCATATCGGTATTGCAGTTAAAGATTTGGAAGCAAGTATAGAGCTTTTCAAAAAAATCTTTCAATTTGGTGATGTTCATCGTGAAGTTGTCGAAGAACAAGGCGTTTCAATTGCCTCATTCAAAGTTGGCGATGTGTTAATCGAACTTACCCAACCAACAAGAGAGGATTCTCCTATTGCCAAATTTATTGAAAAAAAAGGCGAAGGAATACATCATATCGCTTTCAACACTGATAATATCGGTTCAGACCTTGCTCGATTGAAAGAAACTGGAATCCAACTTATCAACGAAGAACCACGCCCCGGTGCTCACGATATGCTTATCGCTTTCTTGCATCCCAAATCTACTAATGGGGTTCTGACTGAAATTTGCCAACATAAATAATCGTTCTTTTCATGATAAAAAGGCTACCTTTGGGGTAGCTTTTTTATTAAAGACGACAAGAAGTTAGTCTTGAACAGTCTTGCTTTTGAAATAGTACTTTATAATGATGGTTATGAGTAAATGGAATTTTAAAAATTAAACCTTCGGAAGGCTCGAAACCTTCCGAAGATTATAAAACAGCCCTACCGCCCAAAATTCATAAGAAACTGTATTTAACGCTTATTAAAATTACATAGCTAAGCGAACTTCTTTTACTTCTGATATTTTCATCTGCAAAATTCGCTCAACTCCACCTTTCAGTGTCATAACAGCACCTGGACAACCTGCACAAGCACCCGCTAATTCAACGAAAACCACTCCGTCTTCCACCTTTTTTAAGTTTATTTTGCCTCCATCTGCTTCAATAAATGGGCGAATATCTTTATTGATGATGCTATCCACTGCATCAAACAATTCCAAATCAGTCATAAATCACCTTATGTTAATCAATTAAAGATTTGATTTTTTCAACTGTTGTCGGCGCATAATAATTGCAAGCACCACGCTTAGCATCCGGCTCAATATTTTGTTCCTTAATTACTTTTTTCACTTTTGCTTCGGTAACGCCGAGTTTTTCAGCAACTTTTTTAGCGGTGAGCATTTCTTCTTTTTCCATAATAAGCTCCTTATTATTAATAATTAAACAAAATTATTTTTGGGGTATTTCTTTATATACAACTCTATGATGAGACTTAGCAACTATAATTTTATTGATAGTATCTTTGATAATTTTGACATCCTCGAAAGTCAAATTTGAATTATCAAATTGTCCATCCAATATTTTTTCATCAATTGATTGATTTATTTTTTTCATAATATCATCTTTATCATAATCTTTAACTCTTGAAATAGCTTCGGCAGCATCACAAATCATAAGTATTGCTGTTTCCCTTGAATTTGGCTTTGGTCCTGGATAGCGAAAATCATCGGCATTAACTTTAGAGCTATTTTCGGCAGCTTCTTCCAATGCTTTTGCATAAAAGTGTTTTATAATGGTTGTTCCGTGGTGCATCGGTATAAAATCAATGATTTTTTTAGGAATTTTGTATTGTTTTGCCAATTCAATACCATCGGTAACGTGTTCTTTAATTGCAATTGCACTTCTTTTGGGTGGCAAAAAATCTAGCTTGTTCCCAATTTCAATTTGATTTTCTGTGAAGTACTCTGATTTAGATATCTTACCAATATCGTGAAAATATGCTCCAACTTTCGTAAGTAGCTGATTCGCACCGATTGCTTGAGCGCACCTCTCGGCAAAGAATGCAACGCCTACTGTATGCTGATATGTCCCTGGTGCTACATCATTCATTTTCAATAACAACGGGTGATTTAAATCATCAAATTCCTTGATTTTCAGGTCAGTTACTAAATCAGTTAAGCTTTCTACAATGTATATGCCACCAAATGTTAAGATTGGTGCAACAACAGCATTAATCCCCGCAAAAAGTAATTTTGAGAATATGTTGTTCCATTCATCAGAGCGTTCGAACCCGAAAAAGATAATAACCAAACCTAAACCAATAAATATATAAAATATTGAACGGAAAATCTGAGTTCTGCTCTGAATATCTCGCACTGTATAAGCAGCAAGTATCCCTGCAAAAAGCATTGCAGTTCCAGTAGAGTAGTCGTTCCCTCGAATTCCGGAAATCATCAAAGCCATCGTTACCGTTGCATAAAACGCTGTTCGCGAGTCAAACAAAATCGCTATCACCATAGACAAAGTTGGCAGAAATATTAGATACTCTATCGGACCTTCGCTATATATATTCACCGTAATCCACGCAGTAGCAGACACCACTACCAGCAAAACACTCAATATCAGCAAATGCAAATTATCAGTAAAGATTTTCTTTCTTATGAAAAATAAATAAAGAAGCAAAATTGTATAAATAATCGCGGCGTGTCCAATGCTCCCAATAATATTATACGTAGTTGTAACGTTTTCGTCCCTCATCACTTTCGAAATGTTGTAGGATTTGATTTTTTGGATATTGTCTTCTGTTAGGCGTTCACCCTTGTTAATTATTATCTCATTTTTACGAACTATTCCAATAGTTTTAGGGACGGACTTTTCATTGATCTGGCGTTGACGTTCTGTTAATTCCTCAGAATATAATAAGTTGGGGTGAACGTTTCGATAAACTATTCCAATAACTAAATTTTCGTCATTTTCAAAGCGTAATTCTGCAAATTGCCTCAATTTAGTTAGGAACGACCCCTTATCGAGCAAAGAACTTTTCGGATAAATTGTTTCTCGATTGGGAGAAACCCTTACACTTATTGCATCTAATTTAATTTTGTCTGCATTAATATTAACAATTCCGCTATTATATACCTCTTTTAAAAATTGATTAATTAGTTCTTTCATTTTTGATATTTTAACATTTCGTTCGTTCTTCGACAAATTTTTAAGCGATTGAATGATTTTCAGGGAAACTAATTGTTCAAGATTTTTTTCATCAACTCTGTCCGTATTCAGAAGTTTTAAACTATCCAAAATAGAATTGATTTTTTTTATTGAAATTGCCTCAGCACTTTTGTCAAGAATAAATACAAAATTAGTATTTTCACGAGCCTGACGAACCTCACTTTGATATACTGTTGATGATTTATATATTGGGAAAGGGTAGTCAGCAACAAGTGTGCTCCCACGCCAGAAGTAGCCGGGAACTAAATTATACCTATTTTGTACATCAAACGAAGGGTCTATCTGATAGATGAAACATATACTGCATAATGCTACAGTCAATAAAATAATCAATATTTTAAGTTTTAACGAAAAACGAGCTTTCGATAGTTCGTCCTTGACGTTATCGCGTGAAGAAATTCTTTGAAACAAAGTTTCCTGATTGTTCTGTTTCATTTGACAAAATTATTTTTTGTTTATGCAAATTTAACAATTCAATTTAAGAAAACTATATATATTTTAAATTATTAAAACTTAATGAAACAAAATTGGTACTATATCGTAGATATAATAAAGAGTTATAACTAAGGAACAAGAAAATGAAAACGAAACTTTACATATCGCTTGGTTCGTTGTTTATTATAACTATACTTCTTTCTTCTTGTTCAACTATGAACAAAACAGATAATTATTATGGTTACAACAACAAACCTACAATAGTAGATAATCCTACTACCGTTAGCAATGGGAATAACAGTAGTGTTGATAAGTCAACTAAAACCAATGATTATTCATATTACGTTAACCAGAATCCTATAAACGAAAAAACAACTGTAGTAGAGAATAACTACTATTTTTACCATCCGCTCACATATAACGGATATTATCCCTGGTGGGCACCTCCTCGATATTCCTTAATTTATGCTCCTCTTTACGGCAATATTTATTTTTCCTATGGTTATGATTATTACTACGACTGGTCTTATTTTTCAAGATATCGCCCATATAACTATGCCGTAATTTATTACCCTTATCCTGTCTATACACCATATCCATATTACTACCCTTATTGCTATCATCCTGGTTGGTATCCTGAATATAAACATATAACGCAGAAACCACGAAAAGACACATATAGAGATTTCGGTCCAAGCCGAGGAAGCTACTCAAATATCGGTGCAACTAACGAAAGCAATCAGCCCGTAAATCGTCGCAGTGGAACAGATGTAGTCCCTTCTACTCAAACAGGTTCAAAGACAATTTTTCAGAATGAACCCAGCGATAAAAATGTCCGTTCATCGTCGCGTCCGAACTCTGATGCTTTCAATACTCCACGAAATGAGCGAACAAAGGATAATATTTCCGATAGAGAAATAAAACAAAGCGATAGTCCCTCCTCCGACACTAAATATGAAAGTTCTCAAAAAGGCGAGCAGCCCGCACCACCTACTCGCAGAACTATATCTGAACCAACTCCTGATAGAACCAATAATACTCCATCGCGCGATAGAATTGCTCCCGCAAGTAACGATTCGCCTCGCCAGAGCGATGCTCCATCACGCAGTTCTAACAATGATTCGAAACCAGCACAACAAAAAAATCAACAAGAACCTGCTAACAGACGAACAAGATAAATTAGGTGTTACTATGAAAAAAACTATATTTATATTTATTTTCTTGTCAGTATCTTTTGCAAAAGCTCAGTTTATTGAAGATGCTTTGCGTTACGCAAACACACAGCATTTTATCACTTCTCGTGCAGTAGGGCTAAACGTTTCTTACATCGGAATTGCCGATGATATAAATGCGCTGGTTGCTAACCCTGCTGGATTAGCACTTATCCCTAAAAATGAATTTTCCGTTGGTTTTGGCTTTTCCCATATTGGTAATGAAGTTAATATTTTAAGCAAAAAGAGTAATTTTAATATTAATAATGAATATTTGAGCCATTTAGCATTAGCTTCTCCAATTAGTGGCACTAATGGTATTACTACGGTTGCTATTGGATATTTCAGAGATAACGATTTCAAAAAAAGTTACGACTACGATATATTTAATACTCAATCAAGTTATATTCTTCAGCAGTCCCAGGCAAAAAAACGCTGGACTTATGATTTGCTTCTTGCTGATATTAGCGGAAATACCAATATCAAAGATTCTCTTCGCCAAACCTCTTTCGTTGACGAAATGGGTGGCACCCACAACATAACCGGGGGTTTGGGGATTGACGTTGGCGAGAACGTCTCTCTTGGCTTCTCTATTACCGGTAAATGGGGTTCCTTCGAGTATTCAAGAGAATTCATTGAATGGGATGAACTTAATATTTACAACAAATGGCAAATTGACGATTTCGATAAACTCATAGTTAAAGAAAAAATAAAACAAAATGTTTCTGGAATTACTGCTCAGTTAGGTCTAATAGGTAAAATCGAAGACTTTATGAGAATTTCTTTCTCCATAAAACTACCTACCTGGTATCAAGTTGATGAAAAATTCTCGGTTTCGCACGATGTGATTTTCGACAAAAACCCCCAAGGTATTGTCGACAGATTCGATACAACCCAGCAGGGTAACAATTCCTATAATATTAGAACACCTTTTGTGTATAGTGCGGGAGTCTCTTTTCATCTGCTTGGTCTTACTTTTTCAACAGGAGTTGAATATCAGGACGTTACTCAAATGAAGTTTTCTGATGTATCAGCAGAAGTTGCCGAACAGTTTGATATTCTAAATCGTATGATTATAAGACACCTTGTCGGTCAAACTACCTGGGGGTTCGGTGCTGAATATAAATTCCCTGCACTGCCTCTCGAAGCAAGAGCAAGCTACGCAAAAACTACTTCTCCTTACCAATTAGATATTCCAAACGCAGCTAAATCTACTTTTTCTCTCGGTGGTAGCCTCTATCTATCCAAAGGAGTTCGCATTGATGGAGTACTCCGCTGGACTGACTTTTCCGAGCAACGCACTGCCTATGGAAATGATGAAAATCCAATTACTCTATCAAATTACATCTTGAAACAAAAACCTCTGAATATTTTGCTCGGAGTTTCTTACAGATATTAATTAGTTTTTTTATTTCTGATTTCAAAAGGAGTATTAAAAAGCTCCTTTTTTATTTTAATAGACAATATTCGAATTTAAATTCACAAGACATTTATACAAATCTTAATCTTTGAAGGAAAGGGTTTTTAGTTGAATTTGTTCCTTTATCTATTTTTGAGTAATTTACTTTTTTATTTTGTGTATTTTTTAATTTTTATGATGAAAATATTATTAATTGGTAGTGGCGGGCGTGAACACGCAATAGCATCTACGCTTGTAAGATCCAAAAATGTTCAACTTTTTGCTTTGCCTGGCAATCCCGGCATATCCAGAACTGCTCAAATAGTTGCATTAGATACAAAAAAATATCAAGAAATTTCAAATTTCTGTCTCGAAAATTCAATAGATTTAGTTGTTATTGGTCCCGAGCAACCTATTGCCGATGGGCTTTCAGATGCTCTTCGTTCAAATGGAATTAACGTTTTTGCTCCTTCCCGTTCGGCAGCTCAGCTCGAAACTTCCAAGCTTTTCGCCAAACAATTTATGGAGAAATACGCCATACCAACTGCTCGTTTCCGTGCTTTCGATAAATCACAAAAACAAGCAGCATTAGACTATATTCGAGAAAGTAACCTTCCCATTGTTATAAAAGCCGATGGTCTTGCTGCCGGCAAAGGTGTGATTGTAGCTAATTCTTTCGAAGAAGCTCTTAAGGCACTCGAAGAAATGTTCAGCGGTAGTTTCGGCTCGGCAGGTGAGAAAATTGTAGTAGAAGAATTTATGCAAGGCGAGGAAGCATCTATTTTTGCGATAACCGATGGGAATAATTTTGTAACTCTTGCGCCTGCTCAGGACCACAAACGCATACTTGATGGCGACAAAGGAAAAAATACAGGCGGTATGGGAGCTTACTGCCCTGCTCCAATCGTTACATTCGAAGTTCTCGAGAAAGTGAAGTCCTTGATAATTGAACCAACATTAAAAGGAATGATCGCAGAAGGTCATCCATACATCGGATGTCTATACGTCGGATTAATGATAGATGAAGGCAACCCAAAAGTCGTTGAATTTAACTGCCGTTTCGGTGACCCCGAAACCCAAGCCGTATTAAGTGTTTTCGATGGCGATTTTGCTGAACTTTTATTTTCGGCAGCCAAAGGTGAATTGAACATTTCTGCCATCAGAGAAATTAGCCGCGGTTATGCAACTTGTGTCGTGCTTGCTTCGGAAGGTTACCCAGATAAGTATGAAACTGGCTTCGAAATAACAGGATTGGACGAAATCTCTGATAATGTTATTGTTTATCACGCCGGGACCAAGGAAATCAACGGCAAAATTTACACCAACGGTGGGCGTGTCCTTGGTGTTACTGCTTTTGGTGCAACATTAAAAGAATCACAAAAAAATGCTTATAATGCTGTCAATAATATTCATTTCCAAAATATCTATTATAGACGTGATATTGCCGCAAAAGGATTAAAAAATAATAATTGAATTTGTTTTTCTCACAAAAATATTATGCTATGAATAATTCAAATATCGAAATACCGAAACCAAAAAATCCTAATAATTTAGCAGACGTCTTCGTTGCTTTCGTCGAAATTGTTAATCTTTTGCGAAAACATTGTCCGTGGGACAGAGAGCAAACCAATGAATCGATTTCTCATTTGATTATTGAAGAAGCCTACGAGGCTCTCGATGCTGTCCAAAAGAAAAACGATGAAGAATTTTCCAAGGAACTCGGCGATCTGCTTCTTCATATTGTTATGCACGCAATTATGGCAGAAGAGCGTGGTGCATTCAATCTTGTCGATGTGATTAATCGAATTTCTGAAAAAATGGTACTTCGCCATCCTCACGTTTTTGGAAATGTTCAGGTGAATGGGGAAGAGGAAGTGCTTGAAAATTGGGAAAAAATAAAAAAAACAGAAGGCAGAAAAAATACGCTCGATGGTGTCCCGCTTTCGCTTCCTGCTCTGCTTCGTGCTGAACGCATTCAACAAAAAGCTTCACGTGTCGGGTTCGATTGGGATAATAAAAAAGACGTCTGGAAAAAAGTCGATGAAGAATTTGCTGAATTAAAACACGAACTTTCTGCTGGCAACCAAGAAAAAGCCACAGAAGAATTCGGCGACCTGCTTTTTGCTCTTGTCAATGCAGCCCGCTTCGAAAAAATTGTCCCCGAATCAGCTTTACAGCAAACTAATTCCAAATTTATTAACCGTTTTCGTTACGTTGAAGAACAAGCTCGATTGAATGGGAAAAAACTTGATGAAATGACTCTCGAAGAAATGGATGTTTTTTGGAACGAAGCGAAATCAAAAGGAATAAAATAAATATAACATTTTGCTTTTATTAGAAATAGAAATTATTTATTTTTAAATATTACTTTTTGTTAATTTAATCATTCAAACTCATGGCTAAAAAAATACGAATTCAAGATGTTATACAACCAGGTGATATATTAGCTCTTTTAATTATTATTTGTGGTATTCTCATTGCTATATTTCTCGAAGGGCTTGCTATTAAGCTCATTGGCATTAGCTCTGCCGTGCTCGGTGCTTTAGCATTGATTATTATGATTTCCCAGAGACTTTCCGAAATTGTCGAATCAAACAAATTCAATATTCCCGAAACTCAGAATATTAAAATGACCGTAATAAAAGATGCTTCCGCTAAACGCCAGACAATTGAGAACTTCAACCCCTCCATTGATATTGATAAAATTTCTACCGAACATACTATGGGTGCCGATGAAGGTTTCCGTATTGTCAGCAAAACTACTCGAAGCGCCTCAAAATCTGAAATTCCACAACAACCAAAAAATGAGTTTATTCCTAGTCCAAAAGATGAAGAAAATGTTGAAGTCTCCCAAATTGAGCAACCCGAACAACTCGAAGCAAAAGCCGAAAGTTTGAGTGATAAAATTGATGATAATGTCTCCCAAAACGAACCTGTAAAAGAGACCAAAGATATATCTATTACTTCCTCTGCTGCTGCCCCTCAAACTACTGAACCGGAAATTATTGTTCAGGATAAATCATCTGAATTTGTCGAAGAAGATGCCAATCTTCAATTAGAAGAAAACATCGTTGTTGAAGAGGTCCCGCAAGTTGAGCAATTTCATTCAGATGATACTGAAAGTAAAAAATCAATTAGTAACCAGGAAGCATCTCAGACAATTGAAAATATTGAAACACAAGAATTTGTTCAACTAGATGAAATAACCTTAACCCATAGAGAACGATCTGCAACTACTTCGGAAATTTCGGAACCAATTGTTTCACAACAAAATAAAGCCGTTGAAAATGAACCTGACCTCACCACCGAAAAAACAATTGCCGAAACCGCCGAAGAACAACCCAAAACAGACTTCAAGAAAAAACAAATCGAACTGCCTCAAAACTTGTTTGACGATGAACTCATTGAAATTGATGAACCAAGAAAAGAGTTTGATGCATTGCTTTCTCGGATTTTGTATGTAATTCCTCTTGTTATTAAATCCCGAACTACTGCTTTTACTTTTATTAATTTTGAAAAAAATCACCTTATTCTCGAATCTTATGTTACAAATGTTCCTTCAAAGATAATTGATGAAACTAAAATCCCGATGGGCAACGATATTATCAGTCAAATTGCATTCAATGCAAAACCCGAAATACTAACAGAAATCAACCCATCTGCTGAACTTGATCTGATACCTTACTACAGCGAACCCTCGGGCACTTCTTCATTTGTAGGTATTCCTGTTTTTTACGAAAATCAAGTGATTGGAATTCTAACTTGCGATACTAACGAAAATGATGCCTACGATGCTGCAACTATTACCTTTTTAGGCCAGTTCTCCAAGTTAATTAGCGGGTTAATCAAAAGTTACACAGAAAAATACGATCTAATTCGTTCAGATAAAACATTAAGAGCTGTTCAAAAATTTGCTGAAATTTCTTCAAAATCAGATGCAACCGAAGAAACAATTTCACGTGCCCTTTTCGAAGCAATATTAAGTTTGTACGAGAATTATACCTTTGGAATTTGTCTCTACGACGAAAAACGGGAAGGATATTATATTTATGATTATTTCACTAAATATGAATTTCCTATCAGTTTCAGAAATGAACCAGTCGACTTGTACAGAACTTTACTCGGTCAATCTATCTTAAAATATCAGACTTTTGTCGAAACACCTGTCCAAACAAAAATGTCCCGTGTATCAGTCAAAGAATATCCTTTTGAAAGTTCATTTTTTGTCTCTATTCCTATCAAGTCCGAATCCGGAGTATATGGAGCAATCTTTTTCGATGGTCCATTGAGCGAAATGGATAATTACGATATTGATTTATTAGAACTGCTCGCTCGCGAAGCCGCTCACTCGATTGATAGATTTAAACTAACTCAGCTTTTCCACACAAGTGCAATTATTGACCCACACACTGGGCTTATGAATAATTACGCATTCTTCCGTAGATTACAGGAAGAAGTTACTCGCGTTCGCGATTTCAAATCTACTGTTAGCTTTTGCTTGATAGCAATTGATAAATATGCTGCTTATAGTAATGAAGATGACAACGGTAAATTTGAGCAGATTTTTCATCATATTGTTTCAATCTTGAATAAATCAATACACGAATATGATGTAATTGGCAGGCTCGATACAAATATTATCGGTGCTATATTAATAGGACAAAGCGTCGATAAAGCAAAATTCTGGGCCGAAAATATCAGAAATAAGGCTGCCATCTCAGTGCTGGAAATTGATGGTCGTCGCTTCACAGTTACTTTAAGCATTGGTATTGCTCAAATTTCACCTGCGGACGATTTAGATTCTTTGCTCGACAATTGTAATCGAGTGCTTAATATTGCAGCAAGCAAAACCAACTGTGTGCAGGTTTATCATTAATATTAACAAAAAACTTGCAGATTTTTTTAAAAAATATTAATTTTGTAAATGAGTTGGGCTCTTAGCTCAGTTGGTCTAGAGCGCTTCCTTGACACGGAAGAGGTCGCTGGTTCGAATCCCGTAGAGCCCACTCTTTTTTTCCCCCGGTGTGTAGCGCAGTCCGGTAGCGCACTACGTTCGGGACGTAGGGGTCGCTGGTTCGAATCCAGTCACACCGACAGAAAAAAAGACCGAAGCAAATTTATATTCGGTCTTTTTTATAATGCTTTATCCTATTCCTTGGTTAATCTTACCAATTCCACCATTCAAGTTTCAACTCGGGAAAAATACTGTTACGCTTTTCTACTTCTTCAAGATAGTTCGTTTCTTCCGCCGATATTCCCCCATATTCCGAAGCACGTTCAAGAATATCACATAATCTATTGAAATCAGAATTATGGAAGAAAAATCGGCTTTCAGCATAATCCTTTGCAGATTTTGTGTAAATTAAAAATTGCCAATCAGACGAATGAAGCAACATTAATTCCCTCAATGCTTGAAGTGCAATTCGATTTTGTAACTGAGAATAGTTCGCAATTGGGTATTTATCAAAGATGTTTTTTAGCCGAAGTTCGTCGTCGTAAATATTCTGCCACGTCCATACATTTTCAGGATTGCTCCATACATCATGATTATTATTTACTCCCCACGAGCCTTCGGGCAAACCTATTACTTCTTTGGGCTGTATTTTGAACAACTGTTCGCTGGCTGTTGCAGGCTTCAGCCAGGGAGAATGATTTAGCCCACGTAAAACATAGCGAATAAATTCAGGTCCCTCGAACCACCAATGCCCAAAAAGTTCTGTATCAAATGGTACGCATAAAGTTCCAAATTTCCCTGTTTTATTGTAATAGTAATTTGTCGTATTTTCCATATTATGAATGAAATGATTTGCCTGCAAGTCAAGTTTTTTCCAAATCCAATCAGGATGATACTGAGCTTTGTATTGCATATCAGCTTTTACATCAGTAACTCGCCAGTAACGAAGCATCGAACCAAGATGGCGTTTGTGAAAATCAAGATAGTCGGGCTCTCCTGGGTACCCAACTTCACCACTCCAAACCTGCATTGCTATATCGCGATGACGAGAAAAGCAAACAGCAGTTCCATACTCAACTTTCTCGCTTGAGCTTACTTCATACAATCGTAGCGGAGATTTATCAAAATTCCACGGTTCGGGGATAAACGCAGGTGAATGTATAGGAACAAAATGTTCTGAATTTGCCTGGAATTTTCCAATTGGATATGAATTTTCGATCAATTTTTGATCCACAACAAAATATTTGATATTATGGCGGCTCAGAAATTGCTCTATACCAGGGCGTAGATGCGGATGATGAAATGGAGCTACTGGCACATATGATTTCCACTCATAAGATGGACGATAGGCGCATTCAGGAAGCCATATTCCTCTTGGTTCACGCCCAAAATGTTTTTTGTAGTTGTTGACTGCTGCCTCGATTTGTAAATTTATACTTCGGTCGAATCCAAGCAAAGGCAAATATCCGTGCGTGGCACCACAAGTCATTATCTCAATTGCACCTTCGTCTTGCAGTTTTTTCAATGCCCCAATTACGGACCCATTATATTTGTTCTTATAATCATCAAGCCGTGCTTCATACCATTGAACCCACCAGTTTGCAAGGTAAATACTGTGAGCATCCCAACCCCACTTCTTAAAATCTTCGGCGTCTTTGTGAGCAGCTTTTATCTTTTCAAGACAGTAGTCCTCAAAAATTTTCTCAAAATTGGGATGCTCTAACTGCTCGCACAAAACAGGGGATATATCAATTGTTACTTTTGGATAAATATTTTCGTTTAATAAATCATTAAATACATTCAATAATGGTATATAGCATTCTGCTACTGCTTCGGTAAGCCAATCCACTCCGTGAGGCCAGTTCCCGTGATGCAACACCCACGGCAAATGTGTATGTAGTATAAGTACAAAATTACCTGATTGCATAGTTAACCTTTTAGCTTTTGAAGTATCTGTCCTTCAAATTATCACTTTATTTCCATTTTTCAAAATATTATATGTTTAGTGTTGTATAATAGATGAAATGTTTTTAATTGTTTATTTAAAATTAATCACACTATAAATATTTCTTAATCGTAGTTTAATTTACTTCCCTTATTAACTATTATTTACTTTTTCTTGGTGCATTATGAATGGTGAAAAAATTACTGTTGAAAACGGGAAATTAAACGTTCCTGATTATCCTATCATTCCATTTATCGAAGGCGATGGTACGGGCAGAGACATTTGGCGTGCCTCTCAAAGAGTGTTCGATGCTGCAGTAGAAAAAGCATATTCAGGCAAGCGAAAAATCGTTTGGCGTGAAGTCTATGCTGGTGAAAAAGCTTTCAACATCACTGGCGAATGGCTTCCGCAGGAAACTCTTGATGTGATTAAAGAACATATTATTGCAATCAAAGGTCCTCTTACTACTCCTGTTGGTGGTGGTATTCGTTCGCTGAATGTTGCTTTGCGTCAATTATTGGATTTATACGTCTGCCTGAGACCTGTTCGATGGTTCGAAGGTGTTCCTTCGCCTGTGAAAAATCCTCATCTTTGTGATATGGTTATATTCCGTGAAAATTCCGAAGACATTTATGCTGGTATTGAATGGCTTGCCGGCACAGACGAAGTTAAAAAGGCTATAAAATTCCTTCAAGAAGAAATGGGAGTCCGTAAAATTCGCTTTCCTGAAACTTCATCCATTGGCATTAAACCAATCTCAATTGAAGGCACTAAAAGGCTTGTTCGTGCGGCTATCGAATACGCACTGAAAAATAATCGTCCATCGGTTACTCTTGTTCATAAAGGTAATATTATGAAATTCACCGAAGGTATGTTTAAAGAATGGGGCTACGACGTTGCCGAACAAGAATTCGGCTCAAAAGTATTCACCTGGCGACAATATGATAATATCAAAGCCGAAAAAGGTGCTGAAGAAGCCGATAGAATTCAATCTGAAGAACTATCCAAAGGCAAACTTTTGGTAAAAGATTTTATTGCCGATGCTTTTCTGCAGCAAATTCTAACTCGTCCCGCTGAATATTCTGTGATAGCGACTATGAATCTAAATGGCGATTATATTTCCGATGCTCTTGCTGCTATCGTTGGGGGAATTGGCATTGCTCCTGGTGCTAATATTAATTATGAAACTGGTCACGCTGTATTTGAAGCTACTCACGGTACTGCTCCTCGATACGCCGACCAAGACAAAGTCAATCCCGGTTCCGTTATACTATCAGGTGTTATGATGTTCGAACATCTTGGTTGGGACGAAGCTGCAACACTTATTGTCAAAGGAATTGAGCGAACTATTGCTCAAAAACGCGTTACTTATGATTTCCACAGGTTAATGGAAGGCGCCACTCTTCTTAAATGCTCAGAATTCGGTTCGGCTATTATAGAAAATATGTGAACTCTTAATTAAAATATTTTTTCTAAAATAGTTGTTAACATCTTGATTAGTAAATAAAAAAAAAAGAGGTTACCTATGATAACCTCTTTTTTTACTAAAAGACTTGTTCGCCTATTTTTCTTTTCGCTTTCCGAATAAAAATAGCAATTTCTTGAGTACTACCATGCATACCCAAGATTTACACCTAATCCAAGAGGATCGTATCCTAAATAATCAATATCGCTAACAATAAATCCAAGACGAACTATTGGCTCTACGAAAAATTGGTTGCCTAATGGAAATTTATATGCTACTTCACCACCTACTACAACCATAGAGCCCCCATAATCTAAGTTCAATGGATTTGGACCGGTGTAATCCCAGAAGCTAATTCGAGCCATTGGTCCAACTGAAAGACCTGAAATAGGCGTTCTATCGTCTTGAATAACGCCACTTAAATACCATCTGTATGAAACACCAATACCATAAGCGCTCCAATAATCGCTGTAATTATAATATGAACCAAATACTGTAAATGAATTGTTTGACGATAGCTTTTGTTCATACGTAACATTGAACACCTTGCTTACAAGCAAGTCAATCGGATCAGCAGATATTGCTTTTTCGTACTGTGCGAAAATCGAAGATACCGAAAATACAACAAATAGTAAAGAAAGGATAACTTTTTTCATAGAAACTCCATAAAAAATTGTTTTAACTAAATTAAGCAAATAATTTTAAAAAAAACAACTTTATTTAATTTATTGCACCCTTAAACAAGGACAAATATCCTGTTGCAATTCTTTAGAAATTTCAAATTCAGCAAGTGGCTTGAACTCAATTATCCGCTTTTTGATTTGCTCATATCCTCTCGAAGCTCCATCGGTATTGCGTACCCAATAATTTAATGCCTTCTCGTCTGAATATCCGCAAAATTGCTTTAATATTACTGCTGCAACATAGCCCGACTGATGCCACCCATTCCAGCAGTGAAAATATATAGGTCCCTTGCGCTTTCGAATAATTACTTCATATACCATTTCAATAATTCGATTGATTTCTTGTGCATTATTCCCGCTAATCTGTAAATATTCTAATTTATTATTTCCAACAATCATTTCTCTGGGGGCTGATAAATAATTCTTTGAATAAAGATATACAACATCAGTAAATCCTTCCTTGCATAGATTTTCCAATCCATCGCTTAGCAATGGATTTTGATTTTCTCTTTTGTTTAATTTATGATAGAAATTATTTGCTCCTCCACGGTAGGCTATTCCATATAAGATTGTCCTCATATTTCTTGTCCCATAGAGACTATCAAAGCCGTTCCCGTAGTTGTCTGTAATTTTATCTTCTACACATTCAACTTTATAACGATTTTGATAATATTGAATTTGTTCTTTTAAAGTTGGAAATTCGGTATCGCTTTTTGAATAGGCTGAAAACGGAATTAATAAGCATAGTATTATTTTAATGATAATTTTCATAGATAATAATTTCTATATTTGTAACTAATTTATGATATTAATTGTCTCATTTATAATGACATAAATTACTAATTTTTTGTTAATTTTGTAAACTAATTATGGTATTAATTATTCATAATATAGAGTGGTCCAAAATGAAAAATTCAATTTCAAAACTCGTCTTTATTTCAGCGCTTTTTGTTCTTTTAGCGCCATACATTTCCTCTGCCCAAATCTACAATAGCTTATACGAAAATCCCACTAAGCAAGAGAATTTTTATAAAATTCAGAGTGCTAAAAACAACTTCTACAATAATATGCCCGAGGACCAACGCAAAGGATGGAAACAATTCAAACGCTGGGAGAATTTTTGGGCTCCTCGTGTTTACCCAACAGGTGAATTTCCCCAGGCAATTGAACTTTTCAAAGAATGGCAACGTTATCAAGAAGGTTTCAAGAAACTTAATTCCACCCAAAGCCGCACCTGGCAGCTTATCGGTCCAGTTACCCGTCCTGGTAGCTTGAATTCCAGCGTTAGAGACCAAGGTTTGGGAAGAGTTAACGTTGTGAGATTCCATTCTTCTCGCCCAAACGATATTTGGGCAGGTTCTGCAACTGGTGGAGTTTGGCGCTCAACCGATAAAGGCAAGACTTGGTTTAATTACCCAAAAACCGAGGTGATGTCTTTGGGTGTTTCTGACATCCAAATTGCTCGCAGTAATCCGAACGTCATCTATGTTGCTACCGGTGATATGGATGGTTCCTCTGCTGCTCAAAACTATTATGGTGTCGGTATTATTAAATCTACTAATGATGGACAGACCTGGGAATTTACCAATGCCGCTTACGCACTCGAAGAACGCAAACTTTTTGGCAAGATGTTCGTTTCTCCAACTAATGAAAATGTAGTTATTGCAACAAGTAATTCCGGAATCTTAAAAACTACCGATGGTGGCAGAACCTGGTTCAACAAGCAAAGTGGATTTTTCATTGATTTAGAGCAAAAACCCGACAATCCTAACGTACTTTATGCTTCTACTTTTACTTATTCATCTTTGGGAACTGATATTTATAAATCCACCGATATGGGCGAAACCTGGCGCAAAGTCTGGAATATCCCAAATGCTATTCGCACTGCTATTGAAGTTACTCCTGCCGACCCGAATATGGTTTATGCTCTGAGTGCCGAAAGAAATACAATGCAATTCCTCTCACTTATTGCATCCGAAGATACCGGCGAAAATTGGACGACCCTCTATCAAAAAGGCGATGGATTAAATCTTCTTGGCTGGAATAGCAATGGGAAAGATATGAATAAAGGACAAGGACAATACGATTTAGCTCTTGCTATTTCTCCGACAAATCCAAGTATAATCTATGTCGGTGGCGTTAATATCTGGAAATCTCAAAGTATGGGGGCAACCTGGCAAATTGTTGCTCATTGGTATGGAGATGGTGCCCCGCAAGTTCACGCTGATATTCATGATCTTATTTTTGCTCCTGATGGTAGGTTATACGCTGGACACGATGGTGGAATCGATTATACTACCAATGGTGGTAATTCATGGAATTTCATTAGCGACGGTATGTCCATTACCCAATTCTACCGTATTGGTATTTGTGAAGCCGACCCCAGTTTATTTATTGGTGGTTCTCAAGATAATGGTTCAAGCCTTTTCAAAGAAAATAATTGGATACACGTACTCGCTGGTGATGGAATGGATTGTGCCATCGATCCAACTGATCCACGTCGTATTTATGGTTCTCTTTATAATGGTGATTTTCGCCGTTCCACTGATGGTGGTGCATCATTTACTAATATGATAAATCAATATCAAACTAATGGTGAATCTGGAGCTTGGACTGCTCCACTGGCTCTCGACCCACAGAAGCCTAATGTAGTCTACGTTGGTTATTACAATGTTTGGCGTTCCCTTGCTTATGGTTCTGCTGGTTCATTTGTCAAAATTTCTAATTTTGGAACAAATACGACTTTGCAAACTATTGCAGTAGCCCCGACTAATTCAAATTATGTTTATGCTGCTACTTATACTACTGTCTGGCGAACAACTGATAATGGTATTTCCTGGTCTCAATACTTTACTTCCGATTTAGCAATCTCCGATATGGAAGTTAGCCCTCTCAACCCAAATGTAGTTTATTATACTAAATCCGGCTTCCAACGCGGTAATAAAGTTTGGGTTTTTGATGGTAACAAGCATACTAATTTATCGGGTAATTTGCCAAATGTTCCTGCAAATTGCATCGCTTATCAACCAAATTCACCCGACCGAATTTACGTTGGCACTGATGTAGGTGTTTTCTATTCTGATTATGGCTCAAATGTTTGGGAACTCTTCGGTGCCAATCTTCCAAACGTTATTATTAATGATTTGAAAATTAATAATTCTACTAAAGAAATTTATGCAGGCACCTGGGGACGTGGTCTCTGGAAAACTCAGCTTTTGGATTGCAACTTACCGAAGCCAAATATCACTGTTCTTGGCAATACTTCATTTTGTCAGGGTGACAGCGTAATTCTGGTTGCAGATGTGCAGGATGGTTTCGTTGTTTGGAATACTGGCGAAACTACTAAATCAATCGTTGTAAAAACTGATGGGAACTACTCATTCGTCCATTCTTATGGTGGTGAATGTAATGCTAAATCAGATATTATTTCAGTGACAGTTTTCCCAACTCCTGAACTGACTATAAATAAATCGAAATCACCTGCTTTGTGTATTGGTGATAGTGTTACATTTACAGCTCGTATTGGATTTAGTAATTATAGATGGAATAATGGTGTTGAAGGACGAAAAATTACGGTAAGCGAAGCTGGTACTTATTATTGCACTGCTGAAACTGGTGATGGTTGCAAAGTTGTATCCGAATTTATCGAAGTCTCTTTCCATCCAATTCCACCTAAACCTACCATTACTGAGGAATACGAATTTTTAGTTGCTTCGCCTGCTAATAAATATCGCTGGTATCTAAACGGTAAACTCATTGAAGGTGCAACCGAACGTAAATACCGTCCTTTAGTTCCTGGTAAATATGCTGTTGAAGTTGCTGAAAGCGGCGATTGCTACACAATGAGCGACGAATATAACCTGATTACAAGTGTCGAAAACGAATGGGCATCTGAACCTCAAATTATTCTGTCTCCTAATCCTTCTCGGGGTATTTTTACTCTCAAAGCAAATTTGAATAATGATGTTTCTGCGATAATTACTATTTCAAATCTTGCTGGTCAAGAAATTATGAGAATTAACTCCAATTCATCTAACAATGGTATCCTGCAAACAATTGATATAAGCTCTCAACCTGCTGGCACTTATTTTATTAAAATTACTACTCCTAAATCA
The DNA here is from genome assembly GCA_937127445.1 of Eximiradius sp. Classification (GTDB taxonomy): domain Bacteria; phylum Bacteroidota; class Ignavibacteria; order Kapaibacteriales; family UBA2268; genus JAKIZO01. Next base: position 90,338 of record CAKZLY010000030.1, on the reverse strand, counting down.
ACTGTTATGGAAAGAATTATCAAGCAATAAAATTGATTTCTGATATAATACCTACGGGGCAGCCAATTATTGGCTGCTCTTTTTCTATTAACTTTATTCTTTTTTATTTCTTCAATTCTAACTATTTTAATATTATATAAATCCTTTTTTGCGAGGTCCCTATGAAAAACGTTTTGGACGAAATTCATTCATTTTTAAATCAATTTGAGCAAAATATCATTAAGCTGAATTCAGAAAATGCTGTAAAATTGCTTGAATTAAGCGAACTATTAGTCAAAAGTAATGAAATCTCCTTCGCCGATAAGCAATTCCTTCATAAGTGGCTACTATTTACTGGAAAACATAATTATATATCTCTTCTCGAAAACGAAGAACAACGATATAACTGGGCTGAATGCGCTTGTAAAATTATCCAAGCAAGTGATTTCTCTTTCAATGACCTATTGCATTATCGAGCAGAAGAACTTTCTCAAAAAGCTCTTTTTATCGATATGGGGAAATTTACCCCAAAACGTTTTAGCTACGAACAAGTCTGGCAACAATCAAAAGAAATTGCCACTGCTATTTTCAAAAGTGTTCAGGGCTCACCTCGATTAGCCATTTTCTGCGAAAATTCCCCCGAAAGTGCTATGGTCGATATTGCGGCTCTCGCTTGGGACATTCCTGTCTCTCCTCTGAACGTCCATTTTACAAACGACGAACTAACCTCTATTTCCAAAATGATGAATTTCAATGTTGTTGTTACCGATACTCTCGATAGAATTCGCCAAATTGAAGAAATTTCTAAAAATTTATTGATAAAACCGATTGTTTTGCATATAAATGAAAGTATTAAAGAACTTACTAACCATATCTACCTCCCTCGTTATATCAAAACTATTAGCAATAAAGAAATTGATCTCATTCTCAATAAACGAAAGCGCTACTCTATCGATCAAGTTATTACTGTAATGTTTACTTCTGGCAGTACAGGACGCCCCAAAGGAGTTTCATTTTCTAATTATAACATTGTCAGTAAAAGATTCTGTCGTGCTGCAGCATTGCCCGCAGTTGGGCACAACGAAGTTTTACTGTGCTATTTGCCTCTATTTCATACCTTCGGTAGATACTTAGAAATGACTGGTATGATTTATTGGGGCGGCACTTACGTCTTTGTCGGTAATACTTCGGCAGATAATTTGCTTTCTTTGTTTTCCAAAGTGAACCCTACTGGATTTATTAGTGTCCCAATCCGCTGGATGCAAATCTACGATAAAATTACGGAAGAAACCGAAAATTTAACTTCCAGAAAAGAAATTAGAGAAAAAATCATTTCAATTGTGGGAAAAAATCTTCATTGGGGACTTTCCGCTGCAGGATATTTAGACCCCAAAATATTTACTTTCTTTCAAAAACACGATATCGAGTTATGTAGTGGATTTGGGATGACTGAAGCAACTGGCGGTATTACTATGACACCACCCGGACGATATGTAAAAGGTACAGTTGGAAAGCCACTCCCAGGCATTTATACTAAATTCGCTGAAAATAATGAAATGCTTATTAGCGGGCATTATGTTGCTCGCTATCTCGATACTCACCCAATTGGTTCAGTTATCCCATTTCCAACCAATTTGGACGACGACTATTGGTTGCCAACAGGAGATGTTTTTTCAGTTGATAGCAATGGCTATTATTCAATTGTCGATAGAGTGAAGGACATTTACAAAAACAATAAAGGGCAAACTATTTCTCCCAAAAACGTTGAAAACAAGTTCGATGGTGTCCCCGGTATCAAACGCACTTTTCTTGTTGGTGATGGCAAAGCATATAATACTCTTCTTATTGTTCCAGACTATGGTGATGCTTTATTTAAAGATGAGAACATTAAGAATGACTCACGTAATTATTTCCAAAAAATTATCTCCGAAGCTAACCGTAATTTAGCTACTTACGAAAGAGTTGTCAATTTTGAAATTTTGCAAAGAGATTTTTCAATTGATTTTGGTGAACTTACACCAAAAGGCTCTTTCAATAGAAAATCTATTGAGAAAAACTTTTCTGACATAATTGAGAAACTTTATTCAAAAGACGTAAATGAATTGCATTTCGATAATCTAAAAATCATTATCCCAAAATGGTTCTACCGCGACCTTTCTATTTTAGAGGAAGATATTGTCGTTTATAACAACGGATTAATCAACAAGGAAACTTCTCTTTATCTATTTATTGAGCCTATTTCCGACAATAAAATTCAAATTGGCGACTTAATCTATGAAATCGAAGGCAATACTATTGACTTGGGTTCTCTTGCTCTTCAACCGAAATACTGGGTCGGCAATCCTAATTTGTTTGTCTTTGCTCCTGTTAAAGCAAATTTTGACCACCGTAATAAATCAATCAGCACAAAAATTTTATGCGATTTCAATAATCGGAATGCATACTCCGAAGACCTTTTTGCAAATATTCGGGGGATAAGAAATAATCAACTTATTGAAATGAATAGGTTGATTTGCACAATTTTCTATTCCGAAGATGTAAAAGCTTTAGAAGAACTAACAAAATTATCTAAATTATTTAATAGCTTCGACGAATTGTCATTAGAGATTGTTCGTTTTCGTATTCAGGCTCTTGCTTATCATCCGAACGAAGAAATACGCTGTCTGGCCTATCGAACAATACTGCAGAACGACGAAATTGCCGAAACAGAAAAAATATTTCCTGCTTTCCTCGAATCTGGTCTTACTTTTCTCAACAACAAATCTATTGAAATTATTGCTTCAAGCAAGTTTGAACGCCGACGGCTAAATGCACTTCGAAAAAGATTGCTTTTCTATCGCGAAAATCTTTCCTGGCCACAATCTGAAACACTTCATAAGCAATTCGAAAGTATCTTTAAATTATTAGTTGACTTTGTCAAATACAACCCTGAATATTACGCAACTGTTCGCTTTGAATTAGCCAACTGGGTTCTTCACAAAGTCGACCCACAACTGTCTTCCATTGCAGCAAAATATTTCTGGATATTATCCTGCGAATACGAAAATAGTCTGGAAGAACAAAAATTCTCTAAATTCCCAATTGATTGGGAAAATAAGATTATTTTCGAAGATAGCCTTTCCGAACAAGAAGTAGAGAATATTAAACATGTTCTTTTGGATACCACATTTTTGAAACAATCAATTACTCTTGCATTTGAAGAAAACGATTTTGATATTTCAGAAATTAGCGATGACGGTATCTGGGTCTCGAAAATCAGCAGTATCACTCAAAATCAGATTTATCGAGTAAGCGTAAATACAAAACAAGGTAAGCATTACGATATTCAGACTATCATTAACGACAATATCTCCGACGAACGAAATCTCGAAACAATACTCTGGCTTGTTGCAGTTTCGGGCTATCCTGATGGTCCAAGCGTCCTGCCGTCGCTTGGTTGTGCTCGCCCCGAACTTCAAGCTCGCAGTATGGAATTTTTAGGGGATTTAACTGTCTGGGAAAAATTGCGTCAGATTTCTACCCTTAAAACGTACGGTCAGCCCTTCCCTAAACTTAATATTCTCAAACGTCTATATACAGAAGGGCTTTCTGCATTTGTTCGTGCCTGGCGATATAGCGGACAAAAAATTATTCCTGGAAATGTCAATCCATCTAATGTTGTTGTCCCCGAAATTGATTTTCGCGATGGTGCTACTATCCTTTCTCTTGCGGGTTGGAAGTATTTCGATAACTATATCTCTTTAGTCAAACCTATGCTTGATAATTTCTATTTTAAAGCAATTCATCATTATTCTTGGATTAGAGAATTTTTAGATATTAACTGGATTTTCAATGCAATTATGGAAGCTCTGGGCGAAGATGAAGCCGTAACTGTTCTTAATAATCTATATGATGAACTTTGTCAAAACGATATTTTCTTCCTTGGTAAATCTTTAAGGCAAGAGATTAATAAATATATTGCTTTCATAAAAGACAATTATTATATGCCGCTACCGCTTATCTACGCTATCGATAAATATTACGAATGGCAAAATTCCAATCCTAATGCTATTCCCGAAGCAAAAGAACAATCTATTATTGAACTCTACCACTTATACCGTCTCGATAGATACCCCGAAATTGCTCGCTATCAACTTTATCGGCATACTTATTTCGCCTACAAAGGCTTTTACGTTCGTAATGCTTTCGACAAACTCCTTGCTCAAATGAACAAAGAGAAAAATGTACCCGCTACTCAACTTATCGAATTGTCCGAATTACAAAGCACTCTCGAAGACCCTATTGATAGAGAGATTTTCTCAAAAATGGTATTCCCGGGCTACACTAAATCCTTACAATACGACATTGCAAAATTTGAAGAAAAGAGGGATTTATCACTAATTGTTAAAACTTCCTTCAAGGATAATTATGGTGATGTCTATATCTTTCGTCAGCCTATCGAGCCTGCTGAAATTGGTATTCTATACCGTTTGTTCTATAAGGAAAAATTGACTAAAGTTATTTCTGAGCAAGACCAATTCCTTGTGCTTTTCGATAGCAACGATAGAATTATCGGCGGTATTATCTATCAAATTAAAGAAGATAATTCTTGCACACTCGATGGCATAGTGCTGGCTACGCAATATCGCGGGCGTGGGCTTGGTCGAGCTATGATGGAAGATTTTATCAATCGAATGTATAGTCAAGGAATTGATATTATTAAAACTACTTTCTATGTCGAAGCTTTCTTCTCAAAATATGGATTTAAAGTAGATAAACGTTGGGGACTTCTTGTTAGAATATTAAACAAAGACAAATATATGAGATAAACTTTTATATTAATTTGATTTATTTCTAAAAATTTTTGTTTTCAATTTTTGTATTAATGTAATGTTTTCTTCAATAAATGAAGAATCTAATACATCAATGTTTGGTATTTCTTCAATTTCAACTATTGGATTAGTTTCAGGGTAAAGCATAATATAATTGCTTTGGGGCACTACTTCTGTAATTTCATCTATTATTCGAATAAAATCTAAAGAAAAGGATATGCTCTTTGAACGTGCCTTGACAAATATAACTATATCGTTTTCTGTAAATTTATTCGAATAACTTGTGAATTCTTCTATTGAATTTACAACTTCAAATATTGCATCGCTAAGAATTCCGCTTGCTTTGCATTGCTTTATAATACTTGACTTGGTTGATGGCAAAGATATGAAATTTATCTGTGCTGCCGCATATTTGCTAATGTTATTTAGGACCTCCAACCACTTTTTGAAACCTATTTCATATTGTGCATTTTCACTTACCAATACATATATTTTATTTGTTAAATTGATTAATTGATGCAATTTCGCAACCATTATCGTTTGATTTGTCGCTTCAATTACATTATCCGTTTTCCTACCAAAGAAAAATTCCGACGCCTTCGATTTTCCCGTCCATCCAAGTATTGTTAAGTTTATCATCATTTCTTTCATAGCTCGAATAATGCCATTTGATACGTTCGTATCTAACCTTGTTGTTGGCATTATAGATTTTTTGCCAGGATAAACCAATTTGACGAATGTTTGTATTGCTTTTGTGCTTTGTACTATTCTTTTCTCCGTTGTATCGTCCTCGATAATTACAGATAATGGGAAAATTGGCTGCTCATCCTCATTTTCGCCACGGCACGCTATTGCTAAATCAAGCAATTTATCAATACTATTTGGATTAGAGCAAGGAACTAATATTCTCATCAGTTCAGTTTTGATCACATCTCTCTTCTTTTGTTCTTCTATAGCGAGTTTTCTACCAGCACGTTCAGTAACAAATGATGCAAAAAGGCAAGTTACTAATATCAATAATATTGTCCCATTCAACACATTCTCGTCTAAAATTCCTGCTTTGTATGCAATCATTATTACAGCAATTGTTGCCGCGGCATGCGAAGCACTTAATCCAAAGATGAAATCTGACTCATTTTTACTGAATTTGAATAATAGCCGAGTTGAATGCGCTGCTAAATACTTACTTAACAATGCCATCATAGTTAATGTTGTGGCAACAAACAATGCAAAATAACCTGTTGCCAATACCTTTATATCAACTATCATTCCTACATTAATTAAAAATAATGGTATGAACAAGCCGCTGCCAACCAGATGTATTTTCTGCATCAAAGCTGAATTATGCGGTATGAGCTTACTAAATGCTAAGCCTGCCAAAAACGCTCCAACTATTGCTTCAATCCCCGCTGCTTCCATTAATACACTTGACATTAAAAACATCGCTATAACAAATATAAACTGCGAGTAATTCTCTTCCTCTATGTTCTTAAAAAACCAAAGTGCTATCTTGGGAATTACAAATAAGATAAAAAGTGATACAAATGCCAATAAAACAATGAATTTTACCCAGAACCAAAATGTTAATGAACCATTATAATAATTCATTATCAAGCCAAATACCATAAGCACAGCCGTGTCGGTAATTATTGTCCCGCCAACAACTGTTGTTGTGCTACGTGTTTGGGTAAGCCCAAGACGCAATGCTATCGGATATGCAACCAATGTATGCGTCGAGAACATCAAAGCAATTATCAGTGACGCTATTTCACTATATCCAAGCACAAAATAAGATAGCAAATAGCCAAGCAATAGAGGAATAACAAACGTTGCTATCCCAAAGAGTATGCTATATCTTTTGTTTGTTTTGACTTGCTTTAAATCAAGTTCAAGCCCCGCTAAAAACATAATGTAAAGCAACCCAATTGAACCCAGCATTATTATACTTTCGTCCCTGTCCAGTATATTTAAGCTATGCGGTCCAATTATTGTCCCTGCTATAATTAACCCTATTATGCTCGGAATTTTTAGCTTCTTGAATAGAATTGGAAATATCAACACAATTAGCATAAGTATGGCGAACTCTGCTATCGGATTTTTTACCGGAAAAGCGTGTTGAAATATTTCCATTATCAATTATATACATTTAGTGAAACAAATTCACTAAATTAAAATAATGAAAAAAAATTAAATATTTCAAATCTTTATTTTGGGAGATTACTCTTTCTTTCTATAGATAATAATTAAAACTATTGATAGAGCAAGCGTTATCAGTGAAATCCATATCCCACTAACAAATTTATTTGAATATGCTACAAGTTCCACTGTGTGTGTGCCTGATGGAAGAGCTATGCTTCGCAAACAATAATTTGCACGAATGATTTCGGCTTCTTTCTCGTCAACTTTGGCAATCCACAATGGATAATATATTTCGCTTAAACAAAGCAATGACGCTTTATTTGCACTTGTTTCAACTTTGATCAAATTGGGAGAATAGTGTGTGATTTTTGCTGCTCCTGTAAAATTTGTGTCAATTTCGCTTGGTAAATTAATTTCTGGTCGTTTTTCAATTACAGCAATCTGAGAGTAATCAACAGATTTACCTTTCATAAATTCAGATACACTGTCTTCTTTCATTACAATAGCCGAGCCAACAAGCCAAGCTCTTGGCAAACGATCTTTTCGCTCAGCAAAATATGGAGACATTCTGACCGAATCAATCGCTATCTCGTATTTGACATTCAATAATTTGTGTATTTCATCACGACTTAGTGGCGGAACATTTCGTTCGAGAACTAATGGGTTGTAACCTTCGAGAAGCTCAATCCCAGAAACCATACCTTGGTTACGTTTCATTGCCATAAACGGCGGATTATATATTCTCGAATTAACTCTAAAAATTTCATTAGGGTATTTCGATCTGAATGCGCCCAACGTCTGTTCAGGTAATTGATATTGCTTCGAGTAATCGTTTTTCGAGCGATTAAAATCAGCCCCAGCTATATATAAATCAATAAATGCGAGTAATGCCAGTAATACTGCTGCAAATGATATAGATAATTTATTTTTACTTCCCAAATAAATAATAATTAACGTAGATACTACAAAGAATAATGCAGTTGCTCCGTAGTTTTGAATTATTGAAATGGAATTTTCATCTATACTGAAAAAGGACTGCAATGCACCTATTGCTGTTAGAAATGCCACAAGCAACGGAAATACCGTAGCCATCAAAATTTGTTTTAGACTGAAATCTCTGAGCTTATCAATTGCAAATCCTGCAATTACCGAAAAGCCAAAAGCGATTGCAAATGCCATCCTTGCCGGAATTCTTAATTTTGCAAAGAAAGGAAGTTTATAGAAGAAATAGTATAAAAATCCATTGCTTCCCATTGCAAATATTAATGCAAATATAGAAAATACAGCCAAAAAAGCTACCAACCTATTAGTTTTCATCAATCCTATTATTCCAAGCATTCCAAGCATTAATGCGACAACTCCAAAATAATATGCTGTTTCCCAGTAATAATAGTATTGAAATGGTTCATAATTACCTTTATTATTCTTCTTTTTTAATTGAAATGCGACCTTCGACTCTCCTGTTGCATCTGTATAACCGAAAAATTTTGGCACAACCGACGAAATTACTTGTGGTGGTTCAAGCGAACCTTCCGAAGCTGCTTCAAATGTCATTTCCTGCCTTCGCGATAGATCTGCTAACTCGCTTGATGGCAAATATTGTATTTGAAATAGTCCGGTAGCTATTAAAAATGGCAATAATGAAGCAGTAACATACTTTAAAATATTCTTTGCGTTTATTGTTTTTTGGGTTATATCGATAATTAAGCTCCAAATAAAATATACTCCCAAAAACAATGAAATGTATAACGTCATTTGTGGGTGACCAGATAGCATTATCATTCCCAATAATAGTCCCGAAATCACTCCCGATTTTATGGAACTTAGTGAATTTGCCTTATGATAGTACATAAATATTAATGGAAACCAAGATAAGTGGATCACAATCATCGGGTGTATTGCATGGCAAACAAGCAAAAATGAAAATGAATATGAGATTGCTGATACTATTGCTGCCCAAAAACTTACTTTGAAATACTTCATCAATGCAAACATTGAAATCTGTGCAATCAAAAAATGAATTATCAACGATAATTCAAGCATTTTCACGGGCAAAGTGCCGTCCGATCCAACAAATAATGTTAATATCCTATTCAATGGATAAAAAAATCCTACTTGTATATCAGCCAAAAAGGGCATTCCTGCAAATGAAAATGGATTCCAAAGCGGTATCCTCCAATTTGCAGACTCTCTTGCTGCAAATGTCTGAACCGGATAAACATATTCCGCAAAGTCTTCCCACAAAAACGAATTTCCAAACAAATGATCCCAAAAGAAAATCGCTGTCGTTATTACAAATAACCCTATTGCTATATACCAATAATAACTTGATTTGATTTCTTTTGTCTGATTCCTTTCGTTTTGCTTTGTTTTCATTTTATTTCTTTGAATAATTACACAAAAATGCAATTTAAAAAGAAAATAATAATTCATAATATAAAAGTTAATCTGTCGTCTATATGAACGAAGAGTAATGTAAAACAATAATTAAGTAGTATAATGCCTATTTACACTTACAAATGCGAAGAATGTGGAGCAAAATACGAAATTTTCCACAAAGTTCGCGAAGATGAACGTGCAATAGTATGCCCCAGCTGCGGTTCCACTGCCTACAGAAAAGTAATGTCCACTACTGGATTAATTTCACAAGGCGGTTCTTCAGAAATGACCTCATCTTGTGATTTTGGTGGTTGTTGTGGCGGCTCTTGCAGCCTAAACTAAATTTCTTGCAGTTTGTTTAATTAGTTCCAGAGCGGCATCTATGTGCCGCTTTTTTGTATTTGTCTGCCCAACTACAAATCGAATTATGTATTTTCCATTTAGTTTAGTGTGAGTTATATATATTCTCCCACTTTTATTCAATGTCTTCAGCAATTCTTCGTTAATTTCGTCTACGTTTCTCTTCCCATCACTTCTTATATATCTAAAACAAACTGTATTGAAATACACTGGTGCAAGCAATTCAAAATCACCTTCAGCTACAATGTTTTCTGCAAAGTATTTCGCAAGTGATAAATGCTCACGAATAAATTTCTGCAATCCCTCCAATCCATAATATCTCATAACGAACCACAATTTCAAGGCACGAAAACGTCTCCCAAGCTGAATTCCCCAATCACGGTAATTATTTACTTGATCATCAACTGACGTTTTTAAATATTCAGGTGTTATCGAAAAAGTTCTTATTAGTATTTCCTTATCTTTCACAAAATGCACGGAACAATCAAAGTTTGTGAGCAGCCATTTATGCGGGTTAAATACGAACGAATTAGCTTTTTCTATGCCTTTAGCAAATTGTCGCATTTCCGGTACAATCAATGCCGAACCAGCCAAAGCTCCATCAACATGATGAAATAGACCATATTTTGAGGCTATTTCGGCAATTTCATCTATTGGGTCTATCGCTGTCGAACTTGTTGTTCCAAAGGCAGATACTACCGCACAAGGTATAAATCCTTTTTCAATGTCTTCTAAAATAGATTTTTCAAGCAAGTTAACTCTCATCGCAAAATTTTGATCAGTGGGTATTTTAACAACATTTTTTCTACCATATCCAGCTATTTTTGCTGCTTTTTCAATAGATGAATGTGCTTCCTCCGAGCAATAAACTCTGTAAATTTTCCCATCGAACCCATTTTCATTAATTGAAAAAGAAGATTTTTTTTCTCTTGCAACAATTAATGCAACCAATGTTGCCGTCGAAGCTGTATCTTGAATCACTCCATTGAAGCTTTCCGGAAGTCCAATATATTCACGTAACAATTTTAGTGTAAATTCCTCTAATTCAGCGGCTGCTGGTGAAGTTTCCCATACCATACATTGTGCAGCAATTGCTGATGTTAGCATTTCCGCAAGTATAGATGGGGGAGAGGTGTTAGCAGGAAAATATGCAAAAAAATTTGGACTTTGCCAGTGTGTTATTCCAGGTAGTATGATTTTTTCAAAATCTGATAATATTTTTTCAATATTCGTGGGCGATTTATTGTCAAGTTCGGATACTTTTTTATAAATTTCGCGTGGCACTACTTGCGATTTTACCGGATAACTTTCGATATTTTCGTAATATCTGATTATCCATTCAGAAATTTGTTGTAACATCTTAAAGAAAGTGTCGTTATCCATAATAATAATAATTACACTTAAAATATTGTACTATCGTTTATATTATTCAAATAAATGACGTAATTAATCTTTAATTAATTTTTTCAACAATATTCAGAGGTTTTTATGAAATTATTAAAATTGTTTAGTTTGTTTGCCTTTTTTTTGCTAAGTGCTCTAATTTTTACTGCTTGCGAAGAAGATACAGACGATCCTGTCTCTGCCGACAAGCCAATCCCTGCTGCTCCGACTAATCTTCGGGCAACATCTATTTCTGCTACAGAAGTTCTGCTTAAATGGGACAAATCAGCAAGCTACGACTCAAGCTGGTTCGCCGGTTATGAACTCACTGTTACTGGTGGTAATCCCATGACTCCTATTAAAATCGGCAAAACTGATAATTACAAAGTCTCCGGTTTGCAAGAAGGTGTTGTTTATACTTTCACTTTAAAATCTGTAAATTCTGACAACAAAACTAGTACTGGTTCAACTTCCGTAACCTGGTCCCCTGCATCCCGTTTTGAAACTGACGACATAAGAATGTATGTCTACGAATCCCAATATGGTTCTGGATTGACTATTTATGGCCAAAACAACAAACCTGAAAATTTAAAAGCTACTGAAAAAACCAAGTGGCATCTTGGTTTAGATAATCGAACTACTGGTGCTCTATTCTTCGGTTCTGCTAGCCAAATTAATATTGGTACTGGAACTCCAACCGACAAAGTTGAAATTGCTGATACTTATTGGGAAACTAATACACTTGATAATATTTTAGAAAAAGCTGCTCTCAATACTTTAAATTTTGCTGAAAGAAGATTAAATCTTTTGCAACTCGACAATGGTCAAACTGGTCTTGTCTTTGTTGTTCGCATTCAACGTCAAGGACAAACCAATTATAATTATGCTAAAGTTCTTGTAGAACGTGGTAGTGGCGGTTTCTTGCAGGGTTCGGGTAATGATAAGTACGTTAAGATGAAAATCTCTTATCAAAAAGTTGCTGGTGTCCCTTACGCAAAAACTTCTAACTAATATTAATGGAGTTTGACTATGAAAAAAATTATTGGTTTGTTTAGTCTTTTTGCTTTTCTTTTTGTTGTAGTGAATGCTCAGGAAGCAGTCAAAAAAACTCTTCCACAAGAGCCTGCCGAAGCAACTAAAAAAACTCTCACTCAAGAAGCTACTAAACCCGTTGCTCAACCTCAAAAAGCTGTAAAAACTCAACAGTTTAAAGCTGATGTTACTGGACAGGTAATCAGCCTTACAAAATTGGCTATGGGTGCAGACCCAGTCGTTACAAAAGCCGAAGCTGATGAAATGGTCAGAAAAAATCAGCCTCTTGCTCTTAAAGCAGCCGACCAAATCTATTTAGTATATAATACTAAAAATGCTTTCGACGGTCGCAGCCTTGCTAAATTCGCTGGCGTGCAAAATCTTGGTATCGCCGGTGAAATTCGTTATATCAATGGCTTCGCTGTAATTTTTGCTAAACAAATGCAACCTGTGGAATAAGGAGGAGTAAATAAATGAAAAAATTATTGTTGATTCTTGCTGCTTTAATGGTCGTTTTTACTGCTTGCAAAGAACAACCTAAACCCGAAGAATTAGAAAAAACTCCTACTATGGAAGAAGCTCTCAAGCAAGCTCAGGACCCTAACGACTTTACTCAAACTCCTTTAGTCGGGGAACTCATTAGTCTTGATTTGGCTGCTCAAGGCAACAATGCTCCTCTGACTGATGTCCAGGCTGCTACAAAAATGCTAAAAGATGGTGCGTTTCTCCTCTTCAAATCTGCCGAAACTTACTATGTAGTCGTTGATAAAAACGACAATACCTATGCCGTCGAAAAAATCGTTCCACTTGTAGGCAAAAAAATTGCTCTCTACGGTATGGCTAAACAAGTTTCCGGAGTTAATTTCTTTATATTAGAGAAAGCCGAAGAAGCTAAATAATCATTAGATATACATAAAAAAGGAGGTAATCAACTTGCCTCCTTTTTTATACTTTTTCGAGTGCCCACGTAAACACTTTTAAGTATTCCATTGCAGTTTTGCTCGAAGAGAAATCCATTTTCATCATATTCTGCCGAATAATATCCCAGTGTGGTTGATTGTTGTATATAGACAATGCTCGCCGAATTGCCCAAGCCATATCATCCGCATTATACTGGTAAAAATTAAATCCGTTGCCTTCGCCAGTTGCGTAATTATACTCGAATACAGTATCCGCAAGCCCACCCGTTTGACGAACGATAGGTATCGTTCCATATTTCATTGAATACATCTGTGTTAGCCCGCAAGGCTCAAACCGCGATGGCATTAAGAAAAAGTCTGATGCAGCTATTATTCGATGTGAAAGCAAATCGCTATATCCTATTTGTATTAATGCATCTTTCGGATATTTCCATTTGAGATATACGAAAAAGTCCTCGTCTTTCTTATTTCCAGAACCCAATAAAGCAAACCTAAAAGCTCCCTCTGCTAAATACTGCTCGATCTTGTAACGAACTAAGTCAATCCCTTTTTGCTCTGTCAATCGGCTAACCATTCCTATCAGAGGTTTATCAAGATTGTCATAATCATTTAACCCATTTTCATATAAAAAACTTTTCTTGACATCATTTTTTAGATGCAAACTATCTATATTGTAATTTTTATAAATAAATTTGTCAATATTTGGGTCCCAATCATTATAATAAACTCCATTCAACACACCAATTAAATCTGCTCCTCTATAATTCAAAACATCGTGAAGCCCTTCACCATAATAGGGATAACGTATTTCTCGTGCATAAGTCGGGCTAACTGTTGTTATCTTGTCGGCAAACATTATTCCGACTTTCATAAAATTAACACTTCCATAATATTCAAACCACGAACCTGGATAAAACTCCTTCATCCCGAACGTTGAGAATTCCATTGTTGAGAGCGGTTCATATCGTCCTTGATAAGCCAGATTATGAATTGTGAATACTCCAGCTGTTTTCGAAAATCTATAATCATTTCTATATATTGCTTTCAAAAATGGCATCGCAAAAGCTGTGTGAAAATCATGTGCATGAATAATGTCAGGTGTGAAATCTAATGCTTTTGCAACTTCAAATGCTGCCCTTGCAAGGAAAATAAATCTTCTATTATTATCTATATATTCATTTGCATTGCCATATATGCCGGGTCTATCGAAATACTGATTGTGCTCAATTAAATATACAGGGACATCACTATTAGGTAGTGTTCCTTCCCAAATGTGTGCGAATTCTGTCCAATAACCCATCGGAACAATTAGTGTCAGAAATGTAGGACGAAATCCCCATTTTTCAACATTAATAAATCCATATTTTGGCATTACAATAATTGGGTTCTGCCCAAGTCGCTGCCATTCTCTAGGTAAGGTGGCACATACATCTGCTAATCCACCTGTTTTTGCAAACGGTTCAATTTCTGCCGATACAAGTAATATATTCATATTGTTCTATATAGTTTTGCAAAAATATGTTTTATAGGTATCTAATTTTTCTGCTGTTTTTGCCATTTCTTCTAAACTATTAAACATCCCATATACAGCAGAACCACTTCCACTCATTAAAGCAAAAAATGAGCCATTTTCATACAGAATATCCTTGATTTGTCGAATTTCTTTATGTTTTTCAATCGCATATTGCTCAAAATCATTTCTTATTAGATGATATTGGCCGGTATGAAATGCAGAATAAAAGTCAATTTCTTGCAATGGCTCTTTCGTTCTATGTAATGCTTCGTATGCTTCTTTTGTTGAAATATTAATATTCGGAAAAACAACTAATATATGAATATCTCTTCTAAAGTTAATAAATTGAAGAATTTCACCACGTCCTCGGGCTATTACTGGTTTATTGTAAATGAAGAAAGGAACATCTGAACCGAGTTCAAGAGCAAGTTTTGCTAAGTATTCATTACTGAATGGGTTGCCGTTCATCTCGTTGAGCATCTTCAAAACAACTGCTGCATCTGCACTTCCACCACCAAGTCCCGCTTGCATTGGTATCTCTTTTTGCAATTTTATTCTATATGCTTTACTTATTCCAAGCGATTCATTAAATTTTTTCGCAGCTTTTATAACAAGATTTTCATCATCCGTAATATTAAATTTAACATTACTTCGAAGCTCAAATTGATTGTTTTCGCTTATTGTGATTACGTCGCTAAGACTTATCGGAACAAAAATCGAGTTAATATTATGAAAATTATCGCTTCGTTTGTTTAATACTTGTAGCCCAATGTTTATTTTTGCGTTAGCATTTTTTGTTAAAGTTTTCATAATTTTGTATTTTACATCTAACAAAAGCAAATATCAATTATGAATACAACGAAACAACTTGAAAATAATTTGGATAATCAGCTACTCGTTGAAAACTCCCAAAATGGGAATAGAGTCGAATTGAAAAATAAGAAAAAACAAAAGGAACAAATACCCTATCATCAGGAAGTTGTTCGTAAGTTAATTCATTTGTGTTCGCTTTCTATACCAATTGGATATATATTTGTCGAGAGAAAAACAGCGATCGTAATTTTGTTTGTTCTTGCTGTACTGATGGTTACAATTGATATTTCCACTAAAAAAAATGAGTTTTTGCGTAAAATTTATAAGCAACTTTTTGGAGGCATTTTAAGAAAGCACGAACGAAAAAAGAATAAGATATTGCTCAACGGTGCTTCGTGGGTGCTTATTTCTGCTGTAATTACAATCTTGATTTTTCCAAAAATTATTGCTGTTACTGCCTTTACAATTTTAATTGTATCAGATATTGCAGCAGCGCTTATCGGTAGAAAATTCGGTCGCCATAAGCTTTTCAATAAATCCTGGGAAGGAACTATCGCCTTCATTACAACAGCTATCGCTGCGGTCTTTGTCCTTGGGTTTTCATTTGATGCACCTGTGTCTTATTTTATAGCAGGTTCGCTTGGTGCAATTGCGGGTGGATTTGCCGAAGTTTCCTCCAAAAAGCTTAAAATGGACGATAATTTTGTAGTTCCAATGAGTATTGGTATTATTATGCTTGCTTTCAGCACTTTTGCAACTCCTTACTTACAAGATTTTCTTCATATTCTATAAATGGTGCTTTATGCCAAAAAAATTATTATACTTTCTTGTCCCAGTGGTGATAATTATCATTGCTGCTTTCATACTTTTCCAAAAATCTATCAAATATGAGATTATTGATGAAATACACGACGAAAATGAAGGAGGTAACACAACTTTTCTTTTCGTGGCTGTTACAAAACTCGATAGTACTAAAATTGTTCAAATTTCGAAAGAATTAATGCAAAAAAGAATTATTGATAAATATAAAGATAGTAAAATCCCAAAAGACGAAATTCACTCACATATGTCCCCTGATGTTCTGATCGCATATATTTATAACCCTGGTGATACAACTGCTATCCCTGAACAAATGAAAGAAATGATACAAAAAAGATTTTCCAATAGCCCAATTTTAAGTGAAAATCTTGCTTATATCTCGGAAGGTCATATTTATACCGGTGTTTATTACCCAAGTATGAAGCAGCAAACTCTCGATACTCTCTCGCCAAAAACTGTTCTTCTTGTCCCCAGAAAAGGCGTTAAAGCAAAAGATATTATGAAAAAATTCAAAGAAAGCTAAAATGATTGATCTGCGAAGCGATACTCTTACCCGTCCCGACGAAGATATGCGCAAAGCTATTGCCTCTGCCGAAGTTGGGGACGACGTCTATGGCGAAGACCCAACCACAAACTTACTTCAAGAAAAAATTGCTTCTTATTTTGGAAAAGAATCTGCATTGTTTGTACCATCCGGAACAATGAGCAATCAACTTTGCCTTAAAGTGCTCACCTCACCAGGCGACGAAATTATTGCAGATGCCGATGCTCATATCTTTTACTACGAGACCGCCGCACCTGCAATTATTTCAAATGTTCAGATTAAAACAATAAGTTCTAAACTCGGATTTCCCGATTTGAATGATATAAAGCGAGCTATTAGACCCAACATTTATTATTTCCCAAAAACATCTGTCATTTGTGTTGAAAATACACACAACCGTCACGGTGGAACTATTGCTCCAATTGAATACATACAAAAATTGCGAGATTTAGCTGATTCTTACAAGATCAAACTCCATCTTGATGGTGCCCGAATTTGGAATGCAATTGCTGAAACGGGAATTGATGGCGCCTCATACGCTAAATATTTCGATACAATTTCAATTTGTTTGTCGAAAGGGCTCGGTGCGCCAATTGGTTCGCTTGTGGTATCATCTAACGAATATATTGAAAAAGCTCGTCATTGGAGGAAAATCCTGGGTGGTGGGATGCGGCAAGTTGGTATTCTTGCCGCAGCCGGTCTTTACGCTTTCGAAAATAATCTTCAACGACTGAAAATAGACCACGAAAATGCTCGTTTGTTCGCTTCCTTGATTTCGGAAATTGAACACATCAACGTGGATATGGCTCGCATCCAGACTAATATTGTTCGATTTGAGCTTACCGCTTCCATCAATCCTCTTGATTTTATCAAAAAATGCAAAAAAAATGGCTTATTACTAAGCCATTTCGATGGACAAATTATTCGTGCTGTCTTTTATTTAGAAATAACTTCCGATCAAGTTCGCTCTGCTGCCGAAATTATCCAATACGTGCTTCAATCTCCATAAAATTGTCAGGTAATATTACTTCCTGCGAACCGATTATTTCAGCAGGTCCTGATAATATTATTTTTTCTATTTGCTCTCCGCTGCGAACTATTTCAACCCAAACAGGAATTTTAGAGGTTGGTATAACTTCCGTAATGCTTTTTGTAGTATTATTCTTCTGATATGCCAATATTGTTGATATTGCACCAGTCCCGCAAGCCCCAGTTTCTGCTTCGACACCTCGCTCATACGTTCTCAATAAGATTTTCCCATTCCATTCAAGATAAAAATTAGCATTTGTCCCTTTCGGTGCAAAATAACTATGATTTCTGATTAACTTACCTAAATTTGATATATCCAGCTTATAAAAACTATCTGGTGTGTTCGCCTTTATTTCCAGTACAAAATGCTCGGTCCCGACATTTACGAAGGTTCCATTGTAATTTCGTCCATTAATATCAATACTAACAGTACGTATTTCTTTGGGTGGCTCGAATTCAATCTCAATTTTGTCGGTTATTCTTCCTGAATATATTTTCCCTGAAAATCTAAATTTTAGTTCTTTGTTTTTTGTAATTTTGTGCTTATTAGTATAAAAAATAGCGCATCTGCCACCATTACCACACATCATTCCGCTCGAACCATCGGGGTTAAAGAAATCAACATCAAAATCTACTTTCTCATCTTTCGACTCCTGAATTACAATCAGTCCTTCTGTCCTCACTCCGTTAAATTGATTAGAATGACATAGAAACTTTGCCAGTTTTGATAATTCTTTTGGGGAAAAATTATAATTTCTTCCATCTATCACAGTAAATAAATTTCCAGAGCCAGACATATAAGTTACAGCAATATTCATCTTCTCCTCCTTTCGAGTGAACAAGTAGTTATGAGTTCGCTTGCTTTTATGTGAATTAATCCATTAGTTGCCAATATTGTTCTATCGCCTAATTTATATGGGCTTCTATCGAAATTCGACACCATTCCGCCAGCTTCTTCAACCAATAATATTCCCGCAGCTACATCCCACGGATTTAAATCAATTTCCCAGAACCCATCAAATCGTCCTCCTGCTACATACGCTAAATCTAATGCCGCTGATCCAAGACGTCTTACCGGTATACCAAGCTGAACAATATCCACAAAAACTTCTATGCAATTCCCCGGATTTTCTCCTACATTATATGGAAATCCTGTAACAAGATAAGAGCGATTTATTTCTTCACAATCACTTACAAAAGTCCTTTTTCCATTTAAAAATGCACCTTGTCCTTTCACTGCAACGAACAGTTCTTCCACCATTGGTTGATAGACAACGCCAGCAACAATTTCCCCATCAACTTCTGCTGCAATACTTATGCTGAAAATTGGAACTTTGTGCGCGTAATTGACCGTTCCGTCCAATGGGTCAATTATCCACCTGATTGGATTGCCAGTTTTATCCGATTTCCCGCTTTCCTCACAAAGAAAATTACTTTCTGGGAATTCCGCTGATAGTATTTCTATTATCCTTTTTTCAGATTTTATATCATATTCAGTTACTAAATCATTTACTCCGCTTTTAGACCCTATTTTTATATTCTTGCCGTAACCTTCTTTGAGTATTTTCCCTGCTTCGATAGCAGCTTCTATTGCAATAGACCTTATTTTTTCAATCATACTATTTTTTAATTATTAATTTTTCAAGATAATCATTTTTTTTCGATTTAAACAATATGTAATAATTTCCCGAATTAATTCTATCAATATCAATTCTAAACGTTTTTTCTCCATTTATGTTGTAATAACCGACCAATTGACCAATGCTATTTATTATCATAACCTGATAAATTTCCTCGTCCGACTTTGTGTTGATGTAGCTATTTGCTGGATTTGGATAAACCTGCAATCTATTATTGGCTCTTTCATTAACCGACGCTAAATTCAGCGTCGTGAATGAATAAACCGGTGACCATCTACCTTGTGAGCCAGTATATGCACGCACTCTCCACCAATAGCGTGTATTTTCTTCCAATTGTTCGGTCGGTGTAAAAGTTGTATCTGTAAGATCAGTAACATCAATTACTACATTGTTGAAATTTGATGTTTTGCTTACTTGAAGGCGATAATTTTCTGCATCGGTTTTCTGCCAAATGAATTTATGTGTAAGCGAAGTATTTGTCGCTTCATTTTCGGGACTATATAATAATGGTGCTGATGGTGCTGTTTCATTTACATAAAACATAGACATCTCAGACCAGCCGCTATTAACATATCCTGAATATGCCATCACTCTCCAATAATATGTATTTTGCAGTTCAAGATTTATACTTAATTTATATGTTGTGTCCGCAATATTGCTTATTTCAGTAATTGGTTTTCCTTGTGCTTTCTCGTTTGTCCAAATTTGAAGTTTATACAAAGACTGATTTGATTTCGTCCAAACAAACGTAGGCTGGCGTGGTGTTTTTAAATTCCCATTCGACGGCTGAAGTAGTAATGGCTTTTCGTAAAAATTTGCAGCACTCGTGAAAGTCCAAACTTCGCTCCATTCACTTTGTTCAGTAAGAGAAAAAGACCTTATTCTCCAATAATATTTTGTCGAAACTTGCTCTAACTCTACTGATAATAAAGTATCATATGTTTCTTTTGATAATACTATATTTGAAAAACTTTCATCGTTGCTTACTTGCACTTCATAGCGCACCGCTTCGAATACTTTTGAAAATCTTAAATCTACACTTCTACCAAAACCATTACTATTATTCGGTGGGAATAATAAGCTTGGTGGCTGAATTTCATTGCTTAAACTGACGAAATGAACTTTGTTTGCTCCCATCTCGGGAATTACAAGCATATTATTTGTTGTATCAATTAATATATCAGCGGGTCCGTTGAGTGGTCCATAAACAAGTGTAGGAGGCTCTGTTAGTTGCTTGTTGTATTTATATATACCACCAATATTATTATTTCCCCAAGCAGAAACATAGTAATTCCCCTCTCTATCTCTCGCTATCCCATCTAAATAACTCAAACTCGAATTCCGAATTACAGAAATTTGAAACGTTTCTAAACTTAATGCATAAATCAAAGCATTTGGTTGATAAGAAACGATCAGTATTCTGTTATTTTCCTTGTCGAATATCATCCCATTTGCATTGGACATACTTCCTAAAAAAGATAATTGCTCAAATTTATCAGGTTTGCTTGCTTTTACCCTAAAAATGTTGGCTTGATAAGTGTCAGAAATGTATATATAGCCTTGTTCGTCGGCTACAATATCGTTTAAAAATAGATTTGTCAGCCCAAGTATAGTTGAACCTACAATAGCTCGAGACGTTAGATTAATGTAATATAACTTGTAATTATCAGCAACAAAGAGTGTATCCCCAACTATATACATTCCTTTTGGGTCTTGCAACTGATTTGCTGCAATTAGGTATTCAAGCGTTCCATTAGGATTGCGTTTGATAATTTGACCATCATAAACACCCTGAACCCCAACATTAGAAATATAATAGCAATCTCGGTGCTGGTCATAAACAACGCTTTCAGGTTGTGCATATTTTTGCGAAAGTGCATTCCCACAGGTTAATAACAACATGAACAAAGAAAAGAAATAAAGATTTCTCATAGGAACACCAAATATTCTGTTAATAATTAATTTCTTCACGTAAAGCTGCCTGGCGAAACTCACTTTCAACTTCACTCTCTTCATCAGGTGTTGTATCCTCCTGCGATGGCTCCTTCGGGACGTAAATTTTGTTTCTGTCAAATGTTTCAGGATGGAAAAATGCTTCGAGCAGCTGCTTTGCTATTGGTGCCGCAACGGCTCCTCCAAACCCTGAATTTTCAGCTAACACAGCAAGCACAATTCGCGGATTTTCCTTCGGTGCAAAGCAAACAAACCAGGCATGGTCTTTCCCGTGTGGATTTTGTGCTGTGCCAGTTTTGCCACATACTTCAACCGACGTCATCCGTGCATACGAAGCAGTCCCTCCAGGTGCGTTTACTACATCGAACATCCCATCTTTGATAATTTTAAAGATTCCTTTGTCAATAGGAAGTTTCCTTGAAGAAAAAGCTACTGGCTCAACTTTATTTGAAATGTTATTTGATATGGCACGCACAAGATGAGGTTGATAATATGTGCCCTCGTTTGCTATTGCTGCTGTATACGCTGCCATTTGAAGAGGTGTAACGAGTATCTCCCCCTGACCAATACCGTAATTCACCATTCTGCCACGTGAGGCACCTCCTTTCCCATAAACTTTTTCTAACCACTCAACAGTCGGTAGTCTTCCCGTCTTTTCATTTGGCAAATCAATAAATGTCTTTTGCCCAAAGCCAAACATTTTCCCATATTTTTCTAAATTTTCCATCCCAATTTTGAGACCAAGCTGATAGAAATATACATTGCAAGAGCTTTTTATTGCACTTCGAACATTGATCGCTCCGTGAGCGCCGTGGCATTTAAAAGACCTATTCCCAAAAGTAAAACTTCCAGGGCAGTATATGGTTGTATTTTCATCAATAATCCCTTCGTTTAATGCTGCTATTGCTACAAGCATTTTCCAGGTCGAGCCAGGTGGATATTGCGACTGGATTGCTCTATGCAAAAGCGGGCTCCATGGGTCTTCGGATAATTGTTTATATAAATCAGCGGGAACTCTTCCGCTGAATGCTCTTGGGTCGTAATCTGGCTTGCTTGCAAGTGCTAATATTTCTCCGTTCTGCGGGTCTAATGCAACCACTGCTCCACGCTTTCCTTCTAATAATTTCTCTGCGAGTTCCTGTAATTTTATATCTAATGTAGTGTATAAATCAAATCCATTGTTTGGTGCAATATCTTGCTTCCCATTATCAAAACTTGCAACTCTCTGTCCAAATTTATTGACTGCAACAAATTGTATGCCTTGTCTCCCTCTTAAAAATGCATCGTAAGTTTGTTCAATGCCTGATTGTCCAATAATATCACCCGGTCGTAAATATCTGTGCTTTTCTAATTGTGCACGGGTTACTTCGCGGGTATATCCAAGTAGGTGTGCCATATTACCGTCGAATTCATAAAGTCGTTTTGGCTCAATTATTACTTCCACTCCTGGTAATTCATCGCTGTTCTCCTCAATTTTGCTGACTATCTCAAATGGCACATCTTTCATTATTTTTACCGGTTCAAACGGTGAATAGTTTTTATTTTTTTCAAGTGTGCTAATTATTTCTTCTTCACTTATTCCAATTAGTTTAGATAAATATGGTATAATATCTCTATCGAACTCATACGGTGTGATAATGATTGAAAATGAAGGTTCGTTGTGAACTATCAACAATCCATTCCTATCGAACATATTTCCTCTGAACGGTGCTATTCTAATCTGCTTTATTGCTTGTGTTTGGCTTACATCCAGATATTTACTCCCTTGCAGCAATTGCAGTTGCGCCAACCTGAAAATAAATATTCCGGCAACTAAAATTATCGCTAATTTAAAAGTTTTTCTGATTGAACTGCTGCCAAAACTATCGGTTATATTTATTGAACTTTTCATCATTAACTACATTATTATTAATACTACTACAAAAATACTAAAATTTTACTATAAATTGTTCTTTTTGGAATATTAACATAAAATTAACCATTTTGATAAATCCGATTATGTTTCAAGTGATTCCAGCTTATCAATAAGTTCACTCATTATTAACTGTTAGTTTATTATCACTTCATTTTAAAAAGACAATTTTGCCTATCTGAAAAAAGGTATTGAAAAAAAATTTACAACCGGAGGAGTATTAAGTTATGTATTATTTTATTAAAAAAATATTATTGTTTTTCTTACTGATGAATGTTTGTATTTCATCTGCTCTTTTAGCTCAATCAAAAGCTTCTATTTCAGGAAAAATTATAGACGAGGAAAGTGGAGAAGTCTTGCGGAGAGCTTCTGTTTTGATTTTAGGTAAAAAAATTGGTGCTTATACTGATACAAAAGGTGAATACCGAATTTTGAACTTACCAGCAGGTGTTTATTCAATTCAGGTGAGCTATATCGGATATAACACAAAAACAATCGAAAATATTGAACTTAAAGAAAATCAAAATTATATATTGAATGTTGTTCTTTCTTCTACTATTAAGAAAACTGATGAAGTTGTTATCGAAGCTAGACGCGAATTGAACAACGAATCTGCTATCCTTGCTCAACGTAAAAATGCATCTCAAGTTAGTGATGGAATTAGTATTGAAGAAATAAAAAGAACTCCCGATAACGACGCAGGACAATCGTTACGACGTGTGTCAGGCGTTACTCTTGTTGGTGATAAATTTGTCTATGTTCGTGGTGTAAGCGAACGTTATAATAATACTACTCTTAACGGAACTGCTCTGGCTACTACCGAACCCGATAAAAAAGCATTTTCTTTCGATATGTTCCCTGCTGATTTCCTCCAAAATGCGAATGTTGCTAAATCCTTTACGCCTGATTTGCCTGGCAACTTCGCTGGCGGATTGGTTCAGCTTAATACAGTCGATTTCCCTTCTTCACGTAGCTTTAAAGTTAGCTTCGGAACTTCAATGACTGATAATCTTACCTTTAATAGAAAATTCATTACTTATAACGGTGGCAAAACCGATTGGCTCGGTTTCGACGATGGAACAAGATCGCTTCCCAATAATTTCCCTAAGTCACCTCAAGATATGAGAAACCTCTTTACTCGCTTGCGTTCAGACAACGAAAATATTCTCAAACAAGCTCAAAGCGAGTGGGTTGAGATCAGTCGTTCATTGAACAGTAAAACTTGGAAACGCGACACGATCAAAGCACCGCTAAACGGTTCTATTAATATGTCTTACTCCGATATTTATCGCATAGGTAATTCAGAAATCGGTATTATAGCCAATGCACTCTATGGTAATTCCTATTCTTATGATGAAATTTTCCGTGCTACCCTGGAAAGTAGTGGCAAAGTCTATAATTTCAATCAAGGCACTGTTTCCACTTTTTCAACAAATTTAGGTGGATTGTTCAACTTTGCTTTCAAACTCGACGATAACAACACGTTTTCAATAAAAAATACTTATAATAATTCTTCTGATAATGAAACTACTATTATGCTTGGTAGAAAAGATCAGGTTATTACTCGCCAATATGGCTTCCAATTTGTTCAGAAAACTCTATTTGCTACTCAATTAACTGGCGAACATAACTTGCCATTCTTGAATAATTCATTTTTAGACTGGAAATTTGGCTATTCCAACTCAAAACGCGACGAACCTGATTTTAAACGCGTTCGCTATTCTAAAGCTAACGAAGATAATCCCTGGCATATTGACATTTACGACCTCAATGGTAATGGCTACCAAGCTGGTAGATTTTTCTCTTATCTCAACGAAGATGCATACTCCGGTGCTTTGAATTTTTCATTGCCTATTAGTTCACTAAAACTCAAAACTGGATTGCTCTTCGAAAAGAAAAAACGTGATTTCAATGTCCGCTCGCTCGTGATTAACAAAGGCACTTTGATGATGAAATATTATTACGATGAAGATTTTAATTATATAGTTCCAAATTGGGGTGACGAAGACTTCTATAATTCTGATTTCTTACTTGAACCAGAAGATATTTTCTCTAATCCAGAAAACTTCCAGCCATCACGTCTTGGTATTGGCGAAGAAACAAAACCAACAGATTCATATAAAGCAAATGAGAATTTAGTAGCTGGTTATCTTATGGTTGATATTCCTTTCGAACTTGCTGGCAATAAATTTAGAGTGATCACAGGCGCACGCATAGAAAGTAGCAATCAAAAACTTATGAGCTTATATCCAATAGCTTCGAACAATACCGACTCAACTTTTGTTGACGAAAGTTATGTAGACATCCTTCCATCTTTTAATTTGATATATCAACTTGCTAATACAATGAATTTACGTTTTTCTGCAAGTCAGACTCTAACTCGCCCTTCATTGCGTGAATATGCTCCATTTATTTTCTACGACTTTTACTTCCAAGGCGATGTCGCTGGCAATCCAAATTTGAAACGCTCGCTTATCAGAAATTTCGACCTCCGCTGGGAAATGTTCCCAAATCCTGGCGAAGTGATTTCTGTCTCGCTCTTCTATAAATCATTCAAAAATGCTATCGAAGAATCTGTCATCGGTACTTCGAGTAATTATAAGAGAACTTTTGCAAATGCTAACGGTCACGCAACTAACTATGGTGCAGAATTTGAAGCTAGAAAAAATTTAGGCTTTATTTCCGATTGGACTCGTTATTTCTCACTCAATTTCAATTTAGCTCTTATTAATTCTGATATTACCGTAAAACAAAATAACGCCGAAGACTACCGTACTATGTGGGGCCAATCGCCATATTCTTTGAATATTGGTTTGTTCTATTTCCATCCTGAATGGGGAACTTCTGTCAATACAAGCTACAATGTTGCTGGTAAAAGAATTATTCAAGTGGCTGATATTACTCGTTACCCTGTTAGCGACCCTCATGTTTATGAAATACCAAGAAATGTTATCGACTTATCTATTTCGCAAACTATTTTCAATACGCTTGATATAAAATTAGTTGCCAAAGATATTCTTAACGAACAAATAACCTGGAAACAAATGGGTAACGATGTTCTCAAAACTAAAAAAGGCCGCTCTTTCTCATTCGGCATCGGATATAAAATGTAATACATTTTTATTAACTTCTAAGGGGAATCTAATGAAAAATGCTTTATTTCTTGCAATCGCTTTTCTTTTCGCTTATGTGTTGAATGCAGCTGAACCCTCTTTGACTATCAAAGAGCCAAAAGCAAATTCAACTTATCGTGTCGGTCAAACTATTACTATTTCTTGGGATACTTTAACAAAATCTGGCGATCGTACCTGGGGTAAAACTTTTGAATTTAAATGGTCCGAAAGTCCTGATGGTCCGTGGTCTTTGCTTGCTCTTGCTAAAAATGCTAGGTCCTATAAAGATGTTTCAAGTAGCAACGCTAATGCTGCTTCCGGTAGAACTGTTATTACTTTACCAAGAAGATCTCAGGTCTGGATTAAAATGAACGAAGTTAATAATGAAGACCTTTATGGAATTCAAGGTCCAATAAATATATATACTCCTCCTCCAGCAACAGCTGACTCACTTATTGGAGGTAACTTAACAAATACAATTACTTTGAGCGCATCCAAAATTTATCAGTTGAAAAAAGTATTATACGTTGAAGATGGCGCTACTTTAAGAATAAACCCAGGAACTGTCATTTTGGGCGACCCAAATGATATTTCAGCAATCGTTATAAAACGCGGTGGTAAAATCTATGCTAAAGGAACACCTGAAAAACCTATCGTGATGACCTCTGGCTTTGCTCCTGGTAATCGAGATCGTGGTGATTGGGGTGGGCTGATTATTGCTGGTAAGGCTTCCACCAACCTCGGCGAAGCTGCTATCGAAGGCGGATTGGATGTTAAATATGGTCCTATTGGTGGTGTTGCAGACGATGATGATTCCAGCGGTGTTGTTCAGTATGTTCGTATCGAGTTTGCAGGTATTGCAGAATCTCCAGATAATGAGCTTAATTCGCTCACTATGGGTGGTGTAGGGCGTCGTACGATTATCAGTCACGTTATGGTTTCATATGCTGGCGATGATGCTTACGAATGGTTCGGCGGTACTGTTAACGCTAAATATTTAATTTCATATAATACTATTGACGACGATATGGACACTGATAATGGTTTTCGTGGCAAAGTTCAACACGTTCTCATTGTTCGCTATCCAGATATAGCGGATCAATCTAATTCCGAATCATTCGAAAGTGATAACGACTCAAAATCTTCCTATAATACCCCATATACAAATCCAATATTTTCAAATGTTACTGTTGTAGGTCCCCTTGCTGATACTAGCTGGACTGTCGGGACAGGTGCTAATAAATACCATTCAAAGCACCTTACTGCTGTTCAAATACGCCGTAATAGCCGTATGAACCTTGTTAATTCTGTAATTATGGGCTATAATGCTGGTCTCGAACTTACTAATAATAATACAGTGCTTGCTGCTTCTAACGACTCCATTATGGTTCGCTACAATGATTTCTACGGAATTAAAAACAATAAATTCTTTTATTTTGGCAGTGGAACAACTCAACAAGGTAATGTTGACGCTAATTGGCTTGCTAAAGAAGAATTTGGCAATAGATTTATTAATCAAGCTGGCCCAGTTGCTGTTTATGCAAAAGTGCCCGGTGCTTTTCCGGGAACTACTGGGGTATTTAACCCTCTCCCAGCAAGTGATGCAGACTATCTAAATAAAGCTAATTGGACAGCTTCGAATGCAGCTGTTACTCTCAACGATCCATACTTTGATAAAGTTCCCTATCGCGGCGCATTCCATACTGAACGTTGGGACTTGCCTTGGGCTGAATATAATCCTGTAAACAAAGTCTATACAAGTGTTAACGACGATTATTCCACTAATCTGTTGCCACAATTCAAAGCCGAAGCTGCACCTCTTCCAGCTAATGAATACACTGTTGTAACTTATATTTTACCAGAAAGCGGCAATGCTACAATACGCTTGGTTGATGCTACCGGTTCTGTTAAATCAATTTTTTTCGAAAATCAATTCCAAAACGCCGGTACTCACCAATTTATGCTTAATTCTTCTCAACTTTCCACTGGTATTTACTACCTTCAAATTATTACTGCTAAAAATGTTTATACTATAAATATTCCGGTTGTGAAATAACGTTTCACACCTTTTTTCAGAAGCCCGGTTGAAAAATCGGGCTTTTTTGTTTAATAACTCTTAATTTTATTTTTTTTTTTCGATTAAAATTATAATATTTGCTTTTTAATGAGTGTTACTTACATTACTGTTATTTTATATGAGTAATTTTTACTTGAAATATTCACTGCCACTAAAATTTGGCTCCTCAGATTCTGCTTAATTTTCTTTATTTTAATTTAGAAACTTAATTTTATTATATTTTTTAATTTTTAGTATTGGAGTATTTTTTTATGAGTATTAGTTTAATAGGAAAATCTATTTCAGAATCAGCCACCCTTCGACTTAATGAAATTGCCGCTGTACTTCGAGCAAAAGGCGAACCTGTTATTCATCTTGGCGGTGGCGAACCCAAAACAAAAGCACCTCTCGATGCCATTCTTCAAGCAGTTTCTTTGCTCAATAGTGCCGAAGTTCGCTACACTCCTGCCGATGGGATTCCCGAACTTAAACAAGCTGTCATTAGATATACCCAGGATTTCTACGACAGAAAAGTTGAGCCAGAAAACGTAATTATCTCCGGCGGTGCTAAACAAGCCATTATGGTAGCTCTTCAGGCAATACTTAATCCTCAGGAAGAATGTATCTTCCCTGCCCCTTACTGGGTTTCTTATCCTGAAATGTGCAAACTAATCGGTGCAGTGCCTGTACCTGTCTATCCAGAAGATGGAACTTTTTACCCAAGAATTCAGGATATCGAACGTGTGGTTACTTCCTACACTAAATGTGTAATTATTAACAGCCCGAATAACCCAACTGGTGCAATGTATTCGGAAGATTTTATTCGCGATATAGTAGAATTTTGCGAAAAGCGTAACCTTTATTTAATTATGGATGATATTTATCATCGCCTTATATTCGACGGTCGCAAGCCTATCAATTGCTATGAATATGCCAATGATTTGGGTGAAAACTCCAAATTAATCCTTATCAATGGTATTAGTAAACAATATTCAATGACTGGTTTCCGTATCGGTTGGGCTGTTGCTAATAAAAATTTAATCCGTGTTATGACTAACATTCAGGGACATCAGACATCAGGTCCAAGCGTTGTGCTTCAAAAAGCTGCGGTCGGTGCTTTGAACGGTACTCAATCTGGTGTTGAGAACCTACGTCGCACTCTCGAAAACAATCGTAATGTAATGATGGAGCGACTTAATGCTTTCGAAGGTGTTCGCGCTTACAAACCAGATGGAACATTCTACTGCTTTGTTGATTTTAGCCATTACGAAAAAGATTCTCACAAACTAAGCGAGTTCCTACTCGAAAAGGTTCGCGTTCTTACAGTTCCAGGTATTGAATTCGGTATGGAAGGATTCTTGCGCCTCTCCACTTGCGGTTCTATTAAAGATATTACTGAAGGTATCGAACGCATTAAATGGGCTTTGGACCCGAACTCACCTAACGAACTTTATATCGGTGAACGTAAATTAGTGAGGGATTGGCTATGAAATATTTAGAATTTCCTACCCCAGCCTCAAAGCATGCGCGTGAATATGCAAGCGATTACAAACTCGCTAATCACGGATTGCAACATTTAGATAGGGTTTATTGGAATTTGCCTACTCCAGCTCTTATCGAAGAAGCTGTCTTTCGTGGTGAAGGACATCTTACCACTGGCGGCGCCCTCGTTGTAAATACCGGTAAATGGACTGCTCGCGCTGCAAATGATAAATTTATTGTCGACGAAGAACTTACTCGGGATAAAATTTGGTGGGGTGTTTACAACCGTCCCGTTACCCAGGAGAACTTCAATTCCTTGCTCACTCGATTGCTTGCATATTGGCAGGGCGAAGAACTTTTCGTACAAGATTGTTACGTCGGTGCCGACCCAAATTACCGTATGCCTATTAGAATTGTTACTGAATATGCTTGGCAGAGTCTTTTTGCTCGCAATATGTTTATTCCAATTGAAAATCGCGACACTTTGAAAAATCACGTTCCTGAATTTACTTTGCTCGCTGCTCCATCATTCAAAGCCGACCCAAAAATTGACGGTACTCGAACTGAAACCGCTATGGTAATAAATTTTGCTAAACGTATGGCTATTGTTGCCGGCAGTATGTATGGCGGCGAAATTAAGAAAACTATCTTTACTGTTATGAATTTCCTGAAACCACTCGAAAACGTTATGGCAATGCACTGCTCTGCTAACGTTGGCAACGATGGTAGTGTTGCTCTCTTCTTTGGACTTTCCGGAACTGGCAAGACTACTCTTTCTGCTGATCCACGCCGTAAATTAATTGGCGACGACGAACACGGTTGGAGCGATGAAGGTGTTTTCAACTTCGAAGGTGGTTGCTATGCCAAAGTTATTCGTCTTTCTGCTGAACACGAACCTGAAATCTATTCCTGTACTCGTCGTTTTGGTACTATTCTGGAAAATGTTATCTACGATCCAGCTTCTCGTAAAATTGATTTAGACGATGATATGCTGACCGAAAATACACGTGCTTCGTATCCGCTTGATTTTATCCCTAACTCGCTTCCTGAAAAAATGTCGCGCACTCATCCAAAAGATGTTATCTTCCTTACTTGCGATGCAACTGGCGTGCTCCCTCCTATTGCACGTCTCGATATGAATCAAGCTATGTATCATTTCATCAGCGGATATACTTCAAAAATAGCTGGAACAGAAATCGGCCTCGGTATTGAACCTGAAATTACTTTCAGTGCCTGCTTTGGTGCGCCTTTTATGGTTCATCATCCTTTTTACTATGCTAATTTGTTGCGTAGCAAGATGGAAAAACACGGCACTCGCTGTTGGCTCGTCAATACCGGTTGGGTTGGTGGTAAATTTGGAGTCGGTAAGCGCATAAGTATTCGCCATACCCGCAATATGCTGAATGCTGCTTTGGACGGTCTGCTCGATAATGTTGAATACAGAACTGACAAAGTTTTTGGCTTCCAAGTTCCTCTTACTTGTCCGGGTGTCCCCGATGATGTACTCGAACCATCTAACGCTTGGGGTAATAAAGACGAATATTGGAGCAAATACGATGCTCTCGCTGCTCGCTACATCGAAAACTTCAAATTGTTCGAAAGTGGTTGTCCAGATGAAGTCAAAAAAGCAGGTCCTCAGCGTTTAGTTCGTAATTATTAATCCACTGTTATATATTAAAAAAGGCTGTCCTTGAGTTTTGTGGCAGCCTTTTTTTATAATTCTTTTTATTTTTTTAACCTTAATTTTTAAAACATTATTAATCAATTATTTATACAATAATTAGAACAATGTAAGATTCAAAATATCAACCAATTCATTTTATTACCAGTACACTTAGTCGAGTAAAATTATTAAAACTAATTTTTGTTTACGCATAAACAAAAAAACTGCCCTTTTGTGGCAGCTTTTTGTGGGCCTGGAGGGACTTGAACCCCCAACCGACGGATTATGAGTCCGGCGCTCTAACCAATTGAGCTACAGGCCCCTTTATTCTTATCTACTAATATCTAAATAATCAGATATTTTATAGACTACAAAAATAAGAAAAAATTGATAAAATACAAATTAATAATTAAACAAACCTAAATATATACCTATCTGCAATCCCAACCCATTACTATTCATCTTATTAGGTGTATTTTTCAGCTCCGCATCCTTATTGAAAGTCCATTTTTTATCTACAAGTGGATTGTCGAAAGTCAAGTTATAATGCACGTTGGCACGTATCATAGCAAAATTAGTTACAGCATATTCTACGCTTAATTGTGGCTGAACCATCATAAATTTGTTCTCAATCCTGTTCATTTTAGCAGACCCGACAATTATATTATCAACGTCTGTCCAATCAATTGAAGCTGGCGTCTCTGTTGTTTCAAGTATATAATTCCCCCAACCAAAATTCAGCCCTGGAAGCACTGCCAGACTTTTTATTGGGACTATTCCATAATCAATCGAAAATCCATTTATTGCAACTTTTAATTCTGCAGTTCGTTTCAAATTTGTTGTAGAATTTTCTTTCTCTGAAATTTTACTCCCGCTTATACCGAAAAAGCCAAGACGAGTATTTGGAATTACAACAAGTCCTGTAAATCCATGAACCCCACCTAATGTAAAAATACCTTCAAACTTGTCTAACCCAAGCTTATCAGCAACATATTTATTGAGTTCGTCATAATTTAGCATCAAAAAAGTAAGCTGATAACCTGCCCCAACTGAAAAATATGGATTGCTCTCGCTTTTCAATGGTTCCGTTTCAAATGAGAAATTATCCAGCTCGTCATCTTGTGCTAATATTCTTGAAGTAGCTAATAATACGAATAAAAATAAAAACAATGTTTTTTTCATATTTCCCTCAAATTAAATATTTTTCATATCTTTAACGAATGAAGATTAGAATTAATTTAACAAATAAATTATTAACTCTCTATTTTCGTTTATACATTTTTGTATTAATCGAAATAGTAGATATGAAAACAAAAAATATTTCTGAAAATTTCCTTGCAATCGAAGATGAATTCTCTTCTTATGAAAATTCGAAAATAGTTATTCTTCCTGTCCCTTACGAACATACTACAAGCTATGGGCAAGGTACTGCTCTCGGACCAGATGCCATTATCGAAGCTTCTCATTATGTCGAATTTTATGACGAAGAGTTCAATAGCCAGCTCTGCTTTGATAAAGGTATTGCAACGCTATACTCAATTGAATTCAATGGAAAACACGATAAAGAAGCACTTGATTTGATTGAACAAACCGTCGATAAACTCCTCGCAGATGGCAAATTTGTGGTTACTTTAGGTGGTGAACACACAATTTCGACGGCTCCAATAAAGTCTCACTTCAAGAAATATCCAGAAATGTCAATTCTGCATTTTGATGCTCACTCGGATTTACGAGAAAATTATGAGGATAATCCATATTCTCACGCTTCCTTTATGCATCGAGTTGTTGAATTTTTTGGAACTAAAAACATTACTCAGGTCGGTATTCGTGCCCAATGTATCGAAGAAGCCAATTTTATTAAGCAAAACAATATCAATACTTTCTATGCATGGCAAATTCGAAGAAAAATCTGGGGTGATAACTGGCAAAAAGTTGTTGCTGATACCCTTGCTGAAAACGTTTATGTAACTTTCGATGTCGATTGTTTCGACCCATCACTTATGCCATCGACTGGCACTCCCGAACCCAACGGTCTTTTCTATGCAGAAGTTCTTGATATTTTCTACGAAATGCAAAAGCAAAACAAGAAAATTATTGGCTTCGATGTCGTCGAATTGGCTCCAATCGAGGGTTTGCATCACCCAAATTTGACAACTGCCAGCTTAGTTTATAAATTAATGCACTACTTGAAATTTTAGATATGGAACACCATCTATTAAGAGACTTTTTGATTATCATCGGTACTTCGATTTTTGTTGTATTTTTGTTCCATAAGCTTAAACTTCCCTCAATCGTTGGTTTCCTGCTTACAGGTATGCTTATCGGACCTTTTGGATTGAAACTTATTTCTGATTTGTCTCAGGTTCAACTTATTGCAGAAGTAGGCGTTATTTTAATCTTGTTCTCTGTTGGTATAGAATTTTCACTTACTAAACTCTTCTCAATCAAAAGGAATGTGTTTGTTGGTGGTGGATTGCAAGTCGGGCTTACCATTGCGTTATCAGTTTTGCTTTCTTCTTTTTTGAATTTTAATCTTAATCAGGCAATATTTATTGGTTTTTTAATTGCTCTGAGCTCTACTGCCTTGATGATGAAAATTATTTCTCACCGATTAGGTACCGATAGCCCTGCTGGAAGGCTTTCTCTGAGTATTTCAATTTTCCAGGATTTGGTTATTTTACCAATGTTTTTGCTTGTCCCGCTACTTGTAGGTGGGGGTGTTAATTTCGAAGAAGAAATTATTATACTTTTTGGGAAAACTTTATTTATCGTTGGATTTATTTTTGTTTCTGTAAAATATATAATGCCAAACTTAATTTTTCAAATCGCTAAAACTCGTATCAAAGAACTGTTTATTCTTGTTATCTTGTCTATTTGCATTATTACTGTTTGGATTTCTTCTCTGATTGGCATTTCTCTCGCTCTTGGTGGATTTATTGCTGGACTTGTCATTTCGGAAACTGAATATAGCGAAGAAGCACTGTCGAACATTGAACCTTTTAAAGAGGTTTTTGCAAGTTTCTTTTTCGTTTCTGTCGGAATGCTCCTTGATATTAATTTTCTTCTCAATAACTATGGTGCTGTTCTTTTCGCACTGTTTATTTTAGTATCAATTAAATTCATTTCTGCGTTTGTTCCATCGTATTTGCTAACTAAAAGTATTCGGGTTTCCACTCTGACTGGTTTGACGGTCGCTCAAATCGGAGAATTTGCCTTTGTTTTGGCGATTACTGGTATTTCATTCGGGCTTATAAATGGCTTTACTCATCAACTTTTTCTTGCTACAACTGTTCTTTCTATCACGATCAATCCTATTCTGATTGAACTCGGAATGCTCTTAATTAATAATATTTCAGAAAGATACAAAAAAGATAAATCAATTGCTAATGAAGTGAATAACATTTTCAATCTCAGCAATCACCTTATTATCATTGGGTTTGGACTTAATGGAAGAAATTTAGCTGCTGCTGCCAGGTTTGCCAATATTCCATATTCTATAATCGAAATGAACCCTGTTACCGTCAGGGAAGAAGCAAAAAAAGGAGAAAAAATTATCTTCGGCGATGCAACTCGCGAACTTATTCTTATGAAAGCGGGCATTGCTTCTGCTAAAATCGTTGTCTCTACTATTCCAGACCCAATTGCTGAACACGCCATTGCCAAAATTGTCAAAAGGATGAACCCAGACGTCTATCTGATTATTAGAACTCGCTACGATAGGGAAATGGACACCCTTTATTCATTAGGTGTTGATGAAGTTATCCCAGAGGAATTTGAAACATCTATTGAAATTTTTACCCGCGTTTTACATATTTTCAATGTTCCTTCCGAAGATATTGAAAAATTCGCAAACTACATTCGTGGAAATCGATATGAACTGTTTAGAAATATCAAAAAATCTATCAAACATAAAGTTTTTTTATCCAAGCTGAGCAACCATCGAACTTATGCAACAAAAGTAAATAAAAATTCTTATCTCGATGGCAAAACCCTGTTCGAAGCAGATTTGCGTGGCAAATACTCAACTGCTATTATTGCTGTTCAGCGTAACTCGGAAGTAATAATTAATCCCCCGCCTGATTTTCGTATTCAATCGGGGGATATCGTTCTATTATTCGGTAGTATTGAGAATATCGATACAGTGAGAAAGATTATTAGTTAGCTCTCGATATTTCGTATCCCTCTTTTGTATCTTTTATCGAATAGCCTATTTCAATAATTTTATTCCTAATTTCATCGGCTCGCTTAAAATCTTTTGCCTTTTTCGCCGAAAGTCTTTCCTCAGCTAAATCTATTATCTCTTGTGGAATTTCTTCTTTAACTTCTTTGCGTTCAGATATTTCCCAGACTGAATAAATATCATTTACTTGCGACATTACTGTTAGTAATTTTCTCGCATCTTCCACACTTATTTTATCAACCTCGTTTTCGTTAATAAACGAAAACAACGCTGCTAACGCTTTCGGAGAATGCAAATCGTTTGCAAGTTCGGTAAATACTTTATTCTGTAATTCAAAGGCTGCTCCTTCAATTTTTTCGCCAGCAATCCCAGCGGCTTTATCCCACAAATCATAAATATATTCTTGCACTTTCAATCTTGCCTTTCTTGCTGCACTAATTCCATCGAAAGTGAAATTATATTTTGATGAATAATGCGCCGATAGCATAGCAAAACGAATATCTATGGGGTCCAAGCCTTTGGCAATTAAGTCTCTAAGAGTGAAGAAATTTCCAAGCGATTTACTCATTTTTTCGCCTTCGACTTCCAGAAATTCGTTATGACACCAGAATGCTGTTGGATCAATGCTATATCCTGCCTTGCTTTGAGCAATTTCATCTTCGTGATGCGGGAATTTTAAATCAACCCCACCTGTATGTATATCGAATGGCAATCCTAATAGTTCATATTCCATAGATGAACACTCAATATGCCAGCCAGGGCGACCAGGATAGTTCGTCCCATCAATATAAAAATCCCAACAAGGTTCGCCTTCCTTGTAAGATTTCCATAGAACAAAATCGCTTACTTGTTCTCTTTCGTATTGGTCTGCATCAATTCTATACCCACTCTTAAAATTATCGAAGTCAATTCTGTATAATTTCCCATAAACATCAACTTCTCGCCAGGCAGAAACATCAAAATATACTGAACCTTCTGAAATGTAAGCAAAACCATTTTTCATAATTTTCAGTATTAATTCTTGCATAGGCTTTATATATTCTGTGGCTCTTGGCATAGAATAAAAGTGTTCTTTTTTAATTCCAAGTCTTGAAATATCCTCAATAAATGCTTCAAGATAATAATTCGTGAATTTCTTTAAATTTTCTCGTGGGTCTTCTGTTTGTTCACCCATTTCGGTTTTCCATTCTAGTGAACCAATCTTACTGTCGCGTATCGTTTTATCATCTATGTCTGTTATATTCATTACCCATCGCATCCTATAACCACCCACAACTCTTAACACCCTTTGTAAAAAATCAGCAAATAAAAATGCTCTCATATTACCTATATGTGCGTAATTATATACAGTTGGACCGCAAGAATACATTCTCACTTCGTTATCTTTGATTGGGACAAATGTCTCTACTTTTTTAGTTAATGAGTTATATAACCGTATTTCCATCATTCATAAATCAAAAATATTTTACAAAAAATAAAATTAGCAATTTTTTACGAATTATTCGTTTGAAAATTTGTGATATTTTTTTGTTACTTTTTGGCAGTTCGATTGTTTTTCTTTTTAGATGAAAACTGATCTAAAAAATATTAAAGATGAGGAACTTTTTCTGCTGATGGCAAAAGGCGATCGATTGTCTTTTCTTGCGTTCGAGGAATTATATAATAGATATTCTTCGAAAATCTATACTTATATTCGAAAAATATTAAATAACTCACCTGCATCAGACGATATTTTTCAAGAAACATTCATCCGTTTCTATGAATTTTCTAAAAAATGCAAAGAAATGACCAATGTCATTGGCTTTTTGATAAAAACTGCACGTAATCTTTGTCTTAACGAAAAAAATTCCAAAAATTCATCGCATTTAGATATTGCTAATTTTAATTTCGCATATTACGATAAATCCTATGAAAACAAAGAAATTAATGAACTAATTAATATTGGGCTAGACGCTCTTCCAGAAAAATATAGAGAAGTTTTGGTCCTGCGAGAGTTTATGGACTTTTCCTATCAAGAAATTGCTGATATTCTTGGTATTTCTATGCCAGTGGTGCGAATCCGTATCTTTCGTGCTAAAAATAAACTGAGAGAATTTTTAGCATCTTTCTTGACCGAAAATGAAAAAAACAAAATAGGTAAAATAAAATGAATGATTTTCTAAATATTAACTATTCTGAAAAAATTGTCGCCTTCCTCGATGGGGAACTTGACGCCTCCGAACGCGAAAGCCTCTTCCTTACTATGGCGTCAAGCCCGCAATTACAAGAAGAAATGCGACAGCAAATCATTATCTCTCAAACTTTGAAAAAGTCTCTTTTAGTCCCTCCTGAAACTTTGAAAAATAACATCTTCGCTGCCATTGGTGCTACTTCTGTTCCTGTGTCCAATACCCCCAGAACCATTTATTCGAAACTACTCAATAAAAGATTAACTTTGATTCTGTCTTCGCTTCTGTTATTGCTGATTGTTTCTTTTGTTTCTTATCAATTCTTCGATAAAGAACAACTGAAAGCAGATAATACACAAGCGTTAGTCTCTGCAAAATTTGATTTACCAAAAGAAATTCCCGCGTCAAGCTCTTTTAGCGAAAATTATCAAGCATTACCAAAACAAATTATTAAATCAAAAAGCTCAACGGTAATTACAAATCCTGTCACAAATCTAAATACTAATTCATCTCAAACAAGGGAATTATCAATGATTAACAAAGAAGAACTAGTGCAATCTGTTGATAATCCTATATTTTTTATTGATGTTAGTGATATTATTGAAACAAATTCGAACTTCTTATTCAAAAAGAAAAAGCGTTTTTCTCAAATATTCGAGACAGTTTTCACAAAAACTGAATTTTTAGATAAACTCTCTATGCAAATTCGTTTTTTCGAAGCTAAGAACTTTGTTAATGCTAATGTCAAGCCTATTAGTGAACCAATTTTAAACAACTTTGGATTTGCAATTATCTATGATATTGACAATAATAATTCTGTTGCCATAGAACTCGGACAAGAAGATTTTGTTCAGAAATTCAAAGGAAATATAGATGATTTCCCTGCTTTAGTTAAACAAAACTACACTGCTTTTTGGGCTGGTGCGTCCTATCAATATACTTTTGAAGATTACAAGTCTATTAGTCCATTCGTTCGTGGTATGATTGGTGGTACTCGAATTGGGCCTGTTTCTAAAATTATTATTGGTGCAAAATATTACTTATCGAACAAAGTTTATGCTTTTGCTGGAATAGAAAATACCGGCTTATTCTACGAATTCCAGAATAAATGGTATTCGTCTTTGAAAAGTGGACTATCCGGAGGAGTATCGATTAAATTCTAATGGCGATTTTGCTAATAATATTACTTGTTTTTGCACTCAATGCTTGCGACAATCCTATCGATATTCAAGCAAACCGTGAAGTTTTGGATTTACGCAAAGATGGCGACACAATTTTTGCAATTGTTCCCAGCAACATTGACTTGGATAATCTGCTTTTTGGGAAAAATACTAACTTAACTTTAAAAATAGAAAATTTATCTTATCAATATATTTTGCTTAAAGATATTGTAATTAAAGGAAATAAAAATAATTACCAACTTGAAAATCTAAAAAGTCTTTATCTATCTCCATTTTCAAATGATAGTATATTATTAAAAATAAACCCGACAAAATTTGGACAATTTACAGATACTCTTTTTTTCCGAGAATATTTTCGTCCTTTCTTTTTAGTTCATTATAGTGTGCCGCTTGTTTTTTCATCAGATATTGATTTTGGCGCTGTTCAAATCGGTTCAATGAAAATTAGTTCCATCAATATTTACAATTTTTCTTCAAATGAGGTGTTGATTGATAATTTCTCTATTATTGGTGATTCTTCTGTTTTTAAAATTGAAAATTTAAGTCCGAAGCAATTTCCACTCACTATTCCAGCAAATGGAACACCTCGGCAACTTATTGTTAGTTTTCGTCCCACTGCAATAAAGAAATATGAAGTTAATTACATCTTTCGCTTTGAAGTAAATAATGATGGCGTTGTAGATAATATTTCCAGATTATTTGGAAACGGTATCTGATTGTATTTCCCAGAATTTATAAACTTCATCTTTCTTCTCAATGAATTTTAATACTGCTGCAGTTTTAATTCCTGTTGCATCTGAAAGCAATTTGCTTGCCAAGTTGCATTTTCCACTCTTTCTTACAAATACTAATATGCTTTTATTTAGGATTTCGCTATCCTGAATATCTCCAAGTAATGTCTGATACTTACCTAATTCTTTACTCGATATGCTATTCTCAGTATCAATTTGTTGCAAAAACTCATACAAATAGCGGAATTTTTTGAACTTTATGCGAAATTTATGAATGGTATCAATTTTTTCTATTTCAATTTTATCAAAACTATCTATTGCCTGCTTATACTTTTTGTCTAATGCAATGATAAAATCTTCATCTGAGATAATCCCATTTTTTAGAGCATTCCGCAATTCTAATTCAAAAAAGAAAAACAATCCTTCGATTTCAACTAAATTATCCTGTGAAAATAACGGCTGCAATTTCTTGATTATTTTTTTCTCTTTCTTAATTAAATAGTTAATGAACAATAACCAATATTCGCTATTTATTGCTTTTGCTTTGTGATTTTCAATTAATATTTGAATGTCACGAAGTTTGGAAAGTTTATTGAAATGAAATTTTAATATTTTTACTAAATTTTCTCCATATGCCGAGTTAATTTTACTTAAAGCAAATTCTACCAACGTGATAATTCTTCTTGAACAAACTCTTAAATCGTGAATTGTATCGCTCTTAAATTTTTTTAAAGCATTATTATATAGACTAATATATGTGTCGGTCAATAATTCATATCTTTTTTGCACTTCCTCAATAAATATTGTATCGTCAATCTTCATATTTATTCAAACTTTTATTAATTTTACTATCAATTTAATAATAATTTGTTTATTTAGTATTTTGTATTAGTTAATAATTATAAAAGGTTTAGTATGAAAAATATTTTTATTCACGAAGTTGGGATGCGTGATGGTTTACAAATGGAGAAATCTGTTGTCCCAAAAGAAAAAAAACTTGAATGGATTGACCGATTAGTAAATGCAAATGTTGATATTATTCAAGTTGGTTCTTTTGTTAACCCACAAAGAATGCCTCAAATGGCCGATACAGATGAACTTTTTCTCGAAATCAACCAAAAATATGCAAACTCAAAGCACCCAATCTTTTCCGGACTTGTATTAAATGAAAAAGGATTAGAGCGTGCAATCAACTCCGGCGTTGAATTAATTTGTATGGGTGTTTCTGCAAGCGAAACTCACAGTCAGAAAAATACTGGAATGACTACTTCCGAAGCTCTACAAAGAATTATTGCTATGGCACAACAAGCCAAATCCGCTGGTTTTGCTGTTCAGGTCTCTGTCCAGAGTGCTTTCGGGTGTGGTTTCGAAGGTCTAGTTCCAAAAGAACGTGTTTTATCCATCATTGACAAATATTTAGAAAATGATTTATTCAAAATATCTCTTGCTGATACTGCAGGACACGCCTTTCCACAGCAAGTAGAAGATTTGTTTGAAGAAATCAAAAAGCGTTCCGATAAAACAGAACTAACTTGTCATTTCCATAATACATACGGTCTTGGTATGGCAAATATCTATGTTGCAATGCAAATTGGAGTCGAATATTTCGAAACTGCTTTCGGTGGATTAGGTGGTTGCCCATTCACTAAAATTGCCTCAGGCAATGTTTCTACCGAAGACTTTGCCCATTACTTGCATAGGTTGAACTTGCGAAAAGATATTGTTCTTCCTTATATTGTTGATTTGGCAAAACAAGTTGCCGATTACTTTGGTAAAACACTTCCCGGTTGCGTTTATCAAGCCGGAATTTTAAACTACTAACCAGCAAAAATTGTTATATAAAATCGATGTGTTTACCACTTGGTAAACACATTTTTTTTATATATTCTACAATAATTTATACCAATAAGCGATAAGATAAACAGATAATAATAAAATAAATAAATAAATATAGGATTTTTCGTATGAATATTTTTTACTTTTTATTATTAGCAGTTTCGTTTTTAGTGTTTTCTTGCGATGACGATGAAAATGAACCAACGAATTCCGATAATAATCTTACCGGAGATAAAAATAGGCTTTATGTAAAGTTTATTAACAACCCAGAATCTAAATACACTGTTACGACTTTGCAATACAAAAACGCTGGTCTTGTTACGTCAGGTTTGAACCCGATAGGGGAATGGAGTGATAATTTGCTTAAAACAAACCAAACTCTTAAACCCGGCGAGCATACATTTTTCTTTGTTAACATTCCGCGCCAATACTGGGCTATTTGTAGAATTGGTGTTTATGATTCTGTATCTAAACAAACTTTATTTATCAATGACCAACCTGGATTTGATGACTATTGGATTAAGCCTACAATTACTCACTGGGGTGGAGATAACCGAACTGTTAAAGTGACTCTTGAATTTAGAAGCGATGAAAATATGATTCTGCCTACTTTTTGGAGTGATTGGACAGGTATTGAAAATTAACTATCTGATTTTTGCCCAAATAGATAATGATATTAATATTACTCCCGATGCGACAAATGTCCAAACCATATCAAGATGCGACACAATTACACTACAACTTAAGTAACTAAGCAAAGCACCTAATAAATTTGCTGATGATGCAATTCCCATAATCCCACCTTTATTGCTTTCATCAGCGCGATAGCTCAATGCAGAATATAAACTCGGTGCAATTGCTGCAAAAAATACGCCTACAAGCGCTCTAATTGGAAACAACCATAGATAATGATTAGAAATTACGTGAAGCAATGATGCGCAACCAGCAATAAACACTGCAGGCGAAAATATCTTGCTATATGCAGTTGTGTCGTTTTTTCTTCCCCAGTATGGAGCAAAAATAATACTAAATATTCCAACGGTAGCTACTAATAGCCCCGTGATTGTTGATAATACACTTTGTGGTGCTCCAAGCCTTGCCACATAATAAGGAAATATCGGATTTGATAATAATATAGCCATTTGTGAGAATATAATTAACAAGATTATCTTCGACATTTCACTGTTATGAATAACTGTTATTAAATTATCTAAAACTTTGCTTCGAGTGTTTATTAATTCCACTCTTTGCTCTTTAACGCATCCGATAATTAATATTCCACTTATTACACATAATATTGCTACTATTATAAAAACACTTCTAACTCCACTTGCATCAGATAGTATTCCCCCGAAAAACGGTCCAATGATGATGCCAGCAGATGATGCGCTTTGTAATATTCCTATTGCATATCCATTTCGGTTCTTTGGCGTGTTCTTACTCACAAATGCCAGTGCTGCTGCAATAAATCCACTCGACGCTCCCTGGAAAACCCTTAAAGCAAATAATTGATATATATTTACCGAAAATCCCATCAAAAATACGGCTAATGCTAATCCGAAAATTGCACGAATTACCATTTTCTTCTGTCCGTATCTATCCCCTAGCATTCCCCACACTGGGACAGCAAAAATCGACAGAAAATACGGTCCCGCAAACACCATACTGCTCCAAAATTTTGCTTGTACAGGGTCGTTCACGCCTAATTCAAGCACAAATAACGGAAGAAACGGTACAAGCCCGTTCATTCCTACCATTGCAATAAACTGAGCCGTTGCAAGGATTATTAAATTACGCTTCCATAAGTTTTCGGTGCTTGGTCTGAATAAAATTTGTCGAATTTTTTTGAATTTATTGAATAAATCCATTATTTTAAATCCGAGTGAATTCGTTTGATTTTAAGAATTTCTGCAAACATTTTTACGCTATCCTTTA
The DNA here is from genome assembly GCA_937127445.1 of Eximiradius sp. Classification (GTDB taxonomy): domain Bacteria; phylum Bacteroidota; class Ignavibacteria; order Kapaibacteriales; family UBA2268; genus JAKIZO01. The sequence continues at coordinate 46,767 of CAKZLY010000030.1, read as the reverse complement.
TCGGGCTAACCGTTGTTCTCTCGTCATTATACCACTCTACCCCAACTTCTTTTATTTTATAATTCATTTTTTTTGCTAAATATAAAATTTCAACATCAAATGAAAAACCATTGATTTTTGCTCGATTAAAAATATCCAGTGCAGCTTGCTCACGAAAACATTTGAAACCACATTGAGTGTCTTTTATTCCTTTCACTACAAGCATCTGAACAATTTTATTGAATGTTTTGCCCATAAATTCTCTGTAAAATGGCTGGTGTTTCTTAATCAATTTATAATCTACTGCCCTTGAACCTATACAAACATCGTATCCATTTTTCAGAAATTTTTTGAGCTTCTCGATTTCGTATATTGGTGTCGATAAGTCTGCATCGGTAAACAACCTATATTCTCCATTTGCTGCAAGCATCCCACGCCGAACAGCGGCACCTTTCCCGTAATTTATTCCATCACTTATTACTTTTACATCTTCAAAACTCTTCGCTACATCAATAGTCCCATCTGTCGAACCATCGTCTGAAACGATAATTTCATAGGTTAAAGTAGTGTTTCTTAAATATTGTGTAATCAGACTTAATGTATTACCTAATCTTGCCTCTTCATTATATGCTGGTATTATTACTGATAATTCTGGTTTCATAATCATTTTTTGTTCTTGCTTAATTTACAAAAATAAGTTATTTTTCTTTGTTTATAAACTTTTTATACTTATTCGCTTTGAAAATAATTAAAATATCCGAAGCTGAAAGCTGTGCCGACGGTAATATCGGCTATGATATTTATTTTGACAAAAATACCGACCAAAATTTTATTGATTATCTTTCTAAATTAGGTAAAATCAAAATCGATAATACGTTCGATATCCCATATTTTAAGATTATTGTCAAAGGTTATTACACGCTGAAAGGTTCTCTTGGTCAGAACTTTCTCCGGATGATAGTTCCTGAAAGCATTTTCAAACAAATTTTTGATGAATTCGAAAAATATATTTCGAACTATCAAAATAAATAGTTATGATATTTTTTCTATTTTTAGCATTTGCCGTTGTATCGGATTTAGCATTTGCTCAAAGTAATCCACAAGCCTTCAAGTTGAGTGGCTCATCTTACAATTTCAATGAGTGGAAAGAAGATGCACCTGCAAAAACCTACCCAGTTTCTATGATTTTTCACACTTTAAAAAAATCCGATCCAAAAATCGAAGACGAAATGACCGGCGACTGGATTTCTCCTTACAACTTGAAATCAAAAGCAAGAATAAACGGACTTGGGCAATACGGCTTTTCTTTTCTATCAACATCACTATCGCAGGATGATGATGGCTATCCTGGTGCTGCTGTCCTCGCTCTTGATACCCGTAATTGTTCCGAAATTTATCTTCGTTGGACTGCTCGCACTTTTAACGTAGGGGAGAGAAACTACTTCATTCAATTGCAATACCGAACTGATGATAAATCAAAATTCGTCAACGTTCCCAACTCAACTTATTCCTCTTCTCAAACAAAAGGTGATTTCAGGGTTTTCGGCCCTACCAAATTGCCTGATATTTGTTCAAACAAAAGCTACATCCAACTTCGCTGGAAATATTGCTATGCCAATGATGGCTCTTCCGGCACTCGCCCTCAACTTGCAGTCGATGATATTCTTGTTTCAGACAACTTAAATAATTCAGTGTATGATGATATCGAAAATAGTGAATTTACTGTGGTCGATAAAATAATATATCTCAATTCGGACGATATTTCCTTTGTTGAAATTTATAATTTATTAGGCAAGATAGTCTATTCCTCTAATCTAATGGAAAACATTACCGTAATCGATATGAATTTTTTGCTAAATGGAGTATATTTTATAGTTTTGAAGAAAAATGAACAAATTATTTTAAAAAAATTACTTTTACATTGATAAAAATCTTTTATATATTGCTCTTTTTGATTTTAGTAGTATCTTGCACCAATCCTTTCGCTCCTGCTCTGCTCAAAGATGCAAGAGACGACTTTCAGCTCGGCGACCAACGAACCGTGGAAGGTGTGTTCAAAAATTTTAGCTACGCTTATAAATATAAAGATACTGTTCTATATGGCAAGATTCTACATCCTGATTTTACTTTCAACTACCGTAATTACGACAAGAATATCGACCCGACCTGGACACGCAGCGAAGATATGATTGCTACTGCTCGGCTTTTTGCAGCAGCTCAAGACTTAAACCTTGTTTGGAATGAAATTCTTTACATTCGAGGCGATTCTCTCTTTTTAGATGTTTCTCGAAGCTTCTCCCTTACAATTACTTTCGCACCCAACGATGTTTTAAATGTATTTGGAAAAGCTATTTTTTATCTGAAACGAGAAAATCCAAGCGATGAATGGAAAATAATATTATGGCGTGATGAATCAAACTTTTAACAATAGAGGTAATAAATGTTACAACTGAAACCAATAATTGGAATTATTATGGGAAGCGATTCCGATCTGCCAACAATGCAAGCTGCCGCTGATATTTGCGAAGGATTTGGCGTGCCTTACGAAATTAAAATTGTATCAGCTCATCGAACACCTGATGATATGGCTGAATACGGACGCAGTGCTCACAAACGTGGCATTAAAGTGATTATTGCTGGTGCCGGCGGCGCTGCTCATTTGCCCGGTATGATTGCTTCGCATACACCACTACCCGTAATTGGTGTTCCTGTACAGTCAAAGGCATTGAATGGACTTGATTCTCTTCTTTCTATTGTGCAAATGCCAGCTGGTGTCCCTGTGGCTACCGTCGCCATCGGAAATGCGAAAAATGCTGGCTTGCTCGCGATTAAAATGCTTGCTATTGCCGACCCAAAACTTTTGGAAAAAATGATAGAATACAAAAATAAAATGGCAGAGGAATCGCGTGCAAAAAACGATATTTTTGCTTGATAAATTTTAGATGAAGTATTTCTAATCTATAAGTTAAGGACTTGCAAATAGTGTGCAGGTAACTTCATTATTTGAACGTTCCCAAACTTGCCTTACAACTTTCCCTGAACCTCGCACTTGCACCTTTACCCCAGCCGAATGCAATATTGTAATCGCACGTCTTAATGGTAATCCAACTACTGAGGGCATCCTCTCACTATTTGCTTTTTCCTGCGATGTCTCAATTTTTATTACAGTTGAACGTAAAATCTTTCGCCCTGGCTCGGGAAATACTTGTTTGACGACACCCTCTCTCACTGTTGCTGAATATCGTAATCCTAATTCTTGTAATATTTTTTCTGCTTCCGAATATTCAAGTCCATTTATATTGGGAACAAAGACGGTATCGCTTGCATTATTCGCAATGTTTTTTACTTTTATCGATTGGTTCTTTATTGAAAGCCATCTGAGAGCAATATTCTTAAAAATAGGTGCTGCTGTTGAACCTCCATATATGCTTGTTTTAGGCTTATCTAAAAAAACAAGTATGCAAATTTCAGGATTGTTAGCAGGAAAATATCCTGCAAAAGAAGCATTGTAGTCAGATTTCGAATATGATCCATCAACAAGCTGCTGAGAAGTTCCTGTTTTCCCAGCAATTTCTACTCCTCCAATTTTTGCAGCAATCCCAGTACCTTTTTGAACTACTTCTTTTAAAACATTTGTCAATGTATTAGCTGTATTTTCAGATACTACACGTCTTATTTTTTCAGGGCTAAATTGCTTTACTAAATTTCCTTTCTCATCGTAGATCGCATTTATAACGTACGGTTTCATCATTATTCCGCCATTCGCGATTGTGGCAAATGCATTTGCCATTTGTAGTGGTGTTGCCAATATCCCATAACCAAATCCAATAAATCTTTTGGTGGATACATTCATTTGCTCCGCTCTTTGGATCTTTCCTGATACTTCTCCCGGCAAATCAATCCTTGTTGGAATACCGAATCCAAAATCTCTAATATATTTGTAAAATTTATAATCAGGTATCTTTGCTGCAACACTCGACAGAATAATATTACTCGAATACACAATACCTTCTCTAAAGGTCGTTATACCAAGCGGGTGAACGTCCTTAATTACAAAATTCGAAAAATGCAATTCGCCTTGAAAACCGTTGTATTTATCTTCAAGTTTTGTTATGTTCTCTTCTAAAGCTGCTGACGCTGTAACCACTTTGAAAGTTGAACCCGGTTCGTAAACATCAGTGATTGAACGATTTCGCATATTTGCATTAATGTATGTTGATGGGTCATTCGGATTAAAATTTGGATAAGTTGCCATTGCCAACACTTCACCTGTCGAGGGCTTTATTGCAACAACTGTTCCAGATTCAGCAAGCGAGTTCTTAACACCTTGCATTAATTCAAATTCTACAATCCTTTGTAAATCAATATCCAGTGTAAGCTGCAACGAATATCCGTTTGTAGGTCGTATTATTGGTAAATCTGCTGATGGTCGCAACCTGCCCAACCCATCACGAAACATAATCATATATCCGCTTCTACCTGTAAGTATGCTGTCATAACTTAACTCTATTCCCGTAAGCCCTCGATTATCTATATCAGTGCAACCAAGTATTTGTGATGCCAGCGAGCCATAATGATATTGCCGTCGTGGTTCTTCTATTAATATAAGTCCTCTATCTTTGATATAAAACAATTCTTTTACTTTTTCTGGTGTAACTCCTCTAACAAGCCACAGAAACGAACCTTTTGCAGATAGGATCTTTCTATTTAAACTCTCTGCCGCTATTCCAAGATTCTTTTCAATGATTTTTAGTATTTCTGATTTTTTCTGCAACAGGTTCGGATCTACTGCTATCGAATAACTTTTCACAGACGAAGCAAGTAAATTGCCATTCCTGTCGTAAATATTCCCTCTCTGGGAACTTAAATCTAATTTAGTTTCGTGTTGCCGCCGTGCTTTTTCTTTGTAATACGGTGCCTTTAATATCTGAAGCTGAAATAATCGACCAATTACAATTAATAGTCCTATATTAATCAATATCATTAATAGCCAAAATTTCCAGAACTTCTTCCTTCTTGTATATGTATTCTCTTCGCTACTCTTCATTTTTCAATTTAATTTTTTGAGGTACTTTCGATGGTTTCATCATACCTAAATTTTCTTCTGCTATTTTGGTTATTCTAGATACGCTTTCCAGTTCTATGATTTTTGTTATTAATACTTGATTTGATGTCCGAACCTCATCATACTGCTTTTCAAGATTCTGTATTTCCGATAACAAACTATTTACTTTAAATACATTATCAATATAAGTAATAGTCAAAATTGCTGCCAATACAACCAAACCAAATGTTTTCCATCTGTTAGATTTTATTTTATTGATTAGACTCATTTCCCTTTTCTGTTTCTTTGGAATAAATCCTGAACTCTTTATAAGTAAAATACATTAAAACTAATATAAATGAAATCACAAATGTAAGCAACAACATTAACTTTTTGTTAGGTGAAGATTGTTTGTCTGGAACAAATGCTTTGTCTAACACTTCAACAGTTGGGACGTCCCGGTTTTCTTGTATTGCTTCCTGATGTCGCTGCGTTTCGAGATACATAATAATTTGCTCAACGATTTTCTTATCCCTGTATAAATTAGCGTATTCACGAGCAAGACTCGGTATCTTATCAAAAGGTATAGAAAAACCATCTGAACCAGTTAGACCTCCACTTTGCACTGCATTATACTGTTTTCTCAGTTGGTTCACTATATTTTGCTGCTGGATTAAATATGGATTGTCCTTGCTTAATTCATTTTTCGCAATATTAAGTTCCATTTCAGCTTTTGCTAACTGCAAACCAACTTCTATCGCTTGTTTAACAAGAGCCTGTGTTTGATCGTCAATTTTAAGTACTCTATTAGTTCGCTGAAAGTTTTCAAGAATGTTATCTATTGAATCAGATTTTTCTCTGTATTTTGCTAATTCTTTCTCTATATACATTCTTGATTTTTTTGCAGCTGATGTGTTTTTCGACCGAACAATTAAATCTAATCCTTTTACTGCTTCGTCCGCAAACTTCTTTGCTAATTGTTTGGTTGCCTGTTTTTCCTGTGATGATGCAAAGAAACACGTTTTTGCAGATGTTTGAAAAACAATGAGTCCCGTTTTCTCTACATCGACTTTGAAATTTTCCTGCAAATATTCAATTAATTCATTGTTTGTCATTCCATCGTATTGTGGCAATTGCTTTAATTTAAGTTCTTTAATCAAATATTCTGCAATTGCCCTGCTTCTTAATATATCAGCCAAAACTAATGATTGATTATTAGAACTTCCAAGGCTTGGCAATCCAGAAGGTAGTCCACCAGCAAAATTCTGCAAAATTCCTGATAATCCTGTGTTCTCACCTTGCTTGGGGGGCATAACCGTTGTGTACGTTTTGTAGGTGTGTGGCATTATTAGCGAGAAAATAAACGTAACAACACAAGCAACAAATACAATTATCCATATTATTTTCGAGTGCTTTTTGTAAATCTCGAAAAATTTACTTATGCCAATGCTTTCTATTTTTGCTTCTGTTTCTTTCATTTATTTCTTATTAATGTTTGAAAATGCGAGTACAACACCAGCAATAGTAAGAATTTGTGTTGCTATTGTTAAACCTTTGGTAAATGCCTCCATAAATGTTAATTCTCTCTCAGGTGGCACTAATATTACATCGCCAGGTTCAATAACGTAATCTCGTTTCTTTGCTCGAAACAATCCTCCACTGTGTTTATTAATCATCGTCTCGCTTTCGTCAGCTCTATATCCAAATCCACCCGCTAACTCAATGTATTCCATATAATCAGCACCCGGGCGAAATGCAATCAAACCAGGCTTGGCTACTCGTCCTTGAACGTTCACAAATTTCTTAATTGATGGGACTACTATTGAATCTCTATGAGTTAAATAAAAATTATCCGGTGTATTAGGATTGTTCATAATTTTCCGAAAATCTATCGAGATTACACCCTTTCTTTCTGTCTTCCTTGATTGGAAATATCTGAATTCGCTTTCCGACATTTCTGAAGGCAGCACTCTGCTTAATCTTTCCATTTCTAAATCTGGTTTTTCAAGCTCATTTTGGCTTATGTATTCAACAAACTCTACTGCTGCTTCGTCTGTAAATCCACCTGCTCTCTTGATCAAATCAGTAACTCTATCTTTTTTTTCTTCAATGGCATAGTAACCAGGGAAATTTACCTCTCCTTTGATAACAACATAGTGTAATTTCCTCCATTTAGGTACACTGCGAACGAAAATCCTATCTCCCGAATGAAGCAAAAAATCATTTTGAATTGTTTCTGTACTTAAATTTTGACTCTTTAAATATGACAGATCAAGAAAGCTTACTTGAAAACCCGTTTTTTGAGCAGAGTAATATTCAACCGAATCGAGAAAAGCGGATTCTGTAAATCCAAGCCCAAACTTTAACAATGTCGATAAACTATCTCCCTCGCGGTATTCAAACAACCCACTATTGACAACATCACCATACAGCCCAATAATGGATTTTTCATTTATTTCCGGGACAATTATTTTATCTCCTCCGAGCACATAAGGATTTGCTTCCTCATCGCCCAGAAAGTAGAATTTCATTAAATCTACATTTTTTTGTTCGCCATTGTTTCTCAATAATATTATATTTCTCCAAGAGGCTTCTCGACGTAATCCACCTGCTTTATCGATTACCTCAGACACTCTATCAGCAGGTGTCGCCGGATAAATCCCATTCCGCACAACCTGCCCACTAACACTAACTTTAAACTGTCGTATCTTTTGCAAAGTGATATGTATTTCCGTTGGATTTAGCCTTTTTCGAATTAATTCCTCGATTAACGAAATTGCTTGTGATAATGCTTTGCCTTTTAATTCAATTTTTCCAATTCCAGGAATTAATAATGCCCCCTCGGGCGATATACTAATCTCGAAGTGCTTGGGCTTCGCAGAAATAATTGAAATTGCCAATTCATCGCCCTGTCCTAAAATATACTTATCTGGATCTATTTCTTTCTCCAATAGACCAGTTGCTGATTTAAGTGATGAAAAAGCCATTTCCTTTGCCAATGAATCGCTAAATTCATCTTTTGGCAATCTATATATGCTATAATCAATTTGTGCGGATGAAATATAGTAGGTGAATGCAAAACACAAATAGTATAAAATAATTGTGCAAATCGTTTTTTTCATACTGCACTGCATTATAATTAGATAATTTTACAAATTTATAAAAAAAGCAATAATAAATAAATATATTTAATTCATAATAATTTCAATCGGTCCCCCAATTATGAAAAATGATTTAATTTTTGTTCATTTATTGATACATTATAATTTTTTCACTCTACTTAATTTATTATTAATAAAAATTTGATAAATTTGTAAGTTATAAATTTGCGGGTATTCTATGTTCTCAAAATTTGTAAATTATAGCGTTCGAATTTTAATGATAATATTGGGTATTGCCTTTATAATTTATGGTATTTTATTCAAAAACGAACTTCACGACAGTACCTTGATAATCGTAATGGGAATTGTAGTAACTCTTTTTGGTATCTATCGTTTAATAATGTATAGGACACAACTTGAAAGATATAATTTCAATATTAATGAGGACGACAATGAGAATGAAAAATAATGCTATGATTGCAGCAGTACTGTTGCTTTTCTTCCTTGTCTCCTGTAATGAAAAATCCGATAAACAGGCAACTCAACGCGAGTCTATGACAAGTGGCGAACTTACTGCTTACTGCGATAATACTTTAACCCAATTGTTTGACACTCTATTTTCTTCATACCGTAAAGGATATCCAGATGTCAATCTTACTGTTAATTCCGTTTCAGCTCGCGAAGCAATGGCAAAACTTCTCGCAGGCGAAGCTCGCATTATCATCATCGCAAGAGACTATCTTCGCGACGAAGATTCTCTAATGAACGTTTACAAAGTAGCTAAACATAATTACGAAGAAATTGCCGACGATGCTCTATGCTTCTTTACTAAAATCAATTCTTCTCTGGATACCCTTAATTCTGAACAAATTTTCAATGTCCTTACTGATAGAAGCAAAACGCTTAAATCATATTTCCCATTTCTAAAAGATGAGCCAATTATTGCAACATTAGAACAAAATTCATCAGTTTTCGCAAATATTAATAAATTTGTTGTGCGTAACAAACCTATTCAAAGACGCTTACAACTGTTTTCAACTGTTGATTCCTTACTTAACTTTGTCAATACTAACTCTAATGCAATTGGAATTGCTTATTTATCACACATTCATAGAAATTTAGACTTTAAGCCAATCCCTATCGGATATACCGATACAACCGGTAAATACATCACCCCAAAACCTGTTCATCAAGCATACATTGTGCAAGGATTATATCCATATATCGTTACATACAAAGCACTTTTCTTAAATAATTTCAAAGATTTGCCTTTCTGGTTCGCTATGCATCTTTCTCGTGAGGCGTCATCAACAAAATATCTGAAAGATGCAGGAATAGTTCCGAAATATGCAAGATTTAATTTAATAAAAGAGGATTAATATGAAATTCAAATTATTTTTTGTGCTGCTTTTGTTCAGCTTTTCAGTTTCTTTTGCTCAACAAGCCAAGCAAAATTTCTTGTCAGCTTTGAATGAGAAAAATTATGAATTAGCCGAAAGTTTCATCCCAGCTGCTCTTGCCGAAAACCCCAAGGATTTAGATTTGCATCTGCTTTGTAATGATGTTTATCTCGAACTCGGTCGAAACGATAAAGCTCTTGAAGTTATACGCCAAGCTGAAAAAATTTCAAGCAAGCCTTTCGTTCTTAGAAAATTAGCCAATACTCTTTCAATAAATTCTTATCATTCAGAAGCTGTCAGAATTTTAAGAAAACTCGCACTCGACGAAAAAAAAGAAATCAGCAACTGGCTGTTGCTTGTTGATGTTTATTTGAGAGCAGATTCTTTAAGCCAGGCTGAACTGGCTGTTGCTCGTGTTTTAGATATGGATAAAAATAATGTTGATGCCAATATTAAACGTGGCGATATTTATTACCAACAAAGAGTATATGAGCTCTCAAAAGATAGCTACGAAGCTGCTCTTTCAATCAATCCCGATTTGAACGAAGCAAGAATGAAACTTGCTCAATCTTATTATTGGCTCGGTATCCGCGAAAACGAAGTTAATCCTGATTTAGCTAATCTCTATTTTACTCGTTCCTTGCAAGAATGGAACACTCTTACTCAAAAAGATCCTAAAAATGCTCGTGCTTGGTTCGAACAAGGCAAACTCTTCTTCTTCTCTAAGAATTATGTCCAAGCTGCCCAATCACTTAACAACTATATTCAGCTGCGTCCCAGTGGCTCGCTTGGTCGCTGGTATCTTGCGCAATCTTTATACGAACTCGGGCGATGCGATTCTGCTCGTTCACATCTTCGTATCGTTGCTACTGAAATTGATACAGCCGCCGCTCGCGCTAAATTGCTTCTTGCAAGATGCTACCTTTCCGAAGGTGATTATTTACAATCAAAAAAAACTTTTGAAGAATTAAGCGCTACCGAAACGCTTCAAATGGAAGATATTCGCCGATGGGGACAAGCTGCTTTGTTTGCCGGAGATACTAATATTGCTGTTGAAAAATGGAAACAATCTATTGAAATGAACTCTGCTGAGAATTGTCAACTTATGTATGTTCTCGGTACTTCACTCAATAAGATGAAACGCTATAAGGAATCTATCGAAATTTTAAATAAAAGATTAGCAACCAATGAGTGTAACGACGAAAACAACTATCTTATCCATTACTTTATCGGATTAAGCTACTTCTTCGATGGTAATTCTCAGCAAGCAATTGCACCGCTGCAAAAAGCAATCGAACTTAACTCTACCTTCCTTTGGTCTATGATTTATTTGGGCGACGTTTACGCAAACTTGAATGATAACATAAAAGCAGAAGAAATGTTTGCCCGTGCTATTTCTACTGGTACCTCTGACGTAGAAAAATACAAGTCCGAACTTAATCAAGCTTTCGCAAAGCTTGCTCAAATGAAACTCGAACAGAAAAAATATAAAGACCTCGAAAAAATTGGTCGCGATTGGCTTTCTGCTATGCCCGATAATGAATTCGCTGCTTTGTTTACTGCTGTTGCTTATCATGGCCAGGGCCAAAATGAAGCTGCTTGCAAAAATTATAAACTCGTTCTTAAAATTAATCCAAATAATAAAACTGCTCGCGACAACATTAAAGCTCTCGGATGCGAATGATTTTTTAGCCATTATTCAAAGGCTGTCTTGCAAAGGCAGCCTTTTTTTGAAAATTTTATTTGAGTATTTTTACTTATTGTATTTATAGTTTTTTTGTATAAATTTATAGCAATTCATTATTAATTTTTTAATTATTATGGATGTTTTTATTACTCTTGAAAATATTTTGAAGAGAATGCTCAATGCTTCTTGTCCTGAATGCAAAGAAATCGCAAGAGAAATTGAGCCGGACTTTGATAAAATTAAAAACTATCTCATCGATATTTCAATAAAAAATAACGAGTTAAATTTAATTAAGCACGAACTTGATGTTTCTCGTAATTGGTACAAATTCCTTTATGATAGTTCTCCTGTTCTTTTTTTTAATATTGATGCCGAAGGAAAAATTATTTCTGCTAATCAAAGCACTTCCACTGTTCTGGGATTACCTACACACGAGATTATTGGTAAGCATATCACTTCTTTTGTACTATCAGATTATATCGACACCTTCTTTAATTCTTGCAACGAAGCAATAGATTTTAATGAAATTATACCCTGCTACATAAGAATTAACGCTGCAAATAGCTCTGTTGTTAGCTTGTCAGGTGTGGTTAAAGCAATTATCAGAGAAAAACAAACCGAGTTTTATGCAGCTTTTATTGATATAACCGAAGTCGAACAAAACCAAAAGATTATTGAAGAACAGCAAAAACTCTATTCTTTTTTCTTTGAACAATCTGCTGATGCCTTTTATTTTCTCAACGGAGATACTTACACCGATTGCAACCAGCAAGCATTGAAAATTTTTGGACTGCAAAGCAAAAACGAGATTATTGGTAAGCATCCTTATGATTTTTCCCCACCTTATCAGCCCGACGGAATTAGCTCAGTTGAAAAAGCTAAACTAATGATAGATATTGCTTATTCTCAAGGTATTAATGTTTTTGAATGGGTGCATCTTAATACTGACAACCAATTGATTTATACAGAAGTATATCTCAAACCGGTTCAGAAAGATGGATATAATCTAATTTTTGTTACACTAAGGGACATTACTTATAAAAAAATTGCCGAAGAACAACAAAAATTAATTGAAGCAAATCTCTCAACCGCAATTAATTATTCTCACATTGGTGTTGCTCTCTTCGATGTAAATGAAAAAATTACTAAGTACAATCAAGTCTTTATTGATGCTGTTAAATTTATTTCTGGCAATGATGTTGATGATAAAAGTGATTTGCAAACACTATTTAGTAATGTCCCCGCTATTCTTGATAGGTTCGAACGTGTTTATCAAGGTGGTTCATCAAATTTTGTATATGAAGTTTTAATAAAAACTACCTGTATATATTACGAAATCTCACTTTATCCTGTTAAAATTGGCGAAGAAATTTCAGGTGCTTGTATTTTTATTAATGACATCACTCAATTCAAAGAAGCAGAAAAAATCTTGTCCAAAACAAATTTAGAATTAGAGCAAATAGTTTTAGAACGCACTCTGGAGATTAAAAAACAATCGGAATTGCTTTCCAAATTAATTGATAATGTACCAGATTTTATAGTGGTTAAAGATAGTTCTGGCAATTACATTAATTGTAACGAAGCTTATTCAAATTTTTTGAACCTTCCCAAAGAAGCGATAATTGGTAAAACCGATTACGAGCTTTTCTCAAAAGAAGAAGCCGACGCCTTCACAGATTTCGATAAAACCGTTTTTGAAACTAAAACCACTGTGCGTTCCGAACAGTTGTTGCGATTTTCTGATAATACTTTACATACTTTTGATAATATTAAAACTCCATTTTTCGATCCAGACGGAAATCCTATTGGGCTAATTAGTATTGCTCGAGATATTACCGAATTCAAAAAATTGGAAGACGATATCAAACGCATCAACCAGGAACTTGAAGCAATAATCGAAAAACGAACAATGAAACTCCAAATGGAGATTCAAGAAAGAATTCGTATCGAAGAAGAACTGAAACGCAGCCGTGAAATTTATCGTAACTTGTTTAATAATGTTCCTGTCGGAATATACCGTTCCACTCTTGACGGTAGAATTATTCTTGCTAATCCTACACTTGTTAAAATGCTTGGGTTTGACTCAATCAATGAGCTGAAGGAAAGAAATTTAAATTTTGAAGGTTTTATTAATTCATCTGAACGACAATCTTTTCTGAATTCTATACTTTCAAGCGACGAAATTCAGGTTTTCGAAAGTACTTGGATAAAAAAAGATGGTTCAGCTCTTAATGTTCTGGAAAAATCAAGAGTAGTAAGAGACGCAAACGGAAATGTCTTATATATCGAGGGTACTACCGAAGACATTACTCATCGTAAATTATCAGAGAAATTACAACAATCTGTTTATAGCATCTCTGAAGCTGCTTATAATATTGATAATTTCCATGACCTTTATAAATTTATTCATCATTCTATTTCTCAACTCATTTTTGCTCGTAATTTCTTTATTGCAATTTATGACCTCGAACGCGACGAAATCCAATTCCCTTATTATGTTGATGAAATTGATTCACCAAAGCCATCTTTCAGCGGACCTTACCCATTCGCAAATGGGTTAGTCGAATATGTTATCAAAACAGGGCATTTTCAGCTTCTCGATGAAAAAAAATTATTAGAATTAGCTTCGGATGGAACAATTGAAATCCAGGGATTAATTCCTAAATATTGGCTGGGTGTTCCTTTGAAAACAATTGGAAACCAGACAATTGGGGTAATTGCTGTTAAAAGCTACCATCAAGATATTATGTTCGATGAGCTTACAAAAGATATTCTTGTTTTTGTCTCAACTCAGACAGCAATGGTTATTTACAGGAAAAAAATCGAAGAAGCCCTAAACCTCGAACGCCGTTTGCTTGCTGAACGTGTGATGGAACGTACCGAAGAACTTAGCGCCCTCAATGCCGAACTCGAACGCGCCATTCGAACTAAAGATGAATTCCTGGCAAATATGAGCCACGAACTTCGGACACCTCTTAATGCTATTCTTGGGCTCTCGGAAATTCTTCTCAAACATCAGGAAATACAATCAAATGACCGTTTTCAGCGTGCTTTAACTACTATTCACGATAGTGGTCATCATCTTCTTAATTTAATTAACGATATTTTAGACATTTCTAAAATTGAAGCAGGAAAATTTGAAATTTATATGGAAGATTGCTCTGTCGAACAGATTGCTCAATCTTCAATTAATTTCATCAGACAGATGGCTAATAAAAAGGAAATTACAATACAGCTCGATATTCAAGACGGAACCCCAAAGGAAATTTATGCTGACCAAATCCGTACAAAGCAAATTTTGATTAACCTACTTAACAATGCTGTAAAATTTACTCAAAAAGGTGGTTCTGTTGGCTTATCTATCTCAGCAGAACTTGATAATAATCTTATCCGTTTCACTGTTTGGGATACAGGCATCGGTATCCGCACAGAAGATATGAACAAATTGTTCAAACCCTTTTCTCAAATTAGCAGCAATCTTTCGCGTGAATACGAAGGTACAGGATTAGGGCTTGCGTTAGTTGCTAAATTAACCGAAATGATGGGTGGTAGTGTCGCGGTTGAAAGCCAATTCGGCTTTGGCAGCAAATTTATTATCACACTCCCAATTAAAAGCCAAAAAGCTTATGATGCTTACTATGATGAGTTGCTTAATAAACAATTTTCCAATATAAAAACTGCTTTGATTATTTGTAGTTCAAAAGAAGATGCCGAACTAATTAGACAAGATCTCGAACGGTTTAGCATCGCGTCCGATTTTTATGATTTTGAGCAAAAAATTGAAGATATGCTTTATCAAAAAAAATATGATATAGTTATTCTTGATGTGCTGCTTTGGGACAAATCTGGTTGGGATTATTTAAAACATATAAAATTACACGAAGACCACAAATATATTCCAGTTGTAATCGTTTCAATATTAAAAGAAAAAACACGCGCAATTGCCAATGGTGCCGATGGCTATGTGCAAAAGCCATATAAACTTATTACCTTATATGAAACTTTAAATAAAGTTGATTTAAAGCTTGAAAAACAAAAGGCAAAATTACTTGTTGATTCGGAGATAAATGATATGACAAAAGACAAAATACTAATCCTCTTAGCTGAGGATAATGAAGCTAACCTTGAAACTATGGAAGCATTTTTAGAATATGCTGGTTATTCTGTACTTGTTGCCCGTAATGGTAAAGAAGCAATCGAGTCTGCTGTCGAATACAAGCCCGATATTATTTTGATGGATATTCAGATGCCAAAAATGGATGGGATCGAAGCTATTCGCATTTTGAAAAGTGACAACAATACTTCTCATATCCCTATTATTGCGCTTACTGCTCTCGCAATGCCTGGTGATCGTGATAGATGCTTTGCTGCCGGTGCTAATGATTATATTAGCAAACCTGTAAATTTCGATACACTTGTTTCAAGTATTAATGATTTAGTTGATAAAAAATAATGTATTATTATTAATTTGTAGTTAACAAATATATATATACTTTTTTGAGAAAATTATATGCAAGCGAATAATAATGTTAGCAATCAAAAAATTAAAGTTTTAATCGTTGATGATCAAGCTCTGGTGCTTGATATTCTAGCAAAGGGTTTAGCAAAAGATCCTATGATTGAAGTGGTTGGCACTGCTACTGACGGCTATATTGCTCTTAATCAAGTCAATAGATTAAAGCCTGATGTAATCATCCTTGATATGGAAATGCCTCGTATGAATGGCATCCAGTTCCTGCATAACCTGATGCCAGTCGATCCTATCCCAACAATAGTTCTCAGTGCTTTAACCGAAAAAGATTCGCAAATTACCAAGGAAGCTTTCGAAGCTGGTGCTGTCGATTTCCAGCCTAAGCCGGGTGCAGGTGCTCGTGCATTGCCTGAACTTTTCTCGCAGTTAATATATAAAATTAAACTTGCATATACTCAAGATGTAAGCCATCTCAAAAAAGTTAAAAAAGATTTCAAACTGCCCAGCAACCATCTCGATAGAACTGCCAAAACAAACCAGATTATTCTTGGTATGGGGGCTATGGATGTTTCCAGCGACCCGAATAAGGTTTTGAAAATTTTCGCGCTTGGTTCCTGCATAGGTCTGGGTTTATTCTGCCCATCTAAAAATACAGTTGGACTTGCTCACGTTGCCCTCCCACAATCTAACACGGACAAAGAAAAAGCTGAAAAACTTCCCGGATATTTCGCTGATACTGCTGTTGACGCTCTGTTGCAAAAAATGAATGAATTAGGCTGCCCTAAGGAAAAAATCTTTGCTAAAATCGCTGGTGGAGCAAAAACCAAAATTGAACTCGGTGAATATTTCAGTATTGGTCAACGCAATACTGTTGCCGTGAAAGCCGGTTTATTGAAACGCGGCATAAAAATTTTGAGTGAAGATACCGGCGATACTATTTCTCGCACTGTTTCCATTAAAGCCGGTGATACAAAAATGCAAATTTATTTCCCTGATAAAGGAACCTGGGAAATATAATGGCATAATTATTGATAATTCCCCTGTGATTATTTTATAATTTTTGGGGGGAATATGAAAATCTTATCAAACAACAAAACTGCTAACATTCTATTGCTGGTTTCTTTTGGCTTAATCGTTATCGTTATGCTTTCGTCTTTTATTAATCGAGTAATTATATCTCCACCTGTTCAGGCTGAAATTGAGAACGGAGCAAATACAAGCCAAAACGACATTGTTATTCAGGTGAATGTGCTGAATGCTTGTGGTGAGCCCGGACTTGCTGCTAAAGTTATGGAATTTTTACGCCTTCGCGGATTTGATGTTGTCGAAATTGGTAACTATCCAAAGAAAGAAGAAAAATCGTTTATTCTAGATAGGCTCGGAGATGTACGCAGTGCAAGGAAAGTAGCTTACGCCATTGGTATACCTGATTCATTAGTGGTTAGTACAATTGATTCTACTTTATTCGTTCGTTCCACCGTCGTTATTGGAAAAGATTTTCCATTGCTTAAGCCATTCAATTAAACTTAATCCAGCAATTCTTTAAGAATATCATCTAACTGTTGATAAATTGCTTCCCAAGAGTGCTTTTCTTCGATAAGCACTCTTGCATTATTTGCAAGCTTTGATGCAAATTCATCATCTTTTAATATCTTAACTGCATAACGTATCATCTCTTCTTTAGTGTTACATATTATCGCACTTTCTTCGTTTTTTGCATAAATACCTTGATTGCCAGTCGGTGTAGTAATTACAGGGCAACCACTTGCCATTGCCTCTAATAATTTATTCTGAATGCCAGACCCACCCGAATGTGGGTGCAAAAATAACCTTGCACTATGTAAATATGGCAACATATCTGGTACATCAATATGAAGATTAATGTTTTTCTTGGCCTTTAGCGACATTATACTGTGAGGTGGTTTGGCTCCTGCTATGTGAAACTCTACTTCTGGCAGTTTTGCCAATATTTCAGGTAGTATCTCATTGACAATTGTATTTATCATTATTTGATTTGCCCAAACATCGAGCTTCCCAGCGAACAGAATGCCTTCCCGGTTTCTTATGTCGTTGTTAAATATATACCTGTTCAAATCAACTCCATTCGAAAGTAATCTGTATTCAACTCCGCTGTTTAACTTTTGCATTTCTTTTATATCGTCGTTACTTACGAAAGTTACAATGTCGAAATAATTAACAATCTCAGGTTCGTATTTTTTTAACTTGTTGTACTCCCAACGCCTTACTAATTTTTGTAGCAAACTCTTTGATTCCCGAAATGAACGATATTGGTAAATTGTTCTGCAATCTTCTGCCATTAATATTTTAGGCACTCTTAAATCTTTAATGTATTCTGCTGTTCGCATAAAGAAAGCAATCGCAACATCAAAATTTCTTTCAGGTTGCAATTCTTCTACTGCTTTCTTGTAGTTATTTGAATAATAATAATCTATTTCCAGTGGACTTTTTGTCAGTAACTTCATTCCTGCTTTCAAACCTGCCGAAACAGGATCAAGCGGAATTATAATTAATTTGACCCCTAATTTTTCAATTTCGTTAATATAACTCTTAGGTAAATCAGTCCCTTGATGAAAGGTTACTAATGTTACATCACATTGCTTTCCCAGGTATTTCAAAATATAATATGGTTTTAATCTGTCTCCACCAATCAGTGGATATGGAAATCTCGCGGTTAAAAATAAAACTCGTAAACGTTTACTCATATTATTTTTCAATTGTTTAACAAAATTAATAATTTTCAGGCAACTCTCTTCCCGTTAATTTCATTATCGCAGCTGCAATCGAAGGAAAAGAATCTGAATAGCAATAAATTATATTTTTGCACTCTAACTCTCTTGCAAAATATGGATAACCGAATATAATTACATACTTTTTCCTTCCGTTCGATACCTTTTCTATAATTGTATTTAATTTTTCAGAAATTTCAATGTCCCCTTGATAGGCTCTGCCTTTCGAAAAAATCGCAAAAATCAAAAATTCTGCATTTTGAATGTTTTCTACTAATTTTTGAATATCATCATCTGAAATATTTGTATCTAAATATCCGTAGTCGCAGTCATTCTCTGTTGCCTGTGCCAACATTGTAAAAAATCTTGATGCTGCTTGCATATCATAATCGTTCTGGATAATTGAAAATGCAGCATATTGTTTGCTATTATCTATTGGCAACTCACTTTCAGCAATATTCGATTTGATCGTTTTTATCGCTGCTCTTAAAGCCAGATTTGTATGCTTCATCCAAGTATTCAGTTTTGTTTCATTTCTAGCAAAACTTGGAATTAGCCCGCAAAATCTTTTTAAAGAATGTATTTTCCGAACTGAATTGATAACTTGTTCCCGCAACTCTTCTGACTTCTCAATTGCCTGTGCGACAATGCTAATTGCAACTGATGGATTTTCGGGCATCAACAAAATATCGTTCCCCGCCGAAATCGCTTGCATTATTAATTCATTTGGTGAAAACTTATTAGAAACTGACTTCATATCCAATGCATCTGTTAGAACAATCCCATCATAGCCAAGCTTTTCTCGAATGTATAACTTTATGACCTTCTCAGATAGTGATGCTGGTTTGTTCTCGTCAATAGATTTTACAAGGAGATGTCCAACCATAATTGACTTTACGTTGCACTTAATTGCTGTTTGGAATGGAATTAATTCGTTTTCATATAATTCACTTAAACTGCAATCAATTATTGGCAATTCTATGTGAGAATCAATAGAAGTATTCCCATGTCCCGGAAAATGTTTTGCCGTTGCTGCAACTTTTTCTGATTGTGTCCCTCTGATATATGTCCTAATGTGTTGGACAACAATTTCGCTTGTTTGACCAAAAGAGCGAATATTTATTATTGGATTTTTTGGATTTGAGTTTATATCGCACACAGGTGCTAAATTCCAGTGCACACCAATGTCTTTTGCTTCTTTAGCAATTGCAATTGATATCTCTTCTGTTATTTTTGTGTCGTTGGCAATACCAATAGCCATTGCGTGGGGAAACGAAGTTCCATCGTCCAAACGCATAGGTAGTCCATTTTCAAAATCCGCTGCAAATATTAGCGGTATTTCTGCTATTGACTGCAAATAACTTGTAGTTTTCTCAACAAGTTCGCAATTCCCACCAAAAATACAAAATCCACCAATGCCCTTTTCCACGAGCTTTATTATCTCATTCTTGTATTCACTATCCTCAGAAAATTTCTCGATGTCCAATCTTGGGATAATGCATTGAGCTGCAAGTTCGTTTGCTGCCCAGTTCTCTATTTTCTTCATATTAACCCGAAATTTCTAAATTAACCTGTTCAAATTGCTTGATTTTTTCTCTTACTTCATCAGGAATTCTTTTTGATTTGAAAGTTCCTTTTTCAAGATGCACCATTACAGACCTTGCTATTGCACACACTTCATTACTTTCATTCGTTACAATATTTTCCATCGTCAGTGATGAATTCCCAATTGAAGCTGTTCGGCAATATACTCTATATTTGTCTGTGAAAAATAAAGGAGCAAGATAAGAAATGCTTGTGTTTACAACCATCAATGGTAATTTTTCTCTAATAGTATTTCTCCCTATTTTGATCCCAATTTTGTCCAGATATTCCAATCGTGAATTTTCCATCCAATATAGATATTGTATATTGTGAACGACCTCGAAAGAATCAACTTCGTTAAATTGAACTTTTCCCTCAACGTAAAATTTAAACTTGTCTAAATTTTTTGCTATTTCATCCATATTTTTCGGCAATATTTAACATATCCAAAAATAAAAAAAAATGTTTACAAATCAATCAACTAATCTTTGTTGTGGAATATTACCGAGGAACTCTTGCAGCGCATAGGGGAATCGAACCCCTATTTCAGCCTTGAGAGGGCTGCGTCCTAACCGTTAGACGAATGCGCCCTAATGAAACGATTTATCATTATTATCGTCAATTATTTCAAAATTAACACTATTTTTGTAATTATTACAAATACATTTTTTCGAGCATATGAAAAAGTTAGTTTATTTAATAGTACTCATAACAACGAGCATATTTTGTCTCGCTCAATCTGATTTTGAGGAAATTGAAAAAGTTCCAGGTGATACAGCTTGTTTCAAATATAAATTTCAGCAAGGTGACCTGCTAATTTATCGCGTCGAATCCCGCGATAGTATCGTTTTTGAGGACGATACCCCTTTGGTGAGGGACCGCTGGGAAAGATTTATTGTCAAATGTGATTCTGTTGATAAATTGGGCAGATTCCATCTAAATTTGTGTTTTACAGACTATACTGCCGCCGAATCAAAAGGTGAAATAAAAGATGTAATGAGAAAAACTTCACCCTGGGTCAATAGAAAATTCTTCTTAGTTATAGATTCTGTTTCAAAGAGAATTCGTTCGGTTGCCGGGGATGTTATTAATGCTGCTGTTTCGCCAGGAGGACCATTTCAACCGTATTTATTTTTTCCATTCAGTCAATCTTGCAAAGCAGTAAATGAATCCTGGTTGGTGAGCTCAATCGATACTCTTGTCGAAAATTCTTTCCCACCTGCTATTGTTGAACACTCAAATTTAATGCGTGCCGAAGATAAAATCGATACTCTTGGCTATTCCTGCATTAGATTTCGTTTTATCCGTACAGGCGAAGCCACTTATCAAGTGCAATCTGAACAGCAATCACTGCTAACAAGTGCAATTATTAATTCAGGTGGTAGATTGTTTATTTCCTCCGAATTTTCTGTCCCTGTCCACTTCTTTCAGACAATCGAGCAAAAATTGCGCGTATATTTTGACGAAGATAATTACCGTGTCGGCAAACATTTCACAAATTCTTACTTTACCTTGGAAGAATTTATTCGCAAAAACAATTGATTCTTTACAATATAATTTTATCTTTTAAGTCTCTAAAAATACTACTTTTATCCTTTTTTCGAGGTTAATATGGCTTACAAAGAATTGCTTCCGAACGAAGATTGGGCTATTTTGCAATCTTCAATTTTTGCGGTTTTTAAAATGATTGCCGGCGCTGATGGAAAAATCGACAAAAAAGAAAAAGACGCTATCGAAGTAATTATCAAAAATTCCCATAAGTTAAATAACTCCCTTGCAAAAGAAATTCTTCAAACTGTTCCTAATGGTGATGAACTCAGTAACATTTTCGATGCTCAAAAACAACCTGCAAAAGAAATTTTGCGCAAAACTGCATTTATCCTTGATAATAAAATTGAACCCAAAGACGCACTTTCTTTTAAAAAACACTTAATTGCTATTGGTGTGTTTATTGCCAATGCTTCTGGTTCTCTATTTGGTTACAAAATTAGCTACGACGAAATGGACGTTATTAACGAAGTCGGACATTGCTTGAACATTGCTGTTAAAGATTTAGAGCAAACAAATATCATAATGGATATTATAAATTCCATCGAAGAATAATTGTCAACTTTTTCGAAATATAGACTGTTCTATATCGATGGTTCAGCCCATTTTTGAGAGTTTTAAATTTGTTTCTTCTCTTTATTTTTTTGTTATAAAGCGACTAACTCAATCGTTATCAGAATAAAAATGAAACTTTTTATTCTTTTCTTTCGTATGTTTGTTGAGTTTTTTTCTTCAATTTATGTGAGCAATATAGATGGAAATACTCGAAGTAAAAAATGTTACTAAAAGATTTGGGAACTATGCCGCTGCTAATAATGTTTCTTTTACAGTCGAAAGCGGGCAAATTTTTGGTTTGCTCGGTCCCAATGGTGCTGGCAAAACAACCCTTATTCGAATGATTAACAATATTTTAATCCCTGACGAAGGTGAAATTTATATTTTTGACGAAAAACTTAATTCAAATTTGCAAAATAAAATCGGTTATTTGCCAGAAGAAAGAGGTCTTTACAAAAAACTTAAAGTAATGGAACAAATCGTTTATTTTGCCCGACTAAAAGGAATACCAAAATCAACCGCTATCGAATGTGCTCGCTTTTGGCTTAATAAGCTTGGTGCTTCTGGCTGGGAAAATAAAAAAATTCAAGAATTATCCAAAGGTATGCAGCAAAAAATTCAGTTTATTACAACTATTCTCCATTCTCCTGAACTTATTATTCTTGATGAGCCATTCTCTGGGTTCGACCCAATCAACACTGAACTTGTTAAAAATATTTTGCTTGAACTTAGAGATGAAGGTAAAACAATTATCCTTTCAACCCACGTTATGTCGCAAGTCGAAGAACTGTGCGACAGCATTTGTATGATTAACAAGGGCAAACTCGTCCTCGACGGTAAAGTTTCAGAAATCAAATCGAGATATGGTCGCAATCATTTAGTTGTCGAATTTGACGGAAGCGATGAATTTATCAAATTACTTGAGAATGTAGAAATTCTTAACCGTTCAAATTCACGTTTAGAATTAAAATTGCTTAATCAATCAATTAATACTAATGATATTTTCAAAACTGTTTCTGAATTTGCCACTGTAACAAGATTTGACCTTTCGCTCCCCACAATGCACGAAATTTTCATTGATACTGTTGCTAATCAACAAGGAGATAAAAATGAACAATAAAATTATCACAATTATTTCGCACGAATATTTTACTCGTATTAAATCAAAAGGTTTTATTATTGGCACTCTTTTAGGACCATTGTTCCTCATTTTGCTGATTGTTATTCCCGGTTTAGTGGCTTATTTATCTGCTGATTCAACTTCCAAAAAAATTGCTATCGTCGATAAAACAAATTTTGGGATTGGACAGAAATTGGTAAACCTCGATACTTCAAAATATTACTTATCTGATAAATCAGAAGATGAACTTCGTCGTCAAGTTCTTGCTGGCGAAAGTGATGGTTTCGTCGTTGTTGATGAAAATGTAATTAGCAGTGGCGAAGCACTTGTTTTCACCTCGGGTGGTGGCATTGGATTTATTACCAGCTTAGAAGGCAATCTTGGTGATATTATAAAGCAAAAACAACTTAAAGATGCGGGAGCAACTGATGATATTCTCAAATTAATAGACAAGCCTTTCAAAATAAAAACTCTAAAAGTTACTGAACGTGGCGAACAAAAAGATTACACAGAAGTTTATGCTGCAATTGGCTACTTTCTGGGCTTTGTGATTTATTTCCTGATGTTTGCTTATGGCTCGCTTGTTAGCCGGGGAGTAATCGAAGAAAAGGCAAATCGCATAATTGAAGTTGTTGCTTCTTCTGCAAAACCATTCGAAATTATGATGGGAAAGGTTATCGGAATTGGGCTGGTTGGGTTAACACAGGTCACTGTCTGGATTATTCTCGGTTTTGCTGCAATTACAATTGCAGGAACAATTTTCAGCGGTTCTATTTCTCCGGAGCAGATTGCTCAATTGCAAAATCAAACTGCAATGCCACAAAGCTCCGGAACCATGCTCAATATTGCTGGTCTTGAAATTCCAGCTATCTCTCCTTGGCTTATTATTGGCTTCATTTATTATTTCTTAATTGGTTATTTTATCTATGCAACTTTGTTTGCAGCTATTGGTTCGGCTGTCGACCAAGAACAAGATGCTGCACAATTACAAACTCCTGTTACTTTGCCAATAATCATTCCTATTTTGCTTGTTTTCAATGTGATTAGTAATCCTGATAGCATTCTTGCCATAATTTTGTCGCTTATTCCGTTTTTCACTCCTATATTGATGACAGTTCGAATCGCTGCAACACAAGTGCCACTCTGGCAAATATTAGCATCAATTGTTTTAACAGTCGGAACATTCTTTTTATGCCTGAAAATTGCCGCAAGGATTTATCGAGTTGGCATTCTTATGTATGGAAAGAAACCTACTTTTAAAGATTTGTTTAAATGGATGCGTATTGCTAAGTAGTAATTAGCTTTGCTTATTCTGGTTCGTATGCGGTTTTTATTTTGTGCAATTATTTTTTATATTTGCTAATATAGATAATTAGTTTCTGGTATTATATTATATGAAAAAGTTGTTTTTTTTAGTTTATTTTTTATCGAGTTGTGTGTTCCTATTCTCTCAAAACAATTTTGATGAAATTAAAATCGGCATTTATGCAAAAGACCATTCAAAAATATATAAAGGGCTATCCAATCACTTTGGGAACGACTTTTCAGCAATACATCCAAGCAAGTTCGTTGAATTTGCTGATTGGTTGCTTGAACTCGAAGATTATTCTTCTGCTTATCAGTTCTTTATGATTGCTAATAGTTCTGCTTTTCTAAGCGCAGAGATGAGCTTAGAGGAAAAGAACACCTTTATGCAAAACATTAATTCGAAATGTGATAGCATTTTGAAAAAAATCAACCAATTAGACAAAATTAATATTGAAAAAAGTAAATATTTCCTATTCCCTGGAAAAATTAATCTGTTGAATAATTTAGCTATGATGCTTAAAAATTCCGAGAGAATTAAGTTTGATACCAAATCCTCTAATAAAATTAGAACCCAGGAAGGTGTTGCCCATATTCAAATTGAAACTATTAACGGTGGTATCCAGTTAGCAGAAGAAAAACCTGAAATCGACGAAGCTCCTTATTACGACTATCGCGACATTACCGAAAACCTTATAATACCTCAAAGAGCTAAAGAACAAGGTAAAGAAGGGACTGTTACCATCG
This sequence comes from Eximiradius sp., assembly GCA_937127445.1. Lineage (GTDB taxonomy): Bacteria > Bacteroidota > Ignavibacteria > Kapaibacteriales > UBA2268 > JAKIZO01. The sequence goes on along the minus strand of CAKZLY010000030.1, from coordinate 21,479 downwards.
AAATTGTGCTTAACGAACTTGGTAATGTTATCGAAAAGAAAGTTGTCTCATCAGATAACGATTTATTTAATTCTTATGCTCTTAATGTGATAGACTATGTGAAATTTCGCCCTGCTAAACGTGGAGGTAAGCCAGTTCATTCAAAATTGACTATTCCAATTCACTTTATAAATCAATAATTAAAACGATATGTTAAACAAATTTTTTCTCTGTTTTGCGATAATATCAATTTTTCTAATAAGTTGCAGCAAAAATGACGATACTTTTCAAGAAAATCCTGACATTTCTCCAGATGTTGAGACTGAACAAACAAATACCGCTTATTATGAACCACCTTACATAAAGTACAATCTTGTAGAAATTAAGAATCGCGGCTTCCTTGATTCGATTTTTTCTTCTCTGCCAGATAGTATCGATAAATCAATTGCCAAAAAAATCATTATGACGTTAAATCGAAAAGAATTACGCTTTATCAAAAATGGTGAAAAAATTATTGTACCTGAAATTTTTACGAACAATATTCTTGATTATTCAATTTTCCCTCAATCGTACTCGTCTGCAAGCAATATTAAAAAAATCATATTGGCTTCCATTGATAAACAAGCCTATGGATGCTACGAAAATGGCAAATTAGTTCGATTTGCTGCTGTCAACTCTGGTAAAGAGCGAACCCCATCGTTTCCAGGTAGATATGCTCTTGTATGGAGAGAACGCCTCAGACGTTCGTCTCTCGATAGCACGTGGATCATGCCTTTTACTTTCAATTTCCATAGTGCAGCTGGCAGTGCCTTCCATCAATTTGAAATGCCCGGACGGCCTGTTTCCCATTCCTGCTTACGCCAGTTTATTGATGATGCTGAATGGCTTTACAATTGGGGTGAATCTGCAAAAAAAGATACCAGCGGCAAATTTATTCCTTTTAGTGGAACACCTGTGATTTTACTCGGACATTTTGGTTTCTCTCGCACTAAAGGTGGTCCCTGGCTCGATTTTACTTCAAACAAAGATGGCATTGTTCAATTACCCGATAATCCTCTCGAAGTCGAAGAAGCTCTTATCCCAATCATTCAAATTCCTAAGGAAGCTCGTTCGAGTTTACGGAATATTCAAAGATATTTATACGCTGAAGATACTCTTCGTGCTCGCGGTATCATTCGAAAACACGTAAAACTTACTCCATCAATAAACTTTAATCAACTAAGACGTCAAAATCAAGCAAAAAAACAAAATAACGCGAGTGAAAATAATAAAAATGATTTGCCTGTTTTAAATGATATCGAGAATAAAGATGGAGCATCTGATTGAAGCCTTTCTATGCTGAGCTTTCCCTTTTTTTAGTCACTTTTATCTGGGGCGGAACTTTCGTCTTTACAAAAATAGGATTGAAGTTCACATCTCCAAGTGTGTATATCCTATTGCGTTTTTGTATTGCCATTTTTCTGTGCGTTATTTTCTTTAACAAAAAATTATTTAAGATAAACAATAAAACTCTAATCAATGGGCTAATTTTAGGCTTATTCTTCGGTGGCGGGTTTTTGCTTCAAACAGTTGGCTTGAAATACACAACTGTTTCAAAATCAGCTTTTATTACTGGCATTACTGTTCCACTTACACCAATTGTATATTACATAGTCTGCCGTAAAAAGATTAGCAAATACTCTTTCTGGGGTGTTTTTGTTGCTATGATTGGACTGTGGATCTTCACTAACCCCGATTTCGACAATATAAACATTGGTGATGTTCTTACTCTCTTCTCTACAATGTTTTGGGCATTCTATATTACATATATGGATGTCTTTACAAAAAAAATAGAAAATCGCTCCATTACTGCTCAGTTAGTTTTTTTGCAATTTGTGGCATCGTCGATTATTGCTATTGTTTATTTTGTTACTTTCGAAGATGGTTCTTGGATTGTGAAATTCGATAATTTACTTCTAATTTCATTAGCATTCAATGCAGTATTAGCATCATTTTTAGTTACATTTATTCATACAAGTATTCAAAGATACACTACTCCTGTCAAAGCTGCTTTGATTTTCTCGCTCGAACCTATTGTTGCAAGTTCAGTCGCAGTTATCTTTCTTAGTGAAACTATGACGAATACTGAGATTTTCGGAGCTGCTCTACTATTCTCCGCTGTGATTATTTCAGAATTAGGAACTTTCTTAGAAAAACAATAAAAATAATAATATTGCTTTATTATATTTTATTTTTTACTTATTTTTAAAAATCAATAATTAGAGGTAGTTATGAAAAAATATTTGCTTTTATTCTTTTTGTTTGCTTCCGCAAATTTGCTTTATTCTCAAAATATCGATGAAATAATGAAAAATGCAATCAAAGCAATGAATAAAGAAGCATTAGATAAAATTGAAACTTTTGTCATACACGGCAGTCAGTTCATTGCTGAACAAGGCGAACAAATTCCTATCGTTTACAAAATCAAAAGACCCGACAAAGTCAGAATTGAAATCGAATATATGGGCAATACTATTATTCAGGCTTACGATGGCAAAAAAGCCTGGATGGTCAATCCTCTCACTGGCTCCAAAGAGAAGCGAAACTTGCCTGATGCCGCAAAAGATCAAATTTTACAAATTTTTGATTTCCTTAATTCACCTATAACTAAATACGGTGAAGAAGGATATTCATTCAAATATCTTGGCAAAGAAACAATTGATGATAAAAATTACATTACTGTAGAAATGAAGGACAAAGATAATGATATTTCCACTATCTACATTGATGAGATTACAAATTGGTTCTATAAATTAGCTACCGAAGTTAAAAAAGACGATGAAACTAATGCCATTGAATATGTTTTCGAAGAAAAAACAAAAGTCAGTGGTGCAATCGTTCCCTCTGTAATTGAGTTGAAAATTAACGGTAATACAGTAATGGTATTTAATTTTGATGAATATGAAATTGGTGGTGTATTAGAGGACAAAGTTTTCGAGAAACCTTAATTGATAATTATAGAACTTAAATAGGGAAGAGGCTGGCTACTTTGGGCAGCCTCTTTTTTGTTGCTTCTTGTTATTTGTCTAAAAGATATTATTATTTCATCGATTTTATTGACAAAAATTATTGTTATTTTTTTTTGAGTGCTTTTCTCCAATGCTTTTTTAATGAAAAATACACTTAATCATTAATAGAAAAAAAGGCGTATTTTTCAATACGCCCTTTTCTAATAATTATTTCCCTTTTTTCTTGTCTTTTTTCTTTTTCATTTTAACTTCATAATAGCCTGGGCGTTCTTTTACAACCCGTTTGAAAAATTCATCGCCATACCCGACACCTTTTGGATGACGCCCGTTATCAACATTTACATCATTAATATATCCGTCATTATATTTAGCAACCAACTGCTTCCAGAGAGCAAACCATTCATCGAACATTTTTTGAGATTCGTTCAGTGAATAATCGCTCAAAAATTGCATCGCAGAAGATCTATCTTTTTGATACAAATCAATTGCTGCCTTCTCGATTATTGGCTGAAACATTTCATACTTGCTTTCAAGACGCTTTTGCACTACTTGAATGTCTTTGATGATATATGAATATTTCGTATATGCAAGGTTTGCAACAAGATTAAAAATCCAAAAAGCAGAATTCAAGTCGAGTTCTTTAATACTACCCCCTTTGAAACATTTCGGGATGTCATTCATTGAACCTACATAAAGTGGCACATACACGGTTGAATAAGTATCATCTACTCCATACCAAAATACTCCTGCAATTTCCCTTGGCAAGAAACTTCTACTTTGAGAAACAAAAGAAAATGCAGTCTGCTGAGTTGAAATTGGTCGTTCCCAGGCATAAGTTGTTGTGTCGCCGGTAATTTTAAATACAAGTGGCTTCCATCTATATGGATTTCCAAATGGTTCTGCTGCTAAACCTTTTGTCATATCAAATTCTGTATCGTTGAAATGGTCCCTCATTAAGCTCATTACGTCTTGCGGAGTAAGCTTCTTATCAGGCTTTATGTATAAGGGATAAGGTTTTTCACCTTCATATGCACGCCAATAATCGCTCGATAAATTCAGCGATGGTGCTGCACGTCTGAATAGACTCCATACTCGTCCCTCGCAAAATAACAAGCTACTTGGGTCAAGTGGACAATAAGCATCAGCAAAACTAAATGGCCCTTGTTTAGGATTGTAGTATCCCCGAGCAATAGCGAAAGAAACCACATCCGGTGCAAACATACAATTTTCGGGATCGTTCATTGGGAATTGTCGGATTCGTGCTTGATTAGCGTGCGCTGCTACATATCCATCGGGAATACGAACTGCTACCCACACAGCACCTTTTTCATACGGACCTTTGCTTATCATCTCCAGAATCCATACTTCTTCGGGATCGCCAACAGAAAAAGATTCACCCGAGCTATAATACCCATATTCAGCGACAAGTTCAGTCATAACTCTTATTGCTTCTCTCGCTGTTTTTGCTCTTTGCAATGCTATATACATAAGCGAACCATAATCCAATATTGCAGCCGTATCTTTCAGCTCTTCTCGTCCTCCAAATGTTGTTTCTCCAATCACTACCTGATATTCATTCATATTCCCAATTACTTTATATGTTTCAGGAACTTGCTTTATTTTCCCAAGATGTTTGCCGCTATCCCACTCGTAGATATCAAGCCACGATCCTTCGGGGTGCTTCGCAGCTGGTGCATAGTAAAGTGGTTCCATAAATCCACCTGCATCTGCTGAATAGGAAATCATTGTCGAACCGTCTGCCGAAGCTCCTTTTGTTACCAGAAAGTTTGTGCAAGGATATGCTTCAAATGTAATAGCAAAAATTAGCAGTAATAAAACTAATCTTGATTTCATTATAAGTCCTTTGTATTAAACAAAATCATTTAAGCATCTACCTAATATAAAGAAAAAAACAAGATTTAACAAAAAAAAATATAAACGAATTATGAACATTTGATGAATTCTAATTGCAACTTTTTGATTTTTCTTCTGATGATTTACTAATTTATTTTTCATATTTTCGTTGTTGTTTCGTTACTATATTTTCATATTTGTTTTTGATAAAAAAAATACACGTTATGAATTCATACAATTTGATTATTTCTGGTTACTGGTGGCTGTTGATATTATTTGTAATAGCTGGATTTGCATTATCTTTTTGGGCATATAAAACTACTATCCCTCCAATTTCAGAAAAAAAGCGATATCTGCTTATTGCTCTTCGTGGATTTGCTCTTGCAATTTTGATTTTTGCTATTTTTGAACCAATATATTCAATCACTCGTGCATTTATCGAAAAACCCCAAATAGCAATTCTTCTCGATAATTCTATCTCTACCGGTACCACTGATGCAAAAGGCAATAGATCTGAAACTTTTAAAAATGCCCTGATTAATTCTAATATTGATAATCTGGACAATATCACTTTTCTCTTCGATAGTGATGTCAAACAATTAGATAAATTCAATATTGATAGTTTATCGTTTGATGGCAGAGCAACTGACATTTCAAAAGCAATTCGCAGGTTGGATAGATACCGCGACGAAGACAATATCCGTGCCATTGTGCTTTTCACTGATGGTGCATATAACGCTGGTGCAAATCCTATTTTCGATGCAGAACGCTTCACTACTCCATTTTACGTTGTCGGCATTGGCGATACAACCGAACCCATAGATATTGCAGTTTTATCAGTTGTTACTAACGAAATTGCTTACGTCGATAATAAAATTCAAATTATGGTTAATTTCAAAGCAAATGGCTTTTCAAATAAAACTGTGAAATTAAAATTATTCTTTAATGAAGAAAAAATTGCTGAACAAGATATTTTAATCGAACAAGGCAGAGAACGCTATTTTCATAATTTCGAATATATTCCTACTAAACCAGGTAACCACAAAATAACTGCGCAAATTGACCCGATAGATAATGAAATTACCCGCAAAAACAACTCAATTTCTGAATTTATCCGTGTTTTGGAAAACAAGCGAAATTTCGCAATTTTTGCAGGCTCTCCTTCCCCAGATTTATCGATGATTAAACAATCAATCTTACTCGAAAAAGGTGTTGAAATTAAAGAATTTATCCAGAAAAAAGGTGCCGAATTCTACGAAGCACCTAACTCGAAAGTTCTGCAATCTAGCGAACTTATTGTTTTTGTCGGCTTCCCTATTCAATCAACCCCGAAAAATGTTATCGATATGATAAAACTTGAATTAGAACGCGGGAAACCGCTTCTTTTCATTGCCTCGCAAACCACAGATTATAATAAACTTAAAGAATTTCAAAATTATTTACCTTTTATTGTGGTTTCTTCGCGTCCGCAGGAATTACTTGTTGTTCCTGATTTCAAAAGTTCTGCTCTTTCTTCTCCAATATTAAGAATTACCGGAAGCGAAGACGATCTAAAACTGTGGAATTCCCTTCCACCACTTTTTCGCACAGAAACATTTGTTCGTCCAAAAGCTGAAAGCGAAGTTTTAGCAACAATGAAAATCAACAACGCTCCTTTGAATGAACCTTTAATTATGTCCCGACATTTTCAAAATAGCAAATCTATCGCTCTGATGGGGTATGGTTTACACCGATGGAAGCTTTTTGGTTATGCTTCTGAACTTGCAAAAGGACGTCAAGCCGAAGACTTGTTGAACATATTTGTCAATAATAGCTTGCGATGGCTTTCCGTTGCCGAACAGGCCAAGCCAGTCAAAGTTCGTACTTCGCGCAAATTCTATAACGAAAATGAAGTAGTTGAACTTTTTGGCGAAGTTTACGATGCTTCCTATAATCCTATCGAAAAAGCAAATCTTAAAGCTAAAGTAATAGGAAAAGGTGAAACCCGCGAAATAACTCTTGTCCCAACAGGACAAGGTAACTACTACGCAACTATCGAGGGGCTGCCGTCGGGTGATTATTCCTTCTCAGCTGAAGCAACTCTCAACAACAACTTTCTCGGTACAGACGATGGTAGATTTTCCATCGGTGAAATTTCTATTGAATATTTGAGCTTGAAAATGAATGAACCACTTCTTAAAAAAATTGCTGAAATCAGTGGTGGGAAATTCTATTATCCGGATAATGTTTCATCTATTGTAGATGATATTCGAAGCAATAGATTTTTTACTGAACGTAGCATAAAAAAACGCGACGATATAATTATCTGGAATCTACCTTATTTGCTTATTCTTGTTGTTCTGCTTCTTTCAGCAGAATGGTTTATTCGTAAGCGAAGCGGTATGTTATAGAGATGCAAAGCTTAACATAAATAGAGACGCAATGTTCTGCGTCTCTATGTTGAATTATGTTGAATATTACATTAAATTAATTTAAAAAAATCATTCAAATTCAACCAACAGTTCATTCTTCGCAACGGATTTACCCGTCGAAACAGCAACGTAGCGAATTTTCCCATTCATTGGTGATGTTATCGTATTTCTCATTTTCATTGCTTCAAGCACTAGTAATTTATCGCCTACTTTTACGTTATCACCAATTTTTACGTACACTTCACGTATTACACCTGGAATAAATGCTGTAATCTTTTTCGGATCTTTCGGAACATATTTTTTCCGTAAGGTAAATTTTTTTGTCAGTTGCGTTTCGTAAACTGTATCATCAAGAATTAATTTCCCAAGATTTTCGTTATTCATTTCTACTCCATTAGAATGGTGGAACACCGTGTTTTTTCTTTGGCGGAACATCTTCTTTGTTTTGCGAAACCCACAAAGCGTGGATGATGAAATCGCGTGTTTCTTCCGGTGTGATTACTGCATCGATATATCCATTTGCAGCTGCTTTATATGGATTAGCGAATTTTTCGATATATTCTGTAACCTTTTGTTTACGCATCTCTTCTGGATTTGGTGCATTAGCAATTTCATTTTTGAAAATAATATTTGCAGCACCCTCCGGACCCATTACAGCAATTTCTGCAGTAGGCCAGGCAAACACAAAATCAGCTCCTAAATGGCGGCTACACATTGCAATATATCCACCACCGTAAGCTTTGCGTAATATCACAGTCGTTTTCAATACTGTTGCCTCGCTATATGCATAAAGCACTTTTGCCCCATGACGAATTACACCTGCGTGTTCCTGGTCAACACCTGGCAAATATCCAGGCAAATCAACAAGTGTTAGCAAAGGAATATTAAATGCATCGCAAAATCGAATAAAACGTGCTGCTTTATCCGACGAATCTACATCAAGCACTCCAGCAAGTACCAGAGGCTGATTACCAACTATTCCAACTGTTTCTCCATTGATTCTTGCAAATCCAATCACTATATTTTTTGCCCAATGTTCTTGAACTTCAAGAAAATCAGAATTATCAACCAGTGCCTTAATCACGTCGCGAATGTCATAAGGTTCATTTGGCTCTTTGGGCAATATTTCTGCAATTGGCTTGTCAAAAATTGGCGGTTTAGGTTGGAATTTGTCCGCTTTCTTGCGATTGTTCCACGGAATAAAAGTAACAAGGCGTTTTATCTGCTCAAAACATTCTTGCTCGCTTTCTGCATAGAAATGTGCATTCCCAGAAATTTCCGCATGAACACGGGCGCCACCAAGCTCTTCCATCGAAATTTCTTCACCAAGCACTGTTTTAATTACTTCTGGTCCCGTGATGAACATCTTAGAAATTTTATCCACTACGAATACAAAGTCTGTCAGTGCAGGCGAATACACTGCCCCACCAGCACAAGGGCCTAATATTACCGATATTTGTGGAATAACTCCCGAAGCTCGTGTATTACGGAAAAATATTTCTCCATAGCCTGCTAATGAATTAACACCTTCCTGGATACGAGCGCCACCAGAATCATTTATCCCAATAAGTGGCATACCCATTCTCATTGCGTGATCCATCATCTTTGTGATTTTCTTTGCGTGAGCCAGTCCCAAAGAACCACCTGCAACAGTGAAATCTTGTGCATAAATACAAACGGGATGCCCCAGAATATTTCCTGTACCAGTTATCACACCATCGCCCGGCAGAAACTTCTTGTCCATTCCGAAGTCTTCTGCTTTATGCTCGACAAACATATCATATTCGTGGAACGTCCCTGGATCAAGCAAATACTGAATGCGTTCGCGTGCAGTGAGCTTCCCCATCTTTTTCTGTTTTTCAATTGCTTGCTCGCCACCGCCGATTTCAACTGTTTTCTTTCTTTGGAAAAAATCTCGTACCCTATCCAGAAATGACATACTATTTTTCCTTAAAAATTTCACAACATTATTTTCTTCACAAATATAAAATTAATTAATCAATATTTAAATAAAAATTTACATAAGTTTTTGCAATACAATTAATTATAATTAATCAATTGGTTGTTTGTCCCAAAATTGAACCAAAAAAGTTAATTTTTTTACATTTTTCTTATTAAATTATCTTATATTATTTAAAAAAATTCATAATTCTATAATATGCTCAATGGTATCAATTTATTAAAATCACTTTTCAGCACTGACGGAAAATGGCAACTTAAAACTTTGCTCACCCTTATTGCATTCTCTATTGTTATCGCTGTTGTCATCTTTACTCAAGTACTTGTCAATGAACTAATTCAACACGAACAGCGAATTATAAGATTATATTCCAATACATACAAACATTATTCGGACCCCAAAAAAAATTTAGAGTATCTTATTTTCTTTTTGGACGAAATTACACCAACTATTACTTTTCCCGTTATTATGACAGACGCAAACGATGAACCACTCGAAGATTTTGCCTCTTACACCCTCAATATTAATCTCAGTAAAATGATGACTATCGAAGAACAGCGAGCCTTTCTCAAACGTTATATTCAAAAAATGAAAGAAAATTATGAACCGATAATTATTGAGGACGAAAACGGTGTCGTTGTCCAAAAAATTTATTATACTCATTCTGAATTAATTGACAGATTACGCCTTTTCCCATTTGTCTCTTTAATTATTATTTCAGCTTTTGTAGCTATCGGATATGTTGCTTTCAGCAGTGTGCGAAAAAACGAACAATCCAAAGTCTGGGTTGGTATGGCTCGCGAAGCTGCTCACCAGCTCGGAACACCATTGTCGAGTTTATTAGCCTGGCTCGAAATTTTGCGATATTCCAAAGACGACCCCAAAGCAGTCGAAGATACAGTTAATGAGATGAGTAACGATATTAATCGCTTGCAAATTATCACAACTCGCTTCTCAAAAATTGGTTCTATGCCAGAAAAAGAACATATTGAGCTAAATACACTGATTGATGAAGTATGTAGATATTTCGAAAAACGCTTGCCCCACCTTGGACGCAAAGTCGAGATTGTCCGGGAATTCAGCGAAAATATTACAGTCGAAGCTAACCAGGATTTGCTTGCCTGGGTTTTTGAAAACTTGCTTAAAAATGCTGCCGAAGCAATCGAACACAAAGAAGGTAAAATTATTATTCGCACTACAAAAGTTTCTCACAAATACGCACTTATTTACATCGAAGATAATGGTAAAGGGCTCACAAGCAAAGTTCGCCGTAATTTATTCTATCCCGGCTTTACGACAAAAAAACGTGGTTGGGGGCTTGGTCTCAGCCTTGCAAAGCGTATTATCGAAGATTATCACAACGGTAAAATTTTTGTCAAAGAAACTCAATTAGGAAAAGGCACAACTTTTGCTATTGAAATTCCATTAAATAATTAGTTAGTTATATGTATCTGGAAAACTATTTTTACATATTCTCTGTTGCTTTAGTATTTTATGTTTTTTTGTGGTTGCGAAAAATTTTTCGTAAAGAATGGATTGTTTCATCTGCATTTTTATGGACGTTAAAAATTTCAATACTTGTCCCTTTTTGGGCAGCTTATTTCTACGTTATTATTCCGTTTGTTTTCCCTTATGTCGAAAACTATATTAATCCACCTGATAATATTCAACAAATAATAATTGAAAATACAGAAAATACCGAACAAAAATTCCTACTCATCGGCAGAAAATTCAAATCAGATATTTGGGAACCAGTCTATGATAAATCACCTATTAGTTTGAATAAAATGCCAATATTTTCTGTAAAAAAAAATGATGCATACCAAATCAATACTCGAAGTGGGTTAAAAGATTACGATATTATCGGTGTTGTCAAATTATTGGGATTTAGCTATAAATCGGATCCCTTTATAGGTTACGCATTCGCTGTCCCATCTATTCCAATAAAAATATATTCACACGAATTTTGGCATAAAACAAAATTCGAAAAGGTTAAAGTTGACATCAAAAAAGAAATCTTGCTCTTTATTTTGTCTCTAACTGCTACTCTTGGAATACTATTTCACTTAATTTCAACAAAAGGAAAACTAATCCTTCGAATTATTCTTTATATTGTATTTTCCTTAATCCTTGCTCTTTCAGCATATTTAACCATTCAAACTGCTTCTACTCTTGTGTATTTTCTTCGTTAGTATCTCTGTCCTCAAATAATGCATCAACAAATTCTTTTGGGTCGAATGGTTGCAAATCATCAATCTTTTCGCCAACCCCGATATATCTAACAGGAATATTCAATTCATTAGCAATTGGTATAACAACTCCACCTTTTGCAGTTCCATCTAATTTAGTGAGAACTATGCCCGTTATATTTGCAACTTTTGAAAACTCTTTTGCTTGCTGAATTGCATTTTGTCCTGTAGTAGCATCTAATATCAAATAAACATCATTCGGTGCATCGGGCTTTAATTTTTTCACAACTCTTGTGATTTTTTCGAGTTCAGCCATCAAATGCCCTTTATTATGCAGTCGTCCTGCTGTGTCAATAATTACAACATCCTTTTTCTTTGAAATTGCAGATTTAAGCGTATCATACGCTACTGCGGCGGGGTCGGCTCCCTGCTGTTGCTGAATAATCTCGACTCCTGCTCGTTCAGCCCATATTTCTAATTGTTCGTTTGCAGCAGCTCGAAAAGTATCAGCTGCTCCAATCACGACGTTTTTGCCAACTGACTTATAATTGTACGCCAGTTTCCCGATTGTTGTTGTCTTCCCAACACCATTGACGCCAACAACAATAATTACCCACGGAGTATTCTCTTCAGGAATTTCATATATTGCGTCATTTTTTGCTGATGGGGATTCAACAAGTAGATTTAGTATTTCTTGTTTCAGTAGGAAATACAAATCTTCTGCATTTTCGTACCCTTCTCGCTTAACTCTTCTCCGCAGTGTTTCTATTATCCTTTCAGTTGTTGCTACTCCAATATCCGATAAAATTAGAATTTCCTCTATTTCATCTATCAAAGCGTCGTCAATCTTTCGTCCGCCTCCGAGTAATGCCTTTAAATTATCTACTAATGAATTACGTGTTTTCGATAGTCCTTGCTTAATTTTATCAAAACCAAGTGCCGTAGTTGCTTGCTTAACTGCTTCGGTAAATTGCGTGGTTGCTTTTTCAACTTGTTCGGTTACTTTATCTTTGATTTTCTTAAAAAAATTCATTTCTACTCCATTGTTTTAAACTCAAAATTAATTAAAAAAAACACAAGAAAAAAATTAAGTGTTCATTAATTAAACTACTTAATTTAATTTTATATCTTATAAAAATAAAAAAATACATATATTTGCAATTTAATATAAATGGATAGTGTTATGAATATATCAGACGCTCATTGCGATACTTTGACCGCATTTAGAAATAACATTTTTTTTTGTGAAAACGCCCATTGGAATTTGCCGAAATTTCAATCTGTTGGTGGGCGACTCCAATATTTTGCTCTTTTTACTGAACCCGAGCTTGTAGGCGATACTGCTTTAAGTTTTGCTGTCAATTGCATTGGGCGCCTTCTTAAACAAATGCCCGGTGATGTCAGATTGCTCACAAAATCAAGCAATTACGATGAAAGTAAAGTAAATATTTTACTCTCCATCGAAGGTGCAGCTCCAATAATTAACGATATAAACAATCTTTATGCTTTCTATTCTCTTGGTGTGCGCGCAATAACTTTGACTTGGAACCATAGGAATTTCCTTGCCGATGGCATCGATGAACCTTTCGGGCTTACTTCTTTCGGCAAAGAAGTTATCATCGAAATGGAAAAACTCAAAATGATTGTTGATGTTTCTCATTTAAATATTGCTGGCTTCGATGATGTTGTCAACACAATTTCTTCTCCTTTTATTGCTTCACATTCTAATGCTCGCTCAGTTTTCGACCATCCAAGAAATCTTTACGACGAACAAATTCAGGAAATTATCAAAAGAAAAGGTTTCATTGGCATTAACCTTTATTCTAATTTCTTGGGTGACGAAAAAAACAATCTGAAAAATAAAATGCTTGAACATATTGAACATATATTAAAACTCGGTGGCGAAAAAGTTTTAGGTTTTGGCGCTGATTTCGATGGCATTACTCATTGTCCATTCTCTGGTGTGGAAAGCTATCCCGAAATCTATGAAATGCTTAAAATTGCTCTTACTGATGATGATTTAGTCGATAAAATAATGTTTAGAAATTTGAAAGATTTTACTCTAAACTATATTCAATAAGATATGAAACACTATCATTTTGGTGAAATTTCTTCCACAAATGATTACATTGGACATCTTCTTCAAATCGAAGATGAAGTGGTAGTTACCGCTGAATTCCAAGCAAAAGGACGTGGTAGAAACGAAAAAAATTGGTTCGGAGGATATCGAAGCAATCTGTACTATTCTTATGGGAAAAAACACAAAACGGAAGTTAATTACGAAGAACTTGTTTCTTATCAATTTGTTGGTTGCCTTGCCGTATTGGAGTTGCTTGAAGCAATTGCTCCAAACATTTCCTTTCGCCTTAAATATCCAAACGATGTTTATGCCAAAACTCCAAACGGGTGGAAAAAAATTAGCGGTGTGCTTGTTGAACATTCTTTTTCCGGCGATCGTTGCGAAAGCTCTGTGATTGGTATTGGAATAAATGTGAACCAGAGAGAATTCCCAATTGCTGAAGGAATTAATCCTACCTCTCTGTCTCTTTTGGGTATCGAAACAGAACCTGAAAGATTGATCGAACCACTTTCTGGTAATATTAAGAAATACTTAGAACTTTCTCCCAGTCAAATATTCGAGAAATGGTCTAATAAGTTGAATATTATTAGCAAAATTGTTACTGTTTCAAACAAAGATGGTTTATGGCAAGCATCAAAACTTTATCCTACTGGTCAATTGGAACTATTGTCATTGGATACAGGTAATTATATTTTTGTTGATAATTCTGATTCAATAAGGTATGAACTGGATTAAGAAAAAAGCACTTGCTATTGATATTGGGAACAGTAGAATAAAACTGCTCGACGATGATATTTTTTCTGTTTATGAACTTCAATATGATAATTGGCTCAAAAAACTTGAAAAATATATTTTGAAGGATAATGATTATAAATTCATAGTTATTTCGAGCGTAAATCAAGAGGCTTATTCATATTTAACTAAATTATTAAAGGAAAAAAGTATCCTATTCTCTAATGCATCTGATATTTTAGAAAAATCTCAAATTGTAAATTTTTCACGTGTTGAAGGTATGGGAATAGATAGACGTCTTGGGCTAATTGCTGCTGTTGGTGAGTTTTCTCCACCGCTGGTTACAGTTGATTGCGGAACAGCCATCACCATTAATGTGCTCATAGAGCCAAATATCGCTTTGGGTGGTGCTATTTTCCCTGGTTTGCGAACCCAAGCTAAGTCATTAGAAAAATTCACTTCATTGCTTCCATTTGTTGAACCTGTCAAACCAACCTCATTTTATGGTACAAATACTATCGAAGCTATACAGATAGGGATCTTCAGTTCAGTAATTGGTGGGATTAAAGAAGTGATTACTAACTTATCTCGCAAAAAATTCAAAAGGCAAAAACCTACCGTTGTTGTTACTGGTGGCGATGGACCGCTTATTGCAGACAATTTAAGTGGTTTTGACGTTCATTTCGATCCAAATCTTGTTCTGAAAGGACTTCAAAAATTAGCAAAATCAGTTAAAATTTTCTAATTTTTTTGTTAATTTGTATTGTAGTTTTTAGTCTAATATCTAATAAAGGAAAACAACTATGAAAAAAACATTCTTTTGGTTTGTCGCATTAATTTTCGCTCTTGTTTCTTGCAAACAAGCTGAAAAGCCAGCCGAAGTTGTTGAGAAATTAACACTTGCGAAAGTCCTGTCTGATAATTTTGAATACAAAGGTGGACAAGTCGAACTTGAAGGTATGGTTCTGCACGTTTGTGCTCACAGTGGTAAAAAAATGTTTATTGGCAATCCTGATGATCCTGAGCAAAAAATTCAGATTTTCACAAGCGATAAAATTTCCTCTTTCCCAAAAGATTTGGAAGGAACAAAAGTGTCCGTCGTTGGTACTCTTGAAGAAGAAAAATTAGATATTGAGTACGCTAATAAATTAGAAGAAGAAATAAAAGCCGAAGAGAAAGAAAACTCCGACCATTCATGCGAATTCGAAGAAAGTATGAAAAAAGTTGAAAACCTAAAGCAAAGAATTCAAAATAGTCCTAAAGGGTATATTTCTAAATACACTATGACAGCTATTTCTTTTAAAAAATTATAAACAGAAATGTTGCTCAATTTGTATCGAGACGCCTCACCGAGCGTCTCGATATTTTTATATATATGTTCAACTAACCACATTTAATTATGAATTTATACAAGCTTAATCGTACTCTTCATCGAGATTTGGGCTATTTCTTTATTGGCATGACACTGATTTATGCCGTTTCTGGAATTGCTATCAATCATATCAAAGATTGGAATCCGAATTATATTATTAGAAAAGAAGCATTTCAGATAGATGAGAACTTATCTCGCGATAGAATTGACAGAGATAAAATTTCCCAAATACTTAATTCTATCAATGTTGATTCATACAAAAGCCATTACTTTCCCAAAAATAATATTTTGAAAATTTTTATTGATGGTGGTAGCGTTACTTGCGAGTTAAATACTGGTTATTGCGAAGTTGAAACTATTAAACGGCGTCCAATTTTTTTTCATCTCAACAAATTGCATTATAATCCTGGAAAAATCTGGACATATTTCTCAGATTTTTACTGTGTAGCACTGGCATTTCTTGCTATTTCCGGGCTTTTCATCATCAAAGGTAAAAATGGATTAAAATGGAGAGGAACTATTTTGGGAGTTGTTGGTATCATTATCCCAATCCTGATATTATTGTTGTATTTATAAAATATTTGTTGCTTTTTAATTTTTTTTTAACTATAATAAAATGAAAAAATTCTACCACTATTAAAAAGAATATCGGAGGCGAAATGAATACCGAAACAAGCTCTCAAAATCCCTCGATTACTTATTTTTCAATCGAGGCTGCTTTAAAAGATCCCCTTAGTGTTACTCGCTTAGACCTACATTTCAAAGATTTAAACAAATTTCCAGAACAAATTTTCGAATTCCCTAACTTAGAAGAACTTTTGCTATGGAATAATCAAATAGAAGAAATTCCAGAAGAGATTTCTCAACTTACTTCACTTAAAAAATTAGACCTCAGCGGTAACAAAATTAAAAGCGTTCCAAAAGCCATTACTGAGTTACGAAATCTCAATGTACTTGTACTTAGTTGGAACGAACTCGAAAAATTACCTGAAAGTATTGGCGAGCTCATTAACTTAAAACGTTTAGGATTGAATAACAACAAAATCAAACGGCTTCCCGATAGTATTGGTAACTTGACAAATTTACAGGAACTTGTTCTTAGCGAAAATGAAATTTCAGAGCTGCCAGAAACAATCGGAAAATTAGAAAATTTAGTAAAATTGCGTGCTCCAGGAAATTTTCTCGCAAAATTACCTAACTTTATTTGCAACTTGAAAAAATTAGAAAAACTTGAAGTTCACGAGAATAATTTAGCTGAACTTCCTGAAAATTTTGGCGAACTGGAAAACTTACAAAAATTCCGAGCTTATAAAAACTTATTGACGCATTTGCCTTCATCTATCTGCAATTTGACAAAATTAAGAAAACTATTCCTCTACGAGAACGAACTTCAAGAATTGCCAGATAATTTCGGGAATTTAGTTGAATTACAAGAACTCGATTTAAGCTTCAACGAGATTTCTTCTCTTCCACAAAGTATAGTCAATTGTAAAAATTTGAAGAGTGTCATTCTTACTAAAAATAGTTTTAGCGACGAAGAGAAACGAAAGATAAATGAAATGCTCAAAGACGTTAGTATAATTTGGTCATAATTCTATTTAAAATAAATATAAATTGAAAAAGGCTGTCCCTTTTGTTAGCGACAGCCTTCTTAATTTAAGAATAACTGAAAATCCTATTACTTTTTCTTTCCTTTATTTTGTCCCATTCTAGCAATTTTTTCAGCTTCTGGGAATAGATTTTTAGCTACTTGCAACTGTTTGTCTATATCGCTGAATACCAAAGCTTGCTTGGAACGGTCAAATACTATATTGGCAAGCAGAGCCTTAATTACAGTCTTAATATAGTCCTTGTCGGTTTCAGAATCTTTTTCGTCCCAGGTTATTTCCTTGCTTTCAACAAACTTTCTGAATGCTTTTAAATCATCATTAGATACATTAAATTCTTTGTAAAAAGTGCTAAAATTATTTTCGTATTTAGCTCTTAACTCTTTTCCATTGTTATATCGAGTGTTAATAAACTCGTTGTAGAGATTTTTGCTGCGAATTTGCGCCGATAATTTAGTTATTGTATCGCTTTTGACAATATAGTCAGGTGTTATTCCTCCACCTCCTAAAACAGTTCTACCTGCACGTGTCTTGAATAGTGGGATGGAATCAAGCTCAATTTTATCTTTTCCTTTTTCTGCCTTCATTTTTTCAATAGTATGGTCAAGATTTAATCCTTCTTCGAGTTCAAAACGTTCCATAAAACGCTTAAAATACTTATCTTTATCTTTATATGGTCTTTGAATTGATCGCCCTGATGGAGTATAGTATCGTGCAATTGTTAATCTGAATGCTGAACCATCCTGTAACGGATATTGTCTTTGAACGAGTCCCTTTCCGAAGGAAGTAGTTCCAACAATGAGTCCACGATCTAAATCTTGAATCGCTCCTGAGACAATTTCGCTTGCTGAAGCAGAACCATAATCTATAAGTACAATTAATGGTATATCTTCAAGTTGATTACCACGACGCGAACGATATACTTCATTAGCGTCTTCCATTCGTCCAAGGGTATAGACAATCGTATCGCCTTGCCCTGGAAGAAATTCATCAGCCATTAAAAATGCTTGGTTAAGATAGCCACCTGGATTACCACGCAAGTCAAGAATAAGTCTTTTCATTCCTTGACTGCGTAATTCATTCGCTGCATTGAGCAATTCTTCGTGAGTGGTAGCAGAGAAACGATTAATTGAAATTACCCCAATATCAGTTCCTTCCAAAATGTAAGATGCAGTAACGCTATACAGGGGAATTTTGTCTCTAATAATAGTGAAATTCATTGTTCCTTTTTGTCCTGGACGATAGATTTCTAATTCAACTTTAGTGCCTTTTGGCCCGCGTAATTTTTTTGGTACGTCTTCTTGTCTCATTCCAATTGCAGATACACCGTCGATTTTTACAATTTTATCGCCAGCAAGAATTCCAACTGCTTCGCTTGGACCTCCAGCAATAGGAGAAATAACAGTAATTGTATCGCTAATTATGTCAAACTGAACCCCAATTCCCTCGAAAGAACCTCGCATATCTTCATCAACGCGTTGCATTTCCTCAGCATTAATGTAGGTAGAGTGCGGGTCAAGGTCGCTAAGCATTCCCTTGATTGCTGATTCAGTGAGTGTGTTTGGAGAAACTTCGTCTACATAATTTTTGAATGCTGTGTTAAATACTGTTTTGTATTTTTCAAGCTGGTCGAAAATATTGTCGCCTGAAATCAAAGGACTTAAGAACACACCAGCAACTATTCCTAATCCAAGAAGTGATAGATAGAGCGAAATTTTTCTGTACATTATTGTTCCCTACTGTAAAACTTAATAATCAAATATAGCAATTTTAAAAATATTATTAATATATAAACGTAAAAACTATAAATAAAGTTTCTATCAAAATTGAATTTTTCTCTTAGTTTTGATTAAATTAATTAATTATGATTGTTAGTTATCACAGGGTTAATAAAAATATAAAAAAAGTATAAAAAAAATGTTTTGAATTTTCAAATTATTTATTAGATTTGTTGAAAAACATTGAAAATATTGAAGTAAATAAATATTTCTAATAATAAGAAAGAAGTCAGGTATTGCAAAATAATTCAGGTATAGATTTTTATTTGTTTCACTTATAGGAGCTTTATATGAAGCAAATTTCTGTTTTATGTTTAATCCTTTTACTCATTGTAGGAGTAGCTGAAAATTCAGTTGCTCAAACTTATGGTCCACCGACTTCTTCGTGGACTGTTACACCTAACCCAGGTGAGTACGGGACTATCCTGTTCAAACCTGTACAATATGGTGGTGTTTTTATGATTAATGGTCGTCCAATGGCAGCAGGTGATGCTATTGGTGTGTTCTTCTATGATGGCACTGTCCGCAAATGCGGTGGTTACATTGTTTGGCAGGGCACAACCAACGATATGAACTATGCTTTAAATGTTTGGGAAAACGACACTCTTACTCCAAACATTAAAGAAGGTTTCTATCCTGGCGAAACTCTCAACTTTTTGATGTGGGACGCTCAATTGCAAATGGAAGTTCCTGTAACTAATCTCGTTTGCAATACTAATGGTATCCCTGCAATTAATTATCCGTATCTCGGTCCGTGCCAAACAACTTATTCCGGCAGTATGTTGTTTATGTATGATGCTATTTATGGTGATGCTCTTGTTCCACCAACATTGTTATCGCCTCAAAACTTGTCTACTAATATTGCTTTAGATCCTACTCTATCTTGGCAAGCAGTTCCTACTGCTACAGGATATATGGTTGAAGTTTCCACTTCAAATACTTTTGCTACTACAGTTTATAGTGGAACAGTTGCAAATACGTCCATTCAACTTACCGGATTGTTGAACAACACAACTTATTACTGGCGTGTTAAGGCACTTCGTAATACAACTGAAACTAATTGGTCAAATGTTTGGTCATTTACTACTTTACCAGGTGCTACTGGTTACACAGTTTCAGGGTATATAAAATACAAAAACAGTGCTCAAACCGCAATGAATAACTGTACAGTTACACTAAAAGACTCCCAGGGAATAACTATTGCCACTACAACCACAAACACTCAAGGCTTCTATGAATTTACTAATGTTGCAGATGGCAACTATACATTGCAAATCACTACTGCTAAAGCCTGGGGTGGATTAGCAAATATTGACGTTCTTAGAACAAGGCAGCATTTAGCAGGTGTTCAAGGAACGATTACTCCATTATCAGGTGTTAGACTTTCAGCTGCTGATGTGCATATTCTTGGAGTAGTTAATGCTGTAGACGTTTTGCAAATGAGACGAAGATTAGCACAACAAAGTTACAGCTGGACAGCTCCTGATTATATCTTTTATCCGTTAAATATAACTATAAACGGAGCTAATGGAACTCTTAATATTGAGTCACTATGCTCTGGAGATGTTGATGGTAGCTTTACTCCACCATCCAATTAAATTATTATGATGTCCGTATTAAATTTTCGGATTAATATTGATTTTTTTGAATTCGTTTCTTTGAATAACTTGTTGATTGAAAAAATTAATGTTTAACAATATTAAAGCAATAGTATGAAAAAAATATTTTATATAGCGGTTTTCTTCTTTCTCTCATTAAATTTATTTTCTCAAAGTAATACAGTCATAACATTAGAATTGGGTACAGTAACAGCGGTACCGGGACAACTAGTGTCAGTTCCGGTAAAGATATATGGGGCGAATGGGCCTAATGCAATTGTGTTAGCAGAATTATATATAAGTCATGGGACTGGTATAACAAAGACGGGCACAGGTACAGGATTTGCTGATTATCATCCATTGTGTCCCGCGGCAGACTGGGTAGGTAATATGAGCTATTCACCAACGATGATAATGAATGGGTGGATAGCAGGTGATTTATTTAATAAGAGTTTTCCTGACGGTTCCGTAATGTTTAATATTAACGTTATATATAATGGACCAGGAGCAGTACCATTTACATGGGGAGTATCGAATTATGGGCAGGTGTCGTTTGTAGAGAACGAGAATGTAGATTTATTGGTAGAGAACGGTGGAACTGTAACTATATCTTATGTCAACGGTGGAATAATTCCGGCAGGGCCGACGCTTGCAGCACCGACATTATCATTACCGGTGAACAATGCGACAAATGTATCGATAAATCCGACACTTGAATGGAATGCAGTAAGTGGAGCTACAGGCTATGTATTGCAGGTATCGACAAGCAGTACATTTGCAACAACAGTATTAAATCAGAGTGTAACAGGGACGACATATAATGTAAGTGGGTTGAACTACAATACAACATACTACTGGCGAGTAAAAGCTACTGCTGGAACAACTGAAAGTGATTGGTCATCAGTATGGTC
>CAKZLY010000029.1 GCA_937127445.1 Eximiradius sp. | reverse complement strand
AATATGTTGTCAAAGAACTGGGATAAAAGTAAAAAAAAAAAGATAAATGCAAGAAAAAGTTTTCCACATTTTTTGTTGTTGTAAAAAATAATTCAATAGGACTGCGATAAAATATTTATTTTCTCATTAAATTAAAATAGTAAGAGACTCGTTTTTCCCAGTCAAAAATCATAAATCTAACTACCTTTATACTCGCTTTCCTCACCTTTTTGTAGATACTCATCGTGCAATACATTAGTGTTCGGAAGCGATTGTAAAATTGTTTTTATGCTCGAAAAAGGTAATCTGTTGTTCTTCAAATTCAATACTTTTAAGCGTTTCAAGTTGGTTATGCTCATAGGTATTGTTTTGAGCTTATTGTCGGACAAATCTAAATATTCGAGATTGCTTGCCTTGCCAATAGTTTCATCAAGTGATTTTATTTTATTATTAGATAAATCTAACCAACGAAGCTGCGGTGTATTCCCAAAATCAAATTTCACTTCACTTATTGAATTATTTGACAAATTTAATACTTTGAGCTGCTTGAAATTTGTAATCCCTTGCGGGAAATTTCTCAATCTATTCGATGAAATACTTATGTTTTCAACGTTCTGCGGTAAATTTGCCGGTAAATCTCGTAATTTCTGATTGTCAAAGTTGAGAACGACTGAATTATTGGTAATCAAAGGTAACCCATTTATCTCATTTTCCAGATTTGCAATTAATATCTTTACTGCATCCTGACTACCACCGGGCATAGCAATTAGTTTTTGAAATTTACTAAGCGCTGAATTCAAATATTCCCTTGCTTTGTCTGTGATATTTATCTTTTTGTAGATATTTCCGTATACCTCGTCTATGGAAGCAGACCAATATTGCGCTTCCCAGCTTCGATTTTTCCCAATTAATTTACCTGCCTTCTCTAAATTTTCAAAGGCTTTGCCGAAGTCTCCATTGTTTATATAACTTTGTGCAAGCTTTACAAATCGCGATGCTCGCGAAACATTGCTATTGCTTGCCGAATTTGCCGACTGTTGGCTTGCGAATTTCATCCGATTGGCTTCTTCAAGTGTCGAGATCGCTTTTTTGTAGTTCCCTTGTTCAATGTATCTTTTTGATTTTGTTTCTAAGCTCTTTATCCTTTGATTATCATTTGAAAATGAAATCAAACATAAAGCCATAATTAATAAAATATACTTTTTCATTTTCACACCTTAATATATGGTGGTCGAAACTGTTTGCCATAATGCAAAACGTACTCCAAGCTGGAAATTTGTAGTCCACGGACGCCCAAGATTTATTTCTCCGCCAAACGCAGGAAATACCAAATCCTTTGAATAATGATTGAAATTAAACGCAGCGAAAAACCCTATCGGAAAATGAAAACGGCTGAAATTTGTTGCCATAAGCTCCATCCTTATTGTTTGCCCCTGCCATTTTTTCGATGGCAATTCTGTATTTGGCAAGCGAGCAGAACCCCAGAAAAATCCATAACCTCCTTTCAGTCCTAAATAAAAATTTTCTATTTTCATTACATCAGAAAGCGGTATATTTAAATTTATTCCAGTTGATATATAATCAGTTTTATATTCCATATTTATGGGTCTATTTTGATAAATTTTTTCTGCTTCAAGAAGCTGATATGTATATTCGGTCCAAATATCAAGGATTTTCCCCATTCCAAAAATCGGACTGGGATTAAATACCAACGCAATCCCCGGAGAAATATTCGCATCGATTCGTTCATCATTATAATCTAAATAATTGCCCGTCAATGCAATTGATAGAATCGACGCACTATTTTTCCAATTGTCGTATGCTTGACGAATTCGTTCCGACTGTTCCCACGCTTGCTGACGACAATCGAAGAACATCTTGTCAATCTCGTTTCGTAAACTGTCAATTTGAGTAATCATTTCGCGGTAACGGCTTCTGTAGAAATTCGCCGAAAGTAACTCTAAATTCTGACGATGTAGTTGCTCTTGTAATATGAAATTATCATTGTTCATTTTCTCGACTTTCTCTCTTAGCTCAACTATTTTCTTATGGTATGGTGCATCGGGGGCTTCCAGCACCTGCCTACGTAACCCATCTGCCTGGTTATAATAACGACGCAAAGTTCTTATGTCAGCATCGGTAAGTTCATCAAGCGTTGGGATTGATGTTGGATTGACTGGCTGCAAACCAATTAAACGAAGTTGCGCTTCATATAGAACTGCTATTCTGTAATATTCAAGAATTTTCAGAGCAAACAACCCATCGCTTTCTTCATATAGTTCAAGCTCGTTGTTGCCTGGCAAAGGTGATAGCTCAACTATTGGCTCTGCTGCGTAAATCTTGAAAGTTAGAATAAATATAAATACAAAAAATACTGTTCTCATTGTTTCTCCATAATTATGATTGTTATTTATTTCTATCAAACACAAATATTATGCCAATATGTATTATTTTCAATTATTTAGTATTATATTTCTCTTTGATTTTTCACAATGAAAACTAATATATTTTTATCAAAATTTGATATATATTCATTATTTTAGCATCATTCTAACATAATTTATAGGTTTGTTTTATGAAGCCTGTTGCATCTGCTGAAAAGTCAAAATTGATAGATAAAGCCGTTATGGTTGATTTGTGTCTGAGCTCGGGTGCTTTGATGATGGAAAATGCTGCTCGTTCTTGTTTCGACATAATAAAAGAACGATTCGGTCTTCACTTCAAAAATTGCCTTGTGCTTTGTGGTGTTGGTAATAACGGTGGTGATGGATTTGCTCTTGCAAGATTACTCTCTGAATTTTTCCCAATCACAATTTACGTTATTGGCGATCTATCCAAAATGTCCGAAGAAACAAAATTAAATTTTGAATTTGCAAAAAATAATCGAAAAAATATTATTATAGAACATTTTACAGATGAGGAGCAAATCAACAACGTTAATTTTGATTTTGAATTAATTATTGATGCATTAATCGGTGTCGGTGGGGGAGAGCATCTTCGCGGACCGGTTGTGCCTATACTAAAAAAAGCAAATCTGTCCAAAGCACACAAAATTGCTATTGATGTTCCTACTGGATTAAATTCGACTTCCGGCAGTTATCATCCCGATGTTTTTCGTGCTGATGCAACTATTACAATGTTTTGTAAAAAACGAGCTATGCTCGATAAGAATTTAAGCTCAATATTTGGAAAAATTCACGTTGCGTATTTAGGTTTCGATAGTAATTTAGTACAAAACTTAATCGATGAATGGGAAATTGAACCAAAAGATTTTCACCTACTTAAAAATATCCCAAATGATGCTAATAAATACGATTGTGGCAGAATTGCGCTTGTTGCTGGGTCGCATCATTATCCTGGAGCCGCGGCTATTGCATCGAATGCTGCTGTTGTGGCAGGTGCTGGATTGGTTCATTTATTTTCAACTTGCTTTCACCCTCAACTTAAACCAGAAATAATACATAATCCTCTTATTGCGGATAAAGATGGCTTCATTGCCTATTGCAAGGATAACACTTCTTATTTAATCGAAGAATTATCTCGTTTTGATGTCGTTGCTATTGGTCCAGGGTTGGGTGCTTCTGATGATACTATGAAAGTTGTCGAAAAACTCTTGCTAAATTTGAATTCAAAAATTATTCTTGATGCAGATGCTCTTCGAATTGTCCCTAAATTCAATAAATTAGGTAAAAATGTAATATTAACTCCTCATTTAGGTGAATTTTCACGAATTCTTGGTGCGAATAAAGCAGAAATTTTGCATAATAAATATTCATTAATAAAAGAATTTTGTCAGAAACACGAAACCAACTTGTTGCTAAAAGGTAGTACAACTCTTGTGAGCGATGGAACTATTCTCTACTATTCTACAAGCGGCAATTGTGGACTTGCCAGCGGTGGAACAGGTGATGCACTTACCGGTATTATTGCAGCCTTTGCTGCCAGGTGCGATAATTTATCTATTGCAGGGGCAATTGGTGCTTTTATTCACGGGCTTTCCGCTGATTTATACGTCAGCCAGTACGCGACTGAAAGCTTAACTGCTTCCGAAGTTATCAATTTTTTAGGCAAAGCAATTAGGGAAGTTCGAAATGAAATTTAAGATTATTACTACTTTGCCTATATTGCTTGCTTCAGTAGCTATCTTTATCGCTTCCCATCAACCACAAATCGAGTTTCCGGATTTTGGAATATTTAACTTAGACAAATTGCTTCATTTTGGGGCTTTCTTATTGTATTCACTTCTTTTAATGTTTTTTCTAGTTAGTAATTTTAATTTCAATAAACGCAGAGTTCTTTTGATTACTTTTGTCTTTGCAACCTTATTTGCTATTTCGGATGAATTTCACCAAAGCTTCGTCCCTGGACGTGATGCTTCGCTTTATGATTTGATTGCAGATATCGCGGGTATTTCACTTTCTTTATTTTTTTACTACTTTATTGATAAAACATCTAACTTAATTTATAAATACGTTAACTAAATTATCTAAAAAAGGCTGGTTCATTTACCAGCCTTTTGATAAATATTTTAAAAAGTTATCGCCATTTAATTAAAAACAACTGGAAGTGCATCCCATAATGTTTTGACTGGAATTATTTCCAGTGAACTAGTGATTTCTTCAGGAAAATCCTGTATTTCTCGCCAGTTTTCATCTGGAATAATAACTTTTGTAATTCCAAATCGCTTCGCAGCTAACAGTTTCTCTTTCAATCCACCGATTGGCAAAATATTTCCACGCAAAGTGATTTCTCCGGTCATTGCTACTTTCCCGTTTGCAGGCTTGCCACTAACAGCAGATATTATAGACATTGCAATTGTTATGCCTGCCGATGGCCCATCTTTGGGTATAGCACCTTCTGGTACGTGAATATGAATTTCCTTTTTCTTATAGAAATTCTCATTCAATCCCAACGCTTTATAGTTTGAACGGATAAACGAAAGTGCTGCAACAGCCGATTCTTTCATTACTTCGCCTAACTTACCAGTCAACGTGATTTTTTCTGATGTCGAGGGCATAATTGTAACTTCCACCGGCATTACATCTCCTCCTACACTTGTCCAAGCAAGACCCGTTACTACTCCAACTTTGTCGTTCAATTCATCAGATTTTTCTTTATATATTGGTGCTTTCAGGAATTTTTCAATTGTATCAGGTGTTACTCTATATTTTTTACCTGACAATTTTTTCAATATTTCTTTATTTTCTTGTATTGGCACCCATTCTTTGACTTCATTTGAATAATTTGCAACACTCGATACAATTTCTTTTGCCAGTTTTCGTAACACTGATGCTATCTCGCGTTCTAAATTGCGAACTCCTGCCTCCCTCGTATATTGACGAATGATTTTTAAAATAGCTTCGTCTATAAAACTTATTTTTAATTTATCCAGACCAAATTCATTGATTAATTTTGAAATAATGTGTCTTTTAGCTATTTGCAACTTGTCTGTTTCTAAATAACTGTTAAGCTCAATTATCTCCATTCTATCAAGTAATGGAGTTGGTATATCGTATTTAACGTTCGCAGTTGTAATAAATAGAACGTTCGATAAATCATAATCGACTTCTAAATAATGGTCGTTGAAATTTGCATTTTGTTCGGGATCGAGCACTTCGAGCAATGCAGCTGATGGGTCGCCACGAAAATCCATAGACATTTTGTCTATTTCATCAAGCAAAATAACGGGATTAATTGTGCCTGCCTTTTTCATCGACTGAATAATTTTTCCAGGTAATGCACCAACATATGTTCTCCTGTGACCGCGTATTTCGGCTTCGTCGCGAACTCCACCCAGCGAAAATCGCACAAATTTGCGTCCCAAAGCACGAGCAATTGACTTTGCTAACGAGGTTTTCCCAACCCCCGGCGGACCTACAAAACACAATATCTGGCGACGCAATGCTCCTGTGAAATTCAATATTGCAATATATTCGAGTATTCTTTCTTTTGGTCGCTCCAAATCGTAATGGTCCTCATCCAACACTTTTTTTACGTGTTCAATACTTATATTGTCCTGTGTTTTTTCATTCCAGGGTAGCGATAAAAGCAAATCGAGATAAGTTCGATTTACAGAATATTCTGGGGACATAGTCGGTGTTTTTTTTAGTTTATCGAGTTCCTCTAATGCCTTATTATATGCATGTTTGGGAAGATTTGCTTTTTCTATTTTCTCTTTTATCTCGAGTAGTTCGTGCGGCAATCCTTCGTCTTCTTCGAGTTCTTGTTGTAAAGTACGGATTTGCTCTTGAATATAATATTTTTTCTGATTCTTTTGTATTACAGAGTGAACTTTATTGGTTATTTCTTCTTCAAGTTTTAGCAATTCAAGCTCATTGCTCAAAAGCGAATTGAGAAGAAAAAATTTCTGCCTAATATCGGTTTCTTCTAATATCTTTTGTTTTTCTTGTAGTTTGGATTTTATGTTTGCTGCTGCGTAATACAATTTATACAGCGGGTCCTCAATTGTATCGAATGCTAAAATTAAATCCGAGGGCAAATTTTTTGACTTGTTCACATATTGTTTGAAAGATTCCGATAAATATCGAACAAGCGCTGCCAATTCCGAGTTGTCTTCCTGGTAATGTATGTTTACACTTTCAATTTCTGCTTCTAAAAATTCTTTCTTCCGTGTTTTTTTTGCAATTTTTGCCTGATATAGTCCTTCCAGAAGCACCTTATACAAATTATTAGGAAGGCGCAATACTTGTAAAATTTTAGCAACAATTCCGTGCTCATACAAATCGTTGATTGTTGGGTCGTCCTGTTCAGGAACTTTTTGTATAACAACAAATATTAGTTTTTCATTTTCCAATGCGTAATTGACTGCCTTCATCGAAGTTTCCCTGCCGATTAGAACAGGGTAAATCATATTTGGATAAATGATGATATCTCTTAATGGTAATATTGGTAGTTTTTTCGGCAGACTTGCTTCTTCCGTAGATTCGCTTTTTTTGTTCCTTTTTGCCATATCGATTACTCCTAATTATTTTTTGCCTGAATTTCCATTAATATTCTCGCAAAATCATTATCATCAATAATATATTTTTCGCTACAATACTGGCATACCAGTTCAGTATGCCCTTCCTTTTGCATATTGCGAATTTCGTCAGCACCAAGTGCCACCAGATGACTGAGAAATCCCTCCTTCGAACATCGACAATAAAAATCAACTGGTGAGTGCTTGACTATTTCGAACTCAAAATTAGTTGCTTGACGAATAATTCCCTCGATAGTGTGTCCATCGGCTAAAAGTTGAGAAATTGGTGGTAGCTCATAAAGTTGCTCTGTAATTCTTACTATTTCCTTTAAAGGTGCTTGTGGCATCGCTTGAATAATTAGTCCGCCCGATTGTAGTATTTTCCCGTTGTCGTCTATTGAAGCATCCAACAGAACTGCCGATGGTATTTGCTCTGATTGGCTGAAATAATATGCTAAATCAGTTGAAATATCGCCTTGTGCTAATTCTGTAATACCTATGATTGGTTCGGTCTTGTTGTATAAAATTCTCGACACCTTTATTTTACCTTTTCCTATCACATCGTCTATAGAGTGTAATTTGCTACTGTCATATTTATTATCCACTCGAATAAATCCACGCGTCTCACCAACTTGAATAGACTCTGAATATATCTTTTTAATATAATTCGAACCGTCTATTTCTATGCTTACTCGTTCCTCACCTTTAAGAAATGCCGAAAGCAAGGTTGAAGCTGCTAATGTCTTAGCCAGAAAGAAAGCCGGTATCGCTTCTAAATTGTGCCTTGCTTGTGCATCAATAGCCATACTAGTATTTTTGATTGCTACCCCCCTAAAATACCCGTCCTTTGATAGAACGCGTACTACTCTATCTCGTTTTGCAAAACTTTCCTTTATGCTCTGTAAACTCATCCGATTTCACCTATTAGTTAGATTGTCTGCTTGAAGTGATCACTCTTGCGTGACGTAGCACCTTGTCCTTATACATATATCCGGGTTGTGCCACTTGCAAGACAGTACCCTCTTCTTTATCGGAGTTCATTGCCAGAATTGCATCGTGATAATTAACATCGAATGGCTTGCCAGTTGCATCGTCCATTTTCTTTACACCTTGCTCTTCGAATAATTTTATTGCTTTCTGGTATAACATTTCCAGTCCTGTGCGTAATGCTTCAATATCTGTCGTTTTGTTCGATGCATCAACTGCTTGTTCGAAGTAATCAAGCAGTTCTATCATTTTCCCAAGTAGTTGCTCGTTTGCAAAATCTATAAGCTCTTGTTTTTCTTTCAGGTGTCTTTTCCTTTGGTTTTCAATTTCGGCGACTTTCCTTACCAACTGGTCTTTTAGATAGTCTCTCTCTGTTTTTAATTCCTCAATTTCTGAAATTTTATCAAGTGCTATATTGGATAGCTCTTCAATAATGTTTTTGTTACTATCTTCTGATTGACTTTTTTCATTTTGATTCTCAATGTTCTGCTCGTTTTGACTTTCTTCCATTATCTTGGCTTCTTCTCCCATTTTTTTCACTTTTTGTTCCTCCTGTTTTTTATAAGTGTTCAACAAATCTTTTTCTGTGTCCAGTGCCTGACGCAAAGGCTTTTTCGAACTTTTCCCTTCCATTTTTCCTCCGTTCGAACTTTTCAACAACTCCAAAAACATTAAGACGAATTAGTTTGATTTACCTTTTATTAATCTATTTGTAATAATCTTACAAAATTTGCTCTTCTAAGGATACACATCATTAAATTTTAATCCATTATATAAATGAAAAAGATATTTTTACATAAAAAATCTTCTCACAATTCTATTTAAGTGAGAAGATTTTGTTTTTTATAAATAATAATGCTCAATAACAAACTATTTTGCTGCTATCTTACTCTTTCTTTTTGCAGCAATTTTCTTTTTAATAGAAATACCATCAAGAACTTTCTTAACAGTAATCCCAATGTCTGCTGGGGAATCGACCACAATAATACCTGCATCTTTCATAGCAGCAATTTTTTCTTCAGCCGTTCCTTTCCCACCAGAAATAATAGCACCAGCGTGTCCCATACGTCGTCCCGGAGGAGCAGTGCGTCCCGCAATAAATCCAATTACTGGTTTTTTAACATTTTTCTTTATGTATTCGGCTGCCATTTCCTCTGCATTTCCGCCAATTTCACCAATCATTACAATTGCTTCAGTTTTATTGTCGCTGTTGAAAAGTTCTAATACATCAATAAATTGTGTGCCAATTATTGGGTCGCCACCAACTCCAATACAGGTTGATTGTCCTATTTTCAGTTCACTTAGCTGATTAACCGCCTCGTAAGTCAAGGTACCACTTCGAGAAACAACACCTACTTTTCCTTTCTTGTGAATATAGCCCGGCATAATACCTATTTTTGTTTCTCCCGGAGTTATTATTCCAGGACAATTTGGCCCAATCAATCGAGATGAAGAATTTTCAAGAGCTGCCTTAACTTTTATCATATCACGAACAGGAATTCCCTCAGTAATGCATACAATTAGCGGTATTTTTGCATCAATTGCTTCAAGAATAGCATCTGCTGCGGCAACTGGCGGAACAAATATCACACTTGCATTTGCACCAGTTGCTTCAACTGCTTCTTTAACTGTGTTGTAAACCGGAATCTCGTAATCAAATTTTATCTCGCCTTTGCCTCCAAACATTGTTCCTCCCTTTCCTGGAGTTACTCCTGCAACTACCTGAGTCCCGTACTCAATCATTTGAGATGTGTGATATGTGCCTTCCGAACCAGTTATTCCCTGAACTATTAATTTTGTCTTTTTGTCAACAAGAATACTCATTTTACCCTCTATGATTTTTTATTTAACATCTAATCTTAAAACAGTAGTATAAAGTATATGATAAAAAATTATTGTGAATATAGCAAATTAAAATTCCCCATTTTTTAATAAAATGTAACTAAAAAAAATTTTTAATATAATAAAATTTTATTAAAAATTAAGCGTCTCTAACATTGAAATTAGGAGAAACTAATTGTGAAGTATGTAAAATTAATTTTAATGGGTGTTATTATGTTATCGAACTCTTCATTCGCTTCTTTCTCAGAAAAGCTTAATCTTAATTTTTCAAAAGACGACGCCGGGAAATATCTTCTTCCCGAACTTGGTTATTCTTATGATGCATTAGAACCTTATATCGACTCTCGTACTATGGAAATTCACCACACCAAGCACCATCAAGCATACGTAACAAATCTGAACAATGCTATTGCCGGAACTGAAATGGAAAAATTAAGTCTTGATGAACTTCTTGCTAATGTTTCGAAATACCCCGTTGCTGTTCGCAATAACGGTGGTGGTCACTGGAATCACGCTTTCTTTTGGAAACTTCTTTCCGGAAATTCTTCAAAAACTGCATCTGGAAAACTTTTGGAGCAAATCAACAAAGATTTCGGCTCTTTCGATAACTTCAAAGCAGAATTTTCGAAAGCAGCTATGGGAAGGTTCGGTTCTGGTTGGGCTTGGTTAATTATTCAAGACGGGAAACTTGTTGTAACCTCAACTCCAAATCAGGATAATCCGCTTATGGATGTAGCAGAGGTAAATGGACTTCCTATTCTTGGTCTCGATGTTTGGGAACACGCTTACTACTTGAAATATCAGAACCGTCGCAACGAATATGTGGAGAACTTCTTCAACGTTATAAACTGGGAATTCGTTCAATCAATCTTCGAAAAGAATTTTTAATTAGTCGCAATAATAAAAATAAAAGCCCGACTAATTTAGCCGGGCTTTTTTGCAAGTAGAGAGTGAATT
The DNA here is from genome assembly GCA_937127445.1 of Eximiradius sp. Classification (GTDB taxonomy): domain Bacteria; phylum Bacteroidota; class Ignavibacteria; order Kapaibacteriales; family UBA2268; genus JAKIZO01. The sequence goes on along the minus strand of CAKZLY010000029.1, from coordinate 22,077 downwards.
AATTAATTGGATAAACAGAAACTTTCTTTCTTGTTTTGTCTTTATTCTCAAATTTAACAATACCATCAATCAATGAGAAAATTGTATAATCTTTTCCAAGTCCTACGTTTTTCCCTGGATGGTATTTAGTTCCACATTGGCGAACAATAATATTGCCTGCAATAACTTTTTGACCACCGAAAACTTTTACACCGCGATACTGTGGATTTGAATCGCGTCCGTTCTTCGATGAGCCACCACCTTTTTTATGAGCCATAATTACCTCTATTAAAATTAATTCTTTCCTTAATTGATGCTATTTACTTCAATTTTAGTAAACATTGGGCGAAATCCATTCAGCTTACGATATCCTTTGCGACGTTTTTTGTGAAATACCAAAACTTTTTTGCCTTTGGCGTGTTCCATTATTGTAGCTTTCACCCTGCCTTCTACATATGGAGAACCAACTTCGATATTGCCATCTTTGTTCTTCAGCAGAATTTTATCGAACTCAACAGTTTCTCCAACTTCGCCCTGCAAATGAGGTACTACAAGCTGAGCTTTTTCAGTTACTTCGTATTGTTGACCGGCTATTTCTACTAACGCTACCAACATTTTTATCCTCAAAATCTTATAATTTTTACAAAATATGAATTTGCAATTTACAGACTTTTTATTTTTTTTCCAAATTTTATTTATAGCAAGTTTTCCACTTTTTCAAGAGATACAGATACAGTCTTCGACACTCCTACTTCTTGCATCGTTATCCCATATAATGTATTTGCTGCCGACATAGTCTTTTTATTATGAGTTACAATTATAAATTGAGTATTATTACTAAATTCTTTTATTAAATTTAAAAATTTATCTACGTTCGCATCATCAAGTGGAGCATCCACCTCGTCTAATATACAAAAAGGCGATGGCTTTACCAGATAGATAGCAAAAAGCAATGCTATCGCTGTTAAAGTTTTTTCTCCTTGCGAAAGCTGCTCTATGGTTATAGGGCGTTTGTTCGGTGGTTTCGCAATAATCTCAATATCAGTTTCTAACAATTTTCCTTCGTCTATTTTTAGTTCAGATTCTCCTTCCTCACCGAATAGAGTTTTGAATAATCTTTTGAAATTCTCGTGTATTTTATTAAATGTTTCTGAAAAATTCTTTTCCGCAGCTTGATTTATCTCTGCAATTGTTTCTTTGAGCGTTTTTTCGGAATTAAGCAAATCATTTATCTGATTTTCGTAGAAATTCAATCTTTCTGATTCCTTCTCGTATTCTTCCAGAGCCAGAAAATTAACATTTCCTAATGATGCAAGCTTGTTTTTTAGTTCGACTACCTTTTCTTTTGCAATATTTATATCAAAATCTTCGGGTATTGGTGGCAGAGCTTCATCACAACTTATTCTAAAATCTTCACTTAATCTATCTTTGATTGAATTTACCTGCACATTAATTTCACTTATCTTTATGTCCGTTTGATGTATTTGTTCCTTCAATTTATCATATTGAAGTCTCAAAGCATTTATCGCTTCTGAATATTGATTGATTTGCTCATTAATTGAGTTCTTTTCTGTTACCAATTTATGATTTCTGTCCACCAGTTGTTCGTATTCTTCTCGCAACTGAACAAGTTCACCCGAAATTTTTTCAATTTTCTCTTTCAATTCGATGGCAATTTTGTCCCCATTCAGCAATTCATCTTCTTTTTCTTTGATTTTGTTTTCAAAAGATTTAATGTTGTTAGATATTCTTTTTATGTCGTTTTCACAAGAACTTCGTTCAGAATGTAATTTTGTTAGTTCAATTTCAATCGAACGTATTTCACTGTCGTAATTCTTTACTTTTATTTCAACTTTCGCTAAATTTGATTGAATCGCATTATATTCTTCTTTTTCTTTTGAGAGTGCGTCCATCGCATTGTCAATCTGGCTTTGCATAGTAATAATTTCGGCTTCAAGTTCTTCAAGTTCTTGTTCAATTTGTGAGTTGCTTTGATTAACTATAGCTAAGCTTTGTTCTAATGCTTGTTTTTGAAGCTTTGTTTGCGATATTTTTTGTTCAAAATTCTTCAATCTTGTTTCTGCTTGTTTTACATTTGAAGTAAGCGATGGCAAATCAATCAATGACAGTTCCTCATTTAAGTTTCTTAGCTCTTCATTTAGTAATTCGATTTCCTTCGAAATTTTGTCTATCTCTTCTTGTGTTTTCTCAATTTTTTCTTTTCTACCAATCTTACTTTGCTTATTCTTTTGTTCCGATCCACCAAAAATATAACCTGATTTGTGAACAAACAATCCAGTTTTCGAAGCGCAGCAGTCACAGATACTTTCCTTGACCAATTTTAGTGCAATTTCATCTGTTTCAGCAATCAAGCAATTCCCAAGAATATTTTTTAGAAACTCAATGATTTTCGTTTCAGCACGGATAACTTCATAAACTGACCTTCCTTCCACAGTATCACTAATTTCTACATTATTGCCTGTAATTATCTCTTTTGTTATAAATGACGCTTGACCTTTTTTCGTTTCTTTCAGCAAATTAATTGCTTTGGTTGCCTCATCAACGCCCTCAACTACAAAATAATCACCAATATAGTTCAATATAGAAACTAATGGTGTTATATACTCATCGTCTGTTGCCACAAGTTCAGCAAGTTGATTTTTGTCCTCTGAATTGCTCCAACCCGTTGAAGTGATAAGAAACTGTGCTGTTTGATTTGTATCAACAATTGATTTCAAATAATCAAGTGTGTTTTTTCTTGCGGAAAGAGCATTTTTTCTATCGTTCAACTTGTGTTTTACGCTGTCAATGCTATTTTGAAGAACCATTTGCCTTTCTTTTTCTTGTGATAGCAAATTTTCCGCGTCTGTTAATTCGGTCTCCAGCTTATTGTGCATTTCATCAGCGTTCAACAGTTCTCTCTCAATTTCTTCGATTTGTTTTCCCAGTCTCGATGCTTCTTCAAAATTACCCTGAACCTTTCGCTCAAGCATTTTCTTTCTATCAAGATTTCGATTTTGCTGATTTTTCAAACTATTTATAGTATTCTGCAAAATAAGGATTTTTTCGTTTGAGTAATCGCTTTCTTCTTTTAATTGTCTCAGTTCGCTGAAATAGTTTTCTCTATTCTCTTTGCTAATCGATAATTTTTCTTCAAGTTCTTCAATTATTTTATTTTTTGAGATGATTAGCGTTTCGTTTTCCTGCACCTCATTTTTCAATGATTGTATGCTTTGCTTTGCGTTTTCAATTTCAGCAATAATTTTTTCTTTCGAAGTGCTTAAATTATTCAGTTTCTCGTTCGATACTGCGAGTTCTTTTTCAAAATTTGCGATTTTATCCTGAAGATTTGCTTCTTTTACGATAACTAAATTATATTGTTCTTCTGTTATTGCATAACGCTCTTTTAGTTTTCGAAGAAATTCTTCGGTTTCACCAAGATCGAACTCCATTTTGATTTTCTGTTTGTTCAGTTCAATCAGTTCATTTTTGTACGTTTCGACTTTATTATTGAAAAGAGAATAATTGAACAATAAGATAGAACTATCGAGACTTTTATATTCGGACATTAAATTGTTATATCGTTTGGTTTTTTGAGCCTGCCGTGCCAAAGATGATACATTTTTCCTAACTTCTTCCAAAATATCTTGAATACGAGTAATGTCTTCGACCACTGTTTCTAATTTTTTTGCAGCTTCTTTCCTGCGTTGCTTGTATTTTTTGATTCCCGCAGCCTCTTCGAACAAAGCACGCCTTTCGTCGGGGCGACCGCTCAAAATTGCTTCGACCATTTTCAGCTCAATCACCGAATACGAATCTGCCCCAAGTCCGGTATCCATAAATAGTTCTATTATGTCTTTTAGCCTACATTTACTTTTATTGATTAGATACTCGCTTTCTCCATTGCGAAACAAACGTCGTGTAACTGTAACTTCACTATATTCACTTGGCAATATACCTTTTGTATTTTCAAGTGTTAATGAAACTTCCGCCATACTTAACGGCTTGCGATTCTTTGTCCCGTTGAAAATCACATTCTCCATAACATCAGACCGCAGAACTGACGTTTTTTGCTCTCCTAACACCCAGCGAATAGCATCAACAATATTTGATTTCCCACAGCCGTTCGGTCCTACAATTGCAGAAATTCCGCCATTAAATTTGAGCTGTGTCTTTTGTGCAAACGATTTAAATCCAACTATTTCTAATTTACTTAAATACATATTTGATGTTAATTCACTTTCCAAGTAATCAAACTTCAAAATTACATTTTTTTATCGAGAAATTAAATATTCTTGACTTAAATAATTATCAACATATTTAATTAATAGATGCATTTAAACAATTACAAAATATTAGTTACGTTACTTATTCTTGTTTAAGTTTTGAGATTTAGTAATGTTAGAATTATTTATTATATTAATTAAAATATTATTGATTAATTCTTTTGCGGAGAAACAAATAATGAATACAACTCATTTAACACCAGATGAACAAAGAATTATTTTGTACAAAGGAACTGAATACCCATTTTCTGGAAAATATAATAATTTCTTTGAAAAAGGCACTTATCTTTGCAAACAATGCGGCACTGCTTTGTATTGCTCTACTGATAAATTTGCTTCGCATTGCGGTTGGCCTTCATTCGATGACGAAATCTCAGGTGCAATTCAACGCCAGACCGATGCTGATGGAGTTCGTACAGAAATTCTATGTTCCAATTGTGGGGCTCACCTTGGACACGTCTTCATTGGTGAGCAGCTTACTTCCAAAAATGTCCGTCATTGCGTTAATTCTATTTCTCTGGACTTTGTCCCTTTCGAAAATGTTACCAGAACCCAAAAAGCTATATTTGCCGCCGGTTGCTTCTGGGGTGTCGAGTATTATTTCAAAACTGCTCCCGGCGTTCTTCGCACTCGCGTTGGTTACACTGGTGGCAAAACCGTAAATCCAACTTACCAGGAAGTATGTTCCAATACAACTGGACACGCCGAAGCAATTGAAATTATCTTCGACCCCGAAAAAACAAACTTTGAAGAATTATGCAAATTATTCTTTGAAATACACGACCCTACTCAACTGAATCGCCAGGGTCCTGATGTTGGCGAACAATATCGTTCTGCCGTTTTCTACTTGAACCAGGAACAAAAGCAAATTACTGAGAAATTAATTAATATTCTCAAAGAAAAAGGGCTAAATGTAGTTACCCAGGTTGTCCCCACATCTCCATTTTATGAAGCCGAAGAAAAACATCAAGATTATTACAACAAAAGCGGTAACAAACCATATTGTCATTTTCGAGTTAAGAAATTTTAGTTGCACAATTCAAAAAATCACATTAATTTTGTAATTCTAAGATGGCGGTCTTAGCTCAGTCGGTAGAGCACCAGATTGTGGCTCTGGGTGTCACGGGTTCAAATCCCGTAGATCGCCCCAATAATTAAAAGAAATCGTCAAAATCACGATTTCTTTTTTTATATTATAGCAACTTTTTTAGCTGAATTTACGTATCTTGTATGTCTTTATGTTAATTTTTTTCGGAAGTTTTATGAAAAACGGATTATTAAGGAAAATTCTTCCGCTTTTTACACTTTTCTTAGTTGTTGGAGGGCAGAACTCAATGTGTGATATGAAACCAATCCAGTTCACTAAAGACACTCTCGAAAATGGTTTGCAGGTGATTTATCATATTGACCGTTCTGCTCCGGTTGTGGCAACTATCGTTCATTACCGCGTCGGCTCTCGTGACGAAGACCCTAATAAAACAGGCTACGCTCACCTTTTCGAACACCTGATGTTCGAAGCTACAACCAATATTCCTCGCGCTTCTATTGATAAATACGTTCAGGAAGCCGGTGGGGACCTCAACGCACATACTTCATTCGACGAAACTGTTTATTATCTGCGGCTCCCCTCAAACGAAATAAAACTTGCTCTATGGATTGAATCCGAGCGTATGCGCGGGCTGCTGCTTGAACCTGTTGGCGTCGAAACTCAACGCGGTGTTGTTATCGAAGAACTTAAAATGCGTCGAAACAACCAACCTTATGGCACTCTTCTTGATGAAATTTGTGACGCACTTTTCCCCGGCAGCTCCTATCAATGGACAACTTTGGGTTCAGAAGAACATCTTCGTCGTGCTTCAATTGAAGATTTTCGCAATTTTTATAATAACTTCTATCGGCCCAATAATGCAACATTAGTCATCGCCGGTGATATTGATATTGATGAAGCTCGCAAATTTGTCAAAGAATATTTTGGTGCTCTGCCGAAAGCTCCACAACCTCAACGTAATGATTTTCGCATTGAAACAATGAAAGGTGAAGTTCGCAAAAAAATTGACGATGAGAAAGCTCAACTCCCAGCTATTTTTATCGGTTTTCGTGCTCCTGCTATCGGAGATGCAGACTATTATCCGATGACAATCTTGCTCGATATCCTTTCGGCTGGCGAAAGTTCCCGCCTGTATCAAACTATTGTCGATAAAGAAAGGCTTGCCGCACAAGCTGGTGCTTTCCCATTTGCTCTCGAAAAATCCGGAATGGCTGCTTTTTATGCAATTGCCGCACCTAATAAAAAAATCGATGATATTGAAAAACTTATCTTTAAAGAAATAAACAAAATCATCGAAAAAGGTATTACCGATGAAGAACTTACAAAAGCGAAAAATATTAAAGAATCTGAATTTATCTTTAGCAAAAAAGATGTTATGGAAAAAGCACAAACACTTGCTCGCTACAATAGCTACTACAACGATCCATCTCTTATCAATGATGAGTTGAAAAAGTTCCTTTCTGTCAAGAAAGAAGATGTTCAGCGTGTTGCTAAACTTTATTTGGGAACTCAAAATCGTGTTGTTCTTCAATATATACCCAAAAAATCGAGTTAATTAGGAGATGAGAAATGAAAAAAATATTTGGATTTTTAATATTATTTAGTGTTGTTATGACCAATCTAAATGCTCAAATAGATAGAAGTGTTCGTCCGGAACCTCTTCCAGAAAAAGAGTTTCAGTTTCCGAATCATACAACTCATAAACTTAAAAACGGTCTTCGTGTGTTTGTTATCGAGGATAAAGAGCAACCAACTGTTGCTTTCCGTTTGCTCATTCCTGGTGGTACCTCTATGGATGGCAATCTTCCCGGTACTGCTGAATTAACTGCTGGTTTGCTCACAAAAGGTGCCGGCAAAATGAAAGCCCTTGATATTGCTAAAACAATTGATGGAATAGGCGCTTCTATTTCTGCTCGTGCTAATGGCGATGCTATTATTGTTTCTGCTTCGGGCTTGAAAAAACACAACAAAACTATTCTTGATGTCTTCAAAAATGTTGTGGTTAAACCTACCTTCCCAAAAGATGAATTAGAAAAGCTTACCGAACAAATGATTGCAGGCTTGCAATACGAAAAATCTCAGCCAGAGCAAATAGGGCAAACTCTTGCCCGCAAAGTTATCTACGGCGATGCTCACCCTTATGCTCTCAAAGCAAATGAAAACTCTCTTCAAAAAATTAGCGTCATTGAAGTTCAGAATTACTACAACACTTATTTCATCCCTAATAATGCGACTCTGGCTGTTATTGGTGATGTCTCCGCCAAAGAAATTATACCTGAACTCGAAAAAGCTTTTTCCGATTGGAAGCAAGGCAATGCTCCTAAAATAAACATCCCTGAGCCAAAACCTCAACCTTTGGGTGTTTATTTTATTCAGCGTCCCGCCTCCGAACAAACTACTCTGATTGTTACCAATCTTGCAGTGCCGTATAAACACAATGATTATATTACTCTCGATATGGCTTCAAAAATTATCGGTTCTGGCTTCGGTGGTCGGCTTTTCCGCACTTTACGCGAAAAATATTCCTTTACTTATACTCCCTGGGGTTACCTGACTACTTCCAAATATGTCAACCGCTTTGCTTGTGGTGCTGATGTCAACAGCGAAAAAACAGATTCTTCACTCAATGTGATTTTCGAGCAGATTAGCTCACTTGCAGAAGATAGCCCAACCAATGATGAACTCAACAGAATGAAACGCTTTGTTATCGGACAATATAAGCTTTCTTTTGAAAATTCCGATTTTATTGCTTCTCTCATTCAAGAAGCTGATTTTATGGGTATTTCTCTTGATCAATATAGAAATTACACAAAAATTATTGAAGATATTACTCCTAACAATATTAAATATGTTGCTCATCAGTATTTAAACCCTCAAAAATCAAGAATTATTGTAGTTGGCGATCCTTCGATTCGTCCTTTGCTCGAAAAATTCGGCACTGTTTTCGACTATAATGTTGATTTAGAGCCACTTTCTGGACCAAATGCAAAGCTCGATGAAGTATCCTTATCTTCTAAAGAACTTATGGGACGCCATCGCCGCGCACTTGGTGGTGATGCAATTGAGAATGTTCAATCAATCAAAAAAATTGCTAAGTCTAAAATTAATTTAGGCGGGCAGATCATCGACGGTGAAATCACTCAATATATAAAATCACCTAACAAAATGTATATGAAACTTGATATGCAGATGATGCAGCAGGAAATTTGGATTGATGGAAATGAAGGTTACGTAAATGCTTTTGGCGAAACTTCCAAACTCGAAGGAGTGATGCTCGAACAATTGATTTTTGAAGCAACTCCTTTTGCTACCTGCAAACTTCTTGATATGGGATACAAAGTTGAAATCAAAGGCAGGAAAAACGGTGAAATTATTGCTGTTGTTACTTCGCCAAATAATATTCAATCTACATTTTATTTCGATGAAAATACATATTTAGTTAATAAATATGAAACTGTTGAGCAAGGTCCCCAAGGTCCTACACCTTTAACTGTAAAATTTTCAAATTGGTCATCTATAAATGGTGTAAAATTTCCTGCTCGTGTCGAAAATATATCGTCTATAATTACTATGATAAATGATTATAATTATGAACTTAATGTTCCTTTCGATGATAAACTATTTAAACCAAGCAATTAATTAATTAATTAATTAATTAATTCGCTGTAAAAAGAAAAAGAGGCTGTCTCGAAAAAGGCAGCCCCTTTTTTAAAATCGTAAATCAATTATTTTGATATTGATAATATTTCGAAACGATTAACCCCAGCCGGCACTTTTACTTCTACTATATCACCAACTTTTTTGCCCATCATAGCTTTGCCCAGCGGTGAGTTAACCGCAATCTTGTTTTGCTCAAAGTCAGCTTCTTCTGCACTCACAAGCTTGTAAGTAACAGTTGCACCGTTTGAAAGATTTTTCATCGTAACATTAGAGAGAATATAAACTTTATCGTCTGGGAATTCCTCTGCTTTAATCACCTGAGCTTTAGCAAGTATCTGGCTTAATTTTGCTATGCGTAACTCTAACAGCGCTTGCTCATCTTTGGCTGCATCATAGTCAGAGTTCTCCGATAAATCGCCGTGAGAACGTGCTTCGGCAATCTTCTCGGCTATTTCCTTTCGTTTATGGATTTGCAAGTAGCGAAGTTCTTCTTCGATTTCTTGCATCCTTTCCTTTGTCAAATAAATAATGTCTGACATTTTATCACCTTTAATAAATTAACTTATTCTCTTTTTATCTAATCTTATGTAGAATATGTCCCATTTTTTCTTTTTTAGTTTTTAGATAACTGTAGTTAAGATCATTCGGTTCGATTTCAATTGGAACTAATTCAGCAACCTCAATCCCGTAGCTCTCTAATCCAACGCGCTTTTTAGGATTGTTTGTAATAAGCTTCATTTTTGTAACACCTAAATTGCGTAATATTTGAGCGCCTATGCCATAATCTCTTGCATCTGGTGGAAATCCAAGTTGCAAATTGGCTTCTTCGGTATCAAATCCCATTTCCTGTAATGCATAAGCACGTATTTTATTCACCAATCCTATATTTCTTCCTTCTTGCCTCATATAAAGCACAACTCCTTTTCCCACACTTTCTATAAGTTTCATTGAGTAATGCAATTGCGGACCACAATCACAACGTAGAGAACCAAAAACATCGCCCGTTAAGCACTCAGAATGCACTCGCACCAATACGGGTTCATCAGGTTCCCAGCTACCTTTTACCAATGCAACGTGCTCTTTTCTGTCATAAACATTTTCGAAGGCATACATCTCAAATTCACCGTATTCAGTTGGCAGATATGCCTTCGCAACGCAATGAACTAAACTTTCGCTTTTTAACCGATAAGCAATCAAATCTTTCACAGTAATTATTTTTAAATTATGCTTCTTAGCAAATTCCATCAGTTGAGGCATTCTTGCCATTGTCCCATCATCGTTAATAATCTCGCAGATAACTCCGCACGGTTTTAATCCTGCCAACCTCATCAAATCAACAGATGCCTCTGTGTGTCCTGCACGTCGCAACACTCCTTCCTTTACTGCAATTAATGGGAAAATATGCCCGGGGCGCAACAAATCCTGCGGCTTTGTCCGTGTGTCTGCCAACGCTCTAATTGTTGCCGCCCTATCGAAAGATGATATTCCCGTTGTTGTGCCGTGAGCATAATCCACCGATACAGTGAATTTTGTCGAATGTATTGCTGAGTTATCTCTAACCATTACATCCAGCTCTAATTCGGCTGCTCGCTCTTCTGTAATAGAAACGCAAATTAGCCCACGTCCATAATTGGACATAAAAGTAACAGTTTCGGGAGTGCATAGCTCTGCTGCTGCAACAAGGTCGCCCTCGTTTTCTCGGTCCTCGTCGTCGGCAACGATTACCATTCTGCCGTTTGCGAGGTCCTCTAATGCTTCTTCGATTGTATTAATTTTGTATTCCATATTTTTTATATAGATAAAAAAATAAATCTTTCATCCTCTATGATGAAAGATTTAAATATTAATTATTAATAATTACAGTTTGGCTGTAATTGCGTGTTTTTCTATTTTAATTTTAGTATTTTCAGCAATTTGCAATACTATTGTTTTATCATCTATTTCGGTTATTGTGCCATGTATTCCTGCAGATGTAACAACTTTATCGCCCTTTTTCAGATTTGCGAGCATATTTTGATGCTCTTTCTGACGCTTTGTCTGTGGACGTATCATAAAGAAATACATTATTAAAATCATAAATACAAAAAATATAATTGTTGGAAGGAAGCTTCCTGCTCCACCTTGTTGACCACCCGGCGGAGGTGCAAACATTAGCAAATTTGCCAATTCTAACATACTTCAGCCTTAATTTGAATAGTGAATAATTACTTTTTAAAAATGTAATATAATTATTTTTTTTCTAAATAACTACTTAAAAATTCCTTTTTCCATTGACGAAATTCTCCAGTAAGTATTTTTTCGCGAGCAGTCCGCACTAACCATAAATAGAATCGAATATTCTGTCGCGTTGCTAAAATTAATCCCAAAATTTCTTTTGCAATGAATAAATGCCGCAAATAACCAAGGGTGTAATTTTCATCGTCGGCGAAAGCCGAGTCTATTGGTTCGTTAGAATATTTATATTGCTGGTTTCTAATATTAATTTTACCTTGTGTTGTGAAAAGTTGTCCATTCCTTGCGTTTCGTGTTGGGAGAACACAATCAAACATATCTACCCCACGTTCAATTGCTTCAAGTATGTTCTCAGGTGTACCAACTCCCATCAGATAACGCGGTTTTGTTGCTGGTAGTATATCCGTTGTTAAATCTGTTAGCTCGTACATCAATTCAGTCGGTTCGCCAACAGACAATCCGCCAATTGAAAAACCATCGAAATCATACTGAATTACTCTCTCAGCATATTCTTTTCTCAAATTTGGGAACATTCCTCCCTGGCAAATTGCAAACTGGAATTGCCTATGTTCCCATATTTGCGGTATACTTTTAAAGTGTTCGCGGCTTCCCACCGCCCAGCGATATGATAATTCCATCGAACGTCTTGTATACTGCTCGTCTGCTCCGTAAGGGACGCATTCATCGAGCACCATCATTATGTCAGAACCTAATGTCTTTTGAATTTCAACCACCTTCTTTGCAGAAAAAAAATGCCGCGAACCATCTATATGCGAGCGAAATTCTACTCCTTCGTCCGAAATTCTCCTTAAATCCTGTAAAGAAAATACTTGATAGCCTCCACTATCGGTGAGTATTGCTCTATTCCAGCGAATAAATTGGTGCAGCCCACCAAAATGTTTCATTACCTCCATCCCAGGACGCAAATAAAGGTGGTATGTGTTACCAAGAATTATTTGGGCATTCAGTTCTATTAAATTCCTCTGCTCCAAAGCTTTAACAGTGCCCTGTGTTCCAACGGGCATAAATATTGGCGTTGGGATATCGCCGTGGTCTGTATGCAAAATACCGACGCGAGCTTTGGTCTCAACGTCGGTTCTTATCAATTCGAAAAAATTCATATCTCTTTATTAATTAAATAGCATCAAAACCACAGAACGGTCGTAATACCTCTGGAACAATTACATGTCCGTCCTCTTGCAAATAATTTTCCAGTATTGCTACCATTATTCGCGATGTTGCCAGACCGCTTCCATTCAATGTATGCACAAATTCAGGTTTTGCGTCAGGCGTTCTCTTGAAACGAATTTGTGCTCTCCGAGCTTGAAAGTCTTCGAAATTAGAACAACTCGATACTTCCAGCCATTTTTCTTCGCCCGATGCCCACGCTTCCAAATCATACGTTTTGGCACTTGAAAAACTTGTATCGCCCGAACACAACAAAATAACTCGATAGGGGAGACCTAATGCTTTCAATATTGCTTCTGCTTCACCAACCAATCCTTCTAATCTCTCGTACGAGTCTTCCGGCTTCGTGAAATTTACCATCTCTACTTTATTGAATTGGTGCACTCGCAAAAATCCACGTGTTTCCTTACCGTAGCTCCCTGCCTCTCGACGAAAACAAGGTGAATATCCAGCGTATTTTATTGGTAAATCTTCTCCACGCAAAATTTCATTATTATGATAATTTGTTATTGGTACTTCTGCTGTCGGTATTAAAAAAATATCGTCAGTTGCGTCGTGATACATATCCTCTGCCATTTTTGGAAGCTGCCCCGTACCAAACATTGAATTGCGATTTACAACAAATGGTGGCATAAGTTCCGTATAACCGTGATGCTCAATGTGATAATTAATCATAAAATTAATCAGTGCTCGTTCTAATTTTGCACCTTTCCCAACGTAAAAAGCAAATCCACCACCCGTTACCTTCGCACCACGCTCAAAATCTATAATGCCCAGTTCCTTTGCTATCTGCAAATGGTCTTTCTTGATTTTTTGCGGTTTAAGTTCTCCCCACGAACGAACAACTTTATTCTCCTCTGCACTCCTACCAATTGGGACGCTCTCGTGCACCATATTTGGTATTCTTATAAGAACTTGCTGTATCGCTTCTTCTATGTTACGAAGCTCATCATCAAGTTCTTTTATCTTATCAGATACTACTCTCATTTCCTCTATTTTATCGTCGGCAGGTTGCTTTTGCTTTTTTAATTCCGCTATTTCTTTGGATACGACATTCCGTAAATTTTTCAGCCTCTCGACTTCTTGAATAGTTGAACGTCTTTTTTCATCAAGTCGTGGAATTTCTGTAACATCTGCACTCTCATTTTTATTAATAATATTTTGCCGAACAAGCTCAATATTATCGCGAACAAATTTTAAATCTAACATTTTTTTCTAATTTTTGTTAAACACTTAATACAAAATTATATAATTTTTTCTTACTTGATTGTTTTTTTATTAAACTCTTGCAAACCAATATGAAATTTTCATCATAAAAGAATGAAGAGATTTTCTTCCTAATAAATCAGAAAAATCGTTCAGATTTATTTCCCTATATTTATCGTATTTTGCATCATTTACCTGCCAGACTAAATAAAACTGAGAGCCAGGTAAGAATTCCCATCTTATAACTATGCTCGAACGAAATGATTGAAAAAAGAAATCCTGCTTCGAAAGATTAAATGTTTCTTCGCCGTCAGAAATAATATAATAATTCTTATTATCTTCTATCGTTGTTCCAGGATATTTCCCATATACTTTTAATGTATAATTTTTTCTATTCTGAACTTCTCCGAACGATAGATATTTCCCATTCGTAAAATATGGTGCAAAATATGATTCTAATGTGAAATCTGGGGAAATAGCATAATTAAATCTCAATGATGTTGATAATGTGTTTTGTTTGATTTCACCAAAAATATAGCGTTTATAATAAGTCGTTGGATTATTATTCGCACGAGAACCTAAGTATATTTTGGGATCAGTTTCGTTCGCATAAGAAATTCCAAAACTTATTTTACTCCTATCAAAATTATGATACAAAGCTGTTTCAATACTTGAATAGTTCGTATTATCAAGTGCCCAGGAATAGTTGTAATTAACACTAAACTGCATTGGTTGGGACCAATCGCTACTAAAACTACTGTAAAAATTATATGATGGTGCAAGCCCCACCATCATTCCGCCTCGCGTTTTCGTATCACTATAATAATGTGGTAGATAGTAGAATCCGCCTGAAACAGAATATTTATTCAAAAAAGTAACTCCATAAGACATTCCAATAGTATGTTGTATTTTTTCATAATCCCAATTCATTATGTAGCTTGAATATGCATTCAAATAATACGAATATAAATAATTACCTGGCTTGTTTTCTCGATATGTTATTCCATAATAGAATTTATGTTCATCTGCATGCTGTAATTTACCAAAATCGTTGAAATTCAATCCGGGAGTTTCTGTGTAGTACTCAGCAGTCCAAATCCAGTGCTTACCCGCTATTTTCTTAAATCCTACTCTTCCCAGTAACCCCATAAGCCAGCGTGCATTAGTATCTACTGATAAATGTTTTGCATCAGGTCTTTGAAAGTTTTGTGTTATACTCTTTTGTATAAAAGTTATTCTTTCTTTCGTGCCATTTATTGCCGAAAATCCGATATTACCATAAAATGAATAAGTTTTATCGAATAAATATATATTCCAGTCTGTTCCACCAGAATACGCAGCATCATTATAGTATTGGTGCAGTTGTTTCTCATTATTTTGACGGTTCACTGCTGTCAGAATAGATCCAAAAAACGACCCCGAACCGTCCAACTCTTTTTGACATCGCACTACGCTATATAATGAATAAGGAGAAACAACCGTTTGCAACTTCTTTTGCAATAATGTATCATAATCTTTTGCATATTCTTTGTCGACGAATGCCGTAAGTGCAGCAAAAGACCATCCATCAGACGAACGTCCGGTGATTTTTGTCGCCCCAAGTATCGTAGAAAATAGTGGATTATATGAATATTGTGAATAAAGTTTATATGTGGGTGGTGCTCCTATCCGCCTGGAATAATAATATTCAACATTTGTATTTTTAAATAATTTATCTCCTTCAATAAAAAATGGTCTCTTTTCATCGTAATAAATCTCAAATTCTGTTAAATTTACTACCGATGGGTCTGCTTCCACCTGCCCAAAATCTGGATTTATCGTCGCATCAAGCGTTAAATTTGGTCCAAACCCCATTTTTAAATCAACACCAACCGATTTTTTCCAATCCCACTCGTTAATATATGGATGGTTGCTCGATATATACGGGTTTCTCTCTAATGTTGTGCTTATATATGGTAATATTTCAATCCTCCGTGTTCTACGAATACCTTCAATCCCTACAAGCTTCCCAAAACGTGAAGCCCAACCTGATTCATTTTTCGGTATCATTACCCAATAGATGTCTTCTTGTGTCGTCGGTGTGTATTGATTTATGTTCAAGCCAAAAACGAGAGTATCGATATCAGGAAACCTTAGCTGACTAAACGGTATTGCATATTCCGCAGTCCAGCCAAGACTATCTATATTCGTCCGAGCCTCCCACACTGGATTGAAATTATAATCTCGGTCGCCCTCGTTGTCTGTTCCGTGGTAGTAATCTGCTCTTACTCCTGTTGCAGTTACAGCAAAGCTTACAGCTGTTTGCTTATTATTATATGTATCTAATATTATTATTATTCTCTCAGAATTGCTCATATTATCTCTTCGGGAAACATACGCCTGTATCTTTTCGGGATTTTTTCGCTCCATTCTTGCCCCGATATATAAATAACTCTCATCGTAGAGAAATCTCACCTCTACTCTCTCGCTCGGAGCACCACCCTCCACCGGATCCTTGGTTGTAAAATCGGAAATTGGCATTGCTTCGCGCCAATCCTCTTCCACTAACTTACCATCTATATGAATTTCCCCTACTCTTTTTCTGGCAATCGCCACTTTTTCCGCCGGGAATACAAATTCTACTGTTAATGTCAAACTTAGTATTATCAATAATAATCGCACAATGCCTCTTAATTTGTTAATAAGTTCTATAACGTTTAATGTAACATCAAAGTTACTAAAAGTATGCAACAGAAAAAAAATAAAAAAATCAACTCAATGTATATAAAAAAAGAGACCTTTCGTTGGCCTCTTTCTCTTGTACCGGGAGAGGGATTTGAACCCCCGACACACGGATTATGATTCCGTTGCTCTAACCACCTGAGCTACCCCGGCTCAAATTTAGACTACAAAATTAAATATTCTTCTTATAATAAACAAATAATTTTATGAGCTTTCTAACATTTTTTTTAATTCATCTCGTATTTTTGCAGCTGTCTCGTAATCTTCATCTTTTATTGCTTTCTCTAATTGCTCTTGCAATATATCAATACGGCTTTTTGGTTGTTGCGGCTGTTGGGTTTGCTGCATCTTCTCAGATTTCTTTAGCATTTCAAATTCATCATAATCTTCATCTGCAACCTCTTCTTTTTCTTCGCCTTGAGGGCTCACTCCCGTCTCTTGCAATACTTCTGCATTCACATATATTGGGCATCCCATCCGAACCGCTATCGCAATTGCATCGCTTGGACGCGAATCTATCTCTATCCCTAAATCTTCAAATACAAGCTTCGCATAAAAAGTTCCCTCGATAATATCCGAAATTATTACTTCTGTCAAAGTAGCACCTAATTGATCTAGAATATTCTTAATTAAATCATGCGTCATCGGTCGTGGCGGCGTTACTCCTTCCATTTCCAGCGCTATTGCTTGTGCTTCGAATGCTCCAATGATGATTGGTAAACGACGCTCCCCATCAACTTCCTTTAATATCAAGGCGTATGCATTGCTCGCAGCCGGCGAGGCAGACAATCCCAATACTACTAATTGAACTTTTTCCATTTTTATCCTTATCTATCTTTCTTCTTTTTTTAAATTGACACAATTATTTCATAATTATTGTTATTCAACTTACAAAAGTACAAATTTTCATCTTTACTGAGAATTCTATAATCAGCTCATTTTGTTTTTTTTATCTAAAAATTTCGTAATTTTATATTTCTAAATAATTTAAATTGGCAATTTATTTTTTGGAGAAGAAAATGGTCGACAGAGAATTATATGCAATTATATTAGGTGTTTCGAGTGGTTTCGGTCGCGCTTGCGCTATCGAACTTGCTCGAATCGGTTACAACATCTATGGTGTTCATCTCGATACGGGCTCTAACAAAGAAAAAGCAGAAGAATTTCGTCGCAGTCTCGAACACCTAAACATCAAAGCTAAATTTTTTAATGTAAATGCCGCTGATGATGCTAAACGAAAAGAGGTTATCGAGGCTATAAAGCAAGACAAAGAAAACAACCCTAACCACGTCCTTCGTGTTTTAATCCACTCCCTCGCGTTCGGTGCAATTGGTCCGTTCTTTTCGGGGAATTCCAGCGAAATGCTTAACAAACGCCAAATCGAAATGACTATGGATGTTATGGCTAATAGCCTAGTCTATTGGACACAAGATTTATTCAAAGCTAAGCTCCTTGCCGAAAATTCCCGTATCTTCGGGCTCACAAGTATCGGCTCTCAACGTGCTATGGCTAACTATGGTGCTGTTTCCGCTGCCAAAGCAGCTCTCGAAGCTTATGTCCGTCAAATTGCCGTCGAACTTGCTCCTTATAAAATTACTGCCAATGCAATTCTCGCTGGGCTTACTGATACACCTGCTGCTCAAAAAATCCCCGGCTTTGCTAAAATGCTCCAACACGCTAAGCAGCATAATCCATTTAACCGCAATACTGTCCCCGAAGATGTTGCCCAAGCTATTTCCCTTCTGATTGACGAAAAATTTTACTGGATCACAGGGCAAACTATCGGTGTCGATGGCGGTGAAAATATTCTTAACTTTATCGAAACTACCTAATTCTATGATATTGTTCTTTATTTATTAATAATTGAAGGAATTCTATGTTTGAATTAGTTTTTACAGAAGAACAGAAAATGCTTCGCGATATGGTTCGCGATTTTGCTACAAACGAACTTAAGCCTATTGCTGCTAAAATTGACGAAGAAGAAGCAATCCCAGAAGAAATTATTAGAAAAATTGCCGAACTCGGACTTCTTGGCGCTCCATTCCCAATTGAATACGGCGGTAGCGGTTTCGGCGAAATGGGCTACTGCATCATTCAAGAAGAAATTGGGCGTGCCTGCCTTTCCACCGCTACTATGATTGGCGCTCACGTCTCCATCGGTACAAATGCTATGTATATCGGTGGCAGCGAAGAACTCAAACAAAAATACGTTGTCCCTTGCGCTCAAGGTGAGAAAATTGCTGCCTTCGCTCTTACCGAATCCAAAGCTGGTTCCGATGCTTTCGATGTTAGCACTCGCGCCGAACGCGACGGCGACCATTGGATACTTAACGGCGAGAAAATGTGGATTACAAACGGGCCTTTTGCTGATGTTTTCTCTGTATTCGCTCGCACTAATCGCGGTATCACCGCTTTCGTTGTCGAAAAAGACATGCCCGGCTTCTCTGCTGGTGCTCCCGAAAAGAAAATGGGTATTCGCGGTAGTAAAACTTCTACCCTTACTTTCGATAACGTTCGCGTCCCTCACGAAAATATGATTGGCGACGAAGGACGAGGCTTCCTTATCGCTATGAAAACCCTTGATGCCGGCCGTCTGGGGCTTGGTGCCGCTTGTCTCGGTGCTTGCAAA
This sequence comes from Eximiradius sp., assembly GCA_937127445.1. GTDB lineage: Bacteria > Bacteroidota > Ignavibacteria > Kapaibacteriales > UBA2268 > JAKIZO01. The sequence goes on along the minus strand of CAKZLY010000029.1, from coordinate 3,128 downwards.
GAATTGCTCGAAATGTCTGTCCGCTATGCTAAAGAAAGAAAACAATTCGGTGAACCTATCGCTAACTTCCAGGCTGTTCAATTTATGATTGCCGAAATGGCTACTCTTATCTATCAAGTCGAATCACTTGTTTATCGTACCGCTACTCTCTATGACAAAGGTACTATGCTTTCACGCCAATCTGCTATGGTTAAATTAGTTGCCAGTGAAGCTCTCGATAAATGTGTCGATTACGCTATGCAAATTCACGGCGGTATGGGCTACTCTCGCGAACTCCCTGTCGAACGCTTCTACCGCGATTCCCGCATCAATCGCATTTTCGAAGGTACCACCGAAGTCCAAAAATTAGTTATCGCTCGCGATGTTATCAAACGAAATGGTGTTATCTGAGATATACATCTTTCTACGTTCAAGAGGTTGTCCATCCGGACAACCTCTTTTTTATTATTTTGCTATTTACGATAATTCATTTTTCTTTGAACGTATAGTGTGATAAAAATTATACACTGCATTTTTTTTGTACATATTTTTTACATTTTATCTTCTATTTTTTATTTTAGTAAAATTGGAAATTAATTTATTCGTCAAACTACTTGCAGGGTCGGCAGGCAACCGCATTTGCTTTTGAGCAAATGAGGAAAGTCCGAACTCCATAGAGCAGTGCGCTTCGTAACGCGAAGGCAGCAAGCCCTCCCCGAAGGGCAAGCTGACGGATAGTGCAACAGAAAGCAAACCGCCCGGCTCCTTCTCGAGCCTGGTAAGGGTGAAACGGTGGGGTAAGAGCCCACCAGCAGCAGAGGCGACTCCGCTGGCTTGGCAAACCCCGCACGGAGCAAGACCAAATATGAATATGCTCGCCCTCGTCGGTGACCGAGTTGCTCGCTCGGGTGCTCACTCAGCCGCATATTCGGGTGGGTCGCTTGAGGGGAATGGCGACATTCCTCCCAGATAAATGGTTGCCTCCGAGTCTTCCGACTCGAAGACAGAATTCGGCTTATAGCCGGCTCTGCTTTTATTATTATTTATGAGGTTGATTTATGAAACTACCAGATGATCCTTTTATTCTTGAACTTCTCCCTGAATTTGTCGATACCTGGATCGCCGATATCGACGAGCAATATTCAAAATTTATCGACGAAAAAAACTCACAAGAACTCTACCGCCTTGCCCATACACTCAAGGGGTCGTGCTTCCAGTTCGGGCTCGACGATATTGCCAATCTTGGTATCGAACTGATGGGCTATGCTAAAGAAGGTAATTGGGACAAAGCCCGTACCCTAAAAGAACCTATTCGCAATATTTTTGTCGAGATGCGAAACTTTTTAGTTGAAAAAGGTATCGTTCAGTAATTTTTTGGTGATTTTTTTTTCTTGTTTATTTGTTTTTTAACTTTATTTTTTTAATTTACACTATATGTTATGATACATTTTGTTCTTTGTTTTAGTCAAAGTTAAAGGGAATTAAATTTATTAAAATAAAATTAATTTTTATTCATTTTTGTTCTTTTTGGCATAGTTTTTTATTCTTGATTTTTTGCTTATACTTTTTAATTATTGGGGTTTGAGGTTATTGCTGGGATATTTTTAAAATATTATTTTAGAATTATCGTGTAATTACTATTGTTAAACTATACGAGGTTTTTTTTGATTTTTGTTTACTCATATTCTTATAAAATTACTCACTGTTTTATTCTCATAAAATTCTTTTCATTTTACAAAGGAATTATCCTTCGTTTGAAGAGATTCTTATCGTTCAGTTATAAATTTGTTTTATTCACAATTTTAGGAGAAACGTTATGAAACGTTTTCTAACGTGCTTTATAGCGGCTTTTGCACTTCTGCTTTTAGCAGTCGATGGCTCTTTTGCCCAAACTGCTCCTTCGGTGCAAGCGCGCTATGTCGCCTTTTCAAGTATTACTACCACTACCGCTAATGCCTCCTGGATTAACGGTAATGGTGTTGGCCGTCTTGTTGTTATCAGTACCGATAACAGCTGGGAGACTATTACCAGCTATTCATCGCAAAACTATAGTTCCACAAGTGGTAGCTGGTCCAATAGTGTTCAACTTGGTACAAGTAACGACTATGTTATCGGCTTTACTACTGGTTCAAGAAGGACTATTAGTTTAAGTGGCTTAACCGCTGGTACTACATACTATGTCCGTATATATGAATATAATGGAACTCACGGGAATTATCAATTTAGTACTAATAGCGGCACCAACAACCCTCGCTCGTTTACTACTACTGCTATAATTTCCGCTCCTACTATCACAAGTGTTATCGTTGATGATAACAATAACACTGCACAAATTAACTGGAACTCCGTCTCCGGTGCTTCTGGCTATGAGCTTGATATTCAATACTATCATGGTTCAAGTTGGAATACTCTTTCTGAATACAACGATATAGATGTTGGCAATCTTACTTCTTGGGAAGTCTATCTGCCAATTGCAGTCGGTTCGGGCAACTATCGAGTTCAGCTTCGTGCTTATGCTGGTTCTGTTACTTCAACGGACGTTACTCAAACATTTACTATTTCTACTTCTATGCCTCCTAAATTCTTAGCTGGCGACGCTCCAAGTTTAACTGAACAATCTTCGCCTAACTATGGCTTCTACAATATTACTCTTACTTTCGATCAAGCTGTGTATGCTAACAATGATGGAACAGGCAATTTAACAACATCCTCTTTTGCTGTTTATGCTCCATCAAGTGGTGGTGATGCTTCTACGAAAGTTGTTATTACAGGTGTTTCCCATACTGCTGGAGATAATACAGTCATATTAACATTAAGATTTAATAACAGAGTAACAAATACCGAAAAATTCCGCATCGGTCCTGTTGGGGCATCACACATTTACAGCATAAATGGATTAATTCCCGACGCTAATGGCGTGCCAATGAATGTTACGCTCCAATCAATCAAAGGTGGACAATATTCAGCCGACATCACTTGCCCCAACGCAAGCGTGCTGAATACAACTGACAATATTGCTTTCGAAACTATTCAAAAAGCAATTGATGCTGGAACGACTACTGCTGGCGAAACAATACAACTCCAAGATAACACCACTTATTCCGAAAATGTTACTGTCAACAAAGCTGTAACCTTAACTGACCAAGGCG
>CAKZLY010000028.1 GCA_937127445.1 Eximiradius sp. | reverse complement strand
GAAGATTTAGTCGTTGCGTTAATAAACGCATCCAATGCTTTTTTCGCTTCCCTCTCCTGTGCTGTTAATTCTAACTGCACCCCTAAAGAGAGAATTAGAATCATTGTCATTAAAGAGTTGATTAAAGTTTTCATTTAATTCCCTAAAATCATATTAATAAAAGAAAAAATTACTTGTTAAGAGAAATATTTTTACTCGCTTCGTAAAAACAATTGCTAGTTCAAAATAATGTAGATATAGTTTCTACATTAATATTTCATAGCTAAATAAATTAACAGTATTGGGAACAAAAGATCCCACCAAAAAACATATCCAAAATTTCCAGTCTTAAAGTTTCTTTTCATTATCATATCTAATATATGACCAGCGGCACATCCCCAGAATTACACAAGACTTACAATTGCTGTTGCAAAATAAAACTCATTCCCGTAATAATCAGTTAGAAGTGCTAATACTCCAATTGCTAATGATGCGAATCCAACTTCAGATTGGAATTTTTTGTGTGGTTCCCAACCGATATAGCCAGAAACTTGCCTATGAAAAAATAGATGACCCACTGCAAAACCAAGGCATTGATATGCCAATCCAATCGAAAAAGCATTGTCTTTTAAGATTACCACCCAATTGCTCCAATTATCTACCATTGATTGATAAATAGTGAAAATAATCGCGAGTAAAAATGGTATTGAAACAGAGATTTTTTTTTGAGGAAGTTACTCATATTACACTCTTTGGAAGGATAATAAAACTCCTTACATAAGTTAAATTAAATATATTCAATGAATTATGCAAGGGAAAAATTGCAAAAAACGATATAATTAAAAAGGCTGTCTTGTACAAACTTGACAGCCTTTTTCAATAAACTTAGTTCAAGCAACAGAAATTATTCAGCCTTTGCTCCAATAACCTCACGAAAACCACTCTCAAGATCAATCTTCTTAACTTTTTCCATGTACCAGATAACAAAGGCACTTGCAATGTAAACTGACGAATAAGTTCCTAAAATAATACCAATAATCATAATAAAAGCAAATCCTTGAAGAACTGGGCCCCCGAAGATGAACAAGGAAAGCAATGCCAACAAAGTAGTTGATACTGTATTTACTGTTCTACTTAGTGTTTCATTAATGCTAAGATTTGCTAACTTAATAAAATTCATACCTTTGTGACGTTCTTTATTTTCACGAATACGGTCGAAAATAATAACGGTATCGTTAACAGAATAACCAACAACTGTTAGCATGGCTGCAAGAATAGAGAGATTCACTTCCAAATTAACAATACCTAAATTATTAAGAGTAACAGCAATAGTAAATGTCAAAATCACATCGTGAACAAGAGCAACAATAGCTCCAACACCGAAAATAAACTCAAATCTAAACGCAAGGTAAATTAGCATAACAAGAACAGCAAGGAACACAGCCCAGAAAGCTTGCGCTCTTAACTCACTACCAATTTTCGGACCGATTTTATCGACTTTCAAAATTGTAATTTTTTCGTTAGGAAATGCTTGAGTAAGAGCATTGCTTATTAGTTCTGGTGCATTTGCAGATTCAACTGTTCTAATTAAGAACTGGTTTTCTTCGCCAAAAGATTTTATTTCAACCCCAGTAAGTCCTGATTTAGTAACTGCGGAGCGAATTTTATCTGTTGGTATTGGTTTTGATGTTGAAATAGCAACTTCGGTACCACCAGCGAAGTCTATACCATATTCAATGCCTTCGATAATAGTTATTATAACGCAAGCAATTATCAAAGTGATTGATAAACTTACAAACAATTTTCTATATTTTAAAAAATTTATATTTGGATTTTTGAAAAATCTCATTTTTCACCTCACTAATTATTTTGTTTAATTTTTGGTTGACCGAAATCGAAAGAGGTAGCACCTTTTGCCATAAATATTTCAATGATAGCACGAGTTACAATAATTCCAGTAAACAAAGTACCTAAAATACCAATCATCAGAGTAAGAGCAAATCCTTGAATAGGACCAGTTCCTAAGAAATACAAAATAGCACCCGTAAAGAATGTTGTAACGTTAGAGTCTATAATTGCAGAGAGAGCTTTTCTGTAACCTTCGTCAATTGCTGAACGAATCGAACGCCCATTATTAAGTTCTTCACGAATACGCTCAAAAATAAGTACATTAGCATCTACCGCCATACCAATAGTTAAGATAATACCAGCGATACCAGGCAGTGTGAGTGTTCCACCTAATGCAGCAAGAACAGAAAGAATAAGCGATACATTAAGTATTACAGCAAAATCAGCAAGTGCTCCGCTTAAACCGTAATACATCATCATATAAAGAACTACGAGAATGACAGCAATAAGCGAAGCATTCAGCCCACTACGAATCGAGTCTTCTCCGAGTGATGGACCGACAACTCGTTCTTCGATAATTTGAACAGGTGCTTTCAACGCGCCTGCATTCAAAACGATTTCGAGTAAATGAGCTTCTTCTGTATTTGCCATTCCTGTAATTTGCGAATTTCCTCCGGTTATTTTGCTTTGAACTGTTGGTGCAGAATACACTCTTCCGTCTAATACGATTGCAATACGTTTTTTAAGATTTGCACCAGTAATGCGCGCCCAACTTTCAGCACCATCGCTGTTCATACTCATTAGAACAACAGGTTGGTTAGTAGTAGGATCGAATGACGCGCGAGCATTGGATATTACCTCGCCTGTTAATTCAGGTTCTTTTTTCAAAGCATAGAAATCGAAAATTTCAATGTTTTGTCTTTGTTTTAATCTGGTGTCTGGTTTTGCATCGACAGAAATTTCTAAATCAGCAGGAATTAAAGCAGCAACATCAGGTCTAGACAATAAGACTTGCAATTTAGGAATCGAATCTTTTGGTATTCTGAATATATATTCTCCATCAGGGAATTGATCTGATGTATAATAGATAGGCACTATATTTTGATTTTGTCCAGGAACAAAGAAAGTAGAGAATAGAGTTGTAAATGGATGGTCAAGTGCATATCTGCGTTGAGCTTCTTCTGGCGGAAGTCCAGCATATGGATTATTAGCGGTATCATTTTTTGCTTTTGTTGTGTCAGTTTTAGTTGTATCTGTTGATTTAGCAAGTTTAGTTGTATCTTGTTTTGTTTTAGGCTGCTCAGCAACCAAAGTATCAGTAGTAAGAGTATCTAATTCAACAATAGGTTCCTCAATCAGTCCTTTTCCTGCTTTAATTTTATTGCTAAGCATTTTATCAATTTTGTAAAATGCCTGAACGATTTCTTTATAATTTCTAACTAATTTGAATTCAAGGCGAGCAGTGGTTTGTAAGAGACTACGCATTTCATCTTGATTTGTAACACCTGGAAGTTCGAGCATAATGCGGCGCGAACCTTGTTTTTGAATGTTTGGTTCGCTAACACCATATTGGTCAATACGCTGACGAATTACTTCTTGTGCCTGATCAATAGCTTTGTCAATACTTTCGTTTAAAGATGCAATGATTTTTTCTTCGGATGCATCGCGTAAATCACCAACGTCGAAATAATTCAATAACGATTTACCTTGTGGGCGAGCTATATTATTAAAATTACGAAGGAAAATATTTAGCGCTGCTTCGTCAGACTTAACAGCTTCCTTACGCGTTTTAGCAATCACATCTTTGAAAATTTCGTCAATAGTTTCACTTTGTGCTGTTTCCTCAATTAGTTTTACAACATCAACTTCCATTGTAACATACATACCACCCCGTAGATCAAGACCTAACTTTAGACGGCGAGCTTTAGCGGTCTTTAATGCTTCGCCATATTGTTTCTGAAATACTTCTATTATCGCCAGTGAGTCAGTGCTATTTGACGCTTTTTTAGCTTTTGCTATCGCTTGTGCTTCTTTTTCTTCCAACTTCGATGCTTGGTAAGTTGGATAGAGCAAAACTATTGCAGCAATCACTGGAACAACAACAAGTAAAATCTTACCGAAATACTTTTTCAATGAACATACCTCCAATAATTTATAATAGTAAATTATATCGAAAACAAGTTTTATCAAACTACAAATTTATTTATATTTACAATAATAACCAATTAAATTGTTAAATTAATGTTTTTACTTATATGAAGTGTGATGTAGTAATAATTTCTTATAACACTAAGGTATTAGTGGAAAATTGTATTTTGTCGATTTATAATTATGCGAATAGATTTGTGAAAAATATTATTGTAGTTGATAATTGTTCATCTGATGGAACGGTTGAGTACTTGAAAAAGGCTTTTCCAGAGATTACTATAGTGAAAAATGAAGCAAATTATGGTTATTCATATGCAGTAAATCGTGGGGTAGAAAAAAGTAGCAGTGATTTTGTTATTATTTCTAATTCTGATGTTGTTTTTTTGGATAACTCGATTGAAATATTACTACAAAAATTGTCTCAAAACAAACATAATGCTGTTGCTTTCCCACGACAAATCTTTCCAGACGGTAGTTTTCAATATTCTTATGGTGATTTCCCGACAATTTTGAGTGGATTAAAGGAACTTACTTTTATTGGCCCTGTAGAAAATACGCTACGAAAAATACTTTTCAATAAATTCAATCTTGACTTTCCTAAGCGATTTTTTGGCTATGCGGATGGTGCTGTTTTAGCTGTGAGAAAAAGTATATTTGATAAAATAGGTGGTTTCGACGAAGATTACTTCTTCTATTCTGAAGATATGGATTTTTCTCACAAAATTAAATCATATGGGAAAAGAATTATCTTCTGTCCTTCTTCACGTGTTATTCATTTACGAGGAGCAAGCTCAAATAGTGATAAATTTTCATATGAGACTACAAAAAAACTCCTTTTAAGTAAGGTATTTTTTGCCAAAAAACATAATTTATTAAAGAAATTGAAATTTTATGCTAAATGCCAAATTATTAAATCCCAAATTATTATTTTTTTTCTCAGACTATTTATTCGCAATTCGAATAATAATAGTTCTCTTGTAAAGTTTCATCGGAATAATACTAAAGTCTGGAGTGAAATATTAGATGAATTACAACACTAAACTATATTCTGAGGAGCTCGAAGCTTAAAAATGGTTATTTCAGGCTTCACACCAACTCTAAAAGGTGGGCCAGTTGTTCCAAGTCCTCGATTAACGTATAAATATTGCTCCTCAACTTTGTAGAGGCCAGCCCAATATTTATAAACAAATGATGCCGGTGAAATTTCTTTTCCAACGATATTTATTCCAAATTGTCCTCCGTGAGTGTGTCCCGAAAGGGTTAAATCAACAGGTAATTTTCTTAATACACTCTTTTCCCAATTATTGGGTTCGTGGCAAAGCAGAATAATCGATTTATTTGGGTTCAATCCCTCTATTGCCTTTTTGAAATCCGCGTAATTTTGATTACTCATTCCAGTATTTTCAACACCTGCGATTTGAACAATTCCCTGACCAGTATTTATTTGAAAATTTAAGTTATTAAGCATTTTTATGGCAACTTTTTCTAATTTTTGATTGAATTTGCGTATATTTTCTTTTCCAACGTAATAATCATGGTTGCCCATACAACCAAAAGTACCATAAGTAGGATATAAATTATTTAGCGATGGCAGAATAAAGTCCAACTCTTCAATCCGAAAATTAACAAAATCGCCAGTGACAACAACTACATCAGGTTTAGCATCATTGATGGCTCTAACAGTTTTCTCGATTAATTTTTTAGATAGGAGGGAGCCACTATGTATATCACTAATTTGAACAATAGTAAAGACACCCTCTTTTATAGGAAATTTGGGAAGTTCTAATTCAATTATCTGGAATTGGATAGAAGTTGTATCACGAGTTAATCCAAAACCAGCCGAAATAAATGGTATTGCAGCAAATGTCCAACCTACTGTTTCAATTGTGCGTCTTTTTGAATAATCTATTTCTGAAATATTTGAATGTTTAGCAATATTTTTTTTGTTTCTTATTGAAAATAATATATTTTTGAGAAAATTTATTAAATCTTTAATTATCAGAAAAGGAGCTATAACTAATTTAGGTAAATACCATAAACTTGAAAAAATTAGGAAAAAATTATAACTTAAATTCGGTGAAATAGAATATAATCGTTGAATATTAAAAAAAAGTGATGAAAGTATAGCCAAAATTGAAATGGCAATAGGAATTTGATAAGCTAATTTGTTGAATTTACGCTTTTTTATGAATTTAGTCCAGTGAAACAAAACATATGCTTCAATGATGATGGTAAAAGAAGTGATTATCAAAATAAAAGGTATCCATCTATGTAAATTCATATACGATTTCTAAATTATAGTTTAAATACTTAATAGAAATAGACGCAAATACCAATAATTTTATTTGAGTGTAAATTTATCGATAAAAAAGTATTGTAAAAGTGTTTTTTCTAACAATTGTTTATTTTATTTTATAATTTTGTGTGTTTGTGTAAATAAAAATGTAAATAATTAACACTATTATTAACAATAATAAAAAGTTCTATGGCGATTTTTAGTTTTCTACGCTCAACTGTATTGAGCAAAATTGTAATGGCAATTACAGGTGTTCTGCTGCTGCTTTTTATTATTGGGCATCTGGTGGGGAACCTTCAAATTTATCTCGGTCCCGAACCACTTAATACTTATGCCCAATTTTTGAAAAGTATAGGGGAGATATTGTGGATTGTGCGAATAGTATTATTCGTCTCTCTTGTTCTTCATATCATTACATCGTTGTATCTTAGCTCAATTAACAATTCTGCTAAACCTGTGAAATATCAGGTGGTAAATTACGCTAAAGCTAAAATCAATTCACGTTCAATGCTTGTAACCGGAATTATGATTTTTGCTTTTATAACTTATCATTTATTACATTTCACTTTCGGAATTACTAATCCCGAGCATTACGAGCAACACGAACTTACAGTTAAGAAAGCCTATGTTTTACCCGGAAATGTTTCAGAAGAGCAATTAAAATCTATGCCAAAGAACTGCTTCGTAGAGCAAAACATTTTAACTGAAAGGCACGATGTTTATAAAATGGTTGTTTTAGGGTTCAGAAATCCATTCATTTCTCTTGCGTATATTGTTGCAGTTGTTCTACTTGGTTTCCATCTGAGCCATGCAATTAAAAGTTGTTTCCACACATTAGGTGTTACTGGTCCCAAATTCACTCCTTGGATGGAGAGATGTAGCACTATTTTTTCAATTATTATCACATTATTATATGTATCAATACCAATTTCTGTATTATTAGGATTGGTAGGAGGTGGAGTATGAAATTAGATTCAAAGATACCAAGTGGTCCAATTCAAGAAAAATGGGACAAGCACCGTTTTGAAATGAAACTTATTAATGCAGCAAATAAACGGAAATATAAAATAATAGTTGTTGGAACGGGGCTTGCAGGTAGTTCTGCTGCAGCATCGTTTTCAGAGCTTGGCTACAATGTTGAAGTATTTACTTATCACGATACTCCACGTCGAGCTCACTCAATTGCTGCACAAGGTGGAATTAACGCTGCAAAAAATTATCGCAATGATGGAGATAGCATTTGGCGACTTTTCTATGATACAGTAAAAGGTGGGGACTTCCGTGCCCGTGAAGCAAATGTTTACAGATTAGCACAAGTTTCTAATAACATTATTGACCAATGTGTTGCACAAGGTGTTCCATTTGCTCGTGAATATGGAGGATTGCTCGATAATCGTTCCTTCGGTGGTGCACAAGTTTCTCGTACCTTCTACGCCCGAGGGCAAACGGGGCAACAACTCCTGCTTGGTGCATATCAAGCTTTAATGAAAGAAGTTCAAAACGGCAATGTAAAAATTCACACTCGCAAGGAAATGATGGACATTGTTGTAATTGATGGAGTTTGCCGTGGAATTGTTACTCGTGATTTAATTACTGGGAAAATCGAATCTTTTGTTGGCGATGCAGTGTGTTTAGCAACCGGAGGATATGCCAATATATTCTTCCTTTCAACTAATGCGATAGCTTGCAATGTTACAGCAACATTCCGTGCTTATAAAAAGGGCGCAGGCTTTGCTAATCCTTGTTTTACGCAAATTCATCCAACTTGTATTCCAGTTAGCGGCGACCATCAATCTAAGCTAACATTAATGAGTGAATCTTTGCGAAACGATGGGCGAATCTGGGTACCGAAGAAAAAAGATGACCGCAGACCACCAAATGAAATCCCAGAAGATGAACGCGACTACTATCTTGAACGTAAATATCCGAGTTTTGGCAATCTTTCTCCTCGTGATATTTCTTCACGTGCTGCAAAAGAAGTTTGCGACGAAGGGCGCGGAGTTTCGGCAACAGGATATGGTGTATATCTCGACTTTGCAGACGCAATTAAGAGATTAGGCCGTCAAAAAATAGAAGAAAGATATGGTAATTTATTTGAAATGTATGAGCGAATTACCGGTGATGACCCATATAAAACACCTATGATGATTTATCCAGCAGCGCACTATACTATGGGTGGACTATGGGTAGACTATAATTTGATGAGTACTATTCCCGGTTTACATGTCCTTGGTGAAGCTAATTTTTCTGATCACGGTGCTAATCGGCTTGGTGCAAGCGCTCTTATGCAAGGTCTTGCCGACGGATATTTTATCATTCCATATACAATTGGGGATTATCTTGCTAAGGCAAAACTTGAAAAAGTTACAGATAAGCACCCTGAATTCCGCAAAGCAGAAGAAGACGTTCGTAATAAAATTCATAAGTTACTTTCAATAAAAGGTAAAAGAACTCCGACTTCTTTCCACAAGCAATTTGGGAAACTTATGTGGGAAGATGTTGGTATGGCGCGTAGTGCAGAAAGCCTAAAACATGCTCTGGAAGAAATTCCCAAAATACGAGAAGAATTCTGGAATAATCTTAACGTCCCTGGTGAAGATGCTTCTTTAAATATTGCTTTGGAACGTGCTTGCCGTGTTGCTGATTTCCTCGAATTTGCAGAGTTGCTTGCTTGGGATGCTCTCGAACGCGAAGAGTCGTGCGGTGCTCATTTTAGAGTTGAATACCAATATGAAGATGGTGAAGCAAAACGTAATGACGAAAAATTCTGTCATGTAGCTGTATGGGAATACAACGGCGATGGCAATAAACCAATTCGACACCAAGAAGAATTAACATTTGAGAATGTGCCTTTACAGGTGCGGAGTTACAAATAAAAATGTTCGAAAGATCAAATAATCGCTTGTTCTATTTGCTTGTATATAGTGTATTAGTAGCTATCTACTTGCTTACTTTATCTAATAATCAAGCGATTGCCCACGATGGGATAATTTATGCAGCTCGTGCAAAAGAAGGTGTATGGGTGTTTCATCCCCATCACCTTCTCTATCACGCATTTACTTTGCTTGTTGTTAAAGGAATTCAAATTTTCTATCCATCGTGTGAAGTTTATCTCATATTATCTGGAATTAATAGCGTTTTTGGATCAGCTCTTGTTACTCTATTTTGTATTATTTTAATTGAACAATACAATTTTAAGAAGATTCAAGCAATTTCTGCATCATTGCTCATTGCTTTTTCTTATGGGATTTGGTATTATTCTACTTGTGTGGAAGTCTATATAATTCCGTTGTTTTTTGCTGGGCTATCGCTTTATTATTTCTTAAAAAATCCAGATGATTACTTTAAAATAGCCTTATTCGCTGCTCTGGCAACTTTATTTCATCAAACTTACGTATTTTTGCTTTTTGTATATTTGATTAGTTTTATCTATTCAAAGAAAAAAATTAACATCATACTAAAATTTGGGACAGCATTCCTGATTATAGTTGGTATTCCATACGTTTTAGTACTAATTTTTGATTACAAGGTAAAATCCATTTCTGATGCATATTACCAACTTACATTTTATGCCCATAAATTACCATATTTTTGGTCAAAATTCGGGTTTTCAATTTTTATTAATGATTTAGTTGGATTTATCCGGGTCATTACCTCAATTCATTTGCTTTTAGGCTTGAATTTTGTTCTGAATATCATTTTTAATTATTTCCCAGGCAATTCCTTCAAAGAAGAGCTTTATTTGATTCGAAATGCAACGTCTTATGAAGCATATATTGTAGTAGTTGTGCTTTCTGCTTTATTTGTAGCTTTTATCTACTTTTTCTCTGTTTCTATTAGAAATTTTATAAAAAATAAAGCTTTAAAATCTGAAAAGGTTTGGCTTATTTCATACTTGATTTTCTTTGTGGGATTTTTCAGTTTGTGGTCTTCAAATAATCTTGAATTCTGGATTTCAATATATTTCTTTCTAACATTGTTTTTGGTAATTTTCAACAAAGATAATGTTAGTTACAAACTATACTTTACTATTGGTCTTCTACTCTTTGTTTACAACTTTACTTCAACTACTCAATTTGTATTAAGCTCAAATAATGATTTTTATCAGAATAAAATAAATTATCTCAAACCGATAACCGAAAAAGAAAGCTTGTTAATAATTGATAATAATAACTATATGCTTTATAATTATCTGGTATATAATGGTTTTAAAAACATAAGAGAAATTGCTCAACTTAATTCTAATGAAGGAAAAGAGATATATTTTATCGGAGGGTTGTTTTATTCTCAGAATGAATTATCGCAAGAATACAAAAAAATAATAGATGAATTGAAACGAGATAGCAAGCTTATTAGCATTAATATTAACAATTCAATTATTTATAAGCTAAATAATTTAAACATAATAAAGGTGCAAAAATGAAATTTACACTTCACATTTGGCGTCAAAAAGATACTACCTCCAAAGGTAGTTTCGAAACTTATAAAATGGAGGATGTCTCCGAGCATATGTCGCTTCTGGAAATGATTGATGTGTTAAATGAGCAATTAATTTCCGAAGGAAAAGAGCCAATTGCTTTCGACCACGACTGCCGCGAAGGAATTTGTGGCGCTTGCTCTATGACAATTAATGGGCGACCTCACGGGAATATGAAAGGAACAACTACTTGTCAGCTTCATATGCGTATGTTCAAAGATGGTGATGAACTATGGATTGAACCATTCAGAGCACGAGCCTTCCCTGTTATTAAAGATTTAGTTGTCGACCGTTCTGCTTTAGATAGAATAATTGCTGCTGGTGGATATGTTACTGTGAATACAGGTGCAGCTCAGGATGCAAATTCTATCCCTGTTCCAAAAGAGAGTGCTGATTTAGCAATGGATGCAGCTCAATGTATTGGCTGCGGAGCTTGCGTTGCTTCTTGCCCTAATGGTGCTGCTATGCTATTCACAGCGGCAAAAATTATGCAGTTGGCATTGCTTCCACAGGGGCAACCAGAACGAAAAAAACGCGCTATTGCTATGATTGAACAAATGGATAAAGAGGGATTTGGTGCTTGCCGGAATTATTATGAATGTGAAGCTAACTGTCCTAAAAATATTTCAGTTAGATTTATCAGTAGAATGAATATCGAATTTTTATCAGCTGCGACTGCCAAATCTATGTAAAAAACAGGGGGCTATCCCTTTGAGAGGACAGCCCCTTCAATAATACATTAAAATTAATTATTAGCTCTACTTTGAATTAAATATTGGCGATTCGGCTACATTTCCATAGCAACGAATTTCAATTTCTGGTGTATCAGGTTCTGTCGTTTTCATTTTAATAAAAGCATTTAAATAGCCAGTTTTATCGGGAATAATCTGTGCAATTATTTCAATTTCTTCATTTGGTTGTAATTGCTTTTCTCCTACAAGATTGATTTTCAATATTTTCGGTTCAGTTTGGTAATCACTTAATTTTATTAGTTTATTAGTGTTGTTCTTAATAAAGAATTTTGCTGTGCTTTCAACACCAACTTTTGGATTATCAAATACAATGTAATTTGCCGGTTTGATCTCAATTGGACGAATAACATTTGCTTTTAGAGAGATAATTTTAGTTTGTGCATTTGGGTCGTTGGATATTACCCGAATCGTTTTATGGATTTTCCCGGAAGAAGAACCTAAATTTAAAGTAATTTTCATTCTTGTTGTGTCGCCAGGTGCCAGTTCATATTTGTCTAATGGAGCAGTAGTGCACCCACAAGTAGGTTTCACTTCCTTGATGACCAATTTTTCATTACCTATATTTTTGATTATTATTTCAGAATGAAGTGGATTGTCTTTTGGCGACACATCTTTCCAATCGACTGTTTCGCCACCAACGAATTCAATTTTGGGTTGCGAATACAATTGAAAAACTGATAAAAAAAGTAAAATCAATGCACATAAACGTTTCATTTTATCATCTCCTATTCTTTTATTATTTGTTTCTTATAACTAATAATGATAATTTTACAATAAAGTTACATTTGCAAGACTAAAATAATAAAATTAGTTGAAAAATGATAATCTTAATGTTTATATTGTTTTTTGTTTTTTCGAATAATTTATTCTCACAATTAGCTGGTGATATATACTACCTACAAGATTCAACAAAATACACAATACACTTTGGCCCCTGTTATATTTACGACGAGGTATATGAAACTTTTGTTTTGAAAAACATCGGCAGTGGAGAATTACGGATGCTCAATGTTTCTCCATCAATAGAAATCTTTGCTAGTCCAGATGCACTTACAGAATTTGAATATTTGCGATTTTCTCCTCATTCACCAGCTTTACCATTTAACTTAAACACTTCCGACAGACGAAGTGAAAACCTTGTTATAAAGTATACTCCTCTGCCAGATTTAATTGCCGAGCCAATAGGAAGAAAAACTGCAATGATGAAACTTGGATTAGTTGACCCAAAAGATACAACAAAAATTATAGTTCAGAAAACTTTCAAATTAATTACAAAAAAAACAGTTAAATTTATTGATGGATTTGATGATATAATTCTTTTTGATTCTGTCTTTGTAAACTCACCATTAGTGCAAGTGAAAAAACATATTGTAAGAAACACACAAAACTTCCCAATTAAAATTGTTGCTTCAAAAGATTCTCTAATTACGCAAAAATTTGCTGATAAAGAATTTATGTTTGAAGAGAAGAACTATCCGTTTTCATTATTACCCAAAAAATCAAATTTAGTTTATGAAATTAGTTATAATCCAATCGATTTGGGACCTGATACAGCAATTTTCAGAGTATATTTTATCCCACGTGAAGATTTAAAACCAGATTCGATCGATTTTTGTTCTGTAAGAGTAATTGGGTGTGGAGTAAAACAGAATTTGGAATTAACTTACTCAAATTATGATTTTGTTAGAGACACTATTTTTTTAGAAGATATTCAGACTAGAAAAAATACCAGAGTTTTTTTCAAGCTCAAAAATTCTGGTAATATTCCCTATGGTGCAGCAAACCAATATTTATGGGATAATATTAATAATAAAATTTCACGCTTTGCGACTATATCAAAGCCATTCCCTATTGCTCATCTACTGCCAGAAAAAGAATATGAGATGTCGATAGACATTAATCCTGCTCAAAGAGGCTTCTTCTCGTTAAAATATACTATTGAAAATGATTTTCCTACAAGAAACCTATTCGGATATAAAAGCAGTGATACTAAAAGAGAAATCTATATAATCGGTCGTGCAATTGAACCTGAAATTTTTACAAGTATGGATACTATTGATTTTGGGAATGTGTTTTATAGTGCTGATATTGAAGGGAATTGCCCTTCTTCGAAAGATACAACTATTAGAGTTCTGAATATTGGCAATACTAAACTTTATGTAAGCCAAATAATTATTGAAGATAATGATAAATTTTTTGTTTCCAAAAATGAAATGATAATAGACTCTAATAGCTATGAAAATTTAACATTTACATTTCAGGCTTCTTATCCACCCGGCGTATATTATTCACGAGCATTATTAATTAATAATGCTGTTCCTCCCAAAGACACACTAATTATTATTCTAAAGGCTGCAAGCGTGCCTCCAATATTTGCTCAATTAAGCATAGATGATAAAATCAAAAGCAAGCCAGGAAGAATAATTGATATTCCTATATTGCTTTCATGTGAACATTATAAACCAACTATTTATGCGAAGTATTATCAATTTGAACTTGCTTTTAATCCTACAATACTAAAATATCTTGGGAAAAAAACACAAGGGACCGCGTCTGAAGGCGCGACTGTAACAATTAATGATGATATTAGGGGGAAGCTTATTATTCAAGCTAATTCTGATATTTTTCTTCTTCCAAAGGATACCTTGTTGTTGTTAAGATTTAAAACATACCTTGGCGATAATCAAGTAAGTGAGTTGGCTTTGCAAAATGTAGTATTTGGTTCTGATAATTGTAAAAAGATATATGATTTAATAATACTTAATGGTAAATATTCACTTGACTCAATTTGTGGATTGCCGTTAAAAATTAATCCAATTAATTTTAATAAACCTACAATAATATCAATATTTCCTAATCCGGTAATTGCAAATCTTAACGTTTTAGTCAATTCTTCCAAGAATTTTTCTCTATTACAAGTTAAAATCATTAACTCTTATGGACAAATGGTATATGAAAAAGAAACTTCACTAAAGCCGGATAATATAGATATAATTGATATTGATGTTAATCAATTGAACGCTGGAGTTTATGCGATTTCCATAAGTGATGGGTATACAATTTTTGATACAAAATTATTTATCGTAAAACGATGAAAAAATATTTGATAATACTATTAAATTTTCTGTTTATTTGTGTTAATGCAGAAACTCAAGGCTTTAATTGGGAACTTTCCCCAAGACTGCCAGAGAATATTAATTATAACTTTTTGGGGATAATTTTTCAGCAAGGTTTTTCGAAAGAACTAGGAAATTTTGGTTTCTATGAAAATGATTGTAATTGTGGTAGTTTTTCAGATGGAAACGGCTTATCAAATACTTTCGGAATTAGTTTTGAAAAATGGATTTTAGATGGGAATGGTTCACTCTCTATTGCAATAAGTTATAATTATCGTAAAAATAAATTTTCTACAAAGCAAAATTTGCCGATAATATTACCAAATGGACAAGAAGATATAATAACCTACGAGAATATTTTTAAAAATTCATTCGATAATGTTGCTGTCAATTTTCAGTTCAAAAAAAGAATTTATAATAGTTTTTATTTTATTTCAATTGGGAACGTTTTTTATTTTTCTGTTTCTAATAGCCAAAAGCATATTGAAAAAATACTTTCTCCAAGCTATGCTAATCCATTCCCAACAAATCCTCCTTCTTACAGTAGGGTAGTTAGCGAAGGTCAAATTAATAAAACGAATGTCTTCAATCTTGCTCCATTTTTGTCTGTTGGAAAAGATATTGATTTAGGAGGAAAGTATTACATTAGTCCATATGTTCAAATTTCATATTTACTGATTAATCAAATTCGAGATGAAAAATGGAAGTCGATTCAGGTAGATGCGGGAATAAGATTAATGAGATGGTTTAATTAAGCAGTTTTAAAGGTATTACAAAAGTTATTTTAGTACCTTTATTTACTTCACTTTCAACATCAATACGCCCCTTGTGAAGTTCCACTACTTTTTGCATTATTGTTGTTCCAATTCCACTACCTCCATATTGGCTTGAAGTTGTAAAATACGGTTTTAGAAACTTAGATTTAGTTTCGTCGTCCATCCCTTTGCCATTATCAATTACTGAAAAATATGCATAATTAATATCCAAATCTGACGAGATAGCGATTTCTCCTTTTTTATCTGGAAGTGCACGTATTGCATTTTCGATTGCATTTCTAATAGCACGCACGAGCTTATTTTTATCACATTTCAGCTCAAAATTTTTTACATTTAAAATAAATTTAACATTTGGAAATAATTCTTCATCAAATTCTGCAACAGCTTGACTACATATCTCATATGAATTTACTTGATATAGGTCCAGAACATCTGTTCGACCAACAGTAATAATATCACGAATGCGATTCATCAAAATATTAACCTGATGAATTATCTTTTTTTGACGTGAACGAATTTGGTCTAAGTCTGAACTGCTTATATGTTCAGCATTTAGTTTAATTGTCGATAGGTTTGTTTGCATATCGTGAGCGAGTTGAGCCCAATTAGCCAGTCTTTTTCTTTCAAGTTGTTCAGTAATATCAATTCCGAACAATACATAACCTTTTGCGAAACCTCTAAAGTCTCTGATGGGTATTATAGAGCATAACCATTCAGTAAGATTCTCATCAATATACAATGATAATTTTTCTCTAATTGTTCGTTTATCATTTTTATTATTTTCATAAAACCTATAAATCTCCTTCATAAAATCATTTTTAAAATAATCTTTGAAGTTTTTATTCAATGGAATATTACTACTGAGAGAAAGCAATGATGACGCGTAATTATTAGCAAAAATTAGTTTACCTTTTTGGTTTATAATAAATAAAAAACTTGTTGCTGGAATATTGGCAATTATATTTAGTAATTTATTTTTCGTTCTAATTGTATTAATTAACATTAATGCAATTAGAATGATTATAATTGGAATAACATATTTAGCGTATTTGTGAAATATTAATTTAACAAAAGAAAGCTTGTTTTTTCTTATTTCAAAAACCAATGAATTAGATTTAGAGGTGATAATAATTTGATTATTATTCTCAATAATATCAATAACATCACTTATTTGCTGAGAAATATTAAAAAATTGAACTGCTTGAATAGTTAAATTTGTATCAAAAACGCATATCCCATTTTGATACAAGGTATAAATACGATTGTTAATTATTTTGATAAAAAATGGTTGTACAAACTCGATTGGATATTCAATGTAGTTGAGAGCATTTGAAGCAGTGTAATATTTACTTAATATATTATTTTTTTCATTTGTTTGCAATGCAAATATCGAGTTATCTGAAAAAGCAATAAAATTTGAATTAGCATTTATCCATATTGAGTTATTGATGGTGTAGTCTCTTTTGTTGACTAAGTAAATTAAAGATTTGTTGTTGGATGAAGTAAAAGTAAGCGATAAATAATTGTACAAATCTATAATTTTGACTTTATTATAAGAAGGAACTGTTAAACTATGAAAAAAATTTCCGTCAGAATCTATGAATTTTATGACATTTTGCGAACTTTCTTCCTCGACAATTGCAATATAAATTTTGTCATTTAACAGATAAAAATTGGCACTTAATGCATTCTGACTTAAAATAGAAAACTCTTTTGGGAAATTGTCAAGTATATTGAATAAATATATATTTTTATCTATCTGCAATAAAATAAGATTATTTTGTACAAGAATATCTAAATATTCAAAATAATTTTCGAATGTATTTGAGATGTATATTCTGTTGCTGATATTATCTTTTGAATAAATAACAAGAAACAAACTGTCATTAACAAATGTCAAAAGAATAAGATTACCAAAAGCAGACTTTGAATATAAGACTGATGTATTGGACAACGTAATACCATTCTTTGGTTCTAAATTTTCTGTTTTATAAATGTAGCTATTTTCACCTAAAAAGCCAAAGTGTAATAGATATAGATCTTTGTCTAAATTAATAACTTCACCTTGTTCGATTGATTTTGTGAAATTGATATAATATGGATAATAATAATTCCCATATGTTGGAATTGCTAATAAAGCAAAAAATATTAGCAGGAAAGTATGTTTTATTATTTTTTCTCTAATTGGCATATAGCAATCGCAGCAATTCCTTCACCACGACCAATTGCACCTAATTTTTCATTAGTCGTCGCTTTAATATTAATTTGATTAATAGATATGTTGCAAGCATTGGCAATATTTTTGCGCATTTTGAGTTTGAAATCTCTAATTTTAGGTTTTTCGGAGATAAGAGTGGCATCAATATTGACAATAGTGTATTTGTCATCAATAAGATTAATCACATTTTTCAATAATTCAAGAGAAGAGATATTTCTGAAAAGTTCATTATTGTCAGGGAAATGTTCGCCAATGTCGCCAAGAGAAGCCGCACCAAGAATAGCATCCATTATCGCGTGAACAAGAACATCACCGTCACTATGGGCAACCGTGCCATATTCAGTATCGAAATTAACACCACCGAGTATTAATGTTTCACCTTGCTTTAACTGATGAATATCATAACCAATACCTACCATAAACACCTCTATCTTATATTATATGCACGCAAAATACCTTGATAAAGCCAGTTTGCAATTGCCTGTCGATTTGATGGTTCTATCAATCTAATTTGGTCTTGTGGATTTTGAATATTTCCAAGTTCAACATAAACCCCAAAAGGAATAGCGTTACGGAGCGTCCAAAGATTTCTGCCATAAATTCTTCCTTGATAACCGCGACCTGGTTGATTTTTGTCATATTTTTCCTTGATAGTATTAAGCAGAACTTCGCAAAATTCTTTCCCTTTTTCACTTTCAGGTTGATGATAGAAAAAAATATCAATGCGTTTATCAGTTATTCTTGAATCAACGTGTATTTCAATGAGTAAATGATTTGTGCCCTTTTTGTTGTAAGTTCTATAGATTTCATTGACTATATCTGTACGTTGTTTTAATCTTGTTGGCTGTATGCTTGAAATTGTATCACCATTGATTAATTTTTCAGTTCCAGATTTTTTAAGAAATTTGTCGTCAGATATTGCGTCTTCATCATCCTGAACAATCAAAAAAACTTCTGCACCACTTTCCATAAGTTTTTTCGCTAACCTTAATGATACATCGTAAGCATATTGATGCTCGTGTAATTCAAAACCATTTCTAAATCCAATAGCACCAGGGTCTGGACCTCCGTGTCCAGCGATTATGTAGAAGTAATGGCCAACTAATTTATTGTCTAATACTGTATTGATTCTGTTTTTCTCGCCGAAAAGTTCATTGTTTTTCTTAAAATTATTTCTTAAAAAATTATCTTTTTCAGGATTTTTCTCATTTTCTTTACTAATAATATCATTTGCTATGTCAAATTCGATAAAAGGCACCCAAAGAATTTGATCATCTTTGTAGGAATGCTTTTTTACTCCTTTTTTTACTATCGTTGTATTATAGTCCTGAATTTTTTTTGCTGTTTCGTAATCAATATTTAGAGTTGAACGAATATTTTTATTATTAAACTTCACTATCTTTATTGGAAGCTCGTATTCTTTTCCTAAAAACAAACCTTTTTGCTCAGATAATCTATTTTGATTTTGTTTGAAGAAGAAATCAATGTTTTTTTCGTAGGTCAAATTATATCTTGTAAGTAATGCATATATTGATTCACCTTTTTGAGGTAAAACTCTAAGTAATTCAGAGAATAAGCTTGAATTAGCACACAAAACAAACAACAAAATAATGCTATAATTTTTCAATTTTATAGATAATTATTAATTTACACAATCTAAATAACAAATATAATAACATATTAACTAAAAGTCATAAAAAATGTATATTCCAACTACAAAAATAGAATTAAAGGAACTCGATTGGGAAGAACTCGATGTAATTATAGTAACGGGGGATGCTTATATAGATACTCCGTACGATGGTGCAGCCGTTATTGGTAAATGGCTTATTAAAAACGGATATAGAGTTGGAATTATTTCTCAACCAACACTTCAATCAGATGAAGATATATTGCGATTGGGTATACCTAAACTATTTTGGGGAGTTACAGCTGGATGTGTCGATTCAATGGTTGCAAATTATACTGCTACAAATAAAAGAAGAAGTTTAGATGATTTAACTCCAGGAGGATATAATATATTACGACCTGATAGAGCAACAATAAAATATGTGAATTTAATTCGCCAATTTTGTAAGAAAAATGTTCCAATTGTTATTGGCGGGATAGAGGCAAGTTTAAGAAGAATTGTTCATTATGACTATTGGGATAATAAAATAAGACGATCTATTTTGTTCGATTCTAAGGCGGATTATTTGATATATGGTATGGCTGAGAAAAGCATATTAGAATTTGCTAATTCTATCAAAAATAATCAAGATTTGACAAATATTCGAGGATTATGCTATATTTCTAAAACTAAAATAGATGACCACATTCAATTACCTTCTTATGAAGAAGTTTTAAATTCAAATTCAAAATTGATTGAAATGTTTGAAATTTTTTACTCTAATAATGAACCTACATCATCAAACGGATTATCCCAAAAAACAGGGGATAGGTATTTAATACATAATCCACCACAATTTTATCCTACTCAATCTGAAATAGATAACTACTTCGACCTCGATTTTGAATATGACGCACATCCTTTTTACAAGCAAAAAGGTAAAGTTAAGGCACTCGAAACTATTAAGCAGTCGATTATTTCTCATCGTGGTTGCTTTGGAGAATGCAATTTTTGTGCTATAGCTGTTCATCAAGGGAGAAAAGTGATTAGCAGAAGTGTTCATTCAATTATTAAAGAGGTTCAAAAAATATCATCTAAACCCAACTTTAATGGGATAATATATGATGTTGGTGGTCCAAGTGCAAATATGTATGGAATGGATTGCAAGAAGTTTAATGAACACTGCCATGCAAGAAGATGCTTGTACCCGAAAAAATGTAAAAATCTTAACAATAATCATAATGATTATCTAAAACTATTAGATGAAATTTCCAAAATCTCAAGGATAAAAAAAATATTTATTTCATCAGGTATTAGATTTGATTTAGCATTGAATGATAATAATTATGGGGAAAAATTTATTTATAGGCTTTCAGAAAAATATGTTTCAGGACAGTTAAAAATAGCACCAGAGCATATTTCAAAAAATGTTCTAGAAGCAATGGGCAAAACCGTAAACAAAGAAGATCTTGTAATTTTTAGAGATAAGTTTATGGAATATTCAAAAAAGGCTAGAAAAAATCAATATCTTACATATTACTTTATGGCTGCTCATCCTGATTGTTGTCAAAATGATATGATAGAACTTAGAAATTTTTCGAGAAATAATCTTAAAATTTATCCCAAACAAATTCAAATTTTTACCCCAACTCCTTCAACATATTCAACTTTGATGTATTATACAGAATTTAATCCATTTACTAATAAAAAGATATTTGTTGAAAAATCAAATCAAAACAAGCAAAAACAAAAAGATATATTGTTGCAAAGTACAAATAAAAGGAGGAAATAATTATGGTACTTGCTGAATTTTCAATGTTTCCGACTGACAAAGGAGAAAGTGTCAGTGCTTATGTGTCTCAAGTTATTGATTATATCGATAAAAGCGGGATAACGTATAAGCTTACACCAATGGGAACAATATTAGAAGGTAGCTGGGAGGAAGTGATGGATGTAATTTCAAACTGCTTCAAAATCCTTGAACCACAAGCAAATAGAATATATTCAACTATTAAGATTGATTATCGAAAAGGTGAAAAATCTCGAATGTATTCAAAAATAAATAAGATAGAAAAATTGCTTAATAAATCTATCAAACAATAACTGTTAGTCATTGATAATATCAAGTTTACAGGCAAATTGAATTGTTTAGAAATCAAAAAGCCTGTAAACTTAATTAATACTCTTTATTTTAATATAATTAGCTATGGGATGGTAATTCCAAACCGTGAGATTTTCCTTTTGTTTCGTTATGTTTGAGAAGAAATGCAAAAATAAAACCAATAATACCAAGTCCTGCAAAAACTAATATTGTATAAGTATAATCTAAATTACCGGGTGAAACACCTACATTAGTTTTATCTAAAACCCAACCTGCAATAATTGGGAATGCCCACAAACCTAAATTCTGAATAGAAGCCATTGTCCCATAAGCAGTACCAAGTTTTTTCTCCTCAACAATTAATGCAACCGAGGGCCACATTGCAGCAGGAACAAGCGAGAACGCAATCCCAAGAATGAACATTGGTATATAAGGAGTTAAATACGTAAGCGATAGAATTAAATGAGATAAAATCAATAGAGCAGAACCCAAAAACATCAAAGAAGCTCGCTTTCCTCTTTTATCAACAAAATAACCAAATAATGGAGTGAATACAATTGTTCCCCAGATAATTAAACTTGATAAAATACCGCTCCATTCTATTGACAAGTTGAATTTATTATGAAGTAAATCGGGACAGTAACTTTGAAATGGGAAAACAGCCGAGTAAAAAGTTACGCACAATACACATACATAAATAAACGATTTGTTTTTTACTAAGTCAACAATATCTTTCAAGCGGAATATTTCATCTTCTGCCAATTTCGCTGATTTATCCTCTTTGGGAGTATGTTTTTTATCCAGATAAATGTATACAACAAAGCATACAAGACCAATGGTCATCAAAATTGTTGCTGCCCAAAGTGCTGTTGTCCAGTGAATATAATTTACAAATACAGGGGATAAAATCAATGCTGCGGCTGTTCCAAGACGAGCAATTGCTAAATTAACACCGAAAGCTAATGCTAATTCTTTTCCTTTGAACCATTTTACCATTATTTTGTTGGAAACCACAATACTTGTTTCAGCACCTAAACCAAATAGTAATCGACCTAACATTAACATTTTTAATTCAGGAGAAATTGATGGAATAATTGCTGATACAAAGCCATAACCAAAGCCACCGTTGGAAAAATATGGACTTGCTCCATAAGAAGAAAAAAATGCACCTAAAACACACAATGAGACAAATAGCAGTCCTGTTTTTCTAATTCCCCATCGGTCCAAAATAATGCCACCAAGAATGGACATTGCTAAAAATGTATTGGGGAATGAATAAAGTGAAACTAACCAACCGTATGCAGTATTACTAAAACCAAGGTCATTCTGCATTATTGATTTTATTGATGACATTGCGTCATAAACATAGTAATTAGCAGAAATACTAATACTAACCAAAAGCAAAACAAACCATCTTGTTAATTTAGATAAATCTTGAACACTACTCAATTTTTTCTCCAAGTATTTTTCAATAATTTTAAAAATAATTGTTTTTTTCGTGAAATTGTAAAAAAAATTCATTAACTTACTTTTTTAAAATATAAAATTATCATATGAAATTCCAGCAATATAGTTTCTGTATAATCGTCTTTTGATCTGTATAATCGTCTTTTGAAATATAATATATTATCAATTATTATTAAAGGAGAACAAAATGGAACATTTAACTAAGCAAACGTTTATCGAAAAAATTTTTGACTACGAAAATAGTAATGAATGGGACTACAAAGGCACAAAACCTGCTATTATTGACTTTTATGCAGATTGGTGCGGTCCGTGCAAGATGGTATCGCCAATATTGGAAGAAATCGCAAAAGAGTATGAAGGATTGATCGATATTTACAAAATTGATACAGAAACAGAACAAGAATTAGCAATGGTTTTTGGTATTCGCAGCATTCCATCGATCCTATTTATTCCAGTAAACGACCGTCCACAAATGGCTGTCGGAGCATTTCCAAAAGATGGATTTATTAAAGCTATCGAAGATATTTTCAATCTGCAACATCCTGGCAAAAATAACATTATTATTAACTAATAATATTATTATAATTATAGTTTAAAATAATCCCCAACCTAAATGAATGAAGGTGGGGATTATTTTTTATTAAGAAATTCAATAATTTACTGAACAATGATTTTTTGTGTTATGCAATTGTTATCCACATAAATAACTGCGTAATAAATACCCGAAGATAAATTTCTCAAAGAAAGTTGGTAAAAGTTTTTCTCTGGACAGTCCTTGATTACTTTTTCACCGACAGAATTATACAATTCGATAAGTTGTAAATGAGAATTATCAATTGAAATAATTGTTACAAAACCATTTTTCTCTACAATAGTTGGATAAACACCGACATTTAGTCGATTATTATTATCGATCGAGGTTACTAAATTTACCTTTGCCTTGTTCGATTCAGCTAATACTTTTCTTGTATCAATATAGACACTATCAGGAAGAAAATCTAAATTGAATGTGAAACTTTGCTCAATTTGGTCATTAACAACAAATATTTCAGCAACTGTATCTTTATTGAAGAAAACAATAGGCAGATAAGTAACAAACAGGGAATGAGCATTTTGACTACTTTGAGTTTGTTTTAAATTTACTTTAATAGAATAATTATTTTGTTCAGGCAAAAAGCCTGCATCAGCAGATAATTGATAGATTGGATGACCCGGTTTTTTAAGCCATTGGTCGAAGAAAATATCCAACGGAACAGGTGAACTTATTACTTCATCTTCGAAATGTTGCTGAAATTTCTCAATATTAATGTTTGAAAATGCAAATTTTTTCAGCAAATTACGAAAAATAGGGAAGAAGACATTATCTCCGAGCATTATTCTCAATTGATGATAAACCCAGGAAGCTTTGTTATAAACAAGTAAACTGTACGGAAATGCAAACAAATATTGGTTAGGTATTCCATAAATTGGAACAGTCATAAGAAATTTTCTACTTCGATATTGATTTCCAACAGAGTTCATATAATTTAGATATGTTTCGTATCCTCCCCAGTCTTCTGCCCAAATCGCTTCACTCCAAGTAGCCCCACCTTCGTTGAACCAAATGTTACTCCAATCCTCACAAGAAACTAAATCGCCAATCCATTGATGAGCCATTTCGTGAGCAATTCCTGATTCATTTCTGCCACGGAGCCACGAACGATTGACAAAAGTAATTGTTTGGTGCTCCATACCACCAAAATAAAATGGTTGTATCGCTACTTGACCATATTTACGGAATGGATATGGGATAAAGGCATCGGAATAAATTTGCATAATTTTGGCAGTTGGTTTAAATGCATTTTTTGCATTATAAACCGTCCAATCTGTTATCTCATTTTCTAAGTCATTTTCCCAAACGTAATAAACTAATTCGATTGAGTCCGAAGGATTATCAGAATATTTAAACCACTCGTTGTATGAAACATACTTTGATGCAGCAACTGCCATCAAATATGTAGGAATTAATGCAGTGTCTGCCCAGTGATAAGTTACGTTTTCCTCATTTTCTTCAACGTTAATTAGTAATCCATTTGAAACCGCAAGAAAGCCTTTGGGCACTTTGATTGATATGTTTGCTCTTGCTTTATCATTTGGTCGGTCATTACAGGGCATCCAATATCTTGCATCTTCTGGTTCGCTCATAGTATATGCAATGCGTTCTTGTGTATAAACCATTTCTCCACTCGGACCATAACCAACAGGCATATCTTTCGGAAAAAGATAAAACCCAAGTGTATCCGGGCCCACAAATTTGTAATCGACAAATACTTCAATTGTATCACCGATATTTAGAGTATTTTCCAATGAAATAGAAAGCAATCCTTGTTTATAATTATATGAAGAAACAGATATGTTGTTAATTGATACTGAATTAATCAACAAATTTATCGCATCAAATTCAATCTTGTTAATATTTGGTTCTGTTATTTGGATAGTGATTTTATTTCTACCTAAGAATTCAAATTTTATTGGTTCAGATGATAAGGCTTCGGTCCAATCAAGTAACAAATCATAGCTCAAAACATCGTAATTGCGATGAGTATTACTATTAAACAATTTTTGATATTTGGATAATTCATAATTGCTTATTAAACTTCTTTTGTATTCAAAAAAATCCCCATTTTCTAATAAAAATTGAGGATATTGGGATTGAAGCACATTAAAAGAAATAAATAAAAGCAAAAATATTGATACAATTTTTTTCATAAAATACCTTTTCATATTTTTATAATGATGCAATAAATGAAATATTTAATTCTTATTAGCTTCCCACCCGCCCAACCTTATTTCAAAATTTGTTCTGGTGTATATTTGGGCCTCTCTTTACCCAAGGGACATCACCTCCTTATTTTTCTGAATTGATTAGTATTTCAGCAATTTGAATAGCATTTGTTGCTGCACCTTTTCTAATATTATCGGATACTACCCATAAATTCAAACCGTTTTCAATTGTAGTATCTCTTCGAATTCTACCAACATAAACCTCATCTTTTCCTTTTACGATATCGGGTGTAGGATAGTACTCATTTTTTAAATCATCAATGATTTTAATTCCTTTTGAATTAGCGAGCAGATATTTTACTTCTTCAATCTCGAAAGGAAATATTGTTTCAATGTTAACTGCTTCACAATGACAAGCGAAAAATGGTAGTCGAACGCAAGTTGACGTAATTTTAATATCGAATGAATGTAATATTTTGCAAGGTTCGAAATGAAGTTTAGCTTCTTCGTTCGTGATTTCTGGTTGTTCTGGTTCAACAGGGTGAAAAATAATATTAGAGAAAATTCGATGTTTGTCGTGAGTTTGTATTCCTTGAATTTCTTTTTCAAGTTTATCTATACCTTTTTGCCCAGCACCGGAAATTGATTGATAAGTTGAAACTACTACTCTCCTAATATGGTATTTCTGATGCAATGGTCCGAATACAACGGCAAGAGGAATAACATTGCAGTTTGGATTTGCAATAATACCGTTGTGCTTGAAAATATCATCAGGATTAACTTCCGGGACAACGAGCGGAACGTTTTCGTCCCTACGCCAAGCACTACTATTGTCTATTACCACACAGCCGCTTTTTGCAGCAATAGGTGCAAATTCCTTGCTAACAGAAGACCCTGCGGAAAATAAGGCAATATCTGTACCATAAAATGAATCTTTATTTAAGGCTTCGATAACAAATTTCCTACCTTTAAATATTATTTCTTTGCCTGCAGAGTTCTGAGAAGCAAATAATCGAAGGTTGTCAATTTGTAAATTTCTTTCTTCCAATACTTTTAAAAATGTTCGACCTACTAAACCGGTTGCGCCAACGATAGCTAAATTAACTTTTTTCATATATACTTTTCTCAAATTCTGGAATAATAAAAGAACTAATTTTAAGAGCTTGTCCTGTATCTGAATCAACTAACAGATGCACACCGCACAAATGCACGTCATTTTCTGCAAGTTTATATTTGTGAGCAGTTTGAAGAGTAAAGCGTTTCAAAGCAACAGATTTGTCGAGACCGAGAACAGAATCGTACGGACCTGTCATCCCAACGTCTGTAATATATGCTGTGCCATTTGGAAGCAAGCAAGCATCAGCAGTTTGAACGTGTGTATGTGTTCCAAGAAGAGCTGATATACGACCGTCAGTGTGCCATCCCATAGCGATTTTCTCAGCGGTAGCTTCTGCATGAAAATCTACAATAATGACTTTCGCTTTACTCTGTACATTATTAATTACATAATCAATCGATTTAAAAGGACAATCAATAGGATACATAAAAGACCTACCTTGAAGTTGCACGACTGCAATCTGATTCCCTTTCTTCGATTGTGAAATTTTGTAACCACGACCAGGATTCCCTTGTGGGTAGTTATATGGACGAAGAATTCTATCGTCTTGCGCAATTAATGGACGTGAATGCCAATTATCCCAAATATGGTTGCCCGTAGTAATAACGTCAACCCCTAATTTAAAAAGTTCTTCTGCTTCGTCCTTCGTAATACCTTTACCATTTGTAACATTTTCGCCATTTGCGATTACAAAATCAGCTTCATACTTTTCAATTAAATTACTGATATGGTCTCTAACAGCGTTTAATCCAGGTTCTCCTACAATATCTCCAATAAACAAAATACTATTTTTCAATTTACCCCCATCTAAAAACTTGTTAATTTCTGCCCGCAAACAATTGTGGTATCAAAGTCAGTTCTAACAAATGCAACATTATCAAACCAATTTTCTTTTAATATAACCCACAGTTCTGTTTCAGTCATAATATCTCCTTCAAGTGTATTGACCATCATGTTTAACGAATTCATCACAGCACTTTTGGGGGTAATTTTATCATCATTAATTACTTGTTGATGAATAAACACTTGACCGTTTTTATTTAAAGAGTAATAAATCTTTTTTAATAATTCCATATTATCCCATAATGAATACTCTTGAAGCAAATATGAAACAAGCACAACATCATAATTATTACCAATGTCTTGGAGATAAACATCACAAGGTATAATATTAATATTTTCATATTTACTTATTTGACTTACTTTTTCTATTTGACCAACAACATTTGCATAATCGAGGCCAATGCACTCTATATGAGGATAGTTTTTAGCAATTTCAATTAAATAAGAACCACAACCACAACCGACATCTAAAACCCTTTTGCAATTTCTAAGATTCATATTTCTAACAACGATTGGAGCCTCATATTTTGATTTCCATTTTAGCGAAAGAAGGTAATTAAAAATCCACTCTTGGTCCTTTTCATTCACAGTTTTAAACTCTTTTGGCTTTCCTTTTTTAATGCAATATGTTAGATCTGTCCAAGAGTTCCAAAGATCGTTGATATGATGCAATTCACCGATATACTCTTCACCATTTTCAAGAAGATAGTGCTTTGTAATTGGGGAATTTTCATACAAATCATTGTGTTTAATTAAGAAGTTCAGTGTACATAGAGCATTGAGTAGCCTTTCGGTATTTTTTAAGTCAGTTTGAATTTTATTAGATATTTCTTTGGCTGATAATTTGTCTTCGCCGATAATTGAAAAAATATTTAGTTCAATTGCAGCAAAGAAGATTTTGCTTTTTTGAAATGAAGTCGCGACATCAATAATTAAGTTGTATTTAGAATTTTCACTCCACAATGAAGGCTTCATATATTACTCACTCTTATTGGAAAATGAATTTTATAAATTAAGAATAAATATGAATAATTACAAATAAAAACAAAGTCATCATGAATAATTGCTTAGTCAGCTAGTTTAGATGTTAATACCGCTGCAAGATTATCAATGTGAATATTAAAATTTAATTCTCCACTATCTGCAACTGAAATACCGCCAGTTTCCTCTGATACAACAAGAATGATGGCGTCAACCTGTTCTGATAGACCGAGTGCAGCACGATGGCGTGTCCCTAAATTTTTCCCTTTAAATTTAGTTTGCTGAGAAAGAGGCAAAATGCATCTTGCAGCTACAATCATATTGTTTTCAACAATTATTGCACCATCGTGCAAAGGGGACTTTACGTTAAAAATAGACAAAACGAGTTCTTTTGTCAAAGTAGCTTGTATCCTGATACCAGTATCAATTGTCATTTGGACATTTTGAGAGCGAGGAAATACGATTAACGCTCCGATATGCTTTTCCGAAAGTTCTTTTACTGCATCAGTAATTTCGTCTATAACATCAGAAATTTTTGTCTGCACAAATGATCGGAATATTCTGCTTCTACTTATTATCATCAGTAATTTTCTTATTTCAGGTTGAAATAGAACAATAAAGGCTATTAACCAAATATCAGAAATTGTTTTTAATATCCAGTTGAGCGACTTTAGATTAACGGCCTCTGTTATAAAAGACAAAGCAATAACAATTACTAATCCGAATAGCACATTAACTGCAATAGTGTCTCGCAAACGACTATACAGCCAATAGAAAAAAGTTGTAACGATTGCAATGTCGACCAAATCAATTAAAGTAACAGTCAAAAAACCTATTTTAAATAGGTCAATCATTCTTTTTCTTTCCCGGAGGATTTTTTAGCTTCTGACTTGGTTTCTTTCTCGTATGCTTTAATTATTTCTGCAACTAACTTATGGCGAACAACATCTTTGTTGCTGAAATAGACAAACTCAATTCCTTTTATTCCTTTTAAGATATTACTTGCATGAATAAGTCCTGAGTCCTCCTTATTTTGCAAATCAATCTGAGTTACATCGCCAGTAATAATAACTTTGGAATTTGGTCCGAAACGTGTTAGGAACATCTTCATCTGTGTGCGTGTTGCATTTTGAGCTTCATCGAGAATAATAAAAGCATTGTTAAGAGTTCTACCACGCATATAAGCAAGAGGAGTAATTTCGATAGTCTGTTTTTCTAACAATGCTTTTAGTTTATCACCAGAGAGCAGATAGTGCATTGCATCAGTGAGTGGACGCAAATAGGGGTCAATTTTCTCTCGCATATCGCCGGGCAAAAATCCAAGTGATTCACCAGCTTCAACTGCTGGTCGTGTAATAATGATTTTCGATACTTCGTTAAGTCTTAATGCAGCTAACGCCATAGCTACAGCAAGAAATGTTTTGCCAGTCCCTGCCGGACCAATTGCAAAAACTAAATCATTATTAAGTACTTTTTCGTAATATTCAAGTTGCTTTTGTGATTTAACACGAATTATCTCCTTAACACCGTTGTATATTACAGGATTCTTATTATTCCCATTATGTTTTATTTCTTCATATTCTCTTGTATCTATCAGTTCTAAAATTGTTGATATATCGCTTTGTAGAATGACTCCATTTCTTTTTAGTAAATATGAAAATTCTCTAAACAGTCGTTCGATTACTTTTATTTCATCAGTATATCCTTTAAGAATTAAATTTTCACCTCGAATTAGAACAGCTGTTTTAAACCTATTCTGAATAAGCTGCAAAAAATTGTCATTTAATTCAAATGCAGAAATTAACTCTGCATCTTCAATTCTTAATTTTTTTTCAATTATTTCCATATTTAGCAAAAAATTTATTTAAAATAAAGAACTTACATCATAAAAAGTAAATTAAAATTAAAGTCAAAATTAACTAAAAAACTTGAATAATCAAAAGAATGAAGAATAGGAAAAAATGAAGGCTGCCTGATCGAAAGCAGCCCTTTTATTTGTTGCTAAATTATCTAAATCATATTACTTCTTAACTTGTAATAAACCGTGCTTTTCAACTAATTGAACGTTTCTAAATGGTTTGTCCATATTTGGATGATGTTTTAACATTTTCATATCAATTTTATGACAAATAACGCAATTGTTATTTGTGCCTATTGGATACGGGTTTTTCTGATATTGCCAGGGCTGAATATTATCATGATTAGGATTAACAATATTCTTTGTGGGATAAATGGCATGAGGTGAATTATGGCAAGCGACGCACTGCACACGTCCTCTATCATCTCGCCGATTTTTATATAAATCAGAAGCAGATGCTACCCATTTGTTGAAGCTTTTAAAATTAGCTTTGGGTTGTTCATAACCTTCGTGGCAATTCATACAATCAGGCAATTGGTGCCACGATTTTCTTGCATTAATTTCATCAATTGAGTTTACTTGTTTCAATTTTAGATTAGCAGCAAGACGTTTTGCACTCGTATTATTTTTAAATTCATATTTTAAAAGAGAAGCAGCGTGATCATCAATATTTCCGTGGCAACTTGTGCAATTTAAACCAACAAGAGAATGAATATCTCGGCTACATTGTGTATTACCAGTAGAACTACTTGGATGACAAGTGACACAGGCTTTCGGACCATCGATAACCATATAATTTGCATGCCAACCGTGCATAGAAGCCGAAAAACTGTTATGACCAGGTAAACCATCAGATTTAACAAGTGGATCAGGATGGCAACTTTGACACATAACAGGCTTACCTTCCAACGCAGATTTGAGAAGTTGGGTTTTATTAAGCCTATCATGAGTGGATAAAATATTCGCGGCAGTTTCGTCAGCAAGACCTGACAAGTTATTTACCCGCCAGCCA
Organism: Eximiradius sp.; assembly: GCA_937127445.1. Lineage (GTDB taxonomy): Bacteria > Bacteroidota > Ignavibacteria > Kapaibacteriales > UBA2268 > JAKIZO01. The sequence goes on along the minus strand of CAKZLY010000028.1, from coordinate 34,779 downwards.
CCATCGTGACATAAGCGACATCCCATTTCAGAAGAAACAGGGGCAACAACTTTTGTCTCTTTTAGTACTTTTCCAGTGGCAACATCTACTGCTTTAACCTTGAATCTTGGATACGGATTATAACTGCCATCATCTTTATATGGTACTACAGGAATTCCTTTTGCTACAAATTTTCTCTCTTTTTCATCCCAAATAAATTTGCCTTTTAAGCCATTCCCGGTTGTCCCAATATTGTCTGAAATTTTCTTACCATAATAGGCTTCAGAATATTTCCAAAATTCAATAAATTTTGATGGATTTTCAAATCCTGGTTCTACTTCGTATTGAATTTCTACACCTTTTGAAACAATTATTGGAAAAGCATCTCTTTTAATAAGTAACGCTTCTAAAATATTACCTGGTGGTAGAAACATAAACATTTTGTAATTATCGGTAATGCATTTCATACCGATATCGTTCCAAGCCAAGAGGACGTATTCATCTTTTTGTGGATCAAAAGCAGGAATATCCAGCTCAACTGGATTAGGTCTTTTGGTGGAAAGTTCAGTAATTATTTCTTTGCCGAGTAAATCTTTTGCAATAAATAAAGCCAATGCTTCAAGTTCATCTCGTGTCCCAATAAATTTAGGCATATAATTGAGAACTTTTCCTTGACCATAGATTTGAGACATTATTCCGACATAAGCTAAGCTCTTGAACTTATTTACAACATCATTCTTTATTCCATTAATTGTATGGCAAGATAGACATTGAATATTAAATATTTCTCTTCCGGCGGCAATTTTATTTTCATCGGTTATTTTTTTAATTGAAGACCATTTGGCGTGTGCTAAAATTCCTTCATTATTTAATTTTTCTTCATCTTGAACATAAATTGAAGTTGAGTACATATATCCGTGGATTATATATGGTTTTCGAGCATATTCGCGAACATATTCAAATCCAGAAAACCATCCAAGACCAATAATAAGAAGAAGAAATACCATAATTTTTTGTAGTGCAGGCTTTGAACGAATAATAAAAAACAAGGCGAGAAAGAATAATAATGCAGTAGATACTAACAATATAGAAACAACGCTCATCATTTGCTGATTAAGAACGAAATTAGTAAAACGTGTATTTTCAGGAATAGAATAAAAATACCATAAGCCAAAAATAATCATAAATGGAAAAGAGTAAAGCAACCATTTTGAACAATACTTTATAAGATAAATCCGGAATTCATTGTATTTCATAAATACAGCCGTAATCAGCCCAAATAGTCCAGCAACAAGAGCCATAACAGATGTTCTGAAAAGTAAAGAAGGAAAATAAGTAGGGTTGAAAAAGCCAGACCAGAAAGATTTATTTTCAAGCCAACTGCCTGGAGTTAGCATATACGTAAGTATACCATTGATGATGAACAAACTTAGCCAGGCAAACAAAAAGTAAAGAAATGCTATTTTAAGCCTATCCTTATCGGTCATTTTATCAAAACGGTAATGGTAAATTAAGAGAGCAGTGATTTCTCCAACGAAAAATACCCATTCAATAGCCCACCCAAATACAAAAGTATGTATTAATGATGAAGTTGCTGCTGGATTTGCAAGTGCTATAATAAACCATATCCCAACTCCTGTAACGCCACCGAATACCATTGTTAACAAGAGAAAGAACCAGGTGTGTTTTTTAACGTATTCTCTCAATTCCAAATTGTTCTCTTTTATGCTTTTTCTGTCGGTGTACCATAAAAAGAAACCCCCACCCACAGCCAGATGCGAAATATAGACGTGCAATATTGAAATAATCGCGACTAATGTACCTGAATTCAGGTAATACAATTCCCATATTGGATAGTTCATTATTCTGTCCTCCCTGAATTATTTGCAAAACCTAATCTAATCATATACCAAACTGAATATAAACCGATTAGAAGAATAACTACAAATAATGCAAATATCATCCATTGGGATTCTATATGTAAAGAGCTTAAAGAAAAATTATCGTTCAAATACATCATTCTTAATAAATAGCGTGTAATTACCATAGCAATCATTGTAAGCAAAAGATGATATAAGGTTGCAAATAATTTCCCCTGAAAAGCAAATGTTAATGCTCCAATTGCAGCAATAATTCCGATTAATAATATTATTGAGCTTAGTAAGTCTCTACCGATTAATTTTAGCATAATGTCTTCGGGAAGAGTAAACAAATATATAAAACCAATTGTCATTTGTATTGCAGTAGCAATGCCGAAAATTTTTAGTCCCTGTTTAATTTTCTCTTGTTTATTGGAGACATCTTTTTTGAAATAAAATAACAATGCTGTAAACAAACCACCAATTGCGATAGAAGCAAAAACAAATTTTAAAAACCTTGGATAAATTGATATATCGGATACCAGCAAAATGGTTCCATCACGATTGTCAAAGTATTTTACCCATTTTTCAGGCTGCTCCATCAAAGAATTGTTATTAACAAGCATAAAAGCAATATAAAAAACCATCAATATCAACACGATAATTGAAAATTTTGCAAATCCAGGATTATTAGACATTTTTTTGTAATGAATATATGCGCCGTAATATGCAATAATTAGAAAAGGAATAACCAATATCCAATACGTTGCCATAAGAACTGAACTTGAATAAAACAAATGCCCGAAAGTAACTTGCAAAAAAAGTAAAGGTGCAACCCCAAGATTAATACCTAATGCAAACATTACCGGAATTTTTGATGCAATAGGTTTGTTTAGTTCAAAAAATTCTTCATTATTATGATTTTTAAACCAACGATAAAAAATAATTAGAGCACTTCCTAAAAGAGCATTAACAATTAAAATATGGAGTAAAAACAATAATTGTTCGAGTAAAATCATTAACCAAGGTGGAGCAGGTATTGCATCTGGTTTTGGAATAAGTTGATTAGGATCCATAATACCTCCTATTTTATAGAGTATTTTCTTAAAATTGCAAGGGCAATAACAAAAATCAGGATTAATAAGATTAACAATCCCATTTCAATAATATAGTGATTAAACATATCGTGAACATAAGCAATTTCAACACTTATTATTAAAATTCTACGTACTGCGGCAATAAGTCCAATTATCAAAAATGGTTGACAGGACAGAATATGCTCAGTTAATGAAATTTTAACTGTTATTAATATTTCAATAATCATTAGAAGCAAAAGAGTCTTGCTGATTATTTCAATGATTATTTTTATTGACTGTTTCTCACCATAAAACGAAATTATTGAGTTGATTTCTTCAATAATCAACAAAATGGAGCTAATAATTAAAAATAAAATAATAACAATCAATATAGATTTTTCAACTGCTGAAATAATTTTGTCTATTGTATCTTTGGGAAGCATTGTAAGCACCTATTTCCCTAAAATTTAATATAATATTTATTAATTTGCAATGTTTATATGATTATTTTTTTTTCATTTATTTGAAGTAATATTTATTTGTTTCAATTTATTTCCTATTTAATTATTATTTTAGAATTAATTTTTGAAATGAATATTTCATAATCATATGCAGTGTAAAATTTGTCAAAATGTAGAAAATAACAAAGAACTTGTAGTTAAAGAAATGATGTTCGGCACACAGGACGAGTTTAAATACTTCCAATGCAGTGCGTGTGGTTGTCTCCAAATTTTTGAATTCCCCAAAAACATTGATAAATATTATCCTAAAAATTATTACAGTTATGGAATTCACACACAAGCTAGCTCTATTAAAAGAATTTTAAAAAATAAAAGAAATAATTATGCAATTACTAGAAAAGGAATTATTGGCAAGATACTCAATATTTTAATACCCAATAATTCTTTACAATTACTAAGAAATCTCCCAATTGATAAATCATCCAAAATATTAGATGTTGGCTGTGGAGACGGTGCTTTACTTTATGATTTAAAAGAAATTGGTTTTGTAAACTTATTAGGAATAGATCCATATATTGAAAAAGATCTTCAACATAAGAACGGATTGAATATTCTTAAAAAAAATATATTCGATTTATATGAAAAGTTTGATTTAATCATGTTTCATCATTCTTTCGAGCATATAAAAGAACAGTTTGAAACTCTAAATAAAGTTAAGGAATTGTTAAACCCTGAAGGAGTTTTGCTGCTCTGTGTACCAACTGTGAGCTCTTATGCTTGGGAAAAATACAAAGAACATTGGGTACAATTAGACGCTCCAAGGCACTATTTCTTGCATTCAATCAATAGTATGAGAATACTATCAGAAAAATGTGGGTACCTTATAAAGGATAATATATTTATTTCAAATGAATTTCAATTTATTGGAAGCGAGCAATATTTAAAAGGAATTCCACTTGTAAGTGAAGGCTCTTATTACAAGAACAAAAAAGATTCAATTTTCAATAGAAAAGAATTACTGCGCTTTTATAAGAAAAAAGCACAGAAACTCAATAAAGCAAAATATGGAGATACCTGCGCCTTTTTCTTAAAACCTGTTTAACAACATCTAAATTCTTCTTCTAAAACCTTCTCCCAAAACTTCGTGGACGTTATGAATTGTTACAAAAGCGTCGGGGTCAATGCTTTTGACCAATTCGATCAACTTAGTCATATCTCTCAAAGAAACCACGGTATAAATAACTTCTCTATCAATATTGTAGTACAATCCCCTTGTTTTAAATGCTGTTGCACCTTTACGCAAGTTGTTAATGATTGCATTTCCAATTTCTTGTGACTTATTTGAAACAATAAAAGCAGCTCTTGCATAATCAAAACCATCAATTATAATGTCAATTAGCTTGCTGGATACAAATAACAGGAAAAAAGCGTACAGTGTAAGAGTAACAGCACTTTTTTCAGGGCTTAAACCTTTCAACCCAATTACAAGCCCAGCAAACGTAATCACAAAGAAATCTATAATCATTATTGCTTGACCCGGCTTAATTCCAAAATGCTTTTGCATAATAGATGCTACAATATCAGAGCCAGCGGTGGTCCCCTTAAACTTAAAGATAATACCTAAACCAACTCCCAGTAAAACAGCACCGAGTAAAATCAGAAAGAGAAAATCTTGCTTCAAAAGTTCTTGCACAGCTTGATGATCCTGAAATCTAATAAAACGAAGTCCAGGCACATCACCTCTAAATAGGTCTATAAAAAAAGAATTTAGAGTAAAAGAATAGAAAGTTCTAAACGCAAATGTTTTTCCTAATTCCTTAATGCCCCAAAAAAACAAGGGTACGTTAAGAACCCACATTAATAAACCAACAGGTATTTTACTCCCAGAAAGGTAATGTATTGCCATAGATAAGCCACTTACACCACCCGGAACTACTTTAGCATCTACTAAAAAGATCCCTATTCCCGCAGCCATAATCGCTGCTCCAAGCGACAAAAAGAAATACTCTAATATTAGTTCTTTATGAAATTTTATCTTCTCCATATTCAATATATTTTTTTATTCCACAAAAATTAGCATTTATATATTTTTATAAATTAAAATAAAAAACAAAAATACAAAAATAAATGCAATTTACCTATGAAAAACACAAATCGACACTATTTTATTGATATAATTATGTTTATTGGACAATATCTAAATAATAACGGCGAAAGGCAAATAGTTAAGTAGATATATCGAAAACTTACTTTAAAATTCTTCTTCGTCTATATCAATATCATCTTCATTGTCTTCATCTATGTTGCTTCCTTGTTTATTTTCTTCGTCATCTTCAATAAATTCAATTTTCTTTAAATCTTCTATTAACACATCAGGATTAACTATTAGTATGTTTTCTTTTACTTTATGTAAATTTTCAAATGGAATAGCACCTGTTGGTTCGTCAATAATTTCAGTTAAATCACTTTCTTCATCAGTAATATCAGAATATTCGAAAGAAATCAATGTTTTTTCACCACATTTGCAAAGTATTTCGATCGACTCAATTTCACCATTTATATCCCTATTAATCAGGATAGAGGTATTAGATTTTGGATTTAACCCTTTTGGTAAATTATCTACAATTTCAAGTTTTTTACCGGTAGGCTTGATTTCTTCTTTTTTTAGCAAATTTCTTTCTGAAAACTTATTCAATTTACCTGAAATTTTAGGAACTTTTATATAATCGCGAAAATTTTGCTGTAAATACGCTTGAATTTCTTCTTCTGGACGAATAAATTCAACTATATGTGGGTCCTGGGATATTAATTCTTCGCTTACATTCGACTGAGAATTATAATCAGATATTTCTTCTAGTAAATGTTTTCCGCTATCTATATCTTCTTTCTTAATCAAACCAAAAAATTCATCTTGGTTTTCTTCGATAGTATGTAAATGTAAACTTTCGCCATCACTTACAATATCAGCCACAATTTTTGGACCTATTTGATCACTATCAACAGGCTCATCAGAAAAATCTTCAAATGGTTTAGCCCTGTTGACAATATCTTTCTCGTCAAATTCTTCTGAAAAAGGGTCAATATATTTTTTTTCTTTTGACATAAAATGTTATTCTTATCAAAAAATATGCCCTTTTATTTAGCCGTTAATTTAAACAGCGAAGCAATAGCATCAGGTAAGTCGTTAAGTGAGTGGACTTCATCAGCAATACCAGCATCAATAACAGACCTTGGCATACCTGCAACGACACAGCTTTCGACATCCTGAGAAATAACATAACCACCGATACTATGAAGTCTTTTCAGAGCATCTCTTCCATCGTGTCCCATTCCTGTCATTATCACACCGACCATTGATTTACCATAAACGTCTATTGCCGAATTCATCAATACATTGACAGAGGGTTTATATAATTCATTTCGGGGTTCATCCGAAACACATAAATTAAATTTTTTATTTATAGCCATTTGTCTTCCACCTGGTGCAAAGTATACATATCCAGGTTTAACAACTTCTTCATCTTCTGCTTCTTTTATGTTAAGTTCTGACAAGCCATTAAGCCTATCAGCTAAGGATTTTGTAAAATAAGGTGGCATATGTTGTGCCACTAATATTGGAACTGGGATATTCCCAGGCAAACGTTTGAATAGTTCAAGCAGTGCAACAGGACCACCTGTGGAAATTCCAATTACAATTATTTCAATTTCATTAGGTTCAGGTCTTTTACGATTTGTATTTTGGAAATACTGTGATTTTCTTTGCCTAGCTCTTTCAGCTAATTGTTTGGCAATCTCTAAATGACTCGCAGAAACTTTCCTCTCTGTTTGAGTAGTAGTATTTTGAATAAATTCATTCTTTTTTTGCAAAATTAAACTTTGTCTTTTAAGCTGATTTCGCAATGCTTTATTGTTTGCGACTGACCTTATTTTCCCAACAATTTCATCTTGGAGCAAGTTCATTTCTGTAAAAGCAGGTTTTTTTGTAACAAAATCAACTGCTCCGTTAGACAAAGCTTCAATTGTTGCTTCTGCACCTTCGCTTGTTAACGTGCTGATCATTATAACAGGGACAGGGCATTCTTTCATTATCACTTTGAGTGCCTCAATACCATTCATTATTGGCATTTCTATATCAAGCGTAACAAGGTCAGGTTGATATTGCTTGATTTTCTCAATTGCATCCTTACCATTTACTGCCGTTTCAATGACTTCTATGTCATCGGTGTTGATGATTTTGGTTAGTGCTTTACGCATAAAAACTGAGTCGTCAACAACAATTACCTTAATTTTATCCATTATACAAATAAAATTTATATTAATACTTCTACTAAGATCGATTATTAAAAACGAAAAAGATTTATTATATTTTGTAATAATATTGTTTTTTCACATAAAAATTATACACTTTGGTTGCTATCAATATCAATGACAAATTTAGTATTTTTGTATTTGCTTGATAAATAATGTGATTTTGCATTTTTTAAATATAAACGAAGAAATTTTGCTTGAGGGTCATTAATTTTATTATTTTTAATAATTATTATTCTCCTGAATTGCTTCTGTATTTTGTTAATAGTAGGGACGATTGGACCCAACACATCAATATGATTGTTGTTACTTAAAAATTTCCTAAAAAAAGCAGCAGCAGCTTCAACTTTCTCAACATTTTCATCTTTAAATTCAACCACACAGAATCTATAAAATGGTGGATATTTAGCTTTTTTTCTAGTTGATATTTCACTACTATAAAATGAAAAATAATCGTTATTGAGAACATTTTGAATAACCAAATTATCTGGTTGAGAGGTTTGAATAATAACTTCGCCTTTTGTATTGGATTTTCTACCAGAACGACCTGCAACTTGAATTAGCAATTGTAATGCTCGCTCACTTGCTCTAAAATTATGAACGTACATAAGTAAATCTGCATTCATCACTCCAACAAGCGTGACCCTTTCGAAATCAATTCCTTTTGCAACCATTTGTGTCCCGACCAGAATATCAGTCTTGCTTTTCGCAAATCTTTCCAGAATTCCCCTGTGAGAACCTTTGAGACGAGTTGTATCCAAATCAATTCTTTCAATAGTATAAGGTTGGTTTTCCATTTCTAACAATGCAGCAAGTTCATCTTCAATTCTTTGCGTACCTGCTCCAATCTCTCTCATATTATTACAACCACATTCAGGACAAGTGTATATATTTTTTTTTATATAATTACAATAATGGCATCTTAAATCTTGTGTTGTTTTATGAAATACAAGCGAAACACTGCATTGGTCACACATAGGAACGTACCCACAATCAGGACATTGTAAGTAACTTGCAAAACCTCTTCTATTTTGAAATAAAATAACTCCTTCTTTTTTTTGTATTTTTTCTTTAATTTTTTCAAGTAGATCATTTGAAAATTCACCTCTCATAAGACCTTTTTTTCGATTATTCACTGTATCAATAATTTTAATCGCCGGAAGATTTGCTCCATCTGCTCTTGATTTAATTTCTAATAATTGATATTTACCAATTGAAGCATTATAATAGCTCTCGATAGATGGAGTTGCTGAACCTAACACAACAGTTGCATTTTCGAATTTACCTCTCATTATTGCAACATCTCGTCCATTATATCGTGGGTTGGGCGAATCTTGTTTATATGTAGTTTCGTGCTCTTCATCAACAATTATTAATCCAAGATTTCTCAACGGTATAAATACAGCAGATCTCGCACCCACTACGATTTTCACATTACCTTTCATTGAATTATTGAATACATAAAAACGTTCTTGTTCAGACATCTTACTATGAAAAATGGCAATCTGATTTGGAAAGGCTTTGGAAAAACGATCAATTAATTGAGGTGTTAATGCAATTTCAGGCACTAACATTAAAGCAGACTTACCACTTTCTATCGCTTTTTTTATTGTATGTAAGTATACTAATGTTTTCCCACTTCCTGTAACTCCATAGAGTAAAAAAGTTTTAAAAGCGTTCAAATTTATTGATTCTTCAATGATATTTTTTGTCATACTTTGTTCATCAGTTAAAGGAAGAGTCAGCTCATTGATTTTAGCTAATGAAAATTGATTTGTTTCTAAGAAAATTTGGTCTTTTTCTTTTAATGTTACCTCAATCACTTCTTCTTTAATAAAAAAGTCGATTATCCTTTTGTCATAATGATTAACTATCTCTGAATAATACAAATTTTTCTCGTTTTCTTCGAATTTCGCGATTAACATTATAAGGAATGCTAATTTTTTGGGCGCCTTCTTTTCTAAACTACTAATTAATTGCATTACTTTATTATCATCTGTAAAAAAAACTTCATTTAATTTGATGATTTTTTCAAATTTTGGAGAGATATTCTTTCGTAAATCATCTTGAATTTCAACTATATTTTTTTTTGCTAAAGCCTCAATAATAGTAGAGATACGGTCAACTTTTAGTTTTTTCATCAGAAAGCTTTGTGTGATTTCTGAGTTTATTTTTCTACTTTTTAAAAAATTATACACAACTTTTTGATTTGGTGCATTTTTTAAAATATTTTCTATTTCATCTTCATGGATAAATTGTTTCAATTTAATTTTCTTATTGGATTTCACATTTAGTGATAATGGAATCATTGCTTTAATAGTTTCTCCCAAAGGAGAAAAATAATACTCCGAAATCCATTTTGCCAAAGAAAGTAATTTATCAGAAATTATTGGAGTTTCATCAAGAAGCTCATAAGCTAACTTAATATCATATTTTACATCACTATTGTTGCTAATATTAACAATTACACCAGTTAGTTTTTTATTTTTAAAAGGTACAATTACTCTGCAACCTATTAAAGAATTACTTTTAGGAGATTGTAGTTTGTAAGTAAAAATATTATCGATTGCAATAGGTAAAGCTACTTCAATAAAGCAAAATTCAGCGTTCATATTAAAATTAAATAATTATTTATACGTAAATTTAACATTAAAAATAACATTTTTTTGCTATTAATTGTTAATTTGCAAAGTAATGGAGTAATAACTGATGAAAAGGACAAATTTCTTAATTCTTTTACTTTTCTTATCAACTGTCACTGTATCGTGTGATGATAAAAAGTCGAACATTAGTCATCTGTATAGAGAATCTAATATCTCGGCCGCGGAAGCTCAAAGAGCACAAATGGAAGTTGCAAATTCTCGCCAAAATGCCATTACAAGAGCTGTAGAGAAGTGTCGCCCTGCAATTGTTGGCATTAATGTTACAGAAGTAAGACAGGTAGTTTATCAAGATCCATTCTTTGATTTTCCATTTTCTGATGACCCATTTTTTCAAAGATTTAGAGAATTTTTCGGTGGTGGACCACGCAAAAGAGAATATAAAGTCCAAGGATTAGGCTCTGGATTTATAATTTCGCCAGATGGTTATATATTAACCAATCATCACGTTGCAGGCAATGCAACCAAAATTGTTGTTACAATGACAAACGGAGAGAAATACGACGCGGAAATCATTGGGGCTGATATGGTTAGCGATGTAGCATTACTTAAAATTGATGGTAAAAATCTCCCATATTTGGAATTAGGGAATTCGGATAATGTAATTGTTGGCGAGTGGGCAATAGCATTTGGTAATCCTTTTGGATTATTTGATAAAAATGCGAAGCCAACCGTTACCGTAGGAGTTATTTCTAATACAAATGTAAGTTTTATTCAGGAGGATAGACCTCAAAACCGAGTATACAGAAATATGTTACAAACCGACGCTGCAATAAGCTCGGGCAATTCTGGTGGACCACTCGTCAATGCTTTAGGCGAGGTCATTGGTATAAATACTGTAATTTTCTCAACGGCTCAATCGCGTTCTGGTGCAGGAAGTATTGGGATTGGTTTTGCTATTCCGATTAATAGAGTTAAAAAAATTATTGACGAAATAAAGAAAAACAAATCGATTGATAGAGATTTTTATATTGGGATGGACGTTAGAGATATTGATGAGCAAATTGCTCAATATTTAAAATCAAATGTAAAAGAAGGTGCAGTCGTATTTTCTGTTGAAAGACGCTCACCTGCGGACAAAAATGGCATTGAACCAGGAGATGTAATTCTCAAAGTTAATGATACAAATATTCACAAAGCAGAAGATTATTACATAGAAATTGGTGATTCAAAGGTCGGTGATAAAATAATATTAGAATTGTTAAGAGGTGATGAAAAAATAAAAAAAACATTCAAGTTGGAGAAAAAATAAGGTAGCCAAGTGTCGGAAGTAGAAAAATCGGTTCTCAGAGCTGAAAAATTAGTTAAAAAATATAAACAAAGAACCGTTGTTAAAGGTGTTGATTTAGAGATTGCTCAAGGCGAGGTAGTTGGTCTTCTAGGTCCAAATGGTGCTGGAAAAACGACATCGTTTTATATGATTGTTGGTATGATAAAGCCGAATGAGGGTAGAGTTTTTCTCAATGAACAAGACATAACTAACAGGGCAATGTATCAACGTTCTCGATTAGGGCTATCTTATTTACCCCAAGAAGCTTCTATTTTCAGAAAAATGTCTGTCGAGAACAACATAATGTCTATTTTGCAACTTCAAAAAATGACTAATAAACAGCGACAAAATCGTTTAGAGCAATTACTTGAAAGTTTTGGTATTGCCCGCATTAGAAAAAGCAAGGGTTATATGCTTTCAGGCGGCGAAAGAAGGAGATGCGAAATTGCTCGTGCTTTAGCCTCAAACCCAAAATTTATTTTATTGGATGAACCGTTTGCGGGAATTGATCCAATTGCAGTCGAAGATATTATGAAAATTGTTAGAAAACTAAAAGATGAGAATATTGGTGTTCTAATCACGGACCATAACGTTCACGAAACTTTATCTATTACAGATAGAGCATACATACTAATTGATGGTAATATTTACATTTCGGGGACAGCAGAGGATATTGCTCAAAATGAGGAAGTCCGACGTTTATATTTAGGTGAAACATTTAAATTAGAGAGATATGAATAGATTTTTTGCAATAATACTCCTCTTACTTTGGGTTCAACCGGCATTTCTTTTGTCTAATGATGACTTTGTGATTAATAAAAGCAACACATATAGATGGCTACTGGAAAGAAAAAAATTCGACAGCAAAATGCTCTCAAAATTATCAGATTTTAGACCAAAAACACAAGCCTCATATATTTCACCTAAGAATGTTTTTAAAATTCATTATGACACTCTTGGAAATAATGCAGTTGAATTAATTGACCGAGACAAAAACGGGATTCCCGATTATATTGACTCTGTTGCTTTTTATGCCGACTATGTTTATAAGCAAATGATTAATATTATGGGACTGAAATCTCCATATCCTGAACAATACGGTGGCGGAAGCGAACATTATGACATCTACGTTCTTGATATTGGTAATGGATATAGGGGAGAAGCCTATTATGGAGAAACAAGAGCGGAATATGAAATCTTCCCTCGGAAAATTTTCCCAAAATATTCATCCTATATTATTATTGATAATAATTATTCACCTAATGATATGACAATAAGCGATGACGGAAGCAATAAAAAATATCCAACATACTCGACTCATGGAGTACTTGGGATGAAAATCACGATTGCTCATGAATTCCATCATGCTATTCAATTTATGTATGGCGATCCAAATTCTAATATGTTTTCCTTGCACGAATCAGTTTCGGTGTATATGGAAAACAAACTATTCCCAGAATCAAGAGATTATCTTCAATATGTTCGTTCATTATTTAAAAATTTTCCTAAATATCCTTTTGGTAATGGCGAAGCTACAATTGGATATAGTTATGGTATATACTTTCATTTTATTGATAAGTTTTTCGGGAATAAACCTGTCAAAAGAATGTGGGAATTGGTTGAAAACGGCTTATTTCAGTTTCAAGCTCTTGATTCTGCATTAAAAGAAGAAAATACTTCTATTATTGATTCCTGGCTTGAATTTATATCCTGGATATATCATACTGGTAGCAGAACAATTGATGGTTATTCTTTTTACCAAGCAAGATTTTTCCCTGATATTAATTTTGTTTATACTGGTGAAATTTCACACACTGATGTTTTTCAGCTAAAATCACAAGTTCTTCCTTTGGAAATCAGACCAATTAGAATAATAGTAAGCACTAACATAGTTTTTGATACGCCTGATACACTTGACTTTTTCGTAACAAACACTGATATGGATAAAGTATTCAACCAATTTATGATAAATTCCGAAATTGATTTGATTTATCCTTCTTTTGAAGGTAACTCTAGACAGATTTGTGAAAAACAATACAAAACAAGTTCTTTGTCAAGTTATATGGATACTGCTTTTTGCAGAAAAGGCTATCAAACAATACCTGTTTCTGACGCTTATCCAATGCCATTCAACTTTAATTTACATTCTACCATATATATTCCTACTCCGACTGACATCCCGTTCGGAGGAAAAGTTTTTCTACAAGTATTTAATTCAGAAATGGAACAAATATATGCAAAAGAGACAACAGTTATGGTTCATAATTCTCATCGCGTTGTTGCATTAAACTTAGAGAAAAACTTATTTTCAAGTGGAATATATTTTTATAAAGTCAAGAATGATAATTCGTTGAAAATTGGCAAGTTTGTTGTTAAATAATTTTTGGTTAAAAATGAAGATTGATAAAATTGATAGGATTATTCTTTCATTAACCTTTATTATTAGTTTTGCTATTTACTTTCTTACATTTTCGAGAAGCTTATATTTTACAGATAGTGGTGAACTTGCCGCTGTTTCTTCAACTTTAGGGATTGCGCATCCAACAGGTTATCCGCTATATACAATCATTTCATACCTTTGGCTACAAATACCTTTCCCATTTGATAACATTACACAGTTAAATATGTTGTCTTCGGTATTTTGTGGGTTATCAACAGTATTGATGTATTTAATTTTAAGAACCTTATTTTTCAACAGCTTGACAGAATTAATCAACAATAACCTCTCTTTCCAGTTATCATCAGGAATACTATCTATTGGATTTGCTTTTACATCAATTGTTTGGGAACAAGCTACAACTAATGAAGTTTATTCCCTCCACTTTTTGATGGTTAATTTGTTTTTGTACATTATATTGAGAGCATATTTTACTGAAAATTGCAAATTATTTCTGCTTTCTTCTTTTGTTCTCGGTTTATCATTAGTAAACCATCTGACTTCAATTTTACTTATTCCGGTTGCTATATATACTTTCTTTAAGAAAAATGAAAAAGGTTTTGATTTATCAGTAAATCGTTTTAAACACTTTTTTTTCTTACTCATTCCATTGCTTTTGGCGTTCACATTATATCTATATTTACCAATTCGTTCAAGTATGCAACCAGTTTTCAACTGGGGTTATGTTTCAAGAAGCATAGACAAATTTATATATCACATTTCTGGGAAACAATACCAGGTTTGGATGTTTTCCGGATTGGACGCTTGGAAAAAGAATTTGAACGTTTTTCTAGACGAAGTAACAGGAAATATAGGTATATTAATCATTTTTGTTTATCTAATCGGGTTATATTTTATATTTGTAGATAAAAACAAAGTAAACGCAATATTTAATTTTATTTTTGCACCTTTTACATTGTTCTTCTCATCTTTCAAAAAAAATGGTCGATTTATTTTCATTTTTTTAACAATTGCTTTTTTATCGTGTGTTCTATACTCATTCAATTATGCTATTTATGATATCCAACCATATTTCTATTTGGCATATCTCTCTATGTTTATATTCTTAGCACTACCAACTATGCACTATTCATCATACATAAAAAAGCCACTATTGAGTTTATATATACTAATCCCTTTATTTTTTATCGTTAATAATTATTCAGAAATAGATAAAAGCAAAGATACAACAGTTTTTGAATATACTCGCTCAATAATAGATAACTTGCCCCAAAATTCTATCATCATCTCTTCACAATGGGATTACTTTTGCTCTGCTTTTTGGTATTTGCAAAAAATAGAAGGATATAGAAAAGACATCGTAATGATTGAGAAAGAACTTATGAGGCGAACATGGTATCCCTATCAATTAGCTAAATGGTATCCAGAAATTGTTAATATGCAAAGTCCTGAAATCCAATCATATATGAAAGATTTAGAACTTTTTGAATCTGGCAAACAATATGACCCTATTTCTATTCAAGTAAATTATATCAATGTTTTTGTTTCAATAATCGAGAAAAATATAGGGAAAAGAGACATTTTTCTAACACCTGAAATTCTCTTAATTGAACCTCATATTGCCAGAGCTTACAGACAAATTCCTTATGGATTTGCGGTAAAACTATCTAATCAGTTGGATACCTTAAATTTTGACGATATAAAAATCAATTATGAGAAACTTGATTTGCTAACCAAGAACAAAAGCTATTATCTTTATGA
The DNA here is from genome assembly GCA_937127445.1 of Eximiradius sp. GTDB lineage: Bacteria > Bacteroidota > Ignavibacteria > Kapaibacteriales > UBA2268 > JAKIZO01. The sequence continues at coordinate 19,007 of CAKZLY010000028.1, read as the reverse complement.
TGGAATGAGATTAACAATTGCAAATAACATATTAGCAATGATAAAATACACTCAGTTTATTGGTGACACTACTCAAAACAAAAAATTAGAAAAGTATTACAATTTGTTTATTAAGAAATGATGCTAAGCAAAATTTTTAAAATAGATAATCTTGAAATAAAAAATGGAATTTTTTTGGCACCAATGGAGGGAATAACCGACCTCCCATTTAGAATAATTTGTCGTAGATTTGGTGCAGACATAGTATATACTGAATTTGTAGCTTCAGAAGCATTAATAAGAGATGTTGAAAAATCGAAAATAAAAATTCGAGTTATTGACCAGGAACGCCCAGTAGCAGTTCAGATTTTTGGGAGCGATCCATATGTTATGTCCGAGGCAGCAAAAATTGTAGAGCAAGCTGGTGCTGATATTGTTGACTTAAATTATGGCTGTTGGGTAAAAAAAGTTGTTAGCCTTAATGCAGGTGCTGCCTTGTTGAAAAACATTCCTTTGATGAATGCTATTACCGAAGCAGTCGTGAAAGCAGTGAAAATTCCTGTTACAGTTAAAACTCGCTTGGGTTGGGACAAAAATAGTATAATAATCAATGAAGTTGCAAAAATGCAAGAGGAGTGTGGGGCAAAAGCAATTACAGTTCATTGCAGAACAAGAGAAATGGGAATGGGAGGGAAGGCTGATTGGAGTTATATCCCAGGAATAAAGAAAAATATTAGCATACCATTGATATTGAATGGTGATATTACTTCACCAGAAACTGCTCGTTTAGCTCTTGAAGTAGATGGTGCTGATGCTATTATGATAGGTCGTGCTGTGCTTGGCAATCCTTTTATTTTCAGAGATGCGAAAAAATATATCGAAACAGGTTATTTGCCAGAAAAACCAAATATTAATGAAAGATTCGATGTTTTGCTTGAGCACTTAAAATTGAATGTCGAGGACAAAGGTCTTCCGAGAGGTTTAGTAGAATTTCGCAAGCACTACTCAGGTTATTTAAAGGGATTGCATAATACTTCTCATTATAGACAGAAATTAGTCCAAATGAGTAACTTAAATGAAGTTATTGAACTTCTTGAGCAATATCGTAATTATCTAAATAATTATTACAAAGAATAATATTAAAGTGGAAGCTTTTTCATGTTAAATCCGAGTGCAAAAGCTTCCATTGCAGCAATAGATAGTTTGTTCTCCAGTTTGCCAAATTTTGCAATATAATCTCGCCTGCTTCGCTCGATAACTTCTAAGGCTTCGTCTCTGTCATAAATTTGCACAATTTCACACCGAGATGATTCACTACCTGGCATATCTTTATAAGTTAGAAAATAGTGTTTTAATCTGTCGATCATTGTAACAGGACAATCACTTACATCAAGCCAATTTTTATACACTTCATCACCTTTAAGCACTGCTATTAGTTTGTCGTCGGCTTCGCCACCATCAATCATTCTAAATCCCCCTATAGGCACCGCCTGAACTAAAATATCACCGTGAGTAATATTCTTTTCTGTGAATACACAAATATCAATAGGGTCCCCATCTCCAATAATGCCAGTTCTGCCAGATTTCTCCATACAATAATCAGCTACTGATTCTGCGCAATAAGTTTGAGGAATAAACCCATACAATGCTGGCAAAACATTAGAATACTTTTGAGGTCTATCTACCTTCAAATACCCAGTTTTTTTATCAACTTCGTATTTTACCGTGTCGCTTGGAGTTGCCTCGATAAATGCCGTAACAATTTCGGGCGCATTGTCTCCGATGTGCACACCATGCCACGGATGAGATTTGTACCGAAGACCAACTAAATCCCAAATATCGCTTACATTAGCCATAGTATACGTATAAATTGTTAATTAATAAAATTCGAGAGACGATTGAATAATAGTAATATTTTCGTTTTCAACTAAACTTATCGACAATTTAATACAATGTACAATAACAGAGAAAGATAATAATATTACTTTTATGTATTTGGATATTTTATTAATTTTATAAAATGTAATTTTACAATTTTTAGGAGAGCTGATGAATATTCTTTTTAAAAACATTAGAGTAATCAATCCAACTGAAAATTTTGATAAAATAGTCAACTTATATATCAAGGATGGTATTATCGAGCATTGTTCAAATGAAGAATGCATTGTTGATTCATCTACTGAAATTATTGATGGCAGCCAATTGGTTGCAGCTCCTGGATTTATTGATATTCACACTCATTTACGAGAACCAGGTTTTGAATACAAAGAAACAATTAAAACGGGAACAGATGCAGCAGCAAACGGCGGATTTACGGCTGTTGTGTGTATGCCAAACACTGAACCGTCAATCGACGATGTAACTGTTGTCGAATATATTAAAAACAAATCAAAAGATTTATTAGTTGACGTTTATATTGCTGGTTCAATCAGTCAGAAGAGAGAAGGTAAATTAATATCACCAATGTTAGAACTTGACGATGCGGGCGTTGTAATGTTTACCGATGATGGTAGAAGCATTGAATCTTCTGAAATGCTTCGACGTGCTTTTGATTATGCAACAACTAGGGATTTGCTTATTGCTGAACATTGCGAGGACCACTCCTTGACTAAAAATTTCGCGATGGATGAATGCGAGCTTTCTATAAAACTTGGGTTAAAAGGATATCCAAGAATTGCCGAGGAAATTATTGTAGCTCGCGATATTTTACTTGCGGAATATTCTGGGAATCGTCGTTTGCATTTGCAGCACATTAGCACAAAAGGCAGTGTAGAATTGATAAGAAGTGCCAAAATGAAAGGTTTGCGAGTTAGTTGTGAAGTAACACCTCATCATTTATTTTTATCTCACGAATTATTAGATAGCTACAATACAAATTTAAAAATGAACCCACCACTCCGTTCAAAAGAAGACATCAATGCTTTATTGGAAGGAATAAAAGAAGGCATTATTGATTGTATCGCGACGGATCATGCTCCGCATGCATTGCACGAGAAAGAAGTTGAATTTGAGAAAGCTCCTTGTGGAATTACCGGCCTGGAAACATCTATTGGGTTGATATTAAACAATTTATATCATTTATTTAATATAGAATTAAGTAAAATTGTTGAACTGATGTCGATTAATCCACGTAAGATATTGAATTTAAAGCAAATAGAAATAAAGAAAAATGAAAAAGCTAACTTAACTATATTTGCACCTAATGAAGAATGGATAGTAAGTAGTAACAAGTTTATGTCTATTTCAAAAAATATGCCTTACGAAAATATGAAACTAAAAGGTCGTCCAAAATTTGCCATTAATAATGGGAAACTTTGGTCGTCTACCTTGTAAATTTGAAAATTGGAGGTCATTATGTCGAAGAAAAACATTGACCTGGATCCACATCAAGAGAAAATGCTTCGGGATATGATTGTAAAAGAAATGATTAAGAAAATACAATCGAGAGTTGAATCGGAGGATTCTCATGTTCTGAAATCAATAAAAAATTTGATCAATGAGCAAGAAGATAAAAAACAAAAGATTACGAACAAGCTGAAAAACATACTTAAAGAAAAAAAAGAAAGTGAAACTGATAAAGAATAAAAATGCAATATAATCTATATTATGTAAACTAAATTGAATGTCAAATTAATTTTGTAGGTTAGTAAAAATGAATTTCATCTTTCCAATCGCATTAATTGTATTAGCAGTATTATCGAGATTTATTTCGATTGCACCTAATTTTTCCCCTATCATTTCGCTTGCCCTTTTCAGTGGTGCGTGTATATCAAACAGAAAGCTTGCCTATGTTGTTCCTATTGCTGCTATGCTAATCAGCGATGCTTTTTTAGGCTTTCATTATGATATGTTTGCTGTTTATGCTTCATTTGCATTAATTATTTATTTGGGCTCAAAAACAAAGAAAATAAATGTAAAATCTGTATTAACAAATTCAATCGTTGGTGCAGTTCTCTTTTTTATTGTTACCAATTTTTCTGTATGGATTACCTCAGAAATGTATAGCCACGATTTAAATGGTTTGATTAATTGCTATGAAATGGCAATTCCATTTTTCAGAAATACCGTCTCATCGGCTATATTATACTCTGCTGCTATGTTTGGAACTTATGAATTATCAATAAAGTACCTACCATCTCTTTCGGTATCAAGATAAATATTTCATTTGTTTATTTAAGAAAAGGCTGTGCAAATTATTTGCCGCAGCCTTTTTTGTTGTCTATTAGACTTCTTCAAAGACACTAATTTTAAAATTAATCATCTCTTTTTTAAATGAATATATTTTTATATATTTACAATGCAGCATAAATTAACATCTCAAAAAAATATTTAAATTTAATTTATTGCTGTTTGTTATAATGAATAATTATTATTTAATATGAAAAATCTCACATTATTATTATCTCTTGTATTTGTTTGTTATACTGCAAATTCTCAAATTAACTCTCCATATTATAATTATGGAAGTAAAGAATTTATCGAAATTGAGAAAATTTATGATATTAGATTGCTCCGTCAATCTGAAATAAAACTTATGCAACTTATTAAGGAATATCCTTTCACAGCTGCATATGATAAAGCGATCCTTTTGCAAGCTGATATTGATTTACACTCAGGAAATCATTCAATTGCAATAGCCCAGATAAATGAATACATCATAACAAATTCAAATTCACCACTAATTCCTCATTCATACTTAAAAATTGGCTTTATTGAATTTGAACGAAAAAAATATGCTGATGCCGTAAAAAACTTTGAATATGCAAAAAATGCTGCAGATTTGAATTTCAGGCTAAGACGTGATAGTGTGTATCGATATATAGCACATCAAGCACTATATTGGAATGGTATTGCTTTAGCTAACCAGGGCAAACATTTCGAAGCAGCTTCAATTTTTGAAGAATTAGTGAAAAGTTATGAATATGGCGAATTTACAGACGATGCAATTTACGCTAGCGGTGCTATTTATGAAATGAACAATGATTATAAAAAAGCAATAGAAGCTTATAAGTTGTTGCAGATCAAATATCCTTATAGAAATACTATTATAGCTTCATACATCAGGGAAGCAAATAATCACTTAATGTTAAGAGACAACCGCTCTGCCCTTTTGGCAATTGAAAGAGCCGAAACCATCAATAGAATCATTCTGGCAGCACAGTCAGATGCGAAAAAATTCGAAAAGCAAACAAATATTGATGCTTATCAAGAGAAAATAATTTATCTCAAAGCAGAAGCTTTCAACTTATCAAAAAATTATGATGCTGCAATTGCTTCATATAATCAACTTATTGAAAACTATCCCAACTCATATTTGATTTACAGTGCTAAATTAGGGGCTGGTTGGGCCTCATTAAATCAAAATAATTACGAGCTTGCAATAAACTATTTTGATGCAATAATTAAGAATGTTGAAGATAATAACGACATTAACAAATCTCTTGCTCAATTATACAGAGCTATTTCCTTGAAGGAAAAAGGCGATACTTCAAATGCTCGCAAAGAACTATACACACTCTCTCTTAAGGCAAGTTATAGATTTACGGGTAATGTCTTATTAGAATTAGGGCAAATGAATTACGAATCTGGTAATTTTGTGCAGGCAAAAAAAGATTTAGAACGTGCCAATAGAGAGGTTCTTGATGGCAGGACAGCAATACGTGCTTCACTACTTCTGGGGGCGACTTACCTTGAATTAAAGTTATATGATAAGGCATATAGTGAATACAAACAAGCCGAACAGCTTGCTATAAATAGTGATGAAATTTTTGTTCAAAACAAGAATTTATATATAAATGAAGCAAGATTGAAACAAGGAATAGCTTTAGTCTTATCTCTTAGAAGTTCGGAAGCAATTAAGCCATTATTAAGCTATATTTCAGATAATGAAAAATCGAAAAATATAGACGAGGCATATTTTTGGTTAGCCGAAGCGTACTACCGTTCCGATTTGCTTAACAATTCAGCACAAATCTACAGAAAAATAATTGATGAATATCCACTTTCTCGTAGACGTGAAGAAGCACTATACGGATTAGGTTGGTCCCATTTTAGACTTAAAAATTTTGAACAATCTTCCAGAATATTTGACCAATTAGTCAAAGAATTTCCTAAATCAGATTATGCTGTCGAAGTATTAACTCGACAGGGAGATGGTTATTATTTAAACAAAAATTATTCAAAAGCTGCAGAAGCATATCAGAAAGCTTTTAGATTAGCACCAAATTCAGAAGAAGGACAATATTCTGCATATCAGCTTGCTCATGCATATTATAGAATGCAGAAATTTGAACAATCTATAACTGCCTTATTAGAATTTGCTAATCGTTATACCAATTCACCATATTCGCCTAATGCTTTGTATCTTATCGGATGGATACGTTTCCAACAAAAGAAGTATGCTGAAGCTATTGATAATTTTAATTTCATGATTAAAGCATATCCGCAAAGCAATTTAGTTCCAAGAGCATATTACGCAATAGCAGATTGTTACTATAATTTGGGTAATTATGAAGAAGCTATAAAAGGTTATCAATATATTATTCAAACATTCCCGAGTAATGAACTTGCTGCCGAAGCTATGAGAAGTGTTCAATTTGCACTTATGGCGATGGGAAGAGAAGACGAAGCAATTAAAATTGCAGATAAATATATCGAATCAAACCCTGAATCACCTTATATTCAAGAATTTAAGTATAAAAGAGCTGAAATGTTTTATACAGGACGCAAATTTAATGATGCAGTTTCTGAATTTGAAAATTTCATTAATAAATATCCAGATAATGAAAAAAATGCAGAAGCAATGTTTTTGATGGGCAAAAGTTACATTAGTATGAATGAATATAAGAAAGCTTCTGAAACATTTGAAAAACTTGCAAAACAATATCCTAAAAGTGATTATGCGCCGCTTGGATTATTAGAATATGGATTATTACAAAAGCAAATTAACAACCCGCTTAAAGCCGACACTATTTTTTCTCTTCTTGAAACAAGCTACAATACTCACGAAACAGCTGCACAAGCTGGATTTGAACGTGCTTTGATTAGACTCCTCCTGTTGGATACTTTGGGGGCTGTAAATAAACTTAAATCAGTTGCTGATAATTTCCCTCACACAGAATATGGTGATTTCAGTCGCTATCGTGTTGCAATGTATTATAGAACAAAATTAATGTTCGATTCTGCTTTAGTTCATTTTAGGATATTATCAAAGGAAGAAGGAAATCCTTCTTTTGCTTCTGAAGCTCAATATAGATTGGGTGAAATCTATATACGAATAAATGATTGTGAAAAAGCAATCGAAGAATTAAACATTGTTAAGGAAAACTTTACAGGATACGAAGATTGGTTCTCTCTTTCTCTACTAAGTCTTGGTGAGTGTTACGAAAAGTTAAATCGTATGGAACTTGCTCGGGAGATGTATCAAATACTTGAAAATCTCAGACCCGATGATGACTTTGGTAAAACTGCAAAATCAAGATTGAGAAGAATAAAACAATAATTAACAATTAATTATAGTTACTATGAGAATGAAAAAAAATATTATTATAATGTGTATTTTGATTGGTCTGAATAATTACTCATTCGCTCAGACTAATCCTCCGCAAGAAACGCCAAAACCGCTTGAATTACCTAATTTTATTATTGAAGGTGTTGAGCAAGTCAATGTTAAATCTGGAATGAAGCAATTACCAACAAGAGTAAATAAGCTAATAAAAGAGGAACTTGATTCAATTAATTCATATGAAAAACACTCCTCTCTTCTGCTTGCACCAGACACTTTGCCCACAAAAACTATCTCAAAAACATTCCCTAAAATTAATGTAAGAAGCAGCATCGGAATGTTTTTCACACCTGAAATCACTTTGGGTGCTCGCCAAAAAGTTGAAGGTTACGATTTATATGGCTATATCAACTACGAAAGCAGCTCTGGCGAATATAAACGCTCAGAATATAATAAATTTGGCGTGAATTTATTTTCTGACTACATTGCTCCTGATAAATTCTGGATTTTCGGTGGGAGCAGGACGCGTTCATCTATTTTCTTTAATTCTAAAAATTATAATTTATATGCAAATCAAGTTTCTTTAAATAATGATGATTATTTTGATAGAAATGCAAGTAATTATGGAATTAAATTAGAAACAAACGGCGCTTACGAAGGTGTTTTATTTAACACTGGTTTCGATATTAATTCTTTACAATTGTCTGCAAATAGCAAATCATTAAGTTATCATCCATCTCGAAACTCTGTCGATAATGAAATAAAAGGATTTCTTAATGTAAAAAATTATTGGAATGACTTCTTAATTAATGGCGAAATTCTTGTTGATTTCCACTCACTCAGAAAAAACTCCGTTAGTTTTATTGAAGTAGCAGGTGGTTTTTCCTATTTCTCTGACGAATTTAGCATATCTGGTAACATTGGGTTGCAGAGCGCGACAAATTCAAATGAAACATCTCGGGGTGGTTTACTATTAGAATCCCAGATTGAATATAGAATAAACGAGTTATTTACTGTAAAAAGTTCATTCATAAGCGGCTTAGAAAATAAATCTTTTAGTGACAGGTTTTATCAAAATCCTTATTTAGATTTTTCTGCTAATTTAGATTATTCATACAATATTGCTTTGATTAACGGTTCTCTTACCTATCATCCAACCGAAAATATATTTGCAACTGCAAATATTAGTTGGAGAATTGCTGATAGATTATGTTTTTTTGATGAAACAAACAATAACACTTTCAATTTAGGATATGATCAGGGAACAATTCTTGAAATCTCTCCTGAATTATTATGGTATATTACTAAAAGCGATAAAATTGTTTTAAGCACTATTTTATCTCTAAGTAAATTGAATAATTCCGATGGTCCTATTCCCTATCATCCATTCTTCAAATCTAATATATCTTATAGGAAAGTATTTTTTGAAAAATTAGGTTTTGATATATCTTTAAGTTATCTTAGTGAAAACGATATATCAAATAAAAACGACAAAAAGTTAGAAAGCTATTTAGATTTTTCATTTAATACCGATTATATTATCAATAATAATTTTGTATTTTTTGCAAATTTTAATAACTTGTTAGGTTCAAATATTTACTATTGGAATGGATATAAAGAAAGAGGTTTGTTTGCCAAAATTGGAATAATCTGGCAATATTAATGAAACAAATTTTCTCTGAAATATTGAGATCCGAAGAAAATGCTGGATTTACACCTGGTGAACCCGATGATGATACTTTTTTGCTCGCAACGCAACAGAATTATCCAGGAACCGTACCTTCTTTCGATGATGAAAATGAAAATTCTGAAACTACTGAACTGATACAAGAAGAAAGTTTACCTTCACAAGAGGAAATACTCGCACCACCTGCTAAAGGTTCTATTTGGGATATATTCGAGCAAGAGCAAACATCTGATCAGATTGTATCTGAAAATATAGAAAATGATAATATTGAAGAGGCTTTTTCAACCGCTTATACCGAAAGCCAAAATCAAACGCAAGAAATTGAAGAACAGCAACCTGAGAGCGAGTATCTTTTTGGTGACGAGGTTGAAATAGCAAGTGAAAAACCACAAGAATACAAACAATTATTTACTGCAGCTGAACATCTTGAAACTGAAAGCGAAAATACTGAAAGTATATCTTCTTTAGAACTTGATAGCGCATTTATCAAAGAATTAGAAAAAGAAATTAAGAAAAGTAAAGAAAAAAAAGAAACTATCGAGAATTTTGAAGAAGAATATCAAGAAGAAACAAATAATATGTCTTTTGATGATGAAAATAACCCTTCTTTATTTTTAATACTATCCGATATCAATACTGATAGTCCTTCTAATATTCCAGACACTGGGGTTCCTCCAATTAATTTTAATAATACTTCTCGAACAATAATCAATGAATCATTAAGCGAGCCCCTAAATGAGATAGATAATAAAAGTAAAAAGTCGAAAGAACAACAAACTACAAAGAAAGATAAGCATATAAGAAAAATATCATTTTTCTCTTTATTAAAATATCCTGCTGTTTTTTTGCTGTTCGCTGTTTCTGGAATCGCGTTGTATTACATATGGGATAATTTTGGGTACCAAAGAATAAATCTTATTAGTTCGAAATTGTTTAGCGATCATTCGGAAAAACAAATACCTAAACAAGTTAAAGACACAAAACCAGTAGAGGCTCAAAAAACTCCTGAAATGGCAAAAGCAAAAGAACAAATAAAGCATGAAATTCAAGAACCAGATAAAACCGAAAATAATGAGCAAACGGTCCCCAAAAATATCGACAGTCAAATTACCCAAAAAGAAACAAAACTAACTCAAAAACCAGATAAACCTGAAGAAACTAAACTTAATATGGCTTCAAATGTTCGTTCAGAAGAAGCTAAAACATTACTGGTAAAAAGAAACATCTCTCCAGTAGCTAAAAAAAATGTAACCAATGCTAACGATATTGCGTTAAATAACAATAAAGTTGCGAAGGAGGAAATTTACACAATCCAAGTATATGCCACTCCTTCCCTTGAAGATGCTAAAAACTGGATTAGGGAAATAAAAATGAGACATAACATAGATGCATATATATCACCACAAATTGTACGCGATCGTCAATGGTACCGAGTACGATTTGGGTATTTCAGCAGTATGGAGGAAGCTACTGCAACTGCATTGAAATTTGGTTTTTCACAATCTTGGATTGATAGGATTCAATAATATGGGGGGAAAAGACAATTATCTGTACAATCCATCTTATAAAGATGAGAATTATTCTTTTCAATTTAAGATACCGTGGCACGCAAATACAGCAAAAGGTTTAGCTATTGCTATTCCAACTACTTTTGTTCTTTTATTATTGTTAAACCTTATTAGAGATCCTCAACCAGAATCCAGACAATTAATTTCCAACACTGTTCCTCTCGAACTATTGAGCTTTGGATATGGAGACGGAACAGGAATGAGCAAAGGGAATTTATCTCGAGAAGGTGTTGCTCATAAAGGCAATTTACCACGAAGTGAACTGCACGATGCTGAAATTGCCGCAAAAACTCAAATATCAAAAACATCTGCGTCTACTGATATAACTGAATCATCAAACATCGTTGCAAAGCGTGAGATTAGTTCAAGCGAGAAGCAAACTCCATCTGATTTGGGAACAAGTTCTCGTAATATTGGTTTCCCCGATGGCGAAGATTGGGGCACTGGACTCGGAACACGAGGCACTGGGCCTGGCAAGGGTGAAGGTTTTGGCGATATTGAATGGGGCGGCGGCGGAAACAGAGTGGTGTTAGTGAAGAAAATTCCGACTTTCCCACCAGGTGTCAACACATCAGCACAAATTAAAATTCGTTTTACTGTAAGACCTGACGGAACTGTTGGTTCAATTGTCCCGCTTCAAAAAGCGGACCCACGGCTTGAACGTGCCGCCATTGAAGCGCTTCGCCAATGGAGATTTAACCCAATAAAAGAAGATATTGAAATGGTTGGGGTAATTCCTTTTACATTCAGATTAAGGTAATATTCTAAAAATTGAATTGCAAACCACCTCTCGCCCATCTTCCCGGCTGAATCACATTGGCAATATCCTGATATTTTTTATCGAAAATATTATCTATTTCCAAAAAGAAAGTATATCGGTATATAGCATATGATATTTTAATGCTTGCAAGGAATATATCATTATATTTAACTTCTTGATTTTTTTCATAACTATAATAAGTTCCATTGCGTTTTTGATAATTAGTATTCACATTAAATGTAAAATCATATCCTATGTTGAAAAGTGCATTTACGTTAAATTTATGTTTGAGATAATCAAGTGCATAAAGTGATTGATAATTCTGTGAGCTTTTGGTTGAGGTAATAAATGTATATGATAAACTAATTATTTTGAACCAATTTATGTTATCATAGATGGATTTAGGAAATAAATTAGTAGAAAATTGAAAACCAATTGTATTTAATTTAGTAAGATTTCTTGTTTCCCACAAAGTTGAATCAGGATGCTTTATCCAATCAATTAAGTCTTTTCCAAAATTTCTAAAAATCGAAAAACTTGAACTTGTAAATTTGCTGCTATATTTAACACCTGTTTCAATTGAAATTGAATATTCTGGTTTCAAATTTGGGTTACCTTTATTAGTGGGTCCATTATAATACAAATCTGTGAAGCTTGGAAGCCTTCCTGATTGATTAATGCTCCCAAAAGCACTTGCATTATCAGATAATTGATAGCATACATCAAGCCCACCATAGAAATCTGAATTAAACCGAGAATTCCAATTATACATACTTCCAATAAAAATAGACATTCTACCATATTTTATAAACTGTTCAAAAAATACACTTACGTTTTGTCTGTTGTCTGAATAATAATAATATTTGTTTTTTTCACTAGATATTTTTTTAGGACTGTCTAACTTTTTACCTAAAACATTACTTAATATGCTTTCATCTCTGATTTCTAAACCAAACGAAGAAATTCCAATGTCAGATGTAATACTTGCTTTAATTTGACCTCCTAATGAAGTATTATTATGGTAATTGTGCCCTTTATACCAAGCAGGAGCGCTTTTCATAGAACGAAAAAGCTCAAATCTATCGAAAAGAGTTTTGTAGTATGATTGTAAAAAAATCTTTATATTATCTATATTCTTGGAATAAGAAATATTCATAAATGAAGAATTTATTGCCTCGTACTGATTTGGATATTTTGCAGTATAAAAACTATTTGCTCCAAAATTTCTTTTACCAACACCGTATTGTAATGAAATATTACCATATTCCGAACAAAAAATATTAGAACCAAAAAAGTTAATAATATCAGTATCGGTGTTTTGGATATATCCATCAGATTTTTGGCGATAAATAGAATAAAAAGAATTCAAATTATTAAATAAAACGAAATTGCTCGAAATATTGAAATCGTAATATCCGTATTCACCGCCTGAAATGGCAAAATTTATCCGTTGATCATTTGCTGCTTTTTTCGTGATAATATTTACAGCACCAGAAAAAGCATTTGTACCAAGAACTCTGTTCCCGGACCCTTCTAAAATTTCTATCTTTTCAATGTCATAAATTGAGATTGGCAAATTACCATTATGATGCCCAGTTTGAGCAGAATTAAACGGAATTCCGTTTATCATTATCAGAGTTTGTTCGAATGAACCACCACGAACTGAAAAATCTGCCTGTGCTTGTGGTCCACCTCTTCTTCTAACATCCACATTGGAGATATATTTTAGCAAATCTTCTATATTTTTGGCATTCGATGATTGAATTTGTTCTAAATCAATTACTGTAACTATTCGAGCAGTTTCAGAATATAGAACTGGCTCACTACTTGCCGTTACTACCACTGGATTTGTTTTTGTTTCCTTTATTACTTCTGCTTTTAAAAAAAATGCATTAAGTACGATTAAAAATAAAATGACTTTTTTCATAAAAAATTCAAAATTCAATTAAACATAACATCCAAAATTAATAAAAACATATCGAAAAATAGTAAGTTCAACTGTTCATTATAGTGAAAAATCAATTCAATAAAGTTTATTAAAAAAAATTAACTTACAGAAGCAATTATAAATCTCAATAAAAGCAGGAATATACCTTCTATTCAATGAAGTAAAACAAATTAATTTATTTAAATTAAATTTAGTTTCGCTAAAAATAAATAATAGATAAGTCTAATATTTTCAAACAAATAATTATTATTTTTTATTTTTCTTTTGTATTTTGTTAGCATTATTAATATTTTAATGAAAGAGCATTAAGCATTTAATCTTAATTTACAAATGAATTATTATTAATAATTATTTTAAAATCGTTATGAACAAGATAAACCGAAGAAATTTTTTTAAAAAGGCAGCTGCAATTGCATCGGTTGCTGCTGTTAGCACTCAGAATGCTGATTCAGCATCCACGAATATTCTCTCAGATGAAAGAATGGGGGTACTCGTTGATACAACAGTATGTATCGGATGCCGCCATTGCGAGTGGGCTTGTAAAGAAGCACACAATATCCCAGCTGGGCAGCTTGATGACTATCATGACCGTAGTGTTTTTAAAAAATTTAGACGTCCTGATGAAACGGCTTTAACAGTAGTCAATGAATTTGAAAACCAAAAAAACAAATTATCCCCGATTTTCGTTAAAGCACAATGCAACCACTGCGACCATCCTGCTTGTGTTTCTGCTTGTATCGTTGGAGCATTTAGCAAATTCGAAAATGGAAGTGTTGTTTGGGATGGGAGCAAATGCATAGGATGCCGCTATTGTATGGTTGCTTGTCCGTTCCAGGTGCCGACCTTTGAATATAATAAAGCAATTGAGCCGCGAATAATGAAATGCGATTTCTGTATCGAGAGAACAAAACAAGGTATGTTGCCAGCCTGTGTTGAGATTTGTCCAATGGAAGTAATGACATATGGTCCTCGAAATGAGATTATCCAACTTGCAAAAGAAAGAATATCTTTATATCCTAACAGGTATGAAAACTATATTTATGGGGAAAAAGAAGTTGGTGGAACCTCGTGGGTTTACATTGGTAACAAAAAAATGTGGGAATTTGGAATGCCTAAACTTAAACTATCGCCTGCTCCTGGTGTATCAGAGAGTATCCAACATGGTATTTTTGCTTACTTTGTTCCGCCAATTGCGCTTTATTCACTGCTTGGTGGAATAATGTGGCTCACTAAAAAACGTTCAGATTTAGAAGAAGAATAGGAGGATAAAATGGAAGGTTTATTACCAAAACCATTAAAGATAAAATTTTTTACCCCTGGTGTAATTATTTTGTGTTTACTCGCGCTAAATGGGTTGATATTTCTTGCAATGAGGTTTATTTTTGGGATTGGTTCGGTTACGAATCTTAATCAGCAATATCCTTGGGGGATTTGGATTGCTATTGATGTTGCAACAGGAGTAGCATTAGCAGCAGGTGGATTTACAACTGCAGCTTTGAGTCACGTTATGAACCGTGAGTATTATCATGTTGTTGTTCGTCCTGCATTACTTACAGCAATGCTTGGATATACTTTTGTTGCTTTGGGCGTATTTATAGATATCGGCCGTTGGTATTATATTTGGCATCCACTAATTATGTGGAATCCTAATTCAGCATTATTTGAAGTTGGTATATGCGTTATGATATACCTAACAGTACTTTATATAGAATTTATCCCAATCGTTACTGAACGTTTTATCGGAAGAGTCAATCTGCCAGGTATTTTATCAATTTTCAATAAAGTATTAGACAAATTACTCAGGTTACTTGACAAGACATTATCAAAAGTAATGTTTATCTTCTTTATTGCGGGAGTTGTTCTCTCTACTTTACATCAGTCTTCATTAGGCACATTGATGATTATCGCTGGAAGCAAAATGCATCCGCTCTGGCAGACCCCGATTCTGCCACTATTATTCCTTTTGTCTGCTATTGCTGTTGGATTTCCAATGGTAATATTCGAGTCACTAATTGCTTCAAGATCGTTCAAATTAGAACCAGAAATGCCTGTCTTGAGAAGACTCGGCTCATTAGTGCCACTTTTGCTATTTATCTATTTATCTTTCAAAATTGGAGATATGGTTATAAGAGGAACATACGTTTATTTGGCAGAGATTAATATTCACAGTGTAATGTTTATGATTGAGATTATTTTAGGAGTGGTAATCCCGTTGAGAATGTTTATGTCAAGAGCAGTATTGAATTCACCTTTATGGTTATTTATTGCATCAACTTTGGTAGTTTTTGGCGTATTTATTAACAGATTGAATAATTTTGTTATTGCATACCATCCACCCTATTCTGTATCTCCATATTTCCCATCTTTTGGTGAAATATCAGTTACTGTTGGATTAATTGCACTTTTAGTACTTTTATATAGAGCTTTTGTTATGATATTCCCTATTATTAGCATACCCGAAAATAGCAGTAGTCCGGGAACACTTACTAATCCAATTCATTGAGGAGACAAAAGATGAAAAATAAAACTTTAATATTTGTTGTTATTTTTATAGCAGTGAGTGGTTTTATTATTGGACAAAATCAAATCCCAAAATCTAAAGCCGGCAATAAATCCAAAGAAATAATTGTTAAGCCGAATGATGGTCATCAACGATTGCCAATTGAGTGTAAAAGATGTCATAGCTGCGATTTCCCAACGAAGAAAAATCCTTGCTTAATTGCTTGTCCAAGAAATGAATTGATTACAATTGAACATAAACCAGAGGAAGGTCCTGAATATGTTATTCTGAATAATAATGGGAAACGTTATGGAAAAGTAGTTTTCTCACACCTTATTCACGCTCAAATGGCAGATATTTCAATTGGTTGCGATGGATGCCATCATTATAATATTGCTGGACCGATTGAAAAATGCGAGAATTGCCACAAACAAGAAAGGAAACGCAAAGATATTTCTCGTCCTGATTTAACTGCTTCATTTCACCGTCAATGCTACAGTTGTCACAGAGATTGGAGCCATTCCAACGATTGTTCCTATTGCCATTTGCCAATTGCTAAAGAAACAAAAGAAAATATTCAGAAAAAAATGAATAATCTAATTGGTAAAACTCATCCAGAATATGTTTCTCAGCCTAAAATCATCTATGAAACTAATTTTGAAAACGGACGATTGGTAACTTTTAATCACGATGAACACGTGAAGCTTTTTGGACTTACTTGCAAAACTTGTCATCAGAATGATAGATGCACAAAGTGCCACGATGTTGATAGAACTTACGACAAACCAAGAAAGCACGATTTAAAGGGACAGCCATTTGAAGTCGTTCATCAAAATTGTATCACCTGCCATAAAGACAATTCTTGTAACAAATGCCATATGAACGAAGTAAAAGATAAGTTTGACCACAAATTAACAGGCTTTGATTTAGGAAAACACCACTCAAAATTGCCTTGTGATAAGTGCCATACAGTAATGAATTTACCAAACAAACTTAATCCAAGTTGCATTTCCTGCCATACTGATTTTGTAACAGGAAAATTTAATCATAAACGTACGGGACTGATTTTAGACGATACTCATAAGGAATTAGATTGCGAAAGTTGCCACCCATCAAGAAATTTCGCTCAGAAAACTGTTTGTAGTGATTGCCACGATAATTACTCTTATCCTAAACAAAAACCTGGAAAATCAGTTACTAAATAAGGGGAACTATTATGATATATACAATTTCAGTAATAATCTTAGTAATCATTATTGAAGTTCTAATAAGAACCGTTGTTAAGAAAGCATCTGAAAAGAAGCTTAGAGAGCATCGTCAGAAAGCATTGAAAGAAAGTTTGACCAAAGATTACTCAAATATTTCAAGTTCACTCAAAAGGGTTGAGCTTCAAAATCCATTAGCGCGCATATTAATTGTTGAAAAAGATGAAGAATTATTAGACAAACTACGTAGTTTGCTTGTTTTAGATGGATATTCTGTTGATTCAGTTATAAGCGGAATGGAAGCACATCAACTATGTTTGTTAAATCATTATGACTTTGTTTTTACAGGCGAAAAAACAAGAGATATTTCAGGTGAAGAACTTACTAATCGAATTAAGCAAAAACGACCCGATATTGACGTGATTATAATAACTGAAAGTGTTAGTTCGGCAACCCCTTATGATTTAATCAAGGAGGGAGCAATTGACTTTATTCAGAAACCTTATGTTGATAATCGTTTAAATGACTTTGTAAGAAAACATCTTTCGAAAAGAAGGGAAAAAATAAAATCAGAACTTGAAAAGTCAATAAAAACTTCTTCGATAACTGAAAATATTCCAGCTGGTTACTTCCTGCTAAAAAATCATATTTGGGGATATATTGAAGAAAATGGCTTTATTCGTTTTGGTTTAGACACTTTTGCGATGAGATTGTTAGGGATAATTGATACGGTTGACTTTGCTAATTTAAATATTACTTTGTCGAAGGAAAATCCTTTGTTTGTTGTTAAAAAAAATACGTTTGATATTTATTTCAATATGAATTTAAACGGTTTAAAGGTTGTTGGTGCAAATGTCAAAATCAGACAGAACTTTGAAGATTTGTATCAAAACCCCTACAAAAATTGGATTTGTAAAATTGAAACAGACAGGATAAAAGAAATTGTTTCATTAGCAATGTTTGGAAAAGAAGCTAACGAATATATTAAGAGCGAATGTGAAAAACTGAAAGCCGAACTCACAAATTTATCAATCAATTTTGATAAATCAATTTTAGAACAAGTTGATAATGAAACATTTCAAAAGTTAGTAAACATGTTTTTTGAAAAGTAGAGTTTATGAGGGATTTCCCATCTGAAAAATCAGGTGGTAAATCTCTCATCTTACTTGAAAATTACCTTTAAATTTTTTACTGAGAATTTTTCTTACTTTTTCTGCTTCTTCGGCAGTTGCATACCCCCACAATTTAACTTTGTAGTAAGGCATATTATTTTTTAAGTATCTTTCATAATAAGATTTGTACCCTCTTTCTTTCCATATATTCACTTTGTTTTGGGCTATCTCCTCCGAAGGATAAATATTTTCAATTATTTCGTAAGGCAAATCATCAGAAGTAATCCAACGAATTTCTACTCGTCTATTATAGAGTTTTTGCCAATTTTTTGTTGGCAAGTAATATATTGGTTTACTGCTCCCTTCGGAAACCACACGAATTTGAGATGGGCTTACACCTAATCCAATTAATTGATCTGCAACAGCTTGAGCTCTGTATTGAGCAAGATTTTTCGTGTCTGTTTCTTTTCCCTCAATTTCTGCATATCCGATTAATTCCAGAGTATAGTTTGGGTTATTTATTGCAATTTCAGCTAACATATCTAAATTGTTAATATAACTATCTAATAATTCAGTACTTCTATAATCAAATAATGCTAATATTTGATAATCGGAATACTGTTCTTCTGGTTCAGCATAAACAGTGAATTCATCTTGACAAGTCAAATTATTGTCTTCTGCTTTTACAACAAACTTAGTATTTCCTGTTATTTTATAATAAAAGTTTGCACTATAATGGTACGA
>CAKZLY010000027.1 GCA_937127445.1 Eximiradius sp. | reverse complement strand
AGCGAAATAATCTTTGGATAATTCATTCTTTTCGGACCAATCAGCCCAATCGATCCATAACTAGAACCCAATTTATACGAACTCAATACTAATGCATATTCATCTAAAATACTATCGTTCATCTCACTTCCTATAAGCACCTTAACATTGCCTGGTTCCTCGTATTCATCAAGCAAATGAATTACTATATCCTGATTTTCAATTAATTCAATAATACTTTTGATACGTTCTTTTGATTCAAATTCGGGATATTGCAATAAATTTTGAGTCCCAGCAACAAGTAATTGTTCTTCATTTTTGGTAGTGAAAATATCATCTAATGATTCAGTAAATAATCTTAATAAAGGAATATTTTTCAATGGATAGTCGGAGATTAAATTATGGAAATTATCTTTAATAAATTTTATTGTTTTATTTGAAATTTTCTCATTTATGTATTGATTAATATGGAATAAATTCTTTTCATCAATTTCATAATCTACTTCGAGAGAAATAGTTCTCACAATATTTGAATCAAGTGCCAGCACAATTAATAGTCTGTTAGAACTTAACTTAATTATATCAAGTTTTACTACTTTACAGTCAATAATTTTAGGGATCTTAACAATGCTTAAATAATTGCTTAGCATTCCCAAAATTTTAGAAGTATCACGCAATATATTTGATGTGTCTGTGCTTGATAGATTCTCTTTTACTTTATTGATTTCCGTTTCAGTTACTTGAATGTAATCATTAATCGAATCAACATAAAATCTATATCCTTTATCGGTAGGAATTCGTCCAGCGGAAGTGTGTGGATGAGTAATATATTCTAATTCTTCAAGGTCAGCCATAACATTTCTAATAGTAGCCGGACTTAAATTTAACTCACCTTCAAGATATTTCGAAAGCGTTCTGGAACCAATAGGCGAAGCTTTCAATATATAGAGTCTTACAATTTGTATCAATATTTCGCGCTCACGCTCAGTTAGTTCTTTGCCAATATTGTTCATAATTATTCTGCTGCTATTGAAGTTACACACTTATTTATTAATTTTATTAACGTTTATTAACGATTTTACTTGTTTTTTTATGATTAATAAATTATTAATATTTATGTTAAAATTATTTTCAATACTACAATAATTTGCAAAAAAATTAGTTAATAAACATAGATATTAAGATTTCACTGTATTTTAGGAGTATAAAAATGGATGAACCCAAAGTTGCTCAGCATTCGCCTTATCCTGTTGTATTAGAACCTAATAAAAAATATTACTGGTGCTTATGTGGAGAGTCAAAAGCTCAACCATTTTGCGATGGATCACATAAAGAGAAAGGACAATTTCGTTCTCTTCCATTTGAGGTTTTTGCTCAGAAGGAATATTATTTATGTGGTTGTAAAAAAACAAAGAGACCACCTTATTGTGATGGGACGCATAATAAAATTTAAAAATATTAATCTTTACTTTATTTACTATTAATTGAATAATAATTAAATTAAAACATTGTTAGAATAGGAAATTAAATGTGATAATTATACAAATAATCTTTAATTTAAGTTTATTGGTGGCTGCTAGTATTATTTCTGGATTTGTGGATTCGATCTGGAAAACTACCACAAAAAAAGTAATTGTATTACAAGGATTAATTTTTGGTGTAGTAGCTCTGCTTGGAATATTTTATCCATTTGTTTTACAACCAGGATTGATTTTTGACGGACGCTCCGTTATTATTAGTCTCTGTACTCTTTTTTATGGACCATTGGCAGGAATAATTTCTGCCATTATACCTGCAATCGGAAGAATTTACCTCGGGGGAATAGGAGCAATCACAGGTGTTTCAGTTATCACTTCTTCTTTTCTGATTGGATGGATTTTTCATCGTTTAGTGCATAAGAATAAAATTAAGCTAAACTTAATTAATCTATATATTTTGGGAGTTTTAGTCCATATTGCAATGTTAATTTTGATGTTTACTCTTCCTTCAAAATTAGCTGTAGAAACATTGAAAACTATCTCAATTACTGTTATTTCATTTTATCCATTAGCAACAGTATTTATAGGAAGAATAATACTTTACCAAATTGAATTGCGTGAGTTAGTGAAAAATTTGAAAGAATCCGAGTATAAATTTAAACTAATTACAGATTATTCAAAAGATTTCATTTGGATGACAGACTTAAACTTAAATTATTTATTCCTTTCTCCGTCGGTTGAGCGTATTTATGGATATTCTATTGAGGAAAGAAAAAACAAGAAAGCTACTGACCTTCTTACTCCTGAATCATACAACTATGCAATGAAACTTTTAGAAGAACAGTTTGAAATTGAGGCAAAATACCCAGAAAATAAAGATAGATATGTGGATGTACGCTTCAAAGAAATCCGCAAGGATGGGAAAATAGTTATTACAGAAGCAGTTGTTACTTTCATCAGAGATGATAACCATAGACCAATAGGAATTATGGGTATTACTCGCGACGTTACAGAAAAACATCTTATTGAAGAGGAAATTAGAGAAAGAGAAGAAAAATATCGCCTTTTAGTTAATAATATTACTGATTTTATTGTTAAAATTGACAGTTCTTTTAATTACATATATCGAAGTGATTCTTTTACGAAATTCTTTAACAAAAAGGAACATTCTAATTCATATCTCTCAATTTTTTCTGATAAGGAACGGATTGAAAAGTTATTTGCTAATTTTGGTGAAAAGTCTGAAATATCTTTCGAGCAAGAAATTGATTTATTTGGTTCAAAAACATTCATTCTTTGGAAAATTAGAGCTCTTAAAGCAAATGATGGTGATTTGCAATATCTTTGCGTAGGTAGAGATATTACTCCTTTAAAAATTATCACTGAAAAGCTTCAAGAAAGTCAGGAAATATTCAAAACTATTTTTAATTCAAGTCCGTTAATCAAGTTTTTTGTTGAAAAGGGAACAAATATTATTAAAGATGTTAACGACACATTTATTCAAGTTTTCAATACCAAGCAAAATATAATTAGCAAACGTGTTGATGAACTTTCTCTTTGGTGTAATACATCTGATTATTTAAGTATTATTGATAAATTTAACAGAAATGGTTTTGTAAGGAATTTTGAAACTATAATGAAACTTCCAAATGGAGAAGTAAGAAACATACTGGTTTTCTGTGATTTAATTATTATTAGAGGTAGTGAGCATTTAATCTTTTCTCTTCTTGATATTACTGAAAGAAAAATTGCAGAAGATAAGCTCAAAGAAATTAACAATGAATTAGAACAGATTGTTACAAATAGAACTGAAGAATTAAATAAAGCATTGCAGGAGCTGAGTAATTCCAACTACGAACTTCAACTACTTAATCAACAAATGCAACAAGATGCTGAAAAAATTATTCGTTTAAATGAAGAACTCCAAGATGCAATTGCATCTCGTGATAAGTTTTTCTCCATTATTGCACACGATTTGAAAAATCCATTTTTAACTTTATTGAACAACTCTGAAATGCTCATGCGTTATTATGATAGGATTGATGAACACAAGAAAATTGAACTGATTACAAATATAAAGCAAGCATCGCAATCTACCTACAATCTACTTGAAAACCTACTTCAATGGTCGCGTGCTCAGATGGGGCATCTTCAAGTTCATTTAGAACTTCATGATATTACAGAAATTGCATATAAAGTAATTTCACTTGTGCATCCTCTTGCTCAGAATAAAAATATTCAAATTGTAAATAGTATTCCAGAGAAATCTTTTATTTTCTGTGATATTGAAATGACTTCTACTATTTTAAGAAATTTATTGACCAATGCTATTAAGTTTTCTAATAGTGAAAGTAAAATTGAAATAGGATTGTCAGAAGTTATTTTTAAGCAATATTATGATAAGAAAAAACTATTTTCTGTTTTCTTCGTCAGAGATTATGGAGTAGGAATAGAATCTGAAAAATTAGATAAATTATTCAGTATTTCTGATATTGAAGCATCAAAAGGCACAGATAACGAAAAAGGTTCAGGTTTAGGATTAATTATTGTTAAAGAATTTGTTGAAAAGCAAAGTGGAGAAATTTGGGTCGATAGCAAAGTTGGAGTTGGCACAACTGTTTATTTTTCATTACCTATAAATTAGAAAAATGGATAATTTACTTTTAGGTGTGAAGCAATTTAAGGATGAAATTTATCCTGAATATAAACAATTGTTTGAATCTCTGAAATCTCAACAATCACCACATACTTTGTTTATTGGATGCTCTGATTCGAGACTGATTCCAGATTTAATTACACGAAGTATGCCTGGTGATTTATTTGTTGTTAGAAATATCGCCAATATAGTTCCTAAGTATAGGTTATCAGAGGAATATCTTGCTACAACTTCTGCAATTGAGTTTGCCGTTTTGGGATTGAATGTGAAGAACATAGTTGTTTGCGGTCATTCTAATTGTGGAGGCTGTCGTGCATTAGTTCAGCAAGAGCAGTTCAAAAATATGCCCCATACAATTAAATGGCTTGAACAATCAAGTGAAATAATCAAAAATATTGGTAGTAACTTTAACGATGATAAAATATTCGAAGAGATTGAAAAACAAAATATCATTTTACAATTAAACAATTTAATGACTTATCCTTTTATTAAAGAAAAATATGTGAGTAATTCTGTTAATATTTACGGTTGGTATTTTGATATCGGTTCAGGAACAGTTTTTAGCTATAATAAATTAACAAATCAATTTGAAAAATTGGATTAAGATAATTTAATATATATCTTGTGGTACGCCTATTATTTCCCGTTTTCTCAAATTAAACATAAAATTAAATCCAACTTGGATAGAAGCAATCCTCGGGTTATGAACATTTGTAACATTTTCGTCAGTTTTAAGCAGCGTTTTTAATGGATCATTCTTTGGAAAATGCTTGTAAACTCCACTTAAAAAATATCCGCCTGAAACAAATGCATTTAATTCTCCAGATTCATCTGCATAAATTGGGTGTTCATATCCAACCCTGAGTTCAAATACATTATTTTGAATTTTCGTTTTTATTTCCGAACCCTCAACTTTTGAATTAATCGGGATGAGATATGAGATCCCAAGTAGAAAATTATTAAAATAAAAGTTAGGTGATAATAAAAAGTAATTATGCGACATCTGATATTCTGATTTATCTTTATGGGCTGAAATCATCATATAAGAATATGCAGAATAAGATACACCAATTTTTAATCCAATGTTATCTTGCTCTGTTAATGGGAAATATACACAAGCACCAAAATCGGGGATATTGTTAAAACTTAATCCATTTTTTCTACCTAATGGAGTATTTACCGCACTAACTCCAGCTTTGTAGCCAAGAAATGGTCCTATGCTTACTACTTTTGTTTGTTCTGCTTTAAGGCAATTAAGGGTAAAAAAGAAAATAAATAAAATGGATGCAATTTTTCTCATAGCTATCCTATACTATTTTTTATTTTACAAAATAAGTAAAAAAATCATAATTTTGCCAATTATTTTGTTCAAGAATTCGATTTAAAGATATGGAAAAATCTGATAGTATAAATCGAAAAGATTATGAAATATTAATCAGGCGACGTGGAGATAAAGATTATTCTTCTTATTGTCCTCAGCTTGGTTTAGTGATAAAAGGGGAAGAGCACCAGGAAGTACAGGGAAAAATGGAAGAAACTATACAGAAACACATTGATCAATTAATACAAAAGCAAGAGCAGTAATCATTTCTTCTCTGAATTGATTAATTCATCAAGTTCCAACCAACGTTCTGTCTTTTGGTTAATTTGTAGTATTATGTTATTTAGTTCAGAATAAAGTCGGTTCATTTCTTGAAAATTACTGCTGTTCAATGTTGCGATTGTTTGTTCAATCAAAGATTTACTCTTTTCAAGTTCTTCGATTTCAATGAATAAATTTTCGTATTCTTTTTTTTCTTTATAGCTTATTTTTTTAATCTTAGGTTCCAATGCTTGTTTGGGAGGAGTGTTTTCCTTCGAACTTTTTTCAATAATTGGTATTTCACGATTTTCTAAGTAGTACGAATAATTCCCGGGGTATTCTTTTATTTTAGCATTATTTTCGAATGCAAAGATAAATTGAACTGTTTTATCTAAAAAAGCTCTATCGTGCGAAACAATAAGCAGAACGCCATAAAAATCTTCCAGATATTCTTCTAATGAATTTAAAGTTTGAATATCTAAATCGTTAGTTGGTTCATCTAACAAGATGACATTTGGATTTTGCATAAGTACTTTCAAAAGTGCCAGTCTTCGACGTTCACCACCCGATAAAGTAGAAACAAATGCATTATGTTGTTCAGGAGGGAATAAGAATTTGTTGAGTAAATCGCGTACAGTCAGATATCTGTCGCGTCCAACTCCGCAATCAATATATTCAGCAATTTCTCGCAAAGTTGCTAATACTGTTTTATTTTCATCAAGTTCAGTTAGTTCTTGCTTGTAATAGCCAATTTTAATAGTATCGCCAATTTTAATAGTTCCACTGTCAGGTTTGGTAATTCCTGCTAATATGTTCAGTAAAGTCGATTTACCACAACCATTAGGACCAATTAATCCAATTCTGTCGCCTGGC
Organism: Eximiradius sp.; assembly: GCA_937127445.1. Classification (GTDB taxonomy): domain Bacteria; phylum Bacteroidota; class Ignavibacteria; order Kapaibacteriales; family UBA2268; genus JAKIZO01. The sequence continues at coordinate 117,475 of CAKZLY010000027.1, read as the reverse complement.
TTAGCAATATATGAGAAATCTTTAAAAAGAAGTTTATCATTTATTGATTTTGAAATATAATGAGCTTCAATAATTCTATTGCCTAAAAAAGTTTTTCCTAACTCGATTTTTATTTTTTTCTCTTCAATTTTTTTGATTTCAGCAGAAATTTGGCTAATCCAATCAATTCGACTTTTTTGTTTTTTTCTGCGAGCGGGAGCACTTTTCTTCAACCATTCAAGTTCTTTTATGAGCTTACTTTTTGTATGTTCAGCAGTAGAATTAATTGTATCTATATAATTGGTTTTCTTTTCAAGATAATCTTCGTAATCACCATCGTACCAAAAAATTTTTTGTTCATCCAACTCTAATATTTTTGTCGCAACTGCATCTAAAAAATATCTATCGTGAGTAATAAAAAATAGTGATTTTGACTTTTTCATGATAAAATCTTGCAGCCATTGAATGCTTTCTGTGTCCAGATGGTTAGTTGGTTCATCCATAACGAGTAAATCAGCATTTGAAAAAAGCAATTTGGCAAGGGCTATGCGTTTGCGCTGTCCGCCAGAAAGCTCCGAACAAAGTTTGTAATAATCAGATATTCCAAGTGCAGAAGCTATAGATTTAGCTTCGCTTTCTAAATTCCATATTCCACGTTCCTCGATTTTTTGCGTAATCTGTTGTAATTCTAAATGTTCGTTTGAGTTAGGAAGAAGTTTTTTGCTACACAGCAAATTGTATTTTTCTATTAATGCGAAATCTTTTCTTCTTCCATCTAATACCTCTTCTATTACTGTAAGATTAGATTTAAACAATGGATTTTGTTCAAGAAAGCCGAATGTAATGTTTTTATTAAAAATCACTTCACCTTCATCTGCATATTCATTCCCAGCAATAATATTCAACAAAGTAGATTTGCCAATTCCATTTCTTCCAATCAGTCCAATTCTATCGTATAAGTTCATTCCAAAAGAAATGTTTTCAAAAAGTGTGATTTTATCGAACTTTTTTGTCAAATTATTTACCGTAAATAATACCATAGAGTTTCCGAAGATTGAGTATTTTCGGTTAGTGAATATAATAATGGGCAATCAATTATTCTTCCCAGGGAAGTTTTATTTTAATTGGTATTGCCTTAAGCTTGTATGAAACAAACAATGGCGAAAGAGTATTAATAAGATATGCTTCTACACCATCCCGCTTGACCTTACCAACTTCGCTCCAAGTAACGAATACACCTCGTGTAGCGAAAGCATTAATTGTAACATCTTGTCGTGCTGTCATCAAATGTGAACGAATTAAGCCTGAGCCCACTTTCAAAACTTTTCTTTCATCAACTCCTGTCCAAATTATATACACTCCCTCAGCAGTTTTCAAAACTGGATGTTCCATGTCCAACTTAAATAACTCACACCAAACTTCACCCTTACATTTGTACCATAAATTTGCCATATCGCCTCCGATAGTTTATTCATTTATGACTATAATTTTCTGAACTCCAGTTGAGTTTGTAGTTTCAGAAATACCGACAACAAAATAGACGCCACTCGATACTTTTTTATTATTTGTATCTCGTCCGTCCCAAAATGTTTTTCTGCTGCTTGTCCGTAAAGAACGCACAAACTCACCATTGACTGTAATTATTTTTAATTCTGTATTTGATGCGAGCCCGTCTATTGAAAGGTATTCATCTTTACTTATTTTAAAGGGTTGCGGGTAACAAACAATATCGAAATTATCTTTTGGTTCGATAATGTTTGTTCTTACTGAATAAAGCCCTTTATCAGTGCCCAAATATATTGTCCCATTGTCAAAATTACCACATACAGAGTAAATATTATTTGTTTTTAGTGGTGAGTTGCTCGAATTAATAATTTTTACTAATTCAAAAGTATTATACGAAACTACAAAAATTCCATTTTGTGTTGCAATCCACGCATTTCCAGTTGGATCAATTAAAATATCATTAATATATTGATTATTCAAGTGATTAATTTGCCGCACAATGAGTTGGTTGTTTGATAGGACAGCCGAAGGATTAAAAATAATGCTCAAACCCTGCCTGAATCCTAGCCACAAGCAACCATTTGGATCTTTTTTAATAACAGTTGGCGAATTATCAGGTAGTGAAGTATACGTAGAAGTAGAAATTATTCCACAAACATCGTCAGAAGTATTTTCAAAAGTATTCTTCTCATTAAAGTAAAAAATGCCAATACCTTCTCCTGGATACGAACCGATCCACTTTGTCCCATAGTTATCAATTTCAAGTTTTAATATACGGCGTTCATCTGATTTGTAACAATTTGAAAATGGATAAGATTTCCCATCACTTGCCCTTACTAAAAGGATTGGACCGGCAGTTTGTTTTCCCCAGTTTGTGAACCAAGTATTGCCTTTTGCATCAGATTTAAAATCGCCAACAAATAGGAAAGTATCAGTTTCAGTTTTCGTTCCAACAAATTTTTCATTTCTTTCTGAAAGAAATGAGAATTGTAAAGGTCTTTGGTAAGGATTGCAATAAGCAACACCTCCACCAACGCTGCTGCTATAAAGAAGATCGTTAATAATTGCAACGTTGTAAAAATTGTCTGTAATAAATATCGGGAATTCCTTAGATGTAAAATTTTCCCAAATACCGTTTTCAAATTTTGTAATACCACCCTTATAAAAAAGTGCTTGCAAGTGTGCACTTGTGGACCATAAAACGCCATTTTTGTCAATTGCAAGGCTCGAAAAAGTATTATTCGAAGGTGAGTTTGGAGAAATTGGGTTGCTTGAATTATTATTTTGAAAAATTACTATTCCCGACGTTGTATTGATAAGCATTAGATTGTCATTTAGGAATCCACCATTACATTCATTCGTGTAAATATTATTGCCCTCTTTATCTATAATGCCATTTCGAGTAACAATCCAATATGAATTTCTACTTGAAATCAGTTCAATAATTTCATCATTCACTTCAGCAATATTTATTATTGAATTATTATCAACAGCAAATACTTCTCTTGAATTACAAAAAAGCAATTGATTCTGAAAAGGAGTAATTGAAACCACATTTTGGTTTGTAGATAAAAACTCAACTACTTCCCAATTGCTTGGGATTTCAATGAATTTAGTTAGTTCGCAATAAGCAATTCCGCTTTTAGATGAAGCCCAAATTTTATTGTTTGCTATATAAATACTGTTTATATTCTCCGTTCTATCCCAATTTGCAATTTTAACAACACTTGTTGTAAAAATTCCTTTATTGATGTCGTATACAACGATTCCAAAACCTGTTGCAATATATAAAAACCCATTATAAGAAATAATTTTGTTTATTTTTAAGTTAGGAAAATCACTTGTCGAGATACTTGTTATGTGGCGAATATTGAAGTCTTTAGTGAAAATTTCAATCATTCCGTCTGAAAAACCTGCAAAAATTAACTTTGAAATCGAATCGGAATGAATAGCTGAAACGTTGTTACTCAAAAGACCATTCATCGAATTAAATGTTTTAAAACTTTTATCTGATGGTGAGTAGACAAAAATACCACCATTAGTTCCACACCATATATTACCATAATTATCAACGGTTGAAACAGTAACATTTTTATATGAGGTATATAGTTGCCAATCAAACAAAAAAAGATTTTGTGAAAATATGCTTGATTTGCAGAATAATAAGCAAACTAGGAATAGAATCTTTTTCCACATCTTATTTGAATTCTGGGTTATCAAAAAGTGAAACCATCTCGATAGCGCTCATTGCTGCTTCGAAGCCTTTATTACCTGATTTCGACCCAGCACGTTCTATAGCTTGTTCAATCGAATCGGTAGTTAGTACTCCGTAAATGCAGGGGATACCAGTTTCTAATGAACTTAAAGCTATTCCTTTAGTTACTTCCGATGCTATATATTCAAAGTGTGGTGTTGCCCCACGAATAACAGCACCGATAGCAATTACTGCATCATACTTCTGAGTTGCGGCAAATTTCTTTACAGCAAGTGGTATTTCGAATGCACCAGGAACATAAGCAATTGTTATGTTTTCTTCGTCGACTTCATTTCTTTTAAGAGCATCTAAAGCTCCATCAAGCATTTTGGAAACTATAAACTGGTTCCAGCGAGAAACCACAATTGCGAACTTTTTCCCTTTTGCACTAAAAAAACCTTCAAGTATTTTAGCCATTTTGATATTCCCTACTAGTTAATAATTGCAAATATATAAAAAAATAGCATAATTTTTCAACTATGTTATTTATCTTTGTTAATAAACAACATACTTTTACGTCTAAAAACTAGTATTTTTTTAGGTGTTATTATGCCGGTTATTACTGTCTTTGGTGGTGGGACCTATACTGAAGGTACACCAGAGTATCAAAGTGGCTTGGAAATAGGCAAATTACTTGCCGAAAAGAATTTCCATATTGCTACTGGTGGATATTCCGGGATTATGGAAGCTGTTTTACGAGGCGCAAAAGATTACAACATCAAGAGGATCGGAGTTACAACAAATTTTTTTGAGAATAGGCAACCTAATAAATATATTAATGAAGAAATAAGATTGGATAATTATTTCGATAGGCTGAAAAAACTAATTGAAATAGGTGATGCTTATATTGTTCTTCCTGGAGAAACTGGAACACTTCTTGAATTCGCTGCTGTTTGGGCTTTGAAAGAAAAAGGAGTTATGGGAGAAAATAAACCAATCGTTTGTTACGGCGACCAATGGAATGAAGTTATACAAACTATGTCTTTTTATTCAGAAGCACTTCTTGAGCGATCTTACTTAATTGATTATGCCGAAACAATAGATGATGTTATTGATAATATTTATAAGTACTTTGGATAGCTAAATGAAACAAATTTTTGATAGAATTAAAAATATATTGAAATCAGAATTGAATTCAACCGATAGTAATGATTTTTTTGATGTTGATTTGGATAATGACTTAAAAAAAGAGTTTGAAAATTTATCTCATAATCAAAAGAATGATCGGAAAAGTAATTTTACTATTGATATAGATGAGCAAATGGCTTTCTCTATTTTAGAAATTGCATCTGATGCATCGAATGATGAAATAAAAAGAGCATATTTATCTAAAATAAAGGAGTATCATCCAGACAAAGTACAAAATATGGGAAAAGAAATAAGATTGTTGGCAGAACAAAAGACCAAAGAAATTAATGAAGCTTATAACTTATTACGGAAAAAAAGAGGTTTTTAATGTTTAATAAAAAAGTTTTTAATGAATCATTAATAATTATTTCGTTTTCAATTGTAATTGCTATTATCTATAATGCTTTAAATCCGAACGGTCTTGGTTTGCTACCCCAAAAAAGTAAAATCATAGCGGATTCACTTTTGTTCGATGAATCAAATCTCATTGACCAAGCTAAGAGTGACACACTAATTAATCAACCACTTTCTAAAATTGATACCCTTAAAACAGTTGTTAAAGATAGCCTACCTGCAAATAAAAATATTATTTTAAGTGATGAAAGTGATGCCAAAAGCCACGGCGATTTCAAAATAGTATCTTTTGAACAAATGAAAAGAATTGTTGAATCAGATAAATTTATTATTATTGATGCTCGCCAACCTGAGGCTTATCAAACTGCTCATATACCAAATTCAATAAACATATTTGCTTACGAGGAAGAAGCAACTTTAATTCCTAAAATATTATCTCTTCCTAAAGATAAAACAATAATTGTATATTGTGATGGTGGTTCTTGTGATGTAAGTCATCATTTAGCGGAAATATTGATACATTCATTTGGCTTTAAAAGAGTGTTCTTATACGAAGGTGGTTGGGAAGAATGGAGTGCAAAGGTTAGGAGCTAAATCAATGGACGATACTAATATTAAGCGTGATTTCAGATATTTGCTGCAGTTAAGATACGGAATTATTGGTGATTCACCCGAAATTCAGAAAGCTATTGAAACCGTAGAAATGGTTGCACCTACTGATTTAACTGTTCTCATTACAGGTGAAACTGGAACTGGCAAAGAAGTTTTTGCAAATGCGATTCATTCATTAAGTAACCGAAAAAAATTCTCATTTGTGAGTGTTAATTGCGGAGCAATACCTGAAACCTTGCTTGAATCTGAACTGTTTGGAAGCGAGAAAGGTGCTTATACCGGTGCAGTCGAAACTCGTAAAGGTTTCTTTGAAACAGCAGATAAAGGCACTATTTTTCTTGATGAAATAGGAGAGATGCCTATTGGGACACAAGTAAAATTATTACGTGTCCTTGAAACGGGGCAATTTTCTCGGCTTGGCTCACCTGAAATAAGAAAAGTGGATGCGCGAGTAATTGCTGCTACAAATCGTAATCTTGAAGAGGAAGTTGCGAAAGGGGATTTTCGTCAGGATTTGTATTTTAGGCTGAATGCTGTCCAAATCGAACTTCCTCCATTAAGAGAACACGTTCAAGATATTCCTTTGCTGGTTGAATTTTTTGCTGAACGTATCGCTGAAAAATATAAATTCAAATTTGAAGGAATTTCGTATGAAGCAATCACAATACTCAAATCGCTTCCTTGGCCAGGAAATATCAGACAACTTAAAAATTTAATCGAAACAATAGTTACCTTAGAAAAAGGTGCTTTTATTACTCGTGAAATTTTACTTAAATATATTCCACCAGCTCTGCCTGAATATAAACGTAGCGAAATACCTAAGACAAACTCAATTATTTCTATTTCAAAAGACTTGCCGGATACAGATACCAACCTTCTTTTCAAATCAATTTTAGAAATTAAAAATGATATTGTTGATATCAAACATTTTTTAGGTAGAATTGCTGGGAATTTTGATTTATTATTTGAAGAAATCCATTCTTTAAAGCAAAACCTCCATTTTCAAAGTGATATTTTAGAAAATGAAATTCAAATAAAACCTTTAGAATTAGTTGAAAAAGAGATGATAATTGCTGCTTTGAGTAAATTTTCCAATAATCGTAGAATGGCAGCACGTGCTTTGGGAATTAGTGAAAGAACGCTTTATAGAAAACTTATCGAATATGGAATTAAATAATTTATGAAAAAAATCATTCTGATATTTTTTGCTATTTTATTAATTACTACTATTTATATAATTTACTCTCTCTTCTATTCTCCGAATATAAATAAGAGTGTTGTGGTTAAAATCAACAAAGGTTATACCGTTTCTAAAATATTCGATGAATTAAATAAACACAGATATTTAAAGCATAAAGAACTCTATTTGATGATTTCTCGCGTGTTTATTCCCAAAAATAAAACTATTAACCAAGGCACTATTATTATTCCACCGAACACAAGTAATTTTAAGCTTTTTCTTGGTCTTTATACCGGGGAATTTGTTTTCAAAAAGAAAATAACTATGCCAGAAGGTATGAATACTGCACAATATGCTTCAATTTTCCAAAAAGAGCTCGATATTGATAGTGTTAAGTTTGCTCAGTTAGCACATTCTTCCAAAATTGTTCAGAAGTTTAACATTCCAGCGGCAACCGTTGAAGGTTATTTATACCCTAACACATATTTTATTGATTATGGGAAAAGCGAAGAAGAAATGATTGTTTTTCTTATTAATCAATTCGAAAATATTTGGCAGAATAATTTTTTGGGAAAGAGTCTTCCGCTTGATATGAACCGGCATCAGGTGATAACGCTCGCCTCAATTGTTGAAGCAGAAACGCCGGTTCTTGAAGAAAGACCGAAAGTAGCTGGTGTGTATATTAATAGATTGGCAAAAGGAATACCTCTTCAAGCAGATCCCACTGTCCAATATGCAATAAATAAATTTTCACGTCTAACATATTCAGATTTGAGTTATGATAGCCCTTATAATACTTATAAATATGTTGGATTGCCACCTGGTCCGATTAATTCGCCAAGCAAAAGTTCAATTGATGCAGTGTTGAACTATGAAAAACATGATTATCTATTTTTTGTAGCAAAAGGAGATGGTTCTGGGTTGCATAATTTTGCTCGAACTTATGAAGAACATTTGAAAAACGTTTCATTATATAGAAAAAAAATTGGACGAAAAAATGGTTGATTCTCTTCAAAAAAAAATCAGATCTGCATCGATCATTATAGTTGTTTCTAATGTGATTGCAGGATTAGCATTTATTGTAGCAGGAATAATCATCAAGGAAATATTATTGACTTTTGGTGGTGTTTTTGTAATATGTGCCGGAATAGCATTCAAATTTATTATGCAAAGAATGCTAAAAAATATTGAAAAAAATAGCAACTGAAAATTATTTATAATTTACCAAATATACTTCTACCAAACAATTGATTGAGATGCTAAGATAGCAATTTCATATGCTTCTTTTGTTGTATTTCCAAGTGCAGTGATGTGCCCCATCTTTCTTCCTTTTCTTGAGCTTTTTTTATTATAAAGATGCAATTTGATTTTGCCGTAACTCAATGCTTTCGAAACGTCAGCAGGGATACCCGAGCCATCTCTTTCACCAAGTAAATTCACCATACAAGCAGCGGGAGCGATCATTTCAGTTGAACCAAGTGGAAGTCCAGTTATTGCACGAATCACATTTTCGAACTGTGAAGTTCTACATGCTTCTATTGTGTAATGTCCTGAATTATGTGGTCTTGGCGCAATTTCATTGACGATAATTTCACCATTACTATCCTCGAACATTTCAACCCCGAAAATACCAATACCATCGATGCTTTCAACACATTTTACCGCTATTTCCTGCGCGATATTCTTTTGTTCAGCAGTAATATCAGCCGGTGCTAAAACAACCTTGCAAATATGATTTTCTTGAATGGTTTCTACAACTGGATAAACAGCAATTTCTCCAGAAAGGCTTCGTGCAACCATCACTGCAAGTTCTCTCTTGAAATCAACAAACCGTTCTGCCATAAGTTTTCTTTGCTTGCCATCTGAACTAAATTTGGCGAAGGCTGTGCTAATATCATCTATATTTTTTACTGTATAGTTGCCATATCCATCATATCCAAGCGTTCTTGTTTTGATAAGAAATGGATAGCCAAATTTTTCTCCAAATTTAGATGCTTCTTCTATCGTATCGACTGATGAAAAATCAGGGACTGGAATATTATTATTAAAAAATACTGTTTTTTGATTAAATTTATCTTGCACAAAACGCATAGTTTTTGCCGAAGGAAATACATTAATGAAATTAGAGATATATTCAAGTATTTCCGGCTCAATAAACTCATTTTCTAACGTAACAATATCAGAAGCTTTGATAAATTCATCAAGATTGATTTGATTATGCCATCCTTCGGTAAATTCAAGTTTTGTCATATCTCCAGCTGGCGAGTGAGCTCCGTTTTCAATAATTGCGACCTCCAAACCTAAACGATACGATTCGAGTGCGATCATTTTAGCAAGCTGACCACCCCCAAGTATTCCTAATGTGAATGTTTTTTTGTTATTTTTTGATGTGAGCATCATACTAACCGTTAATTTATGATTAATAAAATTAATTTTATGTCAAACACTTTTTTTACAAAAATATTATTTGTAATTTAGAATATTATTAAATTATTTTTAGGAGTTTAAAAATTCAGTTATCAATTGCAAATAGCTGAAAAAACACAAAATTACAATTCTAAAAATCCTATTCTAAATGGTAGGGTGCTCGTTTTAAATCAAGGTTACGAGCCTGTAAGTGTCTGCTCACCTCGCAAAGCAATTATCCTGAGTTTGCTAATGAAAGCTGAAATTATTGAAGTGAGAAATGGTATGCATATTCACACTATTTCAAGCGTTTTCCCTTATCCAAGCGTCATTAGGCTGTTTAGTTTTGTTCGTCGCCCTTCGAATTATATCGAGATTTCACGAAAAAATATAATGCGACGCGATAATTATCAATGCCAGTATTGTGGTAAAACAAAGTCCGATCTTACTATTGACCACGTTTTACCACGTTCTCGTGGAGGTAAAGACACTTGGGAAAACCTTGTTACAGCTTGCCATTCTTGCAATTCAAAAAAAGGCAATAGAACACCCGAAGAAGCTGGAGTGAAACTTTTAAACAAACCTAAAAAGCCCAGCCACATTCATTTGTTAAAGCAGTTTGCCAATATTTCGGAAGAAAGCTGGAATAAGTTTCTTTTTGTGTAATTTTGTGTAGTATTAAAAGGTTTTTTGTAAAGCGAAAATTGTGAATTCGCTAAGATTGTTTTCTCTCTTTTTAATAAATCTAATTTTATCCAAATTTCTACGTTTTATATTAAAGAATTTGCAAGTTAAATCGATATTATTGGTATGTTTATTGCTTGTTTCATTACTGAACTTTCGGAGTTTAGATGAACGAAACACTTAAAGAATCAGAACTTTGGATAGATAGAGGCGACCAATTTGCAAAATCTGGTGAAACTGAAAAAGCGTTGGAGTGTTATCGCAAGGCTTTGGAAATTAATCCACGTGCTGCATATGGTTATTTCAAGCGGGCGCAACTTTACATCAACATAAATAAACTTGACGAAGCTCTTAGCGATTTAAATAACGCAATTATATTGAACCCAAATCTCTCATTTGCTTATTTTAAGCGAGGTTCAATATATTTAGAGATGAAATCCTACAAAGCTGCTATCGAAGATTTCAATTCCGCAATTGCTCTAAATTCTGACTTTCCTTTTGCATATTTCAAAAGAGGTGTCTGCTTTTTAAAATTAAAAAGATATCGGGAAGCACTTGAAGACTTCAATAAAGCAATCGATTTAAATCCTACATATTTCGAAGCAGTTCTATATCGTGCAAACACTTTTTTTGAATTGAAGCAATATAAAGAGGCCATCGAGGATTACTCAAAAGTTATTGCTATGGAGCCATCTAACGAAACAGCTTTTATTTCTCGGGGTATTGCTTATGGGGCGTTAGGAATGTATAGAAATGCTATCGAAGATTTTTCTACTGCCATTGCATTAAAACCAAATGATCCTATAGCATATAACTATAGAGCACTAACATTAATTAAACTAAAACAGTACGATAAGGCACTCAAAGATTTCGACTATTTAATTGAGAAGAAAATTCCTATACCAGATATTTTTAGCAACAGGGCAATTGCAAATTTCTTTTTGAAAAATTTTGAAGAGGCTGCAAAAGATTATACCCGTGCTATCAATCTTAATCCAAATTCATCTGTTTTGTATTACAATAGAGCAAATGCATATTATAATTCCAAAAGATATCTCGATGCTATTCTTGATTACGATAAGGCTGCCGAAATTGAACCAAAATTTGCCAATGCTTATCTGGGACGAGGCAATTCTAATTATGTCCTCGGTAATTTCAAAGAGGCAATTAAAGATTATAGTAAAGCGATAACTTTCAATCCAAGGCTTTACCAGGCTTATATTGGAAGGGGCAATTGTTTTATGAAACTTAGATATTATAAAAAAGCACAAGAGGATTTTACTTTAGCAATTGAAATAAGACCAGATAATCCATTAGGTTATCTAAATAGAGGTAGCGCTTTCCGAGCTGACAATAAATTTTCTGATGCTGCGAGAGATTTCAATCAATTCCTGAAACTTGCACCTGCTTCTAATAATTCAATGCAAATCAGGCAGTGGCTGAAAAAGAATGGATTACCCGTTGAAGCTTAATTTGTACTTTTGTATTTATAGCCATCAATTAATGCTTTGAATAATGTTTTGAGCTGTTTAAAGTTCTCCACTGTTTTCAAAAATGTTAAAAAATAGCCAATTGGCCTTATATACGGAACAAATCCATCCCCGTGAAGCTTATCAATTGCTGACAAGTTACGAACCATATAATACGTTTTCCAAGTGAATTTTGCTTTATCAGGTACAGGAGTAATTAATCTGATAAAAATAGCATCTCTTATTACAGCTGCTTTGAAATTATTTTTTAATGCTCTAACTGAAAATTCTGTGTCGTCACCGTAAATGAAAAAATTCTTTTCAGGAAGTCCAATTTTTTCAAATACAGTTTTATGAATAAGCGGTCCTTCGAATGTAAATGCTTCAACTGGAATGGCTTCGTTTTTTAAATCATCATCTGAAATTATTTCTCTCCAGATACTTTTAAAAGGGTTGTCAAGAGTTATTTTTTTTACATCATTCAAATAAACGTCTTCAATATTATACCTTAATGGGCATAAAATATCATATTTATTTCGATATTTAAGCAAAATTTCCAGACAATTTGGTTTTGCTACTACATCATCGTCCATTAGCCAGATATAATCAGCTCCTTTTGAATATGCATATTTTGAAGCAGTGTACTGGCCCCCTGAACTTCCGAGATTTTCCTGAGTAATCGTTGTAATATCATTTTGTTCTACTAACCATTCGTAGGTCCCATCATTAGAGCAATTATTCACTACGACTATTTCATCAATTTTACGAGTTTGATTTCTAAGTCCATCAATTACTTGTTTCAATAAATCGAGCCTGTTATATGTTACCACACAAGCAGTTATTTTTTCCATATGCTTTCGTCAATTAGGTAGAAATGATTATTTTCGTTAGTAATAATATATTTCTCAATATAATCAGAAGCAATAACGTGGCTCGGAAACATAACATATTTTGAAATATCACTTAATGCAATCCATTTGTAATCTGAATGTTCATGTGAAATATTTACTTTTGCATCATCATATACTTCAAAGACAAAAACTGGTGAAAAATTCACTTCATTTTCACGATAGCTGTAAAAAGAAGCTAAATAAGGCAGGTTCCACAATTTAACCGGAACAATCCCAGTTTCTTCGAATACTTCTCTAATAGCTGTTTCGATTGGTGCTTCAAATTTTTCAATACAACCAGTTACCACTTGCCATACATTGGGATATGGCTTAGCGTTTTCATTGCGCTTAAGAATTAATTGCTCATATTTTTCTTCATTTTTATTGAAGCGAATAATATGAACCTGAACAGTTTTGGTTTTGTAATCCATTTTAAAATATATATTTTATTGCTACAAATCCTCCAATTAAGAGTATTGCAAAAGCAATTGATAATTTATCGAAGTATTTGTCTATGAAATATTTTATTTTGGGACCTAAGAAATAAATTAGACCGCCAACAAGAGTAAATCTTGCAGCTCTTCCAATTAGGGAAACCCCAACGAATGAGAAAAACTCCATATTTACTGCACCAGCTGCAATTGTAGCAACTTTATAAGGTATAGGTGTAAATGAAGCTAAAGCAAGAAACCATATCCCAACTTCACTATTATATGCTTCAACAATTCTTAGCCAAGCATCTTGTGCGTGATAAAAATCGATGATTCTGTTGCCAACTATTTCCATCAATCCCCAACCAATGTAATAGCCACCAATTCCACCTATCACTGAACCAATTGTACACCAAAAAGCAGCTCTAAATCCTTGTTCCGGAGCGCTTATTGCAATTGCAAGCAACAATATATCAGGTGGCAACGGAAAGAAAGAAGCTTCTATGAAAGAAATAATAAATAACGCTTGAAAGGCATAAGGCTTGTTTGCAAAGCTCTCCATCCATTCCTTGCCATATTTCATCCATTTTTGAACTTTTGTTAAAATCATAATAATTATAATTATAATTATAATTTTGGAAAAAACAAAATTAATCAAAAAATCGATTTTATATTCTATGATAATTTATGATTGCCAATAATTCTTATATTAATTTTGAGAATTCGACTATTTTCAATAAATTATATTTTTTATAAACTGAAAATTACAAATAATTATAGGAGACAAAAAATTGAAAAAGTGCTTTAAAATTGTATTAATTTTGGTAGTTTCTGCATTGTTGATGCAAGGTTCACAGTGTTCTTCACGTGAAATGACCACAGCTAAAGTTGCGTATCAAAACAAAGATTACCAAAAAGCAGTTGAATTCGCGAAACTTGAAATTCAGAAAAATCCTAATAATTATGAAGCAAAACTTTTACTTGCAGATTCATATATTCAACTGCGTGACATTGAAAATGCTCATCTTGTTTTCAAAGAGTTGATGGATAAAGATACTATTAGTATTATTAAAGAAAGAAAAGTTGGTATGCGAAATGCTCTTTGGGTAAATGCATATAACGAGGCTTGGAACAACTATGCTAAATATAATAAAACAAAAGATGAACAAGCATACATCAAAGGCGTTACTTTTACTCAAATTGGCACATATTATATGCCTCGTATTGTTGACTTCTACATTATTGAAGCAAGCCTTCACGAGCTTAAAGGCGACCAAGAAAAAGCAATGGAAGCTTACAACAAATATGTTGAAAATATTAAACCTGAATTAGATTTTGCAAAGGCAAACAATGTTTATATTAATTTCCCAACTGAAAAGTTATCTGAAAAGTTTGGAAAGCCATCAAAAGTAAATTCTTCAATCAATATGTCGGGCGATTCAATCAGAACCGATACTTATGTTGTTAAAGGTCGTACTGTTTATTTCTTCTCTGATAAGGCAAATGGTCAATGGCAAGTTGCAGGTTGGCGTGTTAATCCACCAAGAGATTGGTTGCCTGCCGAGCAAACGCAATTCACTCCACTTAATAGTTCTCCAATAGGAGCTCTTGCATCATATTATTATCACAGTTTGAAAAACAAAGAAGCTGCTCTCAGTTATGTTAAATTGCTTACAATTTTAGAACCTTATAATGCCGATGCAAACACTTCTTTGATTAACCTTTATATTGAACTGGATAAGAAAGATGTTGCTATTAAAGAAATGGAAGAACTGATCAAAGCTGATCCTGAAAATAAAATTTATTGGGAACAATATGGCTCATTATTGATGAATTTCGGTAATTATGATAGTGCTATTGAAAAATATCAAAAATCACTATCTATTGACCCAAATTATGATTTTGCGCTAAGAAATATTGCGTCTGCATACAAAAACAAAGCATATAAAATCCAGGTTTCTGAGCAAGATAAATTAGACAAGGATCCTAAATACAAAATTAATGTTGAAGCGTTTATGCCTCATCTTAGAAATTCAGCTGATTATTTTGAACGCTCTCTTAATACCGAGCAATTCAAAGATGATATGGACGTTCTGGCTGAACTTGCCAATATTTATTTAGTAACAAACGAAAAGAATAAATTAGATGCTGTTGTTTTTAAATTAGAAGCAATTGAAAATAAAATTGACGATAGTAAAAAATCCAATTATTATCTAAAAATGATTAAAATCTATAGTGATATGAAAAACGAAAAGAAACTTAAAGAAGTTCAGTCAAAATTTGAAAGTCTTAAATAATATAGGTGTTTTTATGGATAAGAAAGAAAATCAGCCACAACAGATCAGTATAGAACTCGGCGAAAAAGAAGCCGAAGGTATTTATTCGAACTTAGCAATTATTTCGCATTCGCCTGCGGAGTTTGTATTTGATTTTACTCGGTTGCTTCCAGGTGTGCCAAAAGCAAAAGTTATGTCGCGAATTATTATGACACCCCAACATGCAAAATTACTACTTCGTGCTTTAAACGATAATATTCGTAAATACGAAACGACTTTTGGCGAAATCAATATTGATGGGCCTATGGGGAAACTGTTTGAAGGTTTCGATACTGGCACTCCTAAGGTTAATTAGTTTATATATCATTTATCAAGAGGCTGAGTTCTATATCAGCCTCTTTTTTTATTAATTGTAAAAAAATATGAATAGTTCTATTTTAATTCTCTTCTTAACATAAAAAAATATTAAACAAAGGTCAATAAGATTAATATTGTATTGAAATTTTTTGTAATTTTCATGTTAATTAATTGTAAATCGAAAAAGGTTAAAGATGATTGAGAATTTTGATGATTTGAGAAAATTTGATTCTGCTTCAATGTTTCAAGTATTGCTCGATTTCCCACAACAAATAAAAGAAGCGATCGAAATTGCTAGAAATTGTGAAATTTATTATAATATTGATATTTTGCCGACTAAATTTTTAATACTTGGAATGGGTGGTTCGGCAATTGGCGGCGATTTGCTGCGTTCTTTTTGCAAACAAATGCCGGGTGCGAATCACCTTCAAATTTTCATTAACAGAAATTATGAAATTCCAAACTATATTGACGAAAGCTGGTATGTGGTTGCATCATCTTATTCAGGAGGAACAGAAGAAACCATTTCTGCTTATAATTTAGCAAAGAGTCGTACAAAAAATATATTAGCTATTACAAGTGGGGGAAAACTCGAAGAATTAGCCAGAAAAGACGGTTATCCTGTTATAAATATTCCATCAGGTTTTATGCCAAGATGCGCACTTGGTTATTCTTTTTTCACCTTGCTATTGTTTCTAATTCGCATTAATGCTACCAAAAACAACATTTCAAAGATAATATTAAATAATATTGAAACTACCATAGAGTTATTAATCAACAAATCAAAAATCTATTCAGAAAATACCAATCGTAATCTTTCATTTTCAATTGCGAAACAAATTAAAGGGAAAATACCTGTAATTTATTCATCCGAAAATACATTAGACGTTGTAAATCTTCGTTGGCGTGGTCAAATTCAAGAAAATTCCAAGAATTTAGCTTTTGGTGGATTGCTTCCTGAAATGAATCATAACGAAATTAATTCCTGGATTGAACCAAGTTTGTTAATCAATCACTTTGTTTTTATTCTGCTACGTGATAAAGACGAAAATCCACAAATTTCAAAGCGTTTTAAAGCAATTAAACAAATTTTTTCTGATATGGGTAATGTAGTAATTGAGCTTCAAAGTGATGCTGATAGTTTGCTTGAACGTATTTTCGATTTAATCTATTTAGGTGATTGGGTAAGCTATTGGCTTGCTTTGCTTAATGGACAAGACCCTACACCAATACCGCTAATTTCCAAAATGAAAGACATATTAAGCAAAAGTTGATATGTTAGCTCAAAATAATTATTTGAAGTGATGATCCAGAAGCAGCTTGCTATTGTTTTACATTCGTTTGATTTCGGTGAATCGAGCAAAATTATTTCGGTTTTTACCCGCGAAAAAGGGAGAATATCTCTTATTGGAAAAGGACTGCGCAATCCTAAAAGCAAATTGCATTTTGTATCGCAACCGATGAGTATTCTGGAAATTACTTACTATGACAAAAATAGGGAAGGGCTGCATTTACTGGCATCTGCATCGAATGTTGTACCAATGAATGCAATTTTTTCTTCGCTCGAGCACATTACTTGTGGAATGATGATGATAGAATCTTTCTATCTTTCATTAGGTGAAAACAATGCTTTTGAAGACTTGTTTGATTATTCAGTAAATATTTTAAATTTATTAAACAATATCTCTTCAAATCCGTTTAATTTTTTTGTTGCTTCACAGTTTAAGCTTGCAGAAACTCTTGGTTTTTGGCTTCAATTTGATTTTATGCTTGATAATGATTTACCGAAAAACGAAAAATATGCCTTTTCTATTGAAGATGGACGACCAATTATGTTAGGCTCAAATCAGAAAAATACATTAATTTTTGATTATCAAACTGCTTTATATTTACAAAATATATTTAGATTACCACTGAATCTTTTAGATACTGTCCCTGAAAACAAAATTGCATTCTCAAAGGTTTTGTCGTTTTTCGAAAAATATTTTAGTTTTCACTTTGAGAGAAAATTTGAATATAAGTCTTTTTATTTAATGGGATTACTATAGAAATTTTTCAATATTTACTTTTATAGTGCTTGAAAATAATGGAGTGGAGAAATGATTAATGGATATTTTGAATTATTAGAAGAATACCTGGCTAACATCCAAAGAGATTTTGATGGTTACCAAAATCAATATTTTCTACAACGTAGCCCTGAATTTTTTTGTTTAGAATTAAATGGAGAAGCAGGAGAATTAGCTAATTTAGAAAAAAAAATTTGGAAAGGAAAATTTGTCCAACTGGAACAAATAGCTGATGAAGCTGCAGATACTTTTATCGCTTTACTAAATTATGCAAATGCTCGGAAAATTAATCTTGCCAAAGCTGTCGCGAATAAACTAAAAATAATCGAAAAAAAACGTTTGGAACTTGCCCAAAAAGGAGAAGATTATTAATGTTCGATATAATAATTGCTCTAATAATTGGTACTATTGCTGGAATTGCGGCTGGTATGTTTGGCATTGGTGGTGGGGTAGTAATTGTTCCAGCTTTAATTATTATCTTTTCGTTGCCTTTGCACATAGCCACTGGGACTTCTCTTGCCGCACTTTTATTGCCTGTTGGGATTTTTGCCTGTATAAAATTCTATAAATCTGGTTTTTTAAATATTAAAGTTGCTGCCTTGATTGCTTTGGGGTTATCTATTGGAGTATATTTTGGAGCAGAAGCTGTTGCAGCTATTAGTTCTAAAATTTTAAAAATAATATACGGTATTTTTCTATTATTTGTGAGTTTCTATTTTATTAAGCCATTAGAGCTTATAAAAAAGAATAAGTCTGAAAAAATTGTCTATGAATATAAAAATACCGTTTCGCCCTTATTCCCATTGTTTATTGGAGTGCTAGCTGGAATTCTTTCGGGAATGTTTGGTATTGGTGGTGGGCTTGTAATTACACCATTTCTAATGTATGTGCTTCGGTTTCATCCCAAAAATGCGATTGGTACATCATTAGGTGCATTGCTACTGCCGGTTGGGTTGCCAGGCGTGATTGTTTATTTCAACAATGGTTTTATTGTATTGAATTTTGCTATTGCTATTGCAATTGGCATTGTTTTTGGAGCAATTATTGGTGCAAAAATTACTTTATCTCTAAGAACTAAATACGTAAAAATTATTTATGGTATTTTTTTACTGCTTATGGCATTGGATTTTATTGTAGGAGGATCGATTGCAAATAAAACATAAATATTTATGTCATTTTGTTAATTTTGTATAAACATTGTTAGATAATTAGGCAGATATGGTTACAATAAATGTCGAATATTTAGGTGATTTGCATTGTAAGGTTACTCACGAACCTTCTCAAACAAGTTTTTTAACAGATGCACCCATAGATAACCACGGTAGAGCTGAATATATATCACCTACTGATCTTACAGCTGCTTCTATTGCTTCGTGTATAGCAACAATTATGGGTATTGCTGCTCGTGGTCGCAATCTTGATATTCAAGGTTTGCGTATTTCTGCTAAAAAGGAAATGACAAACGTTCCTTATAGAAGAATTTCTACTATTTATCTTGATATTGATTTCCCAATATATCTTGATGAAGAAGGCAAAAAACTATTCGTAAACATTATTAAAAGTTGCCCCGTTTCAAGAAGCTTAAACACTGAAATAAAGATTGAAACAATTTTCAAAATAAAAGGTGAAGTCATAGATATTAATGAGTATTTGAAATGAAAAACTATATTTTTATATTTATTATCTGTTCTTTTTACTTGTCTCGTGCTCAACTAAGTGATGATGTTTTGCTTATGTTCAATAAATCTGTTCAAGAATATCACAATAGAAACTATCAAGTAGCTCTATCATTAATAGATAGTGTGCTACTAAAAGCTCAAAACGAACATACTTATAATCTTAAAGGTGCTATATTAATTGCAATGGATAGTGCTTACTCAGCTGAATTGTGCTTTAGAAAAGCAATTGAATTTGATAGCAATTCAATTGAATATCGAGAAAATTTAGTGCAATCATTGATGAGACAAAAGAAATTTGATGAATCAATCGATGAAATTAATAATATCATAAAGATAGACCCAGAAAAATCTTCCACTTATTATAGTCGTGGAGTTCTTCATTCAGAAAAGAAAGATTATCAGAAAGCAATTGCCGACTTCTCCGCTGCAATTAATCTCAGTCCTAAAAATCCTAATTATTATCAAGCTCGTGCAGAAATGTATTATCTAATTGCTGAATACCAAAGAGCTCTATTCGATATTAATCAATCTATTAAGTTAAACCCAGACCAAATTTTAAATTATCGTCTGCGAGCTTTTATTTTGTCACAATTGAATAACTATAAAGATGCCCTGGGTGATTTTAATAAATATCTTCAAGCAAATCCAAACGATAAAGATGCTTTGCTTGGTCGTGCTATTGCTTTGTATGAAATGGGGAAAAAAATTGATGCTATTAGTGATTTAGATAAAGTGATTGAACAAAACGGTTTCAATGAAAACGCTTTGCTTAATCGTGCTGCAATATATTTTGAGCTTGAAATGTATGAACGCTCTTTGAGTGATTATGAGAAAGTAATACAAATCAATCCACAGAATTTTAATGCTAATTTTGGTCTTGGGGAAGTCCATTTTGAGAAAAATGAATTCGATAAAGCATTAACTTATTATTACAAAGCAATTGATATTTCTGCGAATAATTCAAATCTTTTCATTAAAGCAGGCAATGCTGAATACAACTTGAAAAATTATTCCAAAGCCGTGGAAAATTTCTCTAAAGCCTTGCTAATTAATTCTAATCAACCACAAGTATATTTCAATAGAGCTCTTGCTTATAAAATGATTGGACAAAATGAGAATGCCATAAATGATTTTTCTGAATTTATTAAAATTGCAGATAGTGTCCCTGGGCTTTCTTCATATATTGAGAAAGCTGAAAAAGAAATTCAACAACTTAAATCGAAGTAGCTATGGATAATAAATTTATTATTATTGCAGGTCCTTGCCTTGCCGAAAGTGAGGAAATTGTTGCACAGACAACAGAGCACTTATCACAGATAGCAAGAAAATACAATTGTGTTTTTTATTATAAAGCATCCTTCAGAAAAGCAAATCGAACAAGTGTTAATTCTTTTCAAGGTGTTGGTGATGAAATTGCCCTTGAATGGATTAAGAAATATTCTTCAAAATATAATCTTCGTTCCCTAACGGATATTCATGGTCCAGATAATGCCCAACTTGCTGCAAAATATGTTGATGTTTTGCAAATCCCAGCTTTTCTCTCTCGTCAAACCGATTTACTTGTTGCAGCAGGAAAAACAGGTAAAATTGTAAATATCAAGAAGGCTCAGTTTATGGCACCCAAAGACGCAATAAAAGCTGCTGAAAAAGTAATCTCAACTGGTAACAAACAAGTGTGGCTTACTGAACGTGGAACTTTTTTTGGTTATCACGATTTAGTAGTTGATATGCGTTCTTTAATTGTTATGAAAAGCAGCGGTTTGCCTGTAATTTATGATGCGACACACTCACTTCAGCAACCATCGCTTGGAGAACAATCAGGTGGTTATCGTCAGTTTGTTAAATCACTTGCTCGCTCGGCTGTTGCAATTGGAATAGACGGTGTTTTTTTTGAAACCCATCCCGAACCTGAAAAAGCAAAAAGTGATTCAGCTACTCAAATTAAACTTGATGAATCAGACAATTTTATTTACAATATTTTAGAATTAAATGAATTTATCAAACGGCAACTGAATGCTTAAATTGTTGACAAAAAATATCGTTTATTTTTTTATATTTCTAACATTAATTTTTGCCACAACATCTTGCGAAGAGGAAAAAGCTTCAAGACCCAATACTCTTGATTCGCTTGATTTAGATATTCAACCTGACCAAATTGCTCAAAATTTTGATATCCGATTTATTGATTCGAACTGGACAAGAGCAATTCTTAAAGGAAAACGAGGTAGGGTTTTCTCTTCACGGAGTGAAACTTTAATTGATGGTGGATTGAGGCTTGAATTGTTCAATAAAAATCAAGTGTTAACTACCTGGCTGATTGCTGATAGTGCACGTGTTGATGATAACAGCCTCGATATGTTTGCTTTCGGGAACATTGTGGTATATTCAGATAGCACTAATACTCGATTGGAAACATCTTTCTTAAAATGGAGCCATTCCCAGCAAAAGTTTTTTTCTAATGTTTTTGTTCGGATTACTTCTCCATCTGAAATTATTGAAGGGTTTGGATTTGAATCGGATCAAAATTTGAAAAATTATAAAATATATAAAGTTAGTGGAGTAAAACAATGAAAAATATGCTGGTTGCTGGGAATTGGAAAATGAACACAAATGTATTCGAATCGCAAAAGCTTGTCGAATACATTTTGGGATTTATGAAAACTAATGCAACGCTCAAATCTCGTGTCCTTGTGTGTCCACCTTTTACAAGTGTTTATGCTATTGGACAAATTGTGAAGGATACTGAACTACTTTTAGGTGCTCAAAATTGCTATTTTGAGGAAAAAGGTGCCTTCACAGGTGAAATCTCAATTCCAATGCTTGAATATTGTGGCGTTAGTCATATCATTATTGGTCATTCAGAACGACGTTCTTATTTTAAGGAAGATGATGAATTAATTAATAAGAAACTGTTAGCTATTTTGGAGCATAATTTAACACCAATTTTATGTATAGGCGAAACACTGGAAGAAAGAAATCAAGGTAAAACTTTCGATGTTCTCAAAAATCAATTGGACAAGGATTTGGCGGGTGTATCTAATGAAATAATTGCAAGAGTTGTTGTAGCCTACGAACCTGTTTGGGCAATTGGAACAGGTATTTCTGCAACAAGAGAGCAAGTAGAAGAAGCTCATAATTTTTTACGTCAACTTTTGGTTAACAAATTTGGAGATAATGCTAATCATATTTATCTACTATATGGTGGTAGTCTATCTGAAAAAAATGCGGATGAGATACTATCTATTGAGAATGTAAATGGTGGTTTAATTGGTGGAGCTTCTCTTAAAGGTGATAGTTTTTGTAGCATTATTCAAACAGCCGAAAAATATATCGTATGATAAACAAATTACCTAATATTCTGACTTTTTTTAGAGCATTGGCTGCACCATTGTTTTTTGTGCTGTTCCTGAGCAGTAATAGAGATTTTATTCTTTTGGCTGCTATTATTTTTGTGTTAGCTGCAATAACTGATTTTTTTGATGGATATATAGCTCGAAAAATGAATGCTACTTCTGAATGGGGGGCTTTTGCAGATCCACTTGCAGATAAATTCCTTACTACATCTGTTTTTATTGCTTTTGTGATTGTTAAAATTGTTCCTATTTGGATGGTTGTTATCATTCTATTGCGAGATTTTTTGACAACTTTTTTAAGATTAGTAAAAGTTTCGAATAAAAGAATCAAAACGTCTTTCATAGCAAAATTCAAAACAACACTTCAAATGATTTTTATTTTCGTAATTCTATCTCTTAATCTTTCAAGCTTTTACTTAAAAGGTGAAGCATCTATGACTATTCGAAATTTAATTTTTTCTGATTATGTTTATTACTCAATGCTATTGATAACTATTATTTCACTAATTTCATTGATAGAATACGTTTACCAACTATTAACTCCAAAAATTGATGGTTAAAAAAATCGATATCTTAAATTTTTGGGGAACAGGAGAGTTAAAGCATTTGCAGTTGGCTCTGCCAATTTTAATAGCTTTTATTGCAATTTCTATTGTTCCTTACGATTATCGAATTATTTTTATCAATCTCGTTTCGGTAGCTTGTGTCCCTATTTCAATTATACTAATTACCAACGAAAAGAAATTGTTTGCAAAAAGAAAAATTGTTTTCGATAAAATAATACCTTTTATTTTAGTGAGTAATCTTGATTTTGTGAGTATTGATGAGATAAGGTACCTGATTTTTGCACTTCTTTATATGATATTGCTACATTTACCATTTATCAAATATGATTTTTACAAATCTCGTCCAATTGAAGTAATTAGTAAACTTACATTTGCAACTGTCTTATCTCTTTTTATTGCACAACTGATTGCTTTGGGAATTTTACTTTTGCAGATTTCTCTTTATAACAAATAATTATTTTTTATTACTCAATTTTGTATTATTTTTGATAATTACATTAAAAGTGTATATATCCAATGGCTGATCGTCGTAAATATAAAATATCTGAACACAATGAAGAACAGAAGTTTAATTTATCTATTGAACAAAAGGAATATATCGAAACTCTTGAAAATACAATCGATTACTTGAAAAATGAAATTGAGCGATTTAAATCTGATACTAATAAAATAGAACTTTATCAAAAGCATCATTATTATCAAAACCTGATTAATTCAGCAATTGATATTTCTTTATGCGTTTCTGATAGAGAATTTGCAGACAAAACTCATAAATTATTTGTGCAAAATGCATCTGCAATTGAGAGCAATTTCTATTTTTATGATAAAAATGGAGAACTAAAGCCAATAAGCACTTCCGAAACATCTGTTTTTTTAGATAACTATATTTACCATTTAGAAGAACAGGGCATTTTAGATTGGATTTTCGAACAAAATTGCTTTAAAGCAATTCCAAATTTTGACGAAACTGCTATCAAACAAAATTCTATACTTATTTTCCCTATTGCTCGAAATGAAAAGCGTTTTGGCGTTTTTCTCGCAAGCACAATACTTCAGCACGACGCTATCGAAGAAGAACTAATAATTGTTTTTCAAAATACATTGCAAATAATATCTTCTGCATTGTTAAATCTAATTCTATTAAAGCAAATAGAAGAAATTTCAAATAAGTTTAATGTGCTGAATAGTCAATTGTTAAACACTTCTATTCTTATGTCCGTTGGTGAAATTTCGGGTGTTGTTGCACGTGAAATGGATAGTCCAATTAATATTATCAAAGCGAATGTTAATTTAATTGCTCGCTCTATCGGTAATATTGAACGCCGTGCAGAGATTATTCAAAGCAATATTGAACGTATTGAATATCTCAATGGTTTTATTAAGAATTTAATTAATGCAAGTGAGGCAAAAGAAATCATAATATTGCAAGATCTGATTAAAGAGACAATTTCGATTTTGCAGCATCAAATTGAAAATAAAGATGTTAAAATTATTACTTCTTTTGATAATGAAAATATATTTTGCGAATGCTATCGGAACCAAATTCAGCATGTTCTACTAAATATTTTGCTCAATGCTCGGGATGCTATGCCAAATGGTGGGACAATAACTATTGGTTGTTTCAAGCAAAGCGATAAAAAAGCTTCAATTAGCATTGCTGATACAGGTGAAGGCATCGCAGAAGAAGATTTCCAAAATATTTTTGAACCGCATTTTACTGAAAAAGAGAAACTTGCTATAAATCTATATATCTCAAAGCTAATAATTAATAATCACAAAGGACGTATTTCTTTTGCTTCTGAGTTTGGCAAAGGCACTACTTTTAGGATTGTATTACCAATCGCAAAAACAGAGTGAAGATTAATTGCAAAATATTGATTTTTATTTTTGCGTTTATTTTTTGCAGCAATGTTCTATTGTCTCAGCAAATGCTGAAAAACATTACTATTGACAATAAAAATAGAGTATTCTTATTTTTCAAAAATTTTCCTATAAACTTTAAATCCAATTTGTCCGACGACAAAATGAAAATTATTCTTACTTTGAATAATTGTTTGGTCGCTGATACATCTCGAATGAAACAAGGTAAAGGCATAATAAATGACGTTTATGTTAATTCGCAAAAAAATAGTCTTACAATTTATATTTCTTTAAATGAACAAACTGGATATACTGCTGTTTCATTGCCATTTACTCGTTCAATAATTGTCGAGACTTTCCGTTGGATGGATTTAACACCGTCTGAAGATACGCTTCGTCAAGGACTGCTTGCTTTGGAAGACAATATTACAGACGTTGCTCAACGGTTGCTATTTTCTGCAAGCCTTCGTCAAGAGCCATTAGCTGCATTTTATCTGGGACTTTTGTATTTGCAACAAGGTAAAATCAATTCTGCCGTGCATAATTTACGTTTTGCTGAATTGAACGGAGTTGATGTCCCTGATTTATATGCGGCAATCTCGCAAATCTATGCTCTAAAAGATCAATTAGATAGTGCATCTAAATATGCAAAGTTATTTCAATCCAAAACTGGATTTACTTATTCTCCTAAAATTTCACTTGCAAACATTATTGAAACTGATACAGTGTGCTTGGAGCCTGTTTCGCATTTAAGTTTAGTTCCAAAGATAATTCAAGATAAATCATCATCAAAAGATACAAGTGAATTAGCAAAAAAATTTGAAACTATATTTAAAGATACTGTCCAAAACGAAGACGAGATCCCAGCGATTTATAAACAAATTCTGACTTATGTCGGTGGTATTGTTGCTGGGTTATTTTTGCTTGTTGTTTACTTATACCTTCGTTGGCGACAGAAAAAACAGCGAGAAGTACTCAAAAAAACACATAAGCCAAAAGATAAAAATAATTCTTCCAAAGCCAATGATAAGAAAAAAACTGATCAAACTGCAAAATTGATGGCGGCTCGTGCTTATTCAAAACAGCAAAAGCCTTCCATCGATGAAATAAAACAAGAAAAAACTATACCAAAACCTGAAAACATTAACTTTGAAGATAAACAAAAAGCCATCGAAAATATTATTGATGTAATACGCTCCGAACAAACTGAGAAAGAAGCAAACTTGCAAGCTTGCGATATAGAACCAGATATCAAACCTAAAAAAACTGTTTCTGCTAAATTTGAAATTGCTATGAACCTCGTTGAAGAACAAAGAAAAATAAAACAAAAAAATATTGAGAAACTTGGCAAAGAATTTATTATTGAGACTGCAAGATTAAATGAAATTGCTCGTTCGCTTGGAATCGAGAAAGGAAGTTTAGAAACACGAAAAGCAATAGAAGATATCGAAAAAGATCCAGAAAAAATGCAAAAATTACTCGAAAAATTCAAAAAAGATTAACGATTGTAATATCGCTCACCAAAAATTGCAGTTCCTATACGAACCATCGTTGAACCTTCCTCAATCGCAATTTCGTAATCGTGACTCATACCCATTGATAGTTCGGCCAAATTCAGTCCAAGTTTGTTGTTAATTTCTTCTAAAATACTTTTTAATAATCGAAATTCCTTTCTAATTACAGTTCCATTATTGGAGAATGTACCAATTGTCATAAGTCCTTTGAGTTTTATGTTAGGCAATCCCAAAACTTTTTCAGCAAGGCTTACTGCTTCATCCGGTTCGCAGCCAAATTTTGAAATTTCGCCGGAAGTGTTGATTTGCAGCAAAATATCAATTGTTCGGTTGTGTTTTTCAGCCTGACGAGCAATTTCCGAAGCTAATTTTTCGCTATCTACTGAGTGAATTAAGGATATAAATGGAGCAATATACTTTACTTTGTTTGTTTGCAAGTGACCAATGAAGTGCCATTCTGGCAAAATCCCTTTTTCGGATAATTGAGATTGCTTTTCAACTAATTCCTGAACGTAATTCTCACCGAAAATTCTTGCGCCTGCCGAATATGCAGCAGAAATTGCATCTATTCTATGAGTTTTACTGACAGCAATAATTTTAATATCTTCTGGATTTTTTGAAAATTTTTTTGAAGTTTGTTCGATTATAGATTTAATATTTAAAAAGTTTTGTTTAATTATTTCATTATTCATATTTTTACCTATACTTTTTAGCAAATATAGCAATACATTTTGAAATAATCAATTAGATGGAGGAGATGGAAACACTATTCGGGATAGATTTGTATTTGTTTAGACTGTTTAATCAAGCTTTTGTCAATCCAGTGTTTGACGCGATAATGCCTATTCTTACAAAGGAGAAGTATTTATTGCCAGTTTATGCAATTGCTCTATTTATTTTGATATGGAAAGGTGGGCGCCGTGGACAAATTGTAGCATTATTGTTAGTTATCACTGTTGTGATTTCCGATCAGCTTAGTAGCTCTGTAATTAAAAGTTTTGTAGGAAGATTGCGCCCCTGTCACGAACTTATTGATGTTCGGTTGTTAGTTAGCTGCGGTAGTGGAAAATCGTTCCCTTCGTCGCACGCTGTAAATAATTTTGCAGCTGCAATTCTACTATCAGGTTTTTTTAAGCGGTACTGGTATATTTTTATTTCTATTGCAATAATTATTGCTTATACTCGAGTTTACTGTGGAGTTCATTATCCATCAGATGTAATTGCTGGTGCAATGATCGGCTCTATTATTGGTTACTTATGTTATAGATTATTTCTTTTTATTCAAAGTAAATTTAATATTGTTTTTTAGTATTTTTTTGTTAAATTAACTTCTGAGAATACTTTACTAATTATAGCTATTTATAGTTTTTTGGGAGTAAATTATATATTAGTAGTATTTCAAATATGTATGTTTTTCTAATAAGAAGGTGAAAACTGACTTTCTTTACTATGTTATTTTGTCATCAATTTTATTACCATAGTATTTTTAACAATATAAAAGGTTTTCTATGTTTAATTTTTTCAAACGATTTTATTCAATTTTAGCCATTGCTTTGGCTGCTGCATCATTTGCAAATGCGCAAGTGATGATTAATGGAATTCAATACAGCAATCTTAAAGCAGCTTTCGACGCTATTAATGCTGGTACTCATCAGGGCATTATTAATGTCGAAATTACTGGCAATACGACTGAAACTGATATTGCTGTGCTTAATGCGTCCGGTGTCGGTTCTGCTAATTATGCTCAGGTTAATATTTATCCTACAACTAATGCTACTATTTCGGGTAATGTAGCTTATGGAATAATCGAGCTTCAAGATGCAGATAACGTTACTATCGATGGGCGTATTAATCAAGCTGGTTCAACCCCTGCTCTTACAATTCAAAATGATGCTTCTGCTAATGGTATTTGCATTCGTTTAACTAAAACTACAGCTGGCGATGGTCCACAAAACAACATAATTAGATATGTAAATTTTGTTGGTTCATCTCCTTCTACATCAACAATTTATGGTATTCTTGCTGGTGCTACGGGAACAACTTTGACAACTGGTGCAACGGGGATTAATAATCTTACAATTGAGTATAATAATTTTCGTAAAATTTACTATGGGATAAGGATTAATGGCTTATCTACTGGTCAAGCTACAAATATCAACATTTCGAACAATAATTTTGGTAATAATGCAACAGCGGGTGATGGACTTTATTATGCAATTTATTTATCCTATTGCTCTGCTCCTAATATTATCAGTAATGCTTTTAATATCAATACTTCAACCACTCAATATAATATTTATCTTGGAAATTCCCCAAATGCAGTTATTACAAGTAACACGTTAGAAAACTGCGTGACCACAGGTTCTTCTTCATACTATCCTATGTATTTCACGTCTTCTACTGGTGCAACAGTTTCAAATAATACTATTAAAAATATTACAAGTGCTTCCACTTTTGGTGGTATTTATTTTATAAGTTCAAGCGGTAATTTCAATGTTTCTGGCAATACTATAGAGAATTGCTCTGGAACAACTTTTTATGGGGTTTATGCAAGTTCAAGTGCTGGTAATACCTTTAACAACATAATAAGAAATTGCAATACTACATCAACTACTTACGGTATTTATCTTGTTTCCGGTGCTAATAGTAATATTTATAACAACACAATTTCAAATATTACCTCTATTACCTCAACAAGTGCTTGTGGTGGTATTTATCTTTCATCTTCCGGTACATCAAATGTATATCTAAATACTATTAGCAACATTAGCGGTGCTGACGCTCGTGGTATATATTCGTCAGGTTCGGCTAATGTAAATTTCAGCAGAAATATTATTAAGAATATTTATTCTACCTCAACATCAACCTCGTATCAAGCTGAAGGAATTTGGATTGGTGGGACAAGTCCAAACAACTGTGTTGTTGTTAACAATGTAATTGCTGGTATTTTCGATAATTCAAATAAAACTACTCTTTCGTATGCACTTGCTGGAATAAGGATTGCTGCTGGGACAGGTCACCAAATATACCACAACAGTATTAATTTATTTGGCACAGCTACGGCAACTAATGCTGCAGCTAATTTATCTGCTGCATTGCTTGTTACTACAACTAGTTCAACCAGTTTGAATATACGCAATAACATCTTTGCAAATTCAAGACAAAGCTTTACTGGTTCTAAAGCATATGCTATATATCTTGCAGGAACAGGTAATTTAACAGGCTCAACTATTAATTATAATGATTACTATGCTTCTGGTTCACAGGCAGTTCTTGGTTTTGTAGGTAGCGATCGGGCTACATTGACTGACTGGCAAGCAATAGTTACTCAGGATATAAATTCTGTTTCTATTGATCCTCTATTTAATTCAAATACTGAATTGACACCTTTCGTTGGTTCTCCTGTAGTTGGGTTAGGTACTCCAATATCAACAGTAACTATTGATATTCTGGGAAATCCTCGTTCAAATACTGCTCCAACCTTAGGGGCTTATGAACAAAGTGGCGATGCCATACCTCCTTCTATTACATTTACACCTCTTGGCAATACCGCTTTGCTTACAAACAGAACACTTATTGCAACAATTACAGATGTAAGTGAAATTCATCCAACAAATTCACCTCGATTGTATTACAGAAAGACAACTAACGCTAACACATTTGTTGATAACAACAATACATCTGATGGATGGAAATATACTGTTGGCAATTTAACCGGTCAAGACGAATATACTTTTACTTTTGATTATTCTCTTATTTATGGTGGTGTTGCACCGGGTGATGTCATTCAATACTTTGTTATTGCACAAGATAATTCTTCGAATGCTTTGGTGGGAGCATCAAGTGGGACTTTTGCTACAAACCCAAACTCAACTGAACTTGTAGCTGGGAATTTCCCAGTAACAGGGGTAACTACATCATATGTTTTGTCCTTTGCTTATAGTGGCACATATCAAGTTGGTGAAAATCAGACATTTACAACTCTAACAGGTTCAAATGGGTTATTTAATGCCTTAAACAATGGTGTTTTAACGGGTAATGTTACTATTGAAATTGTATCTGATATTACTGAACCAGGGACAGTAGCTCTTAATCAGCTTGTAGAAGAAGGCGGTAGTGGTTTTACAGTTACAATTAAACCTTCGCAACAAGCTAGAACACTTACATTTAATAAATCAGGTTCTTGTATTGTGATTAATCAGGCGGATAGAATTACTTTTGATGGCTTGTTGAATGGTGAGAATTCTCTGACAATCCAAAACATCAATGCAGCAACATCTTCAAATATTATAGAAATAATTGGTAGTTCAACAAATGGAGCGACCGATATTACTTTGAAAAATCTCAATATTATCGGTACAGATGGAACTGGTTCGTCTGTTTATGCAATATTGCTTCGCGACGTTACAGGCTCCTCAAACAACAATGCTACCAGCCATAATTTGAGCATACTGAATAATAATATTAAACGTGCTTATCACGGAATTAGAATATTAGGTGATGGCTTAACTGGTCTGCAAATTATCGGAAATAATATTGGTGACATCGCTGATGCTATGACTGTTCGAGTCCGTGGTATTATTTTAAATGGTTGCGTTGCTCCAGTAATCAAAAACAATGTTATTCGAAATATGGTTCTAGCTTCATCGCCTAACCTTGCTGCTATTGAACTTGCCTCCGGCACATTCAATAACCCTGTGATTGAAGGAAACATTATAACAGGGCTTTCAAATGCTTCTACTGGTGGTTATGGCGCTTATGGAATAAATATTGCTGCCACTGTTACAAATGCTACTATTGCAAATAATATTATATCCAACTTATATTCTTTTGGCTATACTAATACAAGCACTACAGATAATGATTTCGCTATTCGTATTGGTGGGACAACTAACGGTGTGAATATTTATCACAACACAATCAATATGGCAGGAACGATTGCTCCGAATTCACTAAATCCAAGGAATTCAGCAATATTTATAGTGTCGAATACAGTAAAAAATGTTCGAATTCGAAACAATATAATTATTAACGCTACAAACCAAGTTTCTTCAAATGCTCAATCTACTATCTATTGGCTGAACTTTACATATCATGATTCATTATCATATTATGTTGATTATAACCATTATTTCAATGGCGGTAATAAACCAGTATTTGCAGTATTAGGTTCAACAACTCTTTCAACATATAGTGCGTATCTTTCTGCTGTTGCACCACTTGGTTTTGATCAGAACTCAACTTATGGTGATTTGACATTTATTGCTCATAATAATCCTATTGTTCAAGGAGCATCACTACTCGATGAAACATTGCGTAAACCACTCTTTACAGGAATCCCTGCAACTGATATTCACGGCGAAACAAGAACATCTGTCAATAATCTTGCAGGTGCAGATATTGCACAACCATCTGCAATAACTATTCAAACTGATTTGCCAGTTCTTACAAAGAAAGGTTCAAATGCAACATTTGATTTGACATTTGTCCCAGCGGTTACTGCATTCGCTGATGGAATTGCTCGTACAGTTCCTGCTGGTCATTTCCCAGGCTTTACTTATCAATGGTTGTTTAATAACAATCCTATAACGAGTGGAGTAAATAACATTACTATAAACAACAACACACTTTCCATTTCTTCAACGAATCCAACTCACGCTGGTACCTATAAAGCAATTGTGAGCTATGGATCGGCGTCTGCTCAAACGGGTAACAGTGTTCTTGAAATTGAAACGCTTGAACCAGAGTTGCTATCACCGGCCAATAACTCTACTGACCATCCAATTGGCTCAGTAGTATTAACTTGGGTACCTGCATTAGATGCAACTGGCTATGTATTGCAAGTTTCCACGAGTCCAACGTTCACAACTGTTTTAGTTGAAGTCAATACAACTGCAACATCGTATACATTAACAAACTTGCAATATCTTACTGATTATTATTGGCGTGTAAAAGGCTATAATGACCAAAACACAAGCTTATTTACACCAGCTTGGAAATTTACAACTCGTCCTGCGATTTATCCAATTGTATTAGTTTCTCCTGCTAATAACACTCAGAATTTGCCAATTCAAAGTATCTTCTCGTGGAATAGTAATGTAGATGCAACACAGTATGAAATTCAAATTGCAACAGATGAAAACTTCTCAAATCTTTATTATACAACAACTACAACCGAATTAAGTGTAATTGTAAACTTGCAATACGAAACTCAATACTGGTGGCGAGTTCGTGGCAAAAATACTAACTATACTGGTTTATGGTCTGAAACACGCCAATTTACAACTCGTCCTGCTATTTTCCCAGTTGTTCTTGTAGCACCAGCTAACGGAGCTACTGGATTAAATATAAATGTTGCTTTCCAATGGCAAAATAACATAGATGCAACTGGCTATATTCTTGAAATATATTCTGATGCATATCTGATGAACAAAGTAGCAGAAATTAATACAAGTACAACAAACTATATTTATTATGGTTTAGATTTTAATACTTCATACTGGTGGAGAGTGAAAGCCTACAATACCCAATATCAAAGTGCTTGGAGTGTAGTTCGATCATTCAGTACAGTAGCATCTCCAACTCCTTTCATTACTATTGGTACTGGTACATCAGGGCAATCCTATCCACTAGATCGTTATTATAATATGAGTGCCTCTGAAGCGATATACCTTGCAAATGAAATTGGTTTTCCAATGACAATAACTTCAATTGCTTACAACAAAGTTGGTGGTACAGATGTAAATCCAATTGGACCTGTTTCAATATTTATGAAGCATACAACTGATAACTCACTCGCAACAGGTTCTTATGATTCTGCTACCTATACTCGTGTATATCACGGTAGCTTTACAAATAATGCTACATCAGGTTGGATGCAAGTGAATTTAACAACACCTTTTGTTTATAATGGAACAAGTAATTTAAGTGTTTTGGTTGTTAAACATAATCAATCATGGATCAGTGCATATCCAACTTATGCATTTACATCAGTTACACCAAATCGTCATAGAGCAGCCCGAGATGATAACAATATGCCAACTTCTCTAACTTCAAGTTCAAGTTTGCCAAATGTTCGCTTTGGATTTTCAGTTCAACCGCTTACTATGCCTACATTAGTAGCGCCTACAAATAATGCAGTTGATGTGTTAGCAAATGTATCATTTAGCTGGCAACCTGTAAGCGAAGCTACAATGTATCGTTTTCAAGTTGCAACTGATCAATACTTCACAAATATTATTAAAACTGAAGTAGTAACTTCAACTTCTACAACTTTACAGCTTGGATATACAACTACATACTATTGGCGGGTTCGTGCAATCAGCTCATTTAATGTGTCTGATTGGAGTGAAACTCGCTCATTTACGACTGCACCTTATGTATTAATGGGTACATATAACATTGGTACTGGTTCAAATGCGCACTTTCCAACATTTACAGCATTTTTCAATGAGATCTACAATAATGGTGCGTTAGTAGGTGGCAATGTATCTCTTGTTGCAATATCTGATATTACTGAACCTGGTCAGGTAAATATTTCTGAGTTCCCTGAATACTTTGGTACGGGCCACACAATAACTATAACTACTGACAATTTAGCATTGAGAACCATATCTGCAAACGTTGCCGATGGAGCTGTGTTCAAGCTTAACGGTGCTAACAGAATTAAATTCAATGGTGAAAACTACAGACTCAAAGTTATTAATACTGCAACAGCCAATGGTGTAGCTATTTGGCTCGCTTCTATGAATACTGAAGCAGCTGGTGCAGAGAATATTGAAATTAAGAATTCTATTTTAGCAACTGCAACAGAAGATATTAACTTGTATAATACTGCTGGTATTTTCTCTGGTGCTGCTACTACAATTGGTGCAACTCCAATTGCTCCAAATAATAATGTTGTAATTGAAAACAACAAATTCCTTAATGCTAAACGCGGTATTCTCTTCCAGGGACATGTTGCTAACCGTCCAACTGGTGTTGTAATTAAGAATAATACATTCGGTGCAGAAGAGTTTGCAGGATTGTTATACAATGGTTTTGAGCTCTATAGCTTAAACGCACCTATTGTAGAAAACAACACTGTTATTAATCCTCAAAACATTGGTATTGTGATTAATTCAGCAAACAACGCTCTTGTTAAGGACAACGAAATCTTTACTTCTAAACCGGATTTATATCCTGGTGCCCAATATGGTATAAATCTTGTAAGCTCTGCAAATGCCGTTGTTGAGCATAATATAGTAAAACATTTCCGCTTGTATGGTATTTTTGTTCAGACAAGTGCAAATGCTCAAATTCTGAACAACTCAATTACTAATGCAGGATTATTGAATAACAACATTGCAAATGTTAGTGGTATATTTGTTTCAACTGGTGCTAATCAAGGTTTGACAATAAAAGGTAACAAGATATTTGATTTGAATAGTACATTATTTACTGCAGGTGCTAATGGTTGTGCATATGGTATCAACATAAGTGGTAATGCAGTCAATAGCGCTTCAACTCCAATAAATATTGAAAACAATATGATTTGGGGCATTTCTGGCTACGGTAGTGTCAATCCAACTTATGTTCAAAACAATCCATATGCTATTCTTATTAGCAATGGTCGTCATATCCGGATTTATAACAATACTGTACTTATGAATGGAATGCTTCATAGTGGTGTTGGCTATTCGGGTGTTCTATTTGTAAGCAATACTTCTGTCCAAGATGTTGATGTAAGAAACAACATATTTGTTAATAAAACTACTGCTTCAACTGCACAAAACTACATTTATTATGTTCATAATGCATCACTGTTCGATAATTTAGATCATAATATTTATCAATTAGCTGGTTCATCCAACTTACGAATTGGTTACACTATCAACAACTCAACTGCTCACACTACACTTTCCGCTTGGCAAACTGCAACAACAAAAGATGCTAATGCAAAGATGAAAGTTGTTCCATTCCAAACTAATATGCCATTTGTTACTTATGCTGTATTGTCAGATCCTGATTTCATTAGCCCAGTAATTCTGACATCTACTGATATTTATGGCATAGCAAGAAATGCTTCCAATAACGTTAAGGGTGCAAACATCCCAGAATATAATGATGTCGCTGCACGCTTTATTGTTTTCAACAATATTGGTACAACTTCCATTAATGCTGCTTGGATAAATGGTAATGGTCAAGGAAGATTAGTTCTTGTTTCACCAGATGAGCTTTCTTCAAACGATTGGTATGAGCTAATAGCAACGTTAAGCAGTGATTTATCTAATTATGCCGCTACAAATGGAAACCTTGCAAACGCTGTTGAGTTGCGTTATGGCAGCAAACGAACTTATGTTGTAAAACAACTCACAGGTGCTGCTCGTACTGTTACAATTTCCGGCTTAACACCTTCAACCCGTTACAATGTGTTTGTTGTTGAATATTACACCAATAGTGGTGTTCGCTACAACCCATTTGCCGGTGTAATGAATCCACGTCTTGTTGAAACAGCGTTTAATGTTACTCCACCTATTGTTGCGCCCGCAACAAACGTTTCTTACGATATGTTTACAGCAAACTGGAACTATAACGTTGCGCAGCCAATAGATGGATTTGAACTTTGGTTAAACAATGACATTATTGATGTTGGAAATGCTACTACCAGCGGTGCATATTTTGTAGACTTGTTTGCAACTGCAAATACTCAGTATCAATACAAAGTTCGTGCTAAGCGTGGCTTAGCAGTATCAGAATGGTCATCTATACAAAATGTCAATACATATCCAATCAATCCAATCTCAGGTCCTAATTCAGTCTGTATAGGTTCCACTAATAGTTACACTATTAATCTTGGTAACGTTTCAGTTGCAAATATTAACTGGACTTCAAACTTAAATGCACAGATTACAACAACTGCAAATGGTATTAATGTTGTTTGGAATAATATCGGTAATGCTTTGCTAACTGCTAATATTGCTGATACATATGGTAATACGGGCACTGCAAGCTTTTCAGCAGTCGTCAATTCATTACCAGTTGTTACAGCACCCGCTAATTTTGAAATTTGCGTTGCTGGTTCTCCTCAAACTCTTACAGGTGGCTTGCCTGTTGGTGGAACATACAGCGGACCTGGTGTTTCCAACGGTATCTTTAACCCGTCAGTAGCCGGTGTTGGCGTTCATACTATTATTTACTCTTATACAGATGCTAATGGTTGCACTAATTCAGCTGACTTTACAATTACAGTTATTAATTCAATAGTAGTTACTGCTCCTAATAATCTTGAAGTTTGTATTGACGCCAATCCGATTACTCTCTCTGGTGGAACTCCTACGGGTGGTGTTTATACATTTAATGGTATTCCTATCACCACATTTAATCCAGCTACTGCTGGTGCAGGCGTTCATACCATTACTTATACATATACAGGTGAGTACAATTGCACAAATTCAGCACAATTTACAATTACAGTGAATCCATTGCCTGTAATCAATGTACCGCAAAACATCTCTGTTTGTATTGATGCTCCTCAGTTCGATCTAGTAGGTGCAACACCAATTGGCGGTACATACTTAATCAATGGAACTCCTGTCACTTCATTTAATCCATCTGTTTACGGTGTCGGTTCTTACACAGTAACGTATACCTATACTGATAATAAAGGGTGTACAAACTCAGCTCAGTTTACAATAACAGTCAACCCATTACCACCAATCAATGTTCCTAATGCTTCAACAGTATGTATTATTGATCCGCCATTTGCACTGACAAGTGCAACTCCTGTGGGTGGAACTTATTCGGGTAATGGTGTTGCAAACAACATTTTTGACCCAGTTGCAGCTGGTGCTGGTACTCACACCATTACTTATACCTATACTGACAATAATGGATGCGTAAATTCTGGAACATTTGCAATTACAGTTATTCCAGTTCCTGTAATAACAGCTCAACCAACTGACCTTTATGCACAAGAATATACAAATGTTACTTTCACTGTTGCTACACAAGATCCTACAAATACAGTTCAATGGCAGGTTAAACCTTATGGTAGCAATACTTGGAACGATATTCCAGGCGCTACATCTAATACCTTATCGCTTACTTACATTTTAAATAGTATGAACGGCAACCAATACCGTGCATTAGTAACAAGTTGTACTACAATTCCAAGTAATGTAGCTACGCTCAACGTTATTACTCTACCAAATCAGGCCACACAAATCAATTGGATTAACTGGGGTCGTACTCAAATTACTCTAAGCTGGACTAATGGTACTGGTAACGGTCGCATTGTAGTAGCTACTAAACAAAATAGCTGGCCCGCAAATGCCTTCATTCCGCAAAACAACACTAATTATCTTGCTGATCCATTCTTCGGCAATCTAATTACTAAGCATACAGTTAATGGCGAAGATTATTATATCGTTTACAACGGCACCGGTAGTGGTCCAATTACTGTAACTGGTCTTGAACGCTTGCAATATTACACATTCCACGTATTTGAGTACAACCAAAATAGTGGAGCAATTATTTACAACACTTCTTCTGAACTATCAGCAAACAATCCACGTACTCGCCAGACTTCGCGTAAAGATGCAGACGAAATTGAAGTTGCAACTACATTGCATATTACTTCATTAACTCCAAATCCAGCAACCGACAGAATTTCATTTGCTCTCGAAGTTGAAAATGTTGGTTTGTATCGCATTGAACTTGTTAATGTAATTGGTGAAACAGTTTACGTTAATAATGTTAATTTAGCTAATGGTTCTCATAACTTTACAATAGAATTGACTAATGCAACTGGTCAGTTGCCAAGCGGTAACTACTTCTTACGAGTTTCTGGAAATGGTGAAACAGCAGTTCATAACGTAGTAATAGTGAAATAATACTACTATTCAAAACAATAAAAAGCTGCCTCTCATTTTGGGAGGCAGTTTTTTTTTATATTAAAACATATTAATGTGCTTATTGGTTAAGGGTATTAATTCAAATATCAAGACAATAATTGTCCGTATAAAGTCCAAAATATTTTTTAAAAAAGTGCAGGATTATGAGAAACAAATAGGGTGTAGTGGCTAACAAAAAAGCCTTGAAAAAACTTGTTTTTCAAGGCTTTTCTTATGCTCCTGAGGAGGGACTTGAACCCCCGACCCTCTGATTAACAGTCAGATGCTCTAACCAGCTGAGCTACTCAGGAATTATTTCGAAATCAAAGAACAATCATCATTATTAAGGATACAAAATTACAGACTTTTCCATAAAAAAACAAGTATTTTTTTTAATAAATATGTTTTTTTTTGATTTTTTTATGATTATTTTTGAGCGTGAAACAAATATTAATTCTTGTTATGCCAGACAATTTCAAGGATATTGATTTACCAAAATCTCCATCATATAAAAGATGGGCAAATTTTCTTTGGGTGTGGGGGCTTTTCTATACTGTTTTTGGTGGTGCTTTTGTTGTATCGTCTTTGTTATCTAATTCTGTTCAAGAAACTGATTTCACTGTGTTATTGATGGGAGTTGTCCCACTTATTATTGGTTACTTAATGCGCAAAAAATATAAAATGTCTATTAAAGTAGGGAAATTAAGAGAATATGAGCATATTGTCTTAAAATATCTGGCAGAGAACGATAATAAAATCAATGAAGTGCAATTTAGCTTAAAAACTGCTTTGTCAACTACAGAAGCAAAAACTATTTTAAACTCGCTTACTGAAAACGGGATTCTAAGTTTAGAAGTTGATAGTAATGGTAACATATATTATACCTGTCCTAAAATTATTAGAGGAATAAACAATTGATGAACAGAGAAGACATTTCAAGTATTCGTCACGATTATGGTAAATTTAGTTTAGATGAAAAAAGCATTAAAAAAAATCCATTCGAGCAATTCGAAATTTGGTTCAATGATGCTTTAAAAGGTGATTTCGCTGACCCTAATGCTTTTGCTTTATCAACAGTCAATAACGAAGGGAAACCTTCTTCACGTATTTTGCTTCTTAAAGGTTATGATAGTAATGGCTTTGTTTTTTATTCAAATTACGAAAGTCGTAAAGGTCAGGAAATCCAACAAAACCCATATGCAGCAATGCTTTTTTTCTGGGATAAATTTGAGCGTCAGGTTCGTATCGAAGGAAAAATTGAAAAGCTAACTACCGAGGAATCTAACCATTATTTTCAATCGCGTCCATATACAAGCCGTCTTGGAGCTTGGGCATCCGAGCAAAGTAGAGTATTGAAGTCTCGATTTACTCTAATGAGAAAAGTAGCTTTGCTTATACTTAAATACCCAACAAATGTTCCTCTTCCACCTCACTGGGGTGGTTATAGACTAATTCCTGAGCAATTTGAATTTTGGCAAGGTCGTCCCAGTCGTCTTCACGACCGTTTTCGCTATTTATTATTACCAGACGGTAATTGGCAAATAGATAGACTTTATCCATAAGGAAGATAAAAAATGAAAATTGTTACTTGGAATATCAACGGATATAGAGCAATTACAGGGCAGAATAAAAGTATTCGCCTTGATAATGTTTCTTTTGATAATAATTTATTTAATTTTATTGAACAGGAGCAGCCAGATATTATTGGTTTACAAGAAACAAAAGCAGCTCCAGAACAAATTGCTGACAATCTTCGAGTGCCACCAGGCTACTTTGCATATTACAATTCTTGTAAAGTTAAAAAAGGCTACAGTGGTGTGGCTCTTTTTAGCAAATTAGAACCTCAATCTATTAACTATGGCATGGGAATTCCCAAATTTGATGACGAAGGACGAATTATTGAATCTGATTTCGATAAATTTGTTTTATTTAATGTTTATTTCCCAAAGGGTTATACAGACGATCCAAGATTAGATTATAAACTTGACTTTTACGATGCTTTGCTGGATTATATAAAAAAAATCTTGAAAAAAGGCCGCTCAGTTATTATTATGGGCGACTTCAATACTGCTCGAACGGAAATTGATCTGGCAAATCCAAAAGAAAATGAAAATACCTCTGGTTTTTTAAAAGTAGAACGTGATAAAATGGAAGAATATTTCGCTACTGGTTTTACAGATGCATTTCGATTGTTTGTCAAGGAGGGTGGACATTATACTTGGTGGAGCAATCGAGCAAATTCTCGCAAAAGAAATATTGGATGGAGAATTGATTACCATCTTATATCTAATGATTTAGTCCAATTCGTAAAAAATGTTCGTCAATTACCGCAAGTATTTGGTTCTGACCATTGCCCGGTTGTATTAGAATTAGAACTCTAATTTTTTTGAAACATATTTATTTTTCACTACGTATTTTAATAAAGAATATGTAATAAGGAATATTGTTATGACAAAGAAATTATATCGCTCATATATTGATAGAAAAATTGCCGGAGTATGCGGAGGTATCGCTGAATATTTTGATATTGACCCGGTGCTTGTGCGTGCCTTATTTATCATTACTACGATTTCTTATGCAGTTGGTTTTATTGCTTATATAGTTCTTTGGATTATTGTTCCTGAACGACCAAAACCAATTTTTTCAAGTGACTTTATACCAGTTGTCGAGGAGGAAGAGCAACAAACTGAAATAAATTCAAACAAACTTCAAAGTCGAACAATATTAGGAATAATACTTCTTGTATTAGGAGTATTGTTTTTTATCAATGAATTTTTCCCAATTTGGGATAGAGGGATATTTTTCTCAATAATACTTAT
The DNA here is from genome assembly GCA_937127445.1 of Eximiradius sp. Lineage (GTDB taxonomy): Bacteria > Bacteroidota > Ignavibacteria > Kapaibacteriales > UBA2268 > JAKIZO01. Next base: position 76,219 of record CAKZLY010000027.1, on the reverse strand, counting down.
TATTATTGGTGTATTATTGTTGATTACCAAAAAAAGTGAAAAATAATTATGAAAAAATCGAGTATTTTTTTCGGGACTTTCTTTATTTCATTTGGATTAATTAGCATTATTCATAATTTTATTATTCCAATCAATTTCAACTTGACTAATTACGTCTGGCAATTTATACTTATTTTTTGGGGTCTTAGCTTTTTCAAACTTTCTGATAGAATTAAGATAATAATAATGATATTAATTGGAATAATAGCCGGATACTATTTTTATGGGATTATTGCTAAGGCAAGATTTGAATGTAATTGTATAGATAGTGTCAATTTATTGTTGCTACAAACACCTGCAAACTATTTATAAATACCAATCTTATGATATTTCTCATATTATTTTGGAAATATTCATATTTTTAGTATATTTATCTTTTATTTATTAAGATGATTTATTGTGAGTAACGAAATAAAAAAAATAGCAATATTTACATTAGGTTGCAATAAAAATTTAGTTGATAGCGAGCGTCTTGCTGGTATTTTGGATGGTAAACAGTTTGAATTAACACACAATCTAAATGAGGCTGAAGCTGTAATAATTAATACTTGTGGCTTTATTAAACCTGCAAAAGAAGAGAGTATTCAATTAATCCTACAAATGGCTGAATTGCGCCGCAGGAACAAAATAAAAAAACTCATAGTGTTCGGTTGTCTTTCTCAACGTTATCCTGATTTGAAAAATCAAATATTACAAATTGATGAGATATTCGGAATTGAGCCCTACAAGCAAATTGTAAATTCTTTCGGGAAAAAATACGTATCTGATTATACTCGTCTTTTGATGACACCTTCGCATTATAGTTATTTAAAGATTTCTGAGGGATGTAGCCATCGTTGTTCGTTTTGTGCTATACCACTTATTAAAGGAAAATATCGTTCTCGCAGTATGGAAGAATTATTAAAAGAAGCAAAAGATTTATTGAAACAAGGTGTTCAGGAGCTAAATATTATTGCCCAAGACACAACTTTCTATGGAAAAGATATTTACGGAACATATAAATTGCCGTTTTTGCTTAACAATTTAGCTGATAATTTTGAATTTAAGTGGATTCGCCTGCTTTATACATATCCGACAAATTTCCCGAAAGAAGTGTTGAAAGTTATTGCTCAACACGATAATATTTGTAAATATATTGATTTGCCATTGCAGCATATTTCAAACAATGTGCTTCATTCAATGAAGCGGCGGTCAACAAAAGAGAATATTATTGAGTTAATCAAGGAAATTAGAGATACAATTCCTGAGGTTGCGATTAGAACAACTTTTATTGTGGGATATCCCAGCGAAACAGAGCAGGATTTTGAAGAACTATATACGTTCGTAGAAGAGCAAAAATTTGAAAGGCTTGGAGTATTTACATATTCACCAGAGGAAGGTACCTCTGCATATTCTCTTGGCGATCCTATTCCACAAAAAATCAAAGATGAAAGACTTGACAAAATAATGCGATTACAACAGCAAATATCGCTTGAACGAAATAAATCGCTAATTGGTAAAACAATAGATGTTATTATAGATGATGAGAATAAAAAGTTTTATATAGGTAGAACACAATTCGATGCACCTGAAATTGATAATGGTGTTATAATAAAATCCACTAAGAAGTTCTTACCAGGCGTTATTATTAAAGCAAAAATAGTTCGTGCGGAAGAATATGATTTACACGTCGAATATCCAGCAAATTAACGAACTTTGAATGTTGCCATAGTAATTATTGCGAGCATAACAGCTATAATATAAAAACGTGTAACTATTTTTGATTCGTGAATCCCACATTTTTCAAAATGATGATGTAGTGGAGCAATCTTGAATAATCTACGACCTTCGCCATATTTCTTTTTTGTATATTTAAAATAAGATACTTGAATGATTACAGATAATGTTTCAGCAAAAAATATTCCGCCAACAATAGGTAAAAGAAATTCTTTTTTTAATAAAATACACATACCACCCAATGCTCCACCAAGTGCGAGAGAGCCTGTATCACCCATAAATACTTGGGCAGGATATGAATTAAACCATAGAAATCCCAAAGCTGCACCAATAATAGATGCTGCAAAAATTGTTATTTCACCGCTACCCGGTAAATACATTATATTTAAATATTTTGCAAAAGTTACGTTTCCTGAAACATATGCAATCAAAGCAAGTGCAAAAACTGAAATTCCAACAGTGCCTATTGCTAATCCATCTAATCCATCTGTTAAATTAACTGCATTTGAAGTAGCAGTCATCACAAAAATTACCATTGGAATATAAAATATCCCAAAGTCAAAATTAAAATTCTTTGAAAATGGTATAGTTGTCAATGTATTGTATTTATTAAATGATGAGAAAAACCATTCTGGGAAAAAATATATTGTTGCACCTATAATTAGTCCGATAGAAACTTGTCCAACAATTTTATACCTACCAATTAGGCCATTTGGAAGTTTTTTGACAACTTTAAGATAATCATCTATAAAGCCAACAATTCCTAACCATAGTGTTGTGAGTAGAATTAGAATCACAAACATATTTGTTACATTTGCCCAAAGAACAGTAGGGAGTAGTACGGCAAGCAATACAATAAAACCGCCCATTGTTGGAGTGCCAGCTTTCAGGGAGTGATTGCCTACTGTTGCGAGTTCTCTCTTAGCTTGTTCGCCGAGCTGTTTTCTTCGAAGCTTATTGATTATTTTAGGTCCGAAGTAGAAGCAAATGATTAGTGCGGAAATTGCAGCAGCAGCCGAGCGAAATGTAATGTATTGAAATAATCCAATTCCTGGTATATCAAAATAATTTCTTAGAAAATTTGATAATAAGTAAAACATAATTTACATTAAATTAATTTTCAATATTTTTATTAAATCCCTGAACAGGATTGACAGCCCAATGGAGCTTTGTTCGGATTAAGTCATAAAAAGCACTTTCCATTGGTTTTATCAGTTTCACTCTGTTTTTCGAAATATAAATATTGACAGTGTCGCCATCTGATAATATTGTTTGCAACTGTCCATCGGCAACAAAATTAACTTTTCCCGTTGGTGAGAATACAACAAATCTCAATTCGCTGCTGTCATCAACCACTAATGGACGCAATGTGAGTGAATGAGGAGAAATTGGTGTAAGACAAATTGCTTTTGTTGAAGGTGAAATGATCGGTCCTCCACAAGACAAAGAATATGCCGTTGAACCTGTCGGAGTTGAAATAATTAGTCCATCAGCTCTATATTCACCTACATAATGATCATTTGCATAAGCTTGAATTGTAATCATTCGCGGAGAATCTTTTTTCTCAAACACAAAGTCATTGAGAGCAAAAAATGTGTTCCCGTTAATTTGAGTTTCTAATACAGAGCGATCAATTAACCTATAATTCCCATCCAATAGATTTTTAAGTGATTTTTCTAAATTATGTACAGAAAACTCAGCTAAAAAACCTAATTTCCCAACATTAAAACCCATTATAGGCACATCATAATTTATTAACTTGTGGCAAGCAGATAAAATTGTTCCGTCTCCACCAAATGTAATTACTACATCAGCGACTTTCCCAAACTCGTTAAGTTCAATGGGATTAACCTTGCTCCTTATTTCATCTGAAAATTGTTCGATTGCTTCTTGACGCGCAAAACAATTAACATTTGCTTCACACAATATATGGGCTGCTTTTTCAGCCCATTTGATGACATCAGGTTTTTCTGAAATTTCGTAAAGAACAAAATTATTCATTTATTATATACTAAAATGTAAAACTACGCTAATATATCAGATAATTCCATCATATAATTAAATATTTTTTTCTTTTTCGTCCAGGTTTCAACAAGTGGGGTATATACAATTTCATGCATTGTTTTACCAACCATAACGTCAGTTTTACCGTCGAGCAAAGCTTCCACTGCTTTTACACCTAAATGGCTTGCTAGTACACGGTCTCTTGCAGTTGGTGCACCACCTCGTTGCATATGTCCCAGAATAGATACTTTAGGTTCAATGTCGTATTTTTGTTTCATTAGTTCAGCAATTACAGCAGCACCACCATATTCATCTCCTTCACCAACGATGATAATTGTGCGCCTTGTTCTTCCTTGCTTGAGAATTCTCTGATATAGTAGGTCCAAATTGGTGGCGATTTCAGGAATTGCAATATATTCAGCGCCACAAGAAATTCCAACATCCATTGCAATAAAACCAGCGTGGCGTCCCATAACTTCAATCAAAAACACTCGACCGTGAGAATCTGCTGTATCTCTAATCTTATCAATTGCCTGGACAGCAGTATTGATTGCAGTATCATATCCGATTGTATAATCAGTACCATAAAGGTCATTATCTATTGTTCCAGGTGTGCATACTACTTGAACACCATGTTCTTCCCACAAAGCATGAGCACCGTGAAAAGTGCCATCTCCACCGCAACAAATAAGTCCATCAATACTGTTTTCTTTCAGCTGTTCAGCAGCAGCTGCTCTACCGCCAGCATTCATAAATTCCTTTGAACGACTTGTTTTTAGTATGGTCCCACCTGAAGCTATTATATTGGCAGTTTCTTTACGTGTTAATTTAATAAAGTTACCTTCAATTAATCCAGAATAACCACCGACGATTCCATAAATCTCTAATCCGTTGTATATCGCAGCTCGAACTACCGCTCTAATATGAGCATTCATTCCTGGAGCATCACCTCCACTTGTAAGCATTGCAATTTTTTTCATAATAAATTCACTATTATAGTTTACAACACAGAAAATTACTGATTATTTTCCAAAAATAAAGTATTTAATTTAAAAAATAAAGCATTTTTATTTTATTAATAGATAAATAAATGATTTTTAATCAATGTTTCATTAAAATGCTTCTTTTATTATTGCTCCGCCTACAACATCATCCTCTTCGTAAATAACAACAGATTGTCCTGGAGCAACAGCTTGCCTTTTCTCGATGAAGTCAACTTTCAACAGCCCATTCTCATTAATTATACAAGAGGCAGATTTACCTTTGTCGTTATAGCGAATTTTAACAGAGAAAGCCTTTGGTGCGGACAACTCATTGTATTTCATCAAATTTACATTTTCACCAATTAACCCATTATCATATGTTTCTTCGATAGTACCAACCTCTATGATATTATCTTGTGCGTTAATTTTTTTTACATACAGTGGTTTGCTAAATGAAATACCAAGTCCTTTGCGTTGTCCAACAGTATAGAAAGGGAATCCTTTATGCTTTCCAATTATTTTCCCACGGAAAATAATATTTCCACTGCTTACTTTTTCGTTAATATCTAGGACTTGCTTCTCAATAAAAGAATGATAGTCATTATTTGGAATAAAACAAATATCTTGAGATTCAATTTTATTGAACACAGGCAAACTATATTTTTTTGCAATTTCTCTAACTTCTTGTTTAGTATATTCAGCAAGTGGGAAAATAGTTCTTGCTAATTGTTCCTGCGAAAGTCCCCACAGTGCATATGATTGATCCTTGCTTTTATCCATACCTTTTCTAATGAAATATCTTCCGTTGTTTTCATTTTTCATAATTTTGGCATAATGACCTGTTGCAAGATATTCAGCTCCATATTCATTTGCTTTTGTCAGAAAAGGACCCCATTTTATTTTAGTATTACACTCTACGCAAGGATTGGGAGTACGTCCGTGTAAGTATTCTTCGATAAAGTTGTTGATAACGGTATTTTTAAAAGTTTCTGTCAAATCTATCATTTTGTGCTCAATTCCTAATATTTGACAAACTCGGTAAGCGTCTATACTTCCTGTATATGAGCAGCAACTTTTTTTGTTTTCCACCGGACGGCAGTCGTCATCAATCTTGTGAGTGGCTATGGTTAGTCCAATCACTTCGAAGCCTTGTTCGACAAGTAATGCGGCAGCAACTGATGAGTCAACTCCACCAGACATTGCGACCAGTACTTTTTTCTTATCACGCATATTTAATGATAATAAATAATAAATAATAAATAATAAATAATTTTATATAGACTATAGACGAACAATGCTATAGACGAACAATGATAAAAAATTTGTTATATGAAATATTGCCTTTGCTATACATTCAATTGATGTAATTCAAAAAGTATCAATTTTTATATTTTTAAAGTGTTCATTGGAAATTATCATAACACAAAGAGGCTGCTTTTTAATGGGCAGCCTCTTTCTTTTTATTGCTTTAACTTAAAATCAATTCATTAAACCTCTTTTTCTTAGTAATGGCTCAATTTGTGGTTCTTTTCCTCTGAACTTAATATATAAATTCATTGGATCATCGGTATGACCTTTTTCTAGTACATTTTTTCTAAACGATTCAGCTGTTGCTCTATCAAAAAGCGAAGTTTCTTTGAAAGCTTCGAAAGCATCGCTGTCAAGAACTCCAGCCCAAATATAGCTATAATAACCTGCAGAATATCCGCCGCCAAAAATATGATTAAAATATGTTGAGCGGTAGCGGAATGGAATTTCTTCTGGTAAATTAATCTGTTGGGCTATTCTATTCTCAAATTCAGTTACATCGTCAATTCTATCAGTTGTATAATAGTACATATCAAGCAAAGATGCTGCTAAATATTCAACAGTGGCAAATCCTTGATTAAATTTACTGCTTGCTTGGATTTTTTCTATGATTTCATCAGGAATTGGCTGTCCTGTTTGATAATGACGAGCAAAAGTACGTAATACTTCCGGTTCAGAAAACCAGTTTTCCATAACTTGCGAAGGAAGTTCGACAAAATCGCGTGGAACATTTGTTCCACCTATGCTTGGATAAGCATTGTTTGCAAATAATCCGTGTAAAGCATGTCCAAACTCGTGGAATAAAGTTTCTGCTTCATCCAGTGAAAGCAATGATGGTGTGTTTTCAGTCGGTGGAGGGAAGTTGCATACATTGAACACAATAGGATAAATTGTTTTACCATTTTTTATTTTTCTTTCTCTTAAATTGTTCATCCAAGCTCCACCACGTTTGCTCGAACGATTGTAGTAATCTATGAAAAATAATCCGATATGACTTCCGTTTTCTTCTGTTACTTCAAAAACACGAACTGTTGGATCATATACTGGAACATTTTTAATTTCTTTAAATCTAATTCCCCATAATTTATTTGCAACTGTAAAAGCACCTTGCATAACACCTTCAAGTGGGAAGAATGGGCGAAGTTTTTCTTCGTCAATTTCATATTTCTCGCGTCGCAATTTCTCAGTATAATAACGCCAATCATAGGTTTCAAGTTTAAAAGAATTGCCTTCTCTATTAATCAATGATTGCAATTCCTGAGCTTCTTTGATGGAATTTTCTCGTGCTGGTTCCCATAGACGATAGAGCAATTCGAAAACTCTATCAGGAGTTTTTGCCATATTATCGCTAATAACAAATTCAGCGAAATTTTGAAAACCTAATAAACGAGCTTTTTCTTGGGATAATGATACTATTTCTTTAATAATTTCTTTATTATCATATTCATTGTCATTATTGCCGCGATTTAAGTATGCTTTAAGGATTTGTGCTCTTAAATCTCTATTATCTGCATATTGCAAGAAAGGCATAATACTTGGATTATGAAGTGTGAACAGCCATTTATCTGGTTGTCCATCGCGGGTTGCTGCCTCTTTTGCTGATTCTACAATACTACTGGGCAAACCAAGAAGATCTTCTTCTTTTTCAATGTATAGCTTGTAATTGTTTGTTTCTGCAAGAACATTATCTCTAAATTTTAATTGCAGAGTTGAAAGCCTTTGGTTAATTTGAGCAAGTCGTTCTTTTGCGGTTTTATCCAGTAGAGCACCGTTTTTAACAAAATCCTGATATTTTTGTTCAAGTAATCGCAATTGTTCTGGTGAAAGTTTTTCTTTTTCACGATTATCATAAACAGCTTTGATTCGTGCAAATAATTTTTCATTGAAAAGTATGTCGTCGTTGAATTTCGATAATTTGGGAGTGATTTCCTGAGCTATTTTTTGCATACCAGGAGTTGAATTTGAACTGACTAAATTAAAGAATACAGAAGAAACTCGCTGCAATAGATCACCTGAAAATTCTAATGCTTCGATTGTATTGGCAAAATTAGGTGCTTGCTTGTTGTCAGCGATTTTTTTGATGTCAGCATAAGCTTCTTTCAATCCTCTTTCAAAGGCTGGTAAATAATGCTCTTCTTTAATTTTGTCGAAAGGGGGAACATCATAAGGAGTGTTGTAAGGCTTAAAGAATGGATTGTCAGATGCCGATTTTTTTTGTGCTTCGAGGCTCATAAATGTTAATAGTAAACTGAAACATAAAAATAATAGTTTTTTCATTTTACCTCCAAAAATTTTAAAATATATTAGAATAAAATCATTACATTATTTGTTTCAAAAATAACAGAAAAATAATTAAATAATCTTTACAATATAGTAAAAAATTCAATAATATACTTACAAAACATAAGTTTGATAATTGAGAAATTTGAAGATACTATAATTATTTTAACAATAAAAACATCATATAAGTTTTTCGTTATAAATTTGTGATAATAGTTTTTCACTATGCATTGTAAGGATACCTTTCGGAGCATCAAATAAATTGACAAAAAAGGGCGGCAAATTGCCGCCCTTTTTTATATGAGATGAGATTTGGTAATCAATTGTTGTCGGTACTTTCGTTTGATGGATTTTCTGCAGTATTTTCTTCTTCTTTATTTTCAACTGATTTAGGCAAATAATCAGGTGGGTACTCATAGTTAAATATATCAGTTTGAATGTCTTCTGGATTGTATGTTGGAAGTTCATCCGGAGACATTTCGCCTTTTGAGTATTTATCAGCATTTGGTACAGGGTGAGCGCTATTATAAGCCTCAATAACATCAACAGGTTTGTCGCGTAAGCATTCAACAACTGACAAGACGATTTTTTTTGCTTCTTTATCGAATTCAACAACCTTTAATGGTAAAACGTCACCAATTTTAAAATATTCGCTAATATTTTTAACTGGCGCAAATGAAAGTTGCGAAATGGGAACAAATCCGTCAACTCTTTCAGGTAATTCAACTATAACACCTTTTTCAATAATTCTTTCGATTTTGGCTTCTGTTTCTGTGCCAATCTTGTACGTTTCTTCGAAAGTATCCCAAGGATTATCATTAATTTGTTTATGACCTAATGCAATTCTACGTTGTTCAGGATCGACAGAGATAACAACAACTTCTAATTCATCACCTTTTTTGACAAATTCACCTGGGTGGCGAATTTTCTTGGTCCACGACAAATCGCTAATATGAACAAGACCATCAACTCCTGGCTCGAGTTCGACGAATACTCCGAAATTAGTTAAGTTTCTAACAATACCTCTGTGTTTCGAGCCAATAGGATATTTTTTCATTAAATCTTCCCATGGATCAGGTTCTAATTGCTTCATACCAAGAGCAAGTTTTTTCTCTTCTTTATCTATATTGAGAACTATAGCTTCGACAACTTGTCCCATCGAAACAATTTGAGATGGATGCTTTACGTGTTGTGTCCAGGACATTTCACTGATGTGAATCAACCCTTCAACACCTTTTTCTATTTCAATAAATGCACCGTAGTCTGTTAAACTTACGACTTTACCAACGACTTTTGTTCCTTTTTCATACTTATCGCCGATAGTGTCCCAAGGATGAGGAGTAAGCTGTTTCATTCCTAATGAAATTCTCTTCTTTTCTTTATCAAAATCGAGGACAACTACCTTAACAGTTTGATCTAATTCAACTATTTCTGATGGATGAGTAACGCGTCCCCAAGATAAATCAGTAATATGGACAAGACCGTCAACACCACCTAAATCGACAAATACTCCGAAGTCAGAAATTGCTTTGACGGTTCCTTCAAGCACCAAACCTTTATCAAGTTTATCCATAATGGCTTGACGCTGCTCTGAAAGCTGTTCTTCGAGAAGTACTTTATGGCTAACGACAACGTTTTCACTTGGATGGTTTACTTTAACAACTCGTACATCAATATTTTTCCCAACCCAACTATCAAAATCTCTAACCGGACGTACATCGATTTGTGAACCCGGTAAAAATGCTTCAATTCCTAATAAATCAACTACCATTCCACCCTTAATACGGCGGAGAATCTTCACTCTTGTAACTTCTTGAGTTTCGTAAAGCTTTAAAATATCGTCCCAAATACGCATGAAATCAGCTCTTCTACGTGAAAGTAGAACTCTCCCTTGGCTATCTTCCATTTTCTCGATATAAACGTCGATCTCATCACCAATATGATACGATTCAGCATTGATTAATTCTGCTTTTGGCACTACACCAAACGATTTGAATCCAATATCAACAAAAACTTCGTCTTTAACAATTTTGACAATTCTACCTTTAATAAGTTGGTCCTCTTTTATTGTTCCAACTTTTTGTTCAAAAAGAGTTTCAAAAGATGTGTCATCAAGGTCTAATACGTTCTCAAACTCGTTTTCTAAAATTTTCGATACAGAATTCATCAATGCATCAACGCTAATGTTTTGTGAACTGGTAACTTCTGCCATTGGATTCGGTGCTGATTGCTCAGAAGTTTGAACAAGAGTTTCATTTTCAGACATTAAATTTCTCCAAAAATATTTAAATTAGTTAAACATACGTACATCTCTGTACGACCATTTAATCATTAAAATGAAAAAATTAAGATTACAAAAATAAAAAATCATTATGTGAAAACAAAATAAAATATTATTTTTCAATGATTTAATTTAAGTTAATTAATATGATTTATTGAATATTTTTGTAATATTTTTAGAAATAAATTGAGAGTTTCAAATGTGTTTAGATGGAAAAAATGTTGTTGTTTTTTTAGCGGAATTTTACGAAGAAATAGAATTTTGGTACCCGTACTATCGTATGAAGGAAGCTGGAGCAAATGTGATTTCTGTTGCATCATCAAACAGCATATTTATTGGGAAAAATGGACTAAAGGCAAAACCCGATGAAATAATTACAAACATAGGACATGAAAATTTTGATGCTGCAATTATTCCTGGAGGTTTTGCTCCTGATTATTTAAGGCGGGACCCACAAATAATAGACTTTATTCGCAGAATGAATGAACAAAATAAAATTACTGCTGCAATCTGTCATGGTCCATGGGTTTTGGCTTCCTCTAAAATTATTGAGAATAAAACTGTTACGAGCTTTTATTCAATTAAAGATGATCTTGTCAATGCAGGTGCTTATTGGATAGATCAGGAGGTTGTAATTGATGGTAAAATAATCACTTCACGAAATCCTAATGATTTACCAATTTTTTGTAAAACTATCATAGAATTATTGTCAAAAGATTAATGATTTTTTTATATATTATTTTTTTAGTTTAATCATTTTCTGATTATATTTTCACAACTTTTAAATAATTGGAGGTAAAATGGAAAAATTTAAAAATTACATTAACGGCCAATGGGTTGATGCCGTTTTGGGCAAGACTTTCAAAAATATTAATCCGGCAAACCACGAAGATGTTATTGGTGAATTCGCTTATTCAGAGAAAGAAGATGTAGATAATGCAGTGGCAGCTGCAAAAGAAGCTTATAAAAAATGGCGCCTTGTACCAGCGCCAAAAAGAGGTGATATAATTCGTAAGGCTGGCGATATTTTTGCTCGTAGGAAGAAAGAAATTGCTAAAATTATGACTCGCGAAATGGGTAAGCCAACTTTTGAAACAGAAGGTGATATACAAGAAGCAATCGATACTGCTTATTATGCAGCAAGCGAAACTCGCAGATTATTCGGCTACAATGCTCCAAGTGAACTTGAAAACAAAATGAATCTATCTTTTCGTGTTCCAATTGGCGTAGTTGGCGTAATTACTGCTTGGAACTTTCCAATTGCAGTTCCATCTTGGAAAATTCTTCCTGCAATTGCCGCTGGAAATACAGTTGTTTATAAGCCGTCAAAAGAAACTCCTCATTCTGGGGTAGTCTTTGCTGAAATTATGGAAGAAGCTGGACTCCCACCAGGAGTTTTCAACGTATTAACTGGTGTTGGTAGTATGGGCAATATGATTGTCGAGCATCCAGATGTAAAAGTAATCGGATTTACAGGCTCTACCGACATTGGTTGTAAAATTGGTGAAATTTGCGGTAAATTAAACAAAAGAGTTTCGCTTGAAATGGGTGGTAAGAACGCTCAAATCATTATGGACGATGCTAATCTTGAATTGGCTATTGAAGGGGCTCTTTGGGGGGCATTCGGAACAACTGGACAGCGTTGCACTGCTACTTCAAGATTAATCGTTCATAATGATGTTTACGAACAAGTGCTACAATTACTCAAAGACCGTGCTGAAAAATTAAAACTTGGTGATGGATTGAAGGAGGGAACAGATGTTGGTCCGGTTATTCACAATAAAGCACTCGAAAGCATACACAACTACGTTCTTAAAGCTTTGCAAGAAGGGGGACGTTTAATTTGTGGTGGAGAGCGAGCAACCGAAGGTGACTTAGCAAAAGGCTCTTTTTATAAACCTACTATTATTGCTGATGTTGAACCTCACCATACTATCTTTAAAGAAGAAATTTTCGGCCCAGTTTTGGCTGTTACAAAAGCTGAATCGCTTGATCATGCAATCGAATTGCAAAATAATTGTGATTATGGCTTATCTTCGTCTATCTATACCAGAAATGTTAATCATGCATTTAAAGCAATTCGTGATATCGAAGCCGGTATTACATACATCAATGCTCCTACTATTGGTGCAGAAGCCCATATGCCTTTCGGTGGCATAAAAGGAACTGGCAACGGTCATCGCGAAGGTGGTTGGACCGTATTCGATATTTTTACCGAATGGAAAACAGTTTATGTTGACTATTCCGACAGACTTCAAAGAGCACAAATTGATAATTACTAAAAGAACCAAATCTAAAACAAAAGGGCTGTCAGATAACGACAGCCCTTTTTCATTATTGTATAATATTTAATTAAGCGATTATAAACCTAAATTTCTTAAATTTTCCTTTGTTTTTGCCAAAGATTCTTGCATACTTACCAGTTTTTCTTTTTCATATTGAACTATATCAGCAGGTGCATTTTGAACAAATTTTTCATTTGATAATTTGCTCTGACTACCTTTGATATTTCTTTCGAGCCGTTCAATCTCCTTATTTAGGCGTTCTTTTTCCTTTTCAATATCAATCGAAGTGGCAACTTCAAGAATAATTTCAATTTCTCTAACAACAGAACTAATTGCACCTTGAGGCTTTTCGAGGTTTTTACCAATTTCCAGTGGGGATGTTTTTGCTAAATTAGCTATTACATTTGATAGTTCATTGAAAGTGCTCAACAATTCATCGTTATTAATTGATATTTTAGCTGGAACTTTTTGTGATGGAGAAATATTGGTAGATGAACGAAGCCTTCTAATTTCTTCAACAATCATCTGAACAAGTTCGAAATCTTGCTCTATTCCATCGTTTATTCTGTCTTTTATTAATTGTGGATATTGTTCGGTGCTTATACTGATAGTATCAGAATTAAGAATAATACTATGAATTTCTTCAGTTATATATGGCATAACAGGATGCAGTATTTTCAATATGTCGAGATATAAATTAACTGCAAAACGTATTAATTTTTGTTTACTTTCGACGTTTTTTGTATTATTAATATTGACTTTTAAGATTTCTATATACCAGTCGCAGAAATCACGCCAAATAAAATCATATAGTAACTTTGAATAATCAGTTACCTTGAAATTATCAAGTGAATCAATAGTTTTTTCCAAAGTAGAGTAGAAACGAGAAAGTATCCAGCGATCTGAAATTGTCATTTCATTCTCATTTAGAATTTCACCCTCGAGTTTTACTTCATTTTCTTCTAATTTCATCATTAAGAAACGTCCTGCATTCCAAATTTTATTGGCAAAATTGCGTCCAAGTTCGCAAGATGGTATATCCTGATGCTCAACATCTACATCAAGTCGAACATCTTGACCGAGTGGGGCAAGATAAAGCATGGTGAATCGAACAGCATCAGCACCATATTTATCAATTATCTCAAGTGGATCAGGTGAATTTCCAAGAGATTTTGAAAGTTTTCTACCTTTACCGTCTCGAATTGTGCTTGTAAAATATACATTTTTAAAAGGAATGGTATTTTTGAAGTACATTGTTGCCATAATCATTCTTGCAACCCAGAAAAAGATAATATCAGGAGCAGTTACTAGCAAATCAGTAGGCAGAAATTTCTTCAAAGTTTGATTATCTTCTTTTCCATCAACAAGCCATCGCATAGTAGTTAGCGGCCAAAGCCAAGATGAAAACCAGGTATCAAGTACATCTTCGTCTTGAACCAATGGAATATCATCAGCAATTCCTAACTTTTGACGGGCTTCTTTTTCGTTGCGAGCAGCTGTATATCGTCCATCAGGAGCATAATAAACTGGGATGCGATGCCCCCACCACAATTGACGGGAAATACACCAATCACGAATATTATTCATCCAATGTTCATAAGTCTTTACCCAATGATTTGGGTGAAATTTGATTTGTCCATCTAATACAGGTTTCAAAGCAATTTCTGCAAGCGGCTTCATCCGGACAAACCACTGGTCACTGAGATAGGGTTCAATCGGTTCGCCTCCACGTTGGGAAAATCCCACATTGTGTGTATAATCTTCGATTTTTTCAATTAAGTCATTTTCTTCCAACTTATCAACAATTTTTCTTCGGGCTTCAAATCGTTCAAGACCAGCAAACTCCCCAGCCGCTACGTTCAAAGTCCCATCAGCATTAATTGAATTAATGATTTCTAAATTATGGCGTTCGCCAACTAAAAAATCATTTGGGTCGTGTGCTGGAGTAATTTTTACGCACCCTGTTCCAAATGTAGGGTCGGCATATTCATCAGGAATGATTTCCACATATCTGTCGGTTAGCGGAACGCGAACCTTTTTCCCAATTAAGTGCTTATATCGCGCGTCGTTTGGGTTTACGGCAACAGCTGTGTCACCAAAAATAGTCTCAGGTCTTACAGTCGCTACTTTCAAGTAATTCTTGTTATCAGGGAAATAATACCTAAGAGTATATAGATACTCTTTCACTTCGCGAAATTCTACTTCCTCATCGCTTAGTGCGGTCTGAGCAAGAGGTGACCAGTTTATAATTCTTTTACCTTTATAAATCAAACCATCATCGAATAAACGCACAAACACTTCTTTCACAGCATCAGAAGCACTTTCATCCATTGTGAACAGTGTTCTATTCCAATCGCAGGATGCACCGAGTTTCCGAATTTGTTTAAGAATAATACCACCATATTTTTCTTTCCATTCCCACACTCTTTGGACAAATTTTTCACGACCTAAGTCATAACGGGTTAATCCTTCTTTGCGTAATTCAGCTTCGACTTTAGATTGTGTTGCTATTCCAGCGTGGTCTGTGCCAGGGAACCAGCAAGCTTCAAATCCGTTCATTCGTTTCAAGCGAATAAATAAATCTTGCAAAGTGATATTAAGAACATGTCCAAAATGTAGTATTCCTGTAACATTTGGAGGTGGCATCAGTATGCTATATGGCTTTTTTTCAGTATTTTCATAGGCATTAAAAATTTCGTTTTCAATCCATTTATTATACCACTTGCTTTCAACATCTTTTGGATTATAAGCCTTTGAGAATTCTTTTTTCATATTTCAATATTATTTCAGTTTAACAAATTATTGAACACTCGGGTTTTTCATTATAATATTAGAATTGGTTGTATCTGCAACTAATCCCATTTTAGCTGCTATTTCATTAATTTTGTTTGTTAAATACATAGCTGCATATTTATAGACAATCGATTCTTTGCTCCTGTAATTATCAAGCAATTTGTTGGCTTCTTCGTATGCTTCCTTGAGCTTATTTTGTTTTACCAAAATATTAATCTGCATATAATCTATACGGACTTTTGTATCAGCAAGATTTTGGTCCAAAATGTTAGTTTCGCTTTGAGGATAGCCCATATTAATCATAGAATTCTTGTAGGATTCTACCTGCTTTTCAAAACGAGTTAATATTGCCTTTGCACCATCAATATTTTCAAGTATTTCATACATATCGGCAGCAATTTTATATGGACCATAAAGCCTACCCATAATTTCCCAACGCACATATTCAGGTTTCAAATATTCTTTGTCAATTAATTCTAAACAGGTGTTCAAGCAGTTTTGGGCATATTTGCGTAAATTTTCATTATCACCTAATTTTTCGTAGGTTCTAATCAATCTGCTTTCGGATTCGAGAACCATCGGGAATTGAACTGGTGAAATAAGTTCGTTTATCTTATCTAAAAGTTTTTTAGCCCGTTCTTTTTCATTTCGTTCAATTAATTTATCAGCTACTTGATAGAAAAGAATTCGGTAGCTTTCCATCAGTCTTCTATGAACTTCATCATAATACACAGATGGATTATTAAGATTGCGGAACTTAAATCCGTAATTTGGTTCTTTGTGATAATTATTAGAGTTGTCGTAATTTAATAAACATTTTTCAGTAATATCAACTTCAATATCGCCAGTTTTCATATCACTTTTCCTAACAGGGCAAATCCGCCACAGCATTCCCTCTAAGCGAAGAAAATCATCAAGACCGACAAACACGTCTCCACCTCCAACAGTAGTTGAAAAGTATACAGGTCTTTCGAAACGTGTTTGTTTCAAAATATCATTTATTACTAAGTCCTGAACTCTAAAGATATAGTTTGTTTTTCCGTCTCGACCTTGTTGAGGTAAACCAACGAACGTATAACTCATTTTCCTAGATTCAATTATATCGCTCTTGTCAGTAAATTTAGCTAAAATCTCTTTTTTGACAGGGATGTTTACCTGCCGAGCTTCACCAAACTCATAAGAAAGCGCATCTTCATCGTCTTCATCTTTTCCTTGAATTTGGCTATCAGGGAAAGATAACGGAATTTTCTTTGCACCCCAAGGTTCTCTATTCTTCAGTTGGTCAATATACCAGAGTGTATTTGCAAGTGAGAGATTTACTATTCGGACATCACGTCTAACACCTGCAACATCTTGCAAATACCAGACAGGAAATGTATCATTGTCTCCATTTGTAAAAATAATCGCATCTTTTTCTGATGATTGCAGAATATTGTATGCATAATCAAAAGGTAAATAATTACCAGCGCGCGAATGTATTTTCCAACCACCAACTGCCATATTAAAAGGCACAAGCAGCAAGCTCACTATAATTATAGGAATTACAAAAGCATTCTTTATTTTATCTTTCGAAATCCAATCAATCAAAGCAAATGCACCAAAACCAATCCACATCGCAAAAACCATAAATGAACCGGCGTAGAAATAATCACGTTCTCGTGGTTGTGGGTCCTGCTGATTTTGCTGTATTGCAGCAAGTACTCCCATCATTAAGAACATAATAATATAAATAAATGCCATTTTTTTGTCTTTTGCGTAATGGAAATATAGCCCGATTAATCCAAATAATAACGGTAAAGCGAAAAATCTAACAGGGAATTCATCTTTATAACCAGATTTATAATTCAATGTCTCGTAATCTTTCTTGTCATAGTTGAACCAAGCCACTCCGGCATCTTGCACATCACTCATACGACCTACAAAATTCCAGAAGAAATATCTAATATACATATGATTAATTTGATATTTCCAAAGATATGCTAATTCACCGGCAGTATTGATTTTTGTGAATTTAGGCACACTCATCATAGTACCATCGGAACGGATAACTGTTTCGTATGTTGGAGGTTCCCATTTCCCATATACATAGTTACCGGCTTCATCTCGCAATTCGTATCTATATATAAATCTCTCTTCTCTTTGATAGCGTCTTGGCCAAAATGGAGCCTGTCCATATTGTTCACGACCTATGTAGGAAGAAAGCTGGGTGAATGTTTTGGGTTCGTTTTCATTCATTGGAGGGTTAGCATTTGCACGCAGTAAAATATGCGTATAAGTTGTATATCCAATCAACATCAAAAGAATGCTTGAAGTAATCAATCTCAATATTTGCTTGCCATTTTTCATTGAATAATAAAAACCATAAATTATTGCTAATATTGCAATGATTGCAAATACTTGAAGAGCCACAGAATTATTAATACTATATTCCATCGCTTCATTGCGTCCAGGTGTATGTCCTGCCAAAAAAGCCGGTATAGATTGAACAATTAGATTATAAATAATGAAGAAAGCTACAATTGATACTATACCTGCCAGAATAAAAGTTGTGAATTTAAAAGTGTATTTACGGAAGTAAACAAGTAGAACTATCGAGAAGATTGCAAGTATGCTCAATAAATGTACACCTGTTGATAAACCAATTAAATATGCAATGACAAGCAGGTATTTTTCATTTCCCGGATTGTCTGCTTCTTCGTTCCATCGCATCATCAAATATATTACGATAGCTACAAACAACGAAGAAGAGGCATATACTTCTGATTCAACAGCATTAAACCAAAATGTATCGCTAAAAGTATAAGCAGCCGCTGCAACGAAAGCTGAACCATAAATAGCAAAGGCACTTGCAAAATTATCATTCTCTTTTTTATAAAAGTTTCGAATTGCCATTACTGTGATTAAATATAAAAGCCACACCGTCAAAGCACTTGCAACAACAGATACCATATTAATTCGCCATCCTTCATCTCCAAATGGGATAAGCGTATGAAATACTTTCCCAATCATTAAGAAAAGTGGCGCGCCTGGTGGGTGTGGGACTTGTTGCCATACCGATGCTGCAGAAAATTCTCCACAGTCCCAAAACGGGACACTTGGCTGAACAGTAAGTACATACGTTATGAATGCTAAAGCAAAGGATAATCCCGCAAAAACACG
Source organism: Eximiradius sp. (assembly GCA_937127445.1). Lineage (GTDB taxonomy): Bacteria > Bacteroidota > Ignavibacteria > Kapaibacteriales > UBA2268 > JAKIZO01. The sequence goes on along the minus strand of CAKZLY010000027.1, from coordinate 57,371 downwards.
ATTCAGATGCTTGTAATTCATTTCTCTTGCCATATATTTATAAACAAATAAATTGCAGTAAATGTAAATTTACAATTTATAAAAATACTTTCTTATTACAAAGTGATTTAGAAAACTTTTATTTATCGTACTTGTTTGAATAATAGTTCATTCCGATAACTGATAAAATACTAAGTATTAAAAAAGGATACCAAATTATACTTGGATTGTGAGCTTGCCATAAATATGTCGTGAGCTCTGTTGCACTCATACCAGTCGCTTCTTGTGCTTTGACAAAAGCATTTTGCAATTGAACACCTGTTATTCCTTTATTCTCCAACAGTATTTTAGCGAAATACGCCTTTTCTGCATAATGTTTATATAGCCAACCGCCAATAAGCCCGCCTCCAGCCAGTCCAATTGCCCACGAAATGTTCATTATTCCTAAGTATAATGATTTATTAGTTTTAGGTGCAATGTTTGCAATATATTCAGGAAATTTTGGATTAACTGTTAATTCCCCAAATGTGTAGCAAACAACGCCAAACACTAAAAAGATTCCACTTTGAGAATATCCGACAATAAACAGTCCCAATCCAGCAAGTAGTATTCCAACAGTTAAAGTTCTTGTGATTTTTATTTTGTCTGTGAATTTTGCCATAAATAGTACTAATAGCACAACGAGGCCTGAATTTAAGTTATATACCCATTCATATGCAATCATGCGTCCACGAACAGTTTCCGAAGTCATAAAATCTGGCAAGTGTTTGGCTATTGAAGAAGTATCCGACCAATCGAAAATAAAATTTGGCAATGTTTCATAGAACTGCATATAAGTAATTGTAAAGCCAGACATAATTAGAATGAAAAATATAATTTTAGGCGTTATTATTGCTCGAAACAATTCTTTGAATATATTGCCATTGCTTTTGATTTTCAAATAATCATATTTAACAATAGATAATAGTATCAGATTCAAGGAAAAAATTATCCCAGAGCCGAAGAAAACTGCTTCCCAGGATATATTTTTCAGGTATATTGATAATATCGGTCCTGCGAATACAGATAAATTTACCAGAAATATGTATATTCCCCATCCTAATGATGTATTTCTGCCCTCGATTTCTTTGGCTATCCAACCTTGTATTGCAGGTTTATAAGACCCAAGCCCGAAACCTAAAACAAGTGTTCCCAATAAAAATGGAATAAACTCTCTTTGAGTTGCTAATAGACAATAACCGATTATTATTACAATCGAAGAAATAAAAAGGGATCGTTTTTGTCCAATTTTATCTGAAACAGCACCCCAAAATACTGGTGTCAAATTTTGGACTAATGCCCACCAGAAAAAAATTAACCCTTTTGTTGTTTGGGCAAAGTGAAGCCCACCAGGCACATCTTTTTGAGCAATGTAGATGGGTATTTGAATAATTGTTATCCAGTAGGCGAGCCGCTCTATCATTTGAACGGCATTTAAAAGCCAAAATTTAATGCTATAATTTTTTTCCATTTTATTTTTGCGATTTAAAAAAACGCAAGTTACTTTATTCAATAAAAATAATCAAAAATGATTGTTTACTTTGTTATAATTGCAAACATTTTTTGTTTTTGTTTTACAAGTTAAAGATTAATTGTTAATTTTACTTTTGTATTATTCAAAATTATGATAATATATGAGCGAGTTGTTTGAAAAACAGAATGAGCAGAGAATTGTACCACCGTTAGCTGAGCGTATGCGTCCAAAATCCATTGAACATTTCTTTGGGCAGGAGCATATTATTGGGAATTCTGGGAGCTTGAGAAAGTTAATTGAAAATAAAGAAATTGCTTCAATGATTTTCTGGGGACCACCAGGGAGCGGAAAAACAACTCTTGCTCGCATTGTAGCGCAATATTACGAAGCAGACTTTATTAGAATTTCCGCGGTTGAAGCAGGTGTTAAAGATATTCGTGCTGTTATAGAAAAAGCAAAAATAAACTACAAACACGGGAAACAAACTGTTTTATTCATTGACGAAATTCATAGATTTGATAAGAGTCAGCAAGATGCTTTACTTCATGCAGTAGAAACAGGATTAGTTATTCTCATTGGTGCAACAACAGAAAATCCATCTTTCGAAGTAAATTCTGCTTTGCTCAGTCGCTGTAATGTATACCATTTGAAAGAACTCGACGATGAAGCCTTGGAAAGGATGTTAGAAAGAGCAATAACCGAAGATGAAATTTTAAAACAGTATCGTTTTAAAATTTTAGATGAAAATCTTCTTTTTAGAATTGCTGGTGGAGATGCTCGAAATTTACTAAATGTATTAGAATTAATAGTAAAATCTAATAAAAATAATAAAACCATTGTAGTTGATAAATCAAGCATTGAACAAATAATCAATAAAAAAATACCTAAGTACGACAAGAAAGGAGAAAGTCACTACGATACTATTTCTGCATTTATCAAGTCATTACGGGGCTCTGATCCAGATGCTGCAATTTTTTGGTTGGCAAAAATGCTTGATGCAGGGGAGGACCCAAAGTTTATCGCTAGGCGGATGGTTGTTTTTGCAAGCGAGGATATTGGTAATGCTGATCCATTTGCTCTAACACTTGCCGTTAGTGTTTTCGAAGCTGTTAATCTTATTGGCTTGCCTGAGTGCAGGATAAATTTAGCGCAGGGTGTTACTTATCTTGCATCAGCTCCAAAATCTAACGCTTCATATTTGGCTATTAACAAAGCTTTACAAGCAATTAAAAGTGTGGAGAATTTATCTGTTCCTCTTCATCTGCGAAATGCACCTACGAAGTTGATGAAGCAAGAAGGGTATGCTATTAATTATAAATATCCTCACAGTTACGAAAATCATTTTGTCGAGGAAAATTATTTCCCTGACAAAAATACATTTCAAGTATTTTATTATCCTACTGAACAAGGGCGAGAAAAATTAATCAAAGAACGTCTCGAAAAATTATGGAAAAATCGCTATAAAAAATGAGATTAAAAGAACATATTGATAAAGTTAGCTGGTCAGTTGCTGATAAATTATTATTTGTAGGTTATGGTATTATTACTATTGTGCAATTTAATGCAATGAAGCCCGAAGAAATGGGGCTATTTGCATTGCTAATTACAATACTTAATTGGATTTTTATCATCAGTGATTCATTCGCTCTTCAAAATTTGATACAATTTGGTCAAAGAAAACACGATAGAGGATTTGTTAATTTCATTGCAAGCTCATTCCACTTAACTATTACATTAGGTTCCTCGTTATTGTTGCTGCTTTTCGGAAAGCCTTTGAGTGTATTTTTCAATGAACCAAGATTAAGCGAAGTGTTTGAATTTTTAATCATACTGACACTTATCAATATACCTCGGACATACGCAATTAAAATTTTCTATCGCGATACGAAAATGAACCGACTTTTTCTTACAAATTCTGTGTATTTTGGAGTAATGACTTTTGCAACATTGTCTATTGTTTTTTTAAAACATTTTCTTACCTTCAAGGAACTTGTTTACATCTATATGGCGGGGACTTTCTTCAGTTCATTGGTAGCGTTGCTTAACATTAAGAATGAACTATTTTTCAGATTCAAAGGTGAAACTAAATTGAAAGAAATAATTAACTTTTCTATTCCATATACTTTAGCAAGTGCTATTCATTTAGCTCCACGTCAATTAGATGTATATATTATTCAATATTTTTTTCAAACAAAAATTGTAGGCATATATTTTCTTGCTAAAAACTTATTTAGAGCGTTCGAAGAAATTGTAAATGCAGCAAATGGGCTAATATATCCAGCTGCTGTTCGCCAAATCGTTAAAAATGATTTTAATTCTTTATTTGATATGACTACAAAAGCTCTGTCGTATATTTTATTTTTCAATATATTTGTTATCATATCTTTGAATTTAGGTTTAACTGAACTATTTATTAAATGGTTTTTGCCTGAAAAATACTATTTGGCTATTCCATTTTTTAATTTGCTTTCGATGGTAGCAATTGGTTTGCCTTTTACAATATTAGGTTCGGTGCTGATTGCTTTCAATCAGCCTACTAAAACAATGAAGATTATGTCTATTTCTCTTTTTTTATGGCTAATTGGTTTCATTATAGTGGGTATTATTAATCAACCGTTGTTAATACCTTTACCTCATATATTATATTTTTTCATTTTATCCTTATTGTTACATTTAGAAACTAACAAACATATTAATATAAGATTGAAAGATATTTTAAGATTTATTCCAGATTTTAGTAATATGATAAAAAACTTTTTTAGAACCCGAAAATAATTACCAAAATAGAGGTAAATATGTTCGCTAAAATTCTACAATATTTCAATTTAGAGCACGAATTAGATGATTTTGATACTTTACATAAAAACATTGAAGCCGATAGTATTTTCCGAGGCACTAATCTTTGGATATTGATGTTTGCCATTCTTGTTGCTTCTGTTGGTCTGAATATGAATTCTACTGCAGTCATCATAGGTGCAATGTTGATTTCACCTTTGATGGGACCCATTAACGGAATGGGATATAGCGTTGCAACTTATAACTTTGAATTGTTGAGGAAGTCAGTTAAGCATTTTACTTTTGCTGTTATTGTTAGTCTTGTTACTTCAACTACGTATTTCGCAATAAGTCCGGTGTCATCTCCACAATCAGAACTATTAGCAAGAACGAGCCCAACAATATATGATGTATTTATTGCTCTTTTTGGAGGAATGGCGGGAATTATTGCTGCAAGCAGTAAAAAGAAAGGCAATGTTATTCCTGGTGTTGCTATTGCTACTGCATTGATGCCACCACTTTGCACGGCAGGTTATGGTTTGGCAACTTTTCAACCTAAATTCTTTTTTGGTGCTATCTATCTTTTTACAATTAATACTGTTTTTATTGCAATTTCATCTGTACTAGTATCCCAAATTTTAAAATTTCCCATCCGCACAATAGTTAACGAAGAACAGAAGAAAAAAATTAATCATGCTATCTGGGCTATAATTTCTATTACTATTTTGCCAAGTATTTATTTTGGCTATAATTTAGTTGAAAATGAAAATTTTTCCCAAAATGCCTCAAAATTTATTAGCAGCATTAGCATATTAGATGGTAGCTACTTGCTCCGAAGCAAAGTTGATGTTTCAAATAAAACTATTGAACTTACTTATGGCGGAAGCACTGTGACTGAAGAAAAAAAAGAGATAATTAGTAAAAATTCGAAAAATTTTGAACTTGAAAAAGCCAAGATTGAAATAAAGCAAGGTTTTTCTTTCGATGAAATTAGTTCAAGTTATAATGAAATGAATAAATATCAAGTTGAAATTAATAAACTCAAATCACTGCTTTCGGAAAAAGAAAAAAATATTGATTCTCTTTTGAAAATAAATGAAATTAGCTCTAATATTATTAATGAAATAAGCGTTTTGTTCCCAGAAATCAATACAATTTCTTATTCTCAACAATACTTCTACAACATTGATGGCTCGAAGTCTAAACATAATGTTTTCATTGTTAGATCAAATAATGAACGAAAAACTAAAAGTGAACTTCAAAATATTGAAAAATGGATAAAAGTTCGAATGCAAAAAGACAGTATATCGGTTATTGTACTTAGTAATTGATATTTGATTTAATAATATTATGATAAGAATGTATAATTTATTAATTTTGTATTTTATGTATTTTATAAAAGAATAAAAATGTCCAATAACAAGCAGAAAAATAATATACATTGTTCTTTTTGTGGGACACCAGCCTATTTAGTCAAAACTATTATCGAAGGGCAGGATGGTGTGTTTATTTGCGATGATTGCGTTCGAACATCTATTCAAATCGTTCGTAAAAACGAAGTAGAATTCTTTTCCACAAATGCACAAGAATTACCAAAGCCATCAGAAATTAAATCAAAACTTGACGAATATGTTATTGGACAAGAATATGCGAAACGTGTTCTCTCTGTCGCCGTTTATAATCATTACAAAAGGCTTAAAATAAATTTAGATGAATTTGATAGTGATGTTGAACTCGAAAAAAGTAATATTCTTCTTATTGGTCCTACTGGGACAGGCAAAACTTTGCTTGCCCGCACATTAGCAAAGATACTAAATGTTCCGTTTGCTATGGCAGATGCTACAACGATAACCGAAGCTGGATACGTTGGTGATGATGTTGAAACAGTTCTTCTAAATTTAGTCCAAAATGCTGACTATAACATAAAGGCAGCTGAAAGAGGTATTATCTATATTGATGAAATTGATAAAATTGCTCGCAAAAGTGAATCAACAAGTATTACTCGTGATGTGAGTGGGGAGGGAGTGCAGCAAGCTTTGTTAAAAATTCTTGAAGGCACTCGCGCCGGGATTCCTCCGAAAGGTGGTCGCAAGCACCCTGAACAATCATTGATATATCTTGATACTCGAAATATCTTGTTTATTTGTGGCGGTGCTTTTGAAGGAATTGAGAAAATTATTGCTCGCAGAATGCAAAAGCAGACACTTGGTTTCTTAGCAGAAGCAACCGAAAAAGTCGAAGAAAAACTTGACCTGATAAAGCATACCGAACCAGAAGATTTAGTGAAATTTGGATTTATTCCTGAGCTAACTGGAAGATTGCCAATCATTGCTCCTCTTGAAGAATTATTGGATGAAGCAATGATGAGCATATTAACTGAACCGAAAAATGCTATAATTAAGCAATACAAAAAGCTTCTTGGAATGGATAATGTTGAACTTGAATTTACAGATGATGCTTTAAAAAGTATCGTAAAACTTGCTCGCGAAAGAAAAACTGGTGCTCGCGCTTTGCGAGGTATTATCGAAGAGATAATGTTGCCAATTATGTTCGAAATACCAAACCAAAAGAATGTTAAAAAAGTTATAATAAATGAGCAAGTCGTACTAAATAAATCTGTTGCTGAAATAATTTCAAAGAAGTCCAAAATTGCTTAATATTATGATTTTTATACAAAACAAGGGTTTGCCTGGCGTCAAGCAAATCCTTATTTTGTATGCAGATAAAAATATGTTTAAAAAATAAAATCTATGCCAATTTTGTAAGTTTTGTTCATTAATGGTGGTGTAGTTTTGAATGGCCAATTCATCTTGTCTCTATAAAGTTCATAAAAACCATAAGAAATTCCATTTTTAAGTAGAAAATGAATTACTGGAGCAAATTTAGGAGAACTATCCAGCACTTCATCAACAAAATTGGTAGATAATCCCTGAGCAACAGCCTCAATAATAAATGCTCCAAGATCCTTCCAGAACAAATGACGTGGAAAAGTCATAGTTTGTTCATATTCAGCTGAAATTGCAACACCATTGACTAAGAATATCTTTACTCCGCCTGCAAAACCGCGACCATATCTTAATTGTTTACCAAATATTTTAGCCGATTTAATTGAGGCACTATCAGCATTATCATAGTCAAATGATAGGTTATTCCAATTTATTCCTGAACTATGGAATAGCACTATATGTGAGTTGCCACCTAAATTCCATCCATAACCATCTGAATTATTCAAGCTTAGCTTAAAGTGTCGCAAGCCCATATGATTATTACTATAACCGTTTTCTTCATAATTTATTTTATTTTCAGCATAACTGAATGACAAATAATCATTATCATATTCAACAACATTTGAAGTGGCACGGTATAAATCAGTAGAACCAAGTTTGATGTCAATTATTCCATTATTGTTAATTTTAGAAGTGAAAGTATTTCTTTCATAAAAATGATTTGTTACACCGTAACCTAAATATATTGTAGGTGAATTTTTATAGAAATCTAATCGTAATTTTTTCGATGGCTTGTATTGTTTGAATCTAAGTGCAGATGTAAATATATCTAACAATGGATTATTGACGTCGTCATCTTCAAAAAAGTCATTTTCTTCAGATACATTTGAAGTGTCATTAGTAGGCAAATTTTCTGTTTGATATGCTAATACAGATGAGTAACAACTCATTAAAATCAAGATAATCAATAGTAGTTTTCTTTTCATAGATTTTACCCTTTGTTATTTCAAGTAACAATTCTTCATAAATCTTTACGAGAATTAACAGAAATTGTTTCAAAGCAATAATTTCATTTTAATTTTCAAAATTACCTTATGAATTAGATATAATTAAAAACAATGAAAAATAATTAATTTTAAATTAATTAAATAATCAAAATATGTATAGAATTAAATAGTCTTAAAATATAATGATTCGTGAAATATTTGTCGTAGCGATATAATAATTGATTAATTTTTTTTAATATTTATTTTGTTTAATATTTTATAAATTTTTATATTTGAAGTAAGAAAAGATTTTCCATTCACTATTATGGAGTTTTTATGAAAAAATTGTTTTCAATTCTTTCAGTAGTAGCATTTGTTCTATTTATGACTGCTTGCGAAGGTCCTGAAGGACCAGCAGGACCACAGGGGCCGGCAGGCAAAGACGGTAAAGACGGCAAAGACGCAAGCGTCGCTTGTGCCGTTTGCCACTCTGACAATGCTACTGCAACGAATCTTGCATTTGCTCAATTTAACTACTCGCTACACAAAACAGGCGAGACTTATGCCTACACAGCTGGTCGTGCTGGCTGTGGTGATTGCCACAATGGAGATGGTTTCCGTAAGATGGCATCAACAAATACTTGGGGACAAGCTGGTATTACAGCGCTTGATTGCAAAACTTGTCACAACATTCACAAAAATCTTGATGAAACAGATTATGCATTAAGAATTACTCAGCCATTTACATTAATTTACAAGGGTTCTGCTGCTGATGGGAATGTAGATTTCAAAACAGGAAATTTGTGTGCTACCTGCCATCAGGCTCGCTCGTATGCAAGAAATAGTCCAAATTTTGATACTTTGACAGCTGCAAGCTCTACTGCAATGTATTCAAGATTTGGACCACACTATGGAACAGTTGCCAATGTATTTGCAGGCAAAGGCTTGAATTTTATCGAAGGTTCTGAAACATATCCAACAGGCAATCCTCATAGTGTTCTTGCGAAAGGTTGTGTAAGCTGCCATATGGGTAGCAATCCGACTGCACCTGCAGCTGGTGGGCATTCATTTAAGATGACAGTTGCTCAAATGAGTACTATTGAATCCTGCAGGAGTTGCCACCCATCGGGTATTCCAACAACTAAGACTAATGAGATCAAAACTTTACTTGCAGAATACCGTCAATTACTCATCGACAAAGGTTTGTTGATTGCTACTGCTGGAAATCCTGGCGATCCAGACTATAATGTTCTTGGAGAATACGCTAAACTCGAAGAAGCAGGCAAAAGAAGAGTTATTCCTCGTTCCGATGGTGATGTATTGTTGAATTATCTATACATTGCAAGAGATCGCTCCAATGGTGCTCATAATCCTGGATTAACACTTGCAATTTTGAAAAATGGGTTAGCTTATTTGAAGAATTAGTTTATTATTTGATGGATGAGGCTGCAAAATTATTTTGCAGCCTTTAATTTTTAATAAAGTAAATGTTAACCATAGTTATATTTTAAATTATTTTTCATTTCACATTTTGTGCAATTTTATGAGAAGTTTATGAAGAAAATTCTGATAACATGTCTAATGTTGTTGATAATATTTGATGTAACAAATGCCCGACCGCAATATTCAATATTGCAATCGTTCGGCACAAAATGTCAAAATTGCCACGTTGCACCGAATATAGGCTTGCAACGTAATATGTCTGGATGGATGTCCTTCAGTGATGTTGCTTTGATTAAACCGGAGGATTTGGGAATAAGTCCAGCTTACGATGCAATTAGAGAAAGTAACGCTTTATTTACTGACGAAGTAACATTCGGGCTTGATTTTCGCTATCAATCAGCTAGATGGCCCACAACTAAAAATAAAATTGTTGTTTATAACAACTTGTTTGATCCAAATATTAAAGATACTATTCCTTATACTGACCCTTACGGAACTAAAAGAGACAATATGTTGATGATATTAACACCATATCTTACAATTACACCGATTGAAGGAGTGATTATAGAGGGATCTTACAATTTAGCTTACGAAATTGAAAATAAAAAGCGGTATCCGGGACAGACACCTTATACCGCAAGCATAATCCTGCATCCATTTGAGAAACTTCCTTCCCTGCGGATTGGAATGGTGCAGGCAACAATTGGAACTGATTGGGACGACCACACAGTAATGACCCGTCAAGTTGTTACTAAGACGCTCACCCCTCCAACAATTCCTTGTGATTATTTTGAATTAGGGGCAATTCTTGATTATGAACCATTTGAATGGGCAGACATTTCATTAGGTGTATTCGATTCGAAAAATTTATCGGAAATGACAAACGGATTTGTAAAAGATAATACTTTATCCGGACTTGCAAAAATTACTTTGCATCCACCTGATTTTGGCACTGGACTGACTTCATTCCTTGGTGCAACACATTTTTTCAATAGCACACTCAAAACAGATGATGGAATATACTTTGGCAATCGTTACTTAACTGCATCAAGTATTTTCTTCCATTTTGGAATGCCAGGCAAATTTGCCGTAATGACAGAATATATGAGAACAGAATTATCTCAGCGGAGAATTACTAGTAATTTTACTCTTGAATTTAATTATCAAGTGATTGAACCTGCTTATGCTTATTTGCGTTTTGAACGTGGTAATACAGAAATGCAAACATCTGGCAATCCAAAATATCATGCTAATAGATATACATTAGGAGCCAAAATATTTCTGTTGCCTTATGTAGCTTTGATCCCTGAATATAAGATTTTTGACCGTGAACATGTTGATAAATTCAATTCTCAGTTTGCATTTCAATTACATATATTCTATTAGGAGGCAAGCGAAATGGAAATAAATAATGATAGAAGAGAATTTTTGATTAAATCAGCAAAAATTGCTGGGATTGGCTTATGCGGTTGTGTTCTAAGCTCGATTTTTACTGCTTGCGACAATGATGGCGAAACTGTAGCTCCACCAGAACAACCCAAACCAGAAAATTATCCACTTCTGAAAATATCCGATTATCCTGCATTAAGTAGTGTTGGTGGAATAATAATGACAATCGTGCGAGACAAAAACAATAAACCAGTAAATAATGGTAATCCTTTAATTATTTTCAGGATTGAACAAAATAAATTTGTTGTTCTTGATTCAATTTGTAGACATGCTGGTGCGCAAGTACTTCTACCAAGTTCTCCTGGTGGAGACATATATTGCCCTGCTCATAGTGCTAAATTTTCTTCTTCAGACGGACTGTTAAAAGATAAAGGGACTGCTTCGGGTGATGTTCCTCCATTATTAAAATATAATTCTGTGTTTGATCCTGTTAATAATACTTTAACTATTGCAATATAAAGATGAAACTAATTTATAATATATTCGTTACTTTTGTATATAGAATATTTTTTCATAAGGAGGTTTTATGAAGATCAAGCATTTATTTTTAGCAGTTGTAGCAATTGCCTTTATTGCAGCTGCATCTTTCAATGCATCGGTAAATGCAGAAGAAGCAAAAGATGGCAAAACAATTTTTACCGAACAAAAATGCGATATGTGTCATTCGATCAATTCTCTTGGAATTGCTTCCAAGAAAAAATCAGGAGCAATTGACTTGTCAAATGCTTCTGTTGAAGGCAATGCAGAATTCTTTGCAAAATATTTGAAAAAAGAAACTGATTTAAAAGGTAAAAAGCATCCTGCTCAGTTCAAAGGCAGCGATGAAGAATTAAATATTATAAGTGAGTGGTTGACTACTCTAAAAACTGAATAATTTTATCTAGTAGGTAGCAATTTATTGCTACCTACTTTTTTCAATATGTAAAACTTCTTATGATAAAATTATGTACAGATATTTGCCGCTATTATTAGTTTTTTTCTACATAGTATCTTTTAGTGTACAAAATTCTAATTCTCAGTCTAACGATGACTGTTTGAGCTGTCATAGCGATCCCGATATTTATATGGAAAAAAATGGCCGTAAGGTTAAACTGCACGTAAGAAAATTCGAGATTGCTCGTTCTGTACACTCAAAAATGCTATGTATAAATTGCCACGTTGGTTTTAAAGCAGATGATATTCCTCACAAAGAAGGTGATTTGAGTGTCAATTGTGCAAATTGCCACTCGAATTTAAAAGGAAAGCATCCTTGGCATCCATCTATGGCAAAAGCAACTGGAAGCAAGGGCGGTGCAGATATTAATTGCGTAGGTTGCCATGGCTCTCACAATATTCAGAGTCCCAGCGATCCTAATTCTCCTTTACATTTTACTAATTCTACTGAATTTTGTGGTAAATGTCATTCCGACATAAAAAAAGACCATTTGCGATCTGAACACTCAATCCAGTATGTTGCTCACAATCCTAATGCTCCAACTTGCATCTATTGCCACAAACAACCAATAACAAAAGGAAATCAAATTTCTGAATTAGAAAAAAAATTAAATCAAGAAAAATTATGTTTATCTTGTCACCTTCACATTACTTCTATATCGAGCCAATATGCAAACTCACTAATTAATTATGAAAAAAGTGTTCACGGTTCTGCTTTATTAGCTGGGAATACGAAGGCTGCTATGTGTGTTGACTGTCACGGTACCCATAAACTTCAAAAAGCTTCTAATCCAGAATCTCGAATAAACCATTTTAATATTCATAATGTATGTAATTCCTGTCATAGTGAAGTTTCAACTGAGTATATTGAAAGTGTTCATGGCAAATCTCTATTAAGTCGAAATTCAGATGCGCCAAACTGTACTTATTGCCACGGTGAACATAATATTCAGCACGTTCCAGATATCCCAAGTGCAGTTTTTACAAAATCAGGTATGAAATTCAATGTTGTAGTCAATAATAAAATGGTTTATTGTGTTGCTTGTCACGCTAACGAAGAAATGATGAGCAAATATGGTATTGCTACAGTTGATAAAGCTCATCGTTGGTTACCACGTATCAGTTCTCATTGGGATAGAGTTCGTTGTATTGACTGTCATTCTTCAATTGAACCGCCTAACCGTTCTCACGATATTTTGCCACCAGAAAAAACAGTCAAGAGATGTGAAACTTGCCATTCTATGAATTCAATGCTTATGAACACATTATATCGCCATCAGAAATCTCTTTCACGTGAGAAATACGGTTTTATCAATGGAACTATTCTTTCTGATGCATACGTAATTGGTGTTACAAGAAACTTATATCTAAATATGGTAAGTATTGCTATTTTTGTGCTTACTTTATTGGGAATTATTATTCACGCTTCACTTCGAGCTTATTTTAGTATAAAACGAAAACAAATTACGGAGAAAAAAGTATGAGTAATGTTCGAAAAGTATATATGTACCCACGTTGGTTGCGTTTTTGGCATTGGATAAATGCAATTTTGTTCTTTCTACTGATATTATCTGGTGTCAGTATGCAGTATTCCGATACAAGTTCACTACTGATGCCATTCGAATACGCAATTGTTACTCATAATGTTTGCGGTATATTGCTTTCGGCTGTTTTTCTTTACTATTTATTTTTTAATATTAAAACAAGAAATTATAAGCAATATATACCACAATTACGTGGTGCTAAAGAGATGTATTTAAAACAAATGCGTTATTATTTAGTGGGTGTTTTCAAGGGTGAACCTCATCCTTTCGAAACCACTCCAGAAAATAAATTTAATCCTCTTCAAAAACTTACTTATTTTTTGATTATGTTTTTAGCTGTCCCGGGAATTATTATCTCTGGCTGGCTACTTATGTTTCCAGAACTTGCTCCTGAACAAATTATGGGTATGGGTGGTGTTTGGCCAATGGCACTGCTCCACATTACAATTGGTTTCTTTTTGAATTTGTTTTTTATTGGGCATATTTACCTTGCCACACACGGTGATACTGTTACTGCAAATTTCAAATCTATGATAAATGGCTGGCATTTGCATATCGAGCATAATAATCAATATAATGTTTCTAATTCTGAAATTTCTGATGAAGATGCACCTGAACAATCGGGTAATTCATCGGTTGATATTTCCAAGCAAGAATCGAATAACAATGAAAATAAAATTGAAGTAATAAATAACAACTTAAAATAACAACAAAAGGGATGTTTTTATGTACTCAACAATTAATGAATTTATAGCCGACTGGACACAAGAAAGCTCTGCAACTATTAAACTTTTTCAATTGATAACAGACAAATCTTTAAATCAAAAGGTATATCATGAAGGGCGTACTCTTGGCACAATTGTGTGGCACATTGTTTTTACAGTTGGAGAAATGATGAGTGCTGCGGGAATTCAACTTCCAGATTTTGACTTGCAAGAAAAAATACCTTCCAACATTAATGCTATGATTGACAAATACAAGAAGTACTCAGATTCATTAATCGAAACAATTAAGAATTTTGATAATAGTAAATTAAATGAAGAATATAATGTTTATGGTGAAAATTGGAAGTTTAAAGAATTATTGAAAGGCTTAGTATATCATCAAATACATCATCGTGGGCAACTTACAGTATTGATGCGGCAAGCTGGGCTACCTGTAACCGGTATTTATGGACCATCAAAAGAAGAATGGAAACAATTTGGAATGGAAGCTCCGGAATAATTTTCACTTTGTTTTTTATAAGAAATGTTTTATTTTTGTACTCCATTTATTGCGGAAGTGGTGAAATTGGTAGACACGCCATCTTGAGGGGGTGGTGCTCCACGAGCGTAGGGGTTCAAGTCCCCTCTTCCGCACAAAAAAAGCGTCTTTAAAGACGTTTTTTTGTTAATATTTTGAAAATTAGTGCCTAAAATTCAAAACTAACTCCAATGCTTGGCAGCACTCCTATCGAACGACCATATTCTACTTTATTTTCTTTACTATTCCAACGCATATTAGAAACATTTTTTCTTCCATAGATGTTTTGGATATCTAAATAAGTAATTAATGTATATTTTGTGAAATTCCAACGTTTATCAGCGCGGAAATCTAAAGCATGGAATATAGACAAACGCTTTCCTAAATTATAATTCTCCCAATCTCTTAGACCGCTTGGTAAAAATGCGGTGGTTGGTTGTCCTGATGCTATTCGAAACTTAGAACTTAATTCCCATTCTTGATTTATTCTATATCCTGCTGCAACATTTAAAATCACTCTGCTATCGTAGTTGCTTGGACGGTATCCACCTTTGAGAGACTTGAATTTACTCTCACTCAAAGTGAAGCTTAGCAATCCATATAGTGGAAGTTCACTTAATTTTTTCTGGATAAAAATTTCAAAGCCTCTTGAATATCCTTTGCCTTGACTAACCAAAGGTTCGAGACCGAATGGAATATCATTGCTAATATCATCAAATCCTGTTGGTGCAAGAACAGCATAAGGCCTCCACAAACGTGCCGGATAATTGGAATACCATTTGTGATAGACTTCAACTTGTACTTTTACATCTTCAAGCGGTGTATGGTCGTAAGCAAGAACTACTTGGTCTGATTGTATAGCTTTAAGTTGCCCGTTTTGCGGTGCTCCAATAAGCCAAATTTTAGATGGGGATTGGAAATATCTACCACCGCTTACACTTATTGCTGAGACAGGATTTATCTGATAAAAGACAGAAATTCGAGGAGAAAACAGCCATTTTTTTTCTACATAATTAATATATTCTAATCGTCCGCCTAATGTTAATTTGTGCTGTCCAATTCCTTGTGTGTAGCTAAAATAAGAAGAATTTTGGTAAGTTTTGAAAGTTGTGTCAATTGATAATTCTTGTGGAATTCCATTTTCATCTGTTCTGAAAAATCCAGCAACAAAGACGTCATATTTCAATTTTGTTGCCCATTTAAGTTGATTTCCAAAAGTAATCTGTCCGGTATTTGTTACCATTAAATCAACGTCCGTTCTTAATGATGTTTCAGCTTCGCGCGAATCATTTTGTAAAATTTTGTTCAAATTTATATCATTTTGAAACGTTGAATAATCAGTCAAAGTTTGTCCCAATGTTACAGTGGAAAATCCATTTTCAAATAAGTGTTTCCAAGTAAGACCAGAAAAATACTGTTTTTGAGTAGGAACTGCAACACGACTATTTTCAAATCTATTTTCTTCATCATCGTTATTCAATTTTACAGATCCAATTGCACCAATTGTTAAAAAAGATAGAGTATTAGAACTATTTAACCTTTGATTAAATTTAGCGTGAAAATCCCAATATTCTGGAATGAATGCAAAGCCAGCTGCCTCAAATATGAAATCAAGATATGAACGCCTCGCACTAAATAGAAATGACCCGTTTTCGTTTGTTGGCCCTTCTAAATTTAATCCAAATCCTGTCGCAGATAATGTTGCCTTTCCTCCAAATTGATTTTCATTTCCATTTCTTAAACTAATGTTAGTTATCGACGATACTTTGTCGCCATATTTTGCACCAAATGCACCAGCAGAAAATGATACTTCTCGAATAAAATCAATATTTATTATTGATAATGGCCCCCCGCCAGTTCCTTGCGAACCAAAATGATTTATATTCGGAACTTCAATATTATCAACAACATAAAGATTTTCGAATGGTGCTCCGCCACGCACTATTAAATCATTTCTACCTGCTGAAGTAATTGCCACACCAGGCAATAATTGAGTTGCCCGCAAAACATCTTCCTGAACACCCGGTGCTCGCCGAATATCTTCCGAATTTAGTGTCTGCGTGCTTGTAACTGTTTCTGCTTTTTTTATAAAGTAGCTCGAACGTACTTCTGCACCCTCGAGTCGAATGACACTTTCAGTTAGGTAGATTTCTAAATTTACTATTTTACCAGAGGTAATGCTTGTATTAGCATTTACATAAGTTTCATATCCAACGTAACTAAACTGTAGTGCATAAATACCAGGTGGTATATTACTAATTGTAAATGTGCCATTTCCACGAGTTATTGCTCCTAAATTTGTTCCAAGAACCCTAACAGTTACTCCAACAAGAGGTTTTTCATTCATTCGTGATAATACTCGTCCTGAAAGTGTTCCTGTTGGCTGCTGGTTTGCTGATGTATTATTAGTTAAAATGAAGAGAGTTAGCGCAAGAAATAAAATTATGTTTTTCATAAAAATACAATTTAATGTTAGACATTTATTTAATTGTTTAATGGTGACGAATGAAAAATACGAAAATTTTAATCGCATCTAAAAAAATATTTAGCATCACTAAATTAATAAATAATTTTTGGGGTTGCTTTATATTGCTTAATTTTGCGTTGATTTATTGTTGATACGGTAAATAAATGAATAATATTAATAGATTGGAAACTGAAAACATTGATTCACTGATTTGGAAGTTCTCACTCCCTGCAATTGTTGGAATGGTTGCTAATGCTTCATATAATGTTGTCGATAGGATTTTTGTTGGTCAAGGGGTTGGTTCTAACGCTATTTCTGCAATTACAATGACATTTCCATTGCTAATGTTCACTTTTTCTTTTGCTATGTTATTTGGGATTGGAGCAGGTGCTGTTGTTTCTCTAAAGCTTGGTGAAAAGCAGAAAAATATGGCAGAAAAAGCTTTGGGAAATGCTGTTTTTTTAAGTATTTCGACTTCGTTAGTATTATCATTTCTATATTATTTCTTCCTTGAACTAATTATGCGATTTCTGGGGGCTAAGGGAGAAATTCTTACGCTTTCAGCAGACTATCTTCGAATTGTAATTTGGGGGATAATATTCCAAATAGTGGCTTTTGTCTTAAATGCAATTATTCGCGGAGAAGGGAATCCAAGAATAGCAATGTTTACGATGATTATTGGAGCGATCGGCAATATGATTTTAGATCCAATTTTTATTTTTGGGTTTCGCTGGGGAATAAAAGGCGCGGCTTTTGCGACTGTTCTTGCTCAAATTATTTCTGCGATTTGGGTATTGGTTTATTTCTTGAACCAAAAGAGCTATCTAAAACTCTACTTTAAAAATATTCATCTTGATAAAACTATTTCTAAACAAATAGTCGGGATTGGTTTTTCTCCTTTTATTATGCACATTGCTTCAAGTGGAATATTTATTTTGTTAAATAGTAGTTTTCTCTATTATGGTGGTTCTACTGCTGTTGCAGCTATGGGAATTATCAATAGTACCGTTATGTTTATTTTAATGCCAGTATTTGGCTTAAATCAAGGTATTCAACCAATAATTGGCTATAATTACGGTGCTAAGCAATTTACAAGAGTTAAGAAACTACTTTCACGTGGAATTATGTATGCTTCTATTGTTTGCTTTGCTGGATTTGTTTTGTTAATTTCATTTCCAAATGATGTGATTAAACTTTTTTCTTCTAATGATTTGAAATTATTGGAAGTTGGGAGGCATGGGCTTACAATTTATGTTTTATCGCTGCCTATTATTGGATTTCAGGTGATTTTAGGTGCATACTTCCAAGCTATTGGTAAGCCGTTGAAATCTATTATACTTACATTAACAAGGCAAATTATTTTTATCATACCTCTTGTGCTTATTTTGCCGCATTTTTTAGGGTTGGATGGACTTTGGGCATTCGCACCATTCGCTGATTACCTTGCAGCTGTGCTTGCTCTAATTTTCCTTATTTATGAGCTTAACAATCTTAAAAATAAATCGCTTCTAATTATTAATAAGTAAAAAGGGACGCTATCGAAAATGCGCGTCCCTTTTCTTTTCTATTAGTGTTTTTATCCTAACTTGCTTCCCAATTGCTTTGCTCGATTCCTTGATAGTTGTCTCATAGGCATATTAGAACTGTATTCGTCCACTTTGAATTGTCTCATCAAATCTGCCAATTGGTTGGTCATCTTAGCGAGCTCCTCGGCTGTATGTGCAACATCCTCTACACGTTTAGCCGATTCAGAAGTAACCTGAGAAATAGAAGTAACATTCTTCGAAATCTGTTCGCTTGTTGCCGATTGTTCTTCACTTGCAGCTGCTATTTGGTTAATCATATCAATTACTTCTTGCGTAGAATTAAGTATTTGCTGCAGGGATTGTCCAGCCTTGTCTGCAAGCTCTATTCCACTTGAAACTTCAACCGTTCCTTTATTCATTGCAAGTACAGCTGATTCTGTTTCGCTTTGAATTCCCTTTATCATTATTGCAATTTGTTTTGTGGCTTCAGTTGTGCGTTCGGCAAGTTTGCGAACTTCATCAGCAACTACTGCAAACCCACGTCCTTGCTCTCCAGCTCGTGCTGCTTCGATTGCAGCGTTCAAAGCAAGTAGGTTCGTCTGATCCGCAATGTCGTCTATTACAGAGATAATTTCACCAATTTGTTTGCTTGATTCTCCTAACTTTTCAATATTTTCAGCTGAGTTTTTAACCACCTTTGCAATATCTCTCATTTTGTTGACTGTTTGACTTACAACTTGTCCACCTTCCGAAGCAATCCGGCCATTTTCTTTTGCTACTTCTGCTGTTTTGTTCGCTGCCATTGCATTTTCTGTGATAGTTCGAGACATTTGTTCTACTGCCGACGCTACTTCGTCTGCTTGAGCACTTTGTTCTTGTGATGCTGCTGCCAAACCTTCAGCTGTTGCAGAAATTTCGGTTGCTGAACTTGCTGTATTATCAACCAGTTCATTCACTTGTTGGATTAGTCCACTTAACGAATCAGCCAGCATATTGATATCTTGTTTTAGCTTTGCAAGGTCGCCACGATAATCACCAAGCATTCGAACAGTCAAATCTCCTGTTGCCATTATCCCAAGCACTTGGCTTGCTTCTTTTATTGGTTCTATTACAGCATCCAGAGTATCGTTTACACCTTGCACAATTTTACAAAAATCACCTTGATGCTTGGATGCATCTGCTCGAGTGTCGAGACGCCCTTCAACCGCTGCTTTTGAGAGCATCATAGCATCTGAAATTAATAAATTAATAGCATCTATGCAGGTGTTTAGATTAATTTTAATTTCATTGAAATCACCTTTGTATTCATCAGTGATTTTAGGAGGAATATCACCTTTGGAGATACGGTCAACGTATTCAGCAGCAACATTGAGAGGTCCAATAACTGCATTAAGAGTGTCGTTTACACCTTGAACAATTTTACGAAAATCACCTTGATGTTTAGATGCATCAGCACGAGTATCTAATTTGCCTTCAATCGCTGCAAGAACTAACATATTAGCGTCAGAAACAAGAAGATTGACAGCATCAATACAAGTATTCAAATTATTCTTAATTTCATTGAAATCACCTTTGTATTCATCAGTGATTTTAGGAGGAATATCACCTTTGGAGATACGGTCAACATATTCAGCAGCAACATTGAGCGGCCCAATTATTGCGTCCAGCGTTGAATTGAACCCCAAAACAAGTTCTTTAAAATCGCCTTGATATTTCATAGCATCAGCACGATAATCAAGCTTGCCGTCCTTTGCCATTTTCACTGAATTGTTTATTTCATTAATAATAGTCTTAATTGTACCAGCCATTCCTTTCATTGCAGTCAAAAGAACAGCTGTTTCGTCTTTGCCTTTTACTTCTATATGTACATTTGTATTACCTCGTGCAATTTCTTCGGCTACTTTAACACCAACATTAAGTGGCTTTGTAATACCACGAGTAACAACCACAGCTAAAACAATTGCCAATATTACTGCGATTATTCCCAAAACAATCAGCATGGTAAATTGGGAGTTGTATGTTTCTGCTGCTTCAGTTGAGGATTTATTAAACATATCTGTATAGTATGTTATTATTTCAGTTATTTTATCCATATATTCAGTTTGATATTGTCTAAATTCACCAAATAAATAATCAACTGCTTCTTGTTTTTTTTCGGAGTTAATGAGTTCGAACAACTTTTCTCTTCCTTTTATATATTGAGATCTAATTTCTTTTAATTCTTCAATCATTTTTCTTTCTTGTTCAGTTTTTGCATTGATTCTAAGAGAATCCATATTAGATATTACAATAGAAGCAACTCCTTTTGCTCTTTCAATTTGCTTCTCTTTTTCTTTTGGATCGTTTGTAAGCATCGCATCTCTAAATGCTCGTGCGTTTTCATTGAGTGCATCTATTATATTATTAGCCCATACGGTCTTAGGGAATCTGTCTTTAGCTAAATCTTGGATAGATTGATTTAATGTTGAGGTTGCATTAATTCCCATATAAATAACAATAATCATAATACCAGTAAGTATAGCGAACGCAATACCTAATTTCATACCAATTTTCATAACATAACTCCTATATTAACTATTATTAGAAATGTTTTCTAAAACATTTAAATCATCGCCCGAGAGAACTTTTTCTAAATCAAGCAAGATAAGGAGGCGATCGTCAAGCTTTCCAACTGCTGTTATATATTCAGAATCGATACCAGCAACCATTGGAGGAGGTGGTTCGGTAATAGAACTACTGATACGAAGAACTTCATTAACACTGTCAACAATGAAACCTATCACACGTTTCCCAATTTCTACAACAATTATTCGAGTAGCTTTATCAGGTTCTTTAGGAGGAAAGCCTAATCTTTTCCTTAAATTAACAACAGGTATTACTTGCCCACGAAGGTTAATAATTCCTTCGACAAATGCAGGCGTGTTAGGCACACGTGTAATATTCATCATACGGTTGATTCCCTGAATATTCAGAATATCGACCGCAAACTCTTCTTCCTCAATATGAAAAGAAACTAATTGAAGAAGTTGGGATTGCGAAGTATCGGAAACAGCGTCTTTTTTCAACTCCATAAATAGCCTCAAAAAATGTTGGAATAAAATGTAATCTAAATAATATTATCGTAATAAACTAAAAAAAATTGAGGGAATTTTTTAAGAAATATATTGTGTTATCAATTCTTTAATATCAAAGAATGGTTCAAGTCATGTTAAGTCATTTAAAATCAAAAGTTCGATTAACCTGAAAAATGAATAACTTTTAACTGATTGTTAAGAAAAATAATGATGTTTCAAAAAAATAAACTACAACCTATATGTTTGATTAAAAATAAATCATTAATTAATAATATTAAATTTTTTTATTAGATATAAATTAAGTTATTAAGATACAACAATTTGATTGTTAGATGGAACTAATTAATTATTGAAAAATTTTAATCTAAAATGAAAAAAATATTTGGAAAATATCATAAAAAGTCGTAAAATAATTGAGAATTATTTATCGATTTTATGAAAGTTCCTAAAATAAATACAAAATTCTTTAATTAACTATATATGAATAAAAAATGAAGATTTTACTTAATTGTACCACTTTTTATTTAGGAGTTTTATGAAAGATACTTCTTTGTTGGTAAGTGAACTTGTTGCTCGGTATGGCAATAAACGAGAGAGTCTATTGCCGATTTTGCAAGGTATATTCGATGAGCAACGTTATGTTTCTGACGAGGCGATGGTAGAAATTGCACGTCATCTTGATATTTCAAGTGCAGAAGTATATGGCAAAGCAACATTCTATCATTTTCTCTCAACCAAACCACTCGGAAAATATGTAATCAGAGTGTGTAAAACAATTGTTTGTGATATGAAGAACAAGAAAGAAATTGTAGCGACACTCGAAAATTTATTGAAAATCAAGATGGGGGAGACCACCAACAATCGCAAGTTTTCCTTGCTATATACTAATTGTCTTGGTTGGTGCCACAAAGCTCCAGCTATGCTCGTTAATGACGACGTTTATACAGAGCTTACCCCTGATAAAGTTCGTGATATAATAACAATGTATAAAAATAAATAGAGGTAATTATGCCAGACAGATTAAGAAAACTCGATATGATTCTTGGCTCCTACACAACTGAAAAATATAAAGTACTCGAAAAAACACTGAAAAGGAGCAATGAAGAAATTATTAAAGATTTAATCGATTCGGGACTTAAAGGTCGTGGTGGCGCTGGTTTCCCAACGGGACTAAAATGGAGATTGGCTGCTGCTGCTCCTGGTGACGAAAAATATGTAATTTGCAATGCCGACGAAGGAGAACCCGGGACATTCAAGGATCGTGAAATCTTGGATTGTGTCCCTCGCAAGGTGCTTTCTGCTATGGCTATTTGCGGTAGAGTCGTAGGTGCCAAAAAAGGATATATTTATCTTCGTGGTGAATATAAATTTTTAGTTCCAAAACTTCAAGCTGAAATTGATTTATTTCATCAAGTTGCAAAACAATTTAATCTTGATTTTAGAATTGAAATTTTCCTTGGTAGTGGAGCTTATGTATGTGGTGAAGAAACAGCATTAATTCAATCAATGGAAGGAAAACGTGGTGAACCTCGAAATAAGCCGCCATTCCCAACCCAATCTGGCTTCAAAAATATGCCAACTGTTGTAAATAATGTAGAAACTCTTGCCTCGGCACTGATGGTTTTCAAAATTGGCCCCGAAGAATTCAAGAAGCTTGGTATTCAAGATTCGCATGGTTCCAAATTGTTTTCCGTTTCAGGGGATACACCTAAGCCTGGTATTTATGATCTTGAATTTGGTCTTTCGCTTGCGGAGTTTGTAGAAGAATTTGGCGACGGCGATACGAAAGCGGTGCAAGTTGGTGGAGCTTCTGGTTTTTGTGTTCCCCGTAAAAAGTTTGCAGAAACAACTATTGGTTTTCAGGGTGGACTTGTTGGCGATTCACTTCCTACAGGTGGCTCGATGATGTTGTTTAACAGTTCACGCTCTATGTATAATGTTTTAAAAAATTATTTAGACTTCTTTGCAGAAGAATCTTGTGGACAGTGCACTCCATGCCGTATTGGTTGCCAGCAGCTAAAAATTGGTATTGATGCTGTCAAGCGTGGAATTAAGCCTCCAGAATATCTCGATCAATTGCTGAAGCTTACAGATACAATGAAAATAACTGCTAAATGCGGTCTTGGTCAATCAGTTGCAAATTCTTTCTCATCGATTGTAACTAATTTTATTGAAGAAATGATTTATTAAAATCAGGGAAAAAATATGGAAAAATTTCTTAATGTAAATATTGATGGTATTGATGTCATTGTAGAAGAAGGGACATCGATTCTTGATGCAGCAAAGAAAGTAAATATATATATTCCGACACTTTGCTATCACGAGGACCTTTGCATAGCGGGTAACTGCCGCATATGTGTTGTAGAAGTTGTCGGTCAACGAACTCTTGCTGCGGCTTGTGCTACTCCTGTTACAAATGGAATGGTTATTAAAACAAATTCACCGAAAGTGCGAAATGCAAGAAAAGATTTAGTTGCTTTGCTTGTTTCCGAACATAATACTCAATGTACTACTTGCTATCGAAGCACTAACTGTGAATTGCAAGCATTGGCGAACGAGTTTAATATTGATAATAACCGTTATATTACTTTATCTCACGCTGACTCAGTGATAGATAGATCTTCCTGGTCGATAGAAAAAGACGATAGCAAATGTGTTCGCTGTCAACGATGCGTACGAACTTGTGCAGAATTGCAGCACGTAAATGCAATTACTGTTGCTCATCGTGGTGAGCATATGAAAATTTCCACATTTATGGAGTTACCTCTTGCAGAAGTTGTTTGCGTAAATTGTGGACAATGCGTTATTCACTGTCCGACAGCAGCTCTTACAGAGCGTCGTTATTTTGATTATATTTGGGAAGCTATCGGGGACGCGAAAAAGCATGTTATTATCAATACAGCACCATCTGTTCGCGTAGCTATTGGCGAAACATTAGGGTATCCACCAGGTACTCGTGTTACTGGCAAAATGGTTACAGCTCTAAAGAAAATGGGTTTCGATTCTGTGCTTGATACTAATTTTACAGCAGACTTGACAATTATCGAAGAAGGAACTGAGCTATTACACCGGCTTCGCAAGGCATTGCTCGAAAAAGAAAAGGTGGCTTTGCCTATGATTACATCTTGCTCCCCCGGCTGGGTAAAATTCATCGAACATATGTACCCAGATCATTTAGAGCATCTTTCCACTTGCAAATCTCCACAGCAAATGTTTGGTGCTCTTGCTAAAACTTACTATGCTGAAAAAATGGGATTAGATCCAAAAGATATAGTTTGTGTTGCAGCTATGCCTTGTGCTGCCAAAAAATACGAAGCAAATCGCCCTGAAATGAAGGATAGCGGCTATCAAGATGTTGATGCTGGGCTTACTACTCGCGAACTTGGACTAATGATAAAGCAATCAGGTTTGAACTTTGCAGAACTCGAAGATGGGTACTTTGACACACTTATGGGCAAATCAACTGGTGCTGCTGTACTTTTTGGTGCTACCGGAGGCGTTATGGAAGCAGCTTTGAGAACTGTTTATGAAATTGTAACAGGGTGCGAATTACCTTTTGAAAATCTTAATTTTACTCCAGCTCGTGGTTTAGGTAAAATCAAAGAGGCAACGATTCCACTTGAAGAGTGTAAAGAGGAGTGGGCATTTCTTAATGGAGTGCAACTTAAAGTTGCAATCGCTCACGGCTTAACTAATGCCCGAATAATTATGGATCAAGTCAAATCAGGAACATCACCATATCATTTTATTGAGATTATGGCTTGTCCTGGTGGGTGCATAGGTGGCGGTGGGCAACCAATACCTACAAACGATGAAATTCGTAAAAGACGTATCGCTGCTATCTATGCGGAAGATGAAGGTATGCCTATTCGCAAATCTCACGAAAACCCAGAAATAAAACTTCTCTACGAAGAATTTATTCCCGATGGTCCATTAAGCAAAAAATCACACAAATTATTGCACACTCACTATACAAAACGAAACAGGTATTAGTTGATTTTCAAAACGTTAATAATAAAAAATAAAAGAGGCTGATGAGCAAATCATACAGCCTCTTTTTTAATACTTATTATCTAAATCTTAAATTGCAGCACTAACCAATTCGTAATCAAGCAATTTTAATATATCAGGAGAGATTTTTAGAATAAATCCGCGTTTTCCACCATTAATATATATGCAATCCAGTTGCATTATGCTTTCTTCAATATAAGTTTTCATTTTTCGCTTTGTACCAAATGGACTTGTTCCGCCGAACAAATATCCAGTATATTTTATGGCATTTTCAGCTTTTGCTGGTTCAACTTTTTTCACACCCAATAACCTTGCTAAATTTTTGGTAGAAACTTCTTTATCTCCGTGCATCAAAACAACAATTGGTTGTCCGTCAGCTTCCATAATTAATGTCTTAATTACTTTATGTTCATCTACTTTAAGTTCTTCTGCTGTTTGTCGAGTACCACCTTTTTCCTGATATTCATATTCAAATGGTTCAAAATCAATATTCTTTTCACGTAAAAAACGGATTGCAGGAGTTACAGGATAATCTTTTTGAGCCATAATACCTCCTAATCAGATAAATTGTCAAGTGAACGTCTTTTTACGACGACGATAGTTTTGTCATCATTATATTTGGAATTTACATTGAATTTTTGAACGTGTTCTATTATCATATAAGCAATATGTTTTGCTGATTCATCTTTATATTTCTTTACAATTTCGCAAATTCTATTTTCACCAAAAATACTACCATTTTGATCCATAGCTTCTGATATGCCATCAGTATAGAGAATAAGAACATCATTTGGTTTCATTCTAATATTTTCAACGCTAAAAGATTGTTCACGAATTAACCCAAGCAATCCTCCTGTTGGCTTTAGAAATCTAAAGCTTTCATCTTCATATCTAAAATGAATTGGAGCACAATGTCCTGCATTTGCATATAATACCAATCTATTAGATGATAGAGTAAGTTCACAATAGAACAACGTTACAAATCTCTCATATGGGAAAGTATCGAAAATTAATGTATTTAATCTACTCAGAAGTGAAGAAATTTTGGGAGAAAAAGACTGTGCCATCCTTATTGCACCCGAGACAAACAGCGCTTGAATTGCAGCAGGTAGTCCTTTGCTAGCTGCATCACTAATTACAATACCTATTCTGTCCTCTTCATCGCTTTTATTTCTAAGATAATCAAAAAAATCTCCACCTACTTCACTATCAGGTATGCAAACGCCAAAAATATCAAAGTCGTGAAATTCTACATTATGCGGTGGTAGCAAACTGCGTTGAATTTCTGAGGCTTTATTAATATCTCGTTGTATTTTTTTCTGTATTTCGTTGTATGCTAAATCGCGAAGTTTAACAGTTGCAACTGAACTTATTACGTTCAAGGTTTCGTAAAATGATTGAAGAATGTGTTCCGCATTAAATCCGAGAACATATTTGAAATAATAATGCTGACCAATTCTGATTAAATCGCCCACTGCTGCAACTGAATAAATATCAATCCCTTTTTGCTTTAATAACTGATCAGTTTCCTGATGTAATGATGTTCTTTTGTGGTATAATTCTGAAAGTACGGGATAATCTTCAATAGCAAGTTTATAATTTGTAGGTATTTTACTCAATTTCCCATACTGGTATCGTAATTCATAACACTTTTCCTGAGCGTTTAATTCCCATACACGTCCGCCAATTATTTCAAATTCCTCGTGGCGAACGATTTCTTTGACTAATGTCTTTAAAAAGGAAAGCTCATTTCGAAAATTACCCGAAACAAGCTTTTCCACTAACTTATAGACATCTCTTTGGGTTTGATATAATTCCATTATGTTTGTTATTTTTTAATAATATCATCTATTTTTGCACCAGGAACATCTAATTTATTGAAAATCTCTACAATTTCCTCAATTGTTTTTGCCCCAATATCGCCAATGCCATGAACTCGAACGGAAACTGTATTATTTTCAATTTCTTTTTGACCGATAATTAATGCAAAAGGAATTTTTTGTTGTTCGGATTCAGCAATTTTCCTGCTTATTTTTTCTGAACGAACATCAGCAACTGCACGGAAGCCAAATTCTTTTAATTTTGAGGTCAACTCTTCTGCATACTCATATTGGTTTTGACCAATTGGCAAAACACTTACCTGAGTTGGGCACAACCAGAAAGGAAAGTTTCCTGCATAATGTTCAATTAGAATAGAGAAAAAGCGTTCCATAGAACCAAAGGGTGCTCTATGAATAATAACTGGTCTGTGTTTCGAATTATCAGCACCTGTATATTCTAAGTTAAATCTTTCAGGCATTACATAATCGACTTGAACCGTGCCAAGCTGCCATTTTCTGCCTATTGTATCTTTAACAATGAAATCTACTTTCGGACCATAGAAAGATGCTTCACCAACTCCGATAAAATAATCCAAACCCATTTCGTCTGCAACTTCTCGGAGCTCGCGTTCAGCTTTTTCCCAAAGTGAAGTATCGCCTGCATATTTTGATGAAGTTTCGTCTCTGAAAGAAAGACGAGTTGTTACATTCATACCAAAAGTTTTGAATACAAGCTGAGTAAGTTCGATGCAGCTTCTTATTTCATCTTTTAGCTGCTCTTCTGTGCAGTAAATGTGTGCATCATCTTGTGTAAAACCGCGAACACGAGACAAACCATTTAATTCACCTGATTGCTCATATCTATAAACAGTACCGAATTCAGCAAGTCGTAATGGAAGCTCTCGATATGAGCGTGGTTTCAATAGATATATTTGATGATGGTGAGGGCAATTCATTGGCTTGAGCATATATTCTTCTTCTTCTACTTTAATCGGAGCAAATTGCGAATCAGCATAATACGGATAATGTCCAGAAGTCTTGTAAAGTTCAAGGTTCCCTATGTGAGGGGTAATTACCTCAACATATCCGCGTTTTACAAGTTCTTCTTTAATAAACGCTTCTAATTTTCTGCGAATAAATGCGCCTTTTGGCAACCAAACTGGAAGTCCACCGCCAATCATCGGAGTAATCATAAACAGTTCGAGCTCTTTCCCAAGTTTTCTATGATCACGTTTTTCTGCTTCTTCTCTTTGATGTAACCATTCATCAAGCATTGCTTTTTTGGGAAAAGTGATGCCGTAAATTCGTGTCATCATTTTACGGTTAGAATCGCCTTTCCAATATGCACCAGCAATACTATATAATTTGATTGCTTTAATCATTGAAGTATTTGGGATATGTGTGCCTCGGCATAAATCTATAAAATTACCTTGCTTGTAAAAGGTGATTCCATCTTCCTTTAATCCTTCGAGCAATTCTAATTTATATTCATCTCCTGCTTTTTTCCAAAACTCAACTGCTTCATCCCACGCAATTTCAATGCGTTCATAATCAGCGGACCTTTTGGCAAGTTCCGCCATCTTTTGTTCGATTTTAGGCAAATCTTCGATGGTAATTTTCCTATCCCCGAGATCTATATCATAATAAAAACCGTTTTCAATTGAAGGACCAACTCCAAATTTAGCACCTGGAAACAATTTCGATACTGCTTCTGCCATTAAATGTGCGGAACTGTGCCAAAAAATTTCTTTCCCTTCCTCATCATCAAATGTTAATATACGTATGTATGCATTTTCATTAATTTTTCGAGATAAATCATAGGTCTTCCCATTGACAATTATCCCCACTGCATTACGTGCAAGTCCTTCGGAAATAGATTTTGCAATTTCCATACCTGTTGTGCCATCAGGATATTCTCTTATTGTGTTGTCAGGTAGAGTGATTTTCATTGTATTTCCTAAAATATTTTTTCATAAACAACAAAATTATTAAAAAAAAGAATAAAAATATAGACGAAAATAAGTATTAGTTCTTATAATTTTACTAATCAGTTCGGCAAGTCAAAAGATACAACCTATTCCCAATTTGACCAATGGTTTCGTATCTTTTGGTTTTTGAATTGTAGACTGGTGGAAGTATTCTATCGACCATCATTCCAGAGTGCATTTTGCCTGTTTCTAAAAATAGTAAATTCATAGAACTCGACGAGGAAAATGCAATTGTTTTAGAATTAGGTTTCATTGCTAATTTAGTTTGTGGAGCAAGGTTATGTCTAAGATTGTATCTAATTCCGTTAATTGAAATGAAGCAAGCAAAGTCGCATCCAATGAAATAAATATCGTTACCGTTACTTGAAAAATAGGGTGGACTTGTTTCATTACTTGTTGCATACTCGGCAGTATTTACACAAATTAACGGGAAATTATCTTTTTGTGCAAAAAAAGATAATATTGGCAATTCAGGATGGAGCGATAAATAAGATACTAAATCATATTGTCGACTTTCAAGTGGTTCAAAGAAATCATCGGTGATTGTTACCACTATTTGATAATTTGAAAATGTTCCTGCAATAAAAGCGAGCACGGTCCCTTCTGGATTTATTAAAGGCTCTTTGATACTTGCATATGTTCGAGTTATAGGTGCAAAATTCTTATAGACTTGCCAGTTAAGACCATTTCTCGCAGAATAGACAAATCCATCATCTTTCCAAAAGCCTATTGGTATTATTTCATCAAATGTATTGCTCTCTTTTCCATTAATGTTTAGAATATATTTTGTGCCTCTCATGCCTTTGAAAGCAAACTTTGTTGCATCTTGATTTACGTAGAAACTTCCTTGCTTTCCATATACTTCAATTGTTTTATCAGGCAATATAATATATTCCAAATTTGCAATAAAATAAGAATAAGCGAGGTAATTAGAATTATTGGTGAATACAATATTCCCAGAACCTGTCGCATTAAGCTCAATTATGTCTTTTTCTGTAATCAAGTACCAACTGCCCTGATATTCTCCAAAAGCAGCCCAACGCTTACCGTCTTGTGAAAAAATAGGGATAGAAATTTGATTGAACTCTTCGAGTTGCTCACCATTTACAATAAGACGATTGTAATTTGAAAAAGGCTCAGTAATAATCCACCAATTTCCAGTACTATCGATACCGTATTGCTTGACTGTTTCTGAGCCATCCCAGATTTGGTAGTCGAAACAAAGCTGAGCGCTAAGATTAATTGTTGAGAATAATGTTAATAGAATAATTCTTTTCATACAAAGATATTTAACGAAATAGGTAATAAATAGTTTCAAAATAAAGTAATAGTTCATTCGATATACCATTAGGACAATTTTTTACACAATTATTTGATAAATAATTTTTTTAATATATATTTGCATAATGATATTTTGAGAAATGATATACGGAGTTCAAATGCGAAAACCTTTCATTTTAGTAGTAGATGATAACAAAATTACCACAAAATTACTTAGACGTTATCTTGAAGCAAATGGCTACGAAGCAAAAGAAGCATACGATGGCGTCGATTGCCTGGAAAAGGTTGAGGAACGCAAACCTGATGCAATTGTTCTTGACGTTATGATGCCCAGGATGGATGGATATGAAACTGCTCGTCGTTTAAAAGAACAAGAACATACAAAAGACATTCCTGTAGTCATTGTTACTGCTTTAAATGATGTTCAGAACCAACTAAAAGCCATAGAATCAGGTGCAGATGATTTTCTCAGCAAACCTATAGAAGAAAAATTGCTTATTGCAAAAGTTAAGCTTCTATCGTCCTATTATATGGCTAATGCAAAGGCGAAAGCACTCGAAACCATTGCCAAACAAAATTTAAATGGTGTAAATTTAGAGGAATTGCTTAATCAACATGGGATTGATTTTTAATGAGAAAGAATATTAATACTTTTTTATTTTTTCTTGCAACTTTAGTATTAATTGCGGGTTGTAGTGCAGTAAAGCAACTATCTGATGCTTTGGAAAATCTTAGGCGTGTTCAATTCAAAATAGCTGGTGTTACTAATTTTCGTGTTGCGGGCATAGACGTTTCTAATAAGAAAAAAATATCTGACTTTTCTGTCTCCGAAGCATTAAAATTAACTAATGCATTTTCATCAAAAAAAATAGTCTCGGATTTTATTTTAAATGTTGATGCAAGAAATCCAAATGATGGAAGTACTCAGAAAAGCTCGAATTCTACTGCTTTAATTACTAATTTCGATTGGAGATTGCTAATAGATGATACCCCAACGGTTAATGGAAATATCGCCTCACCAGTTAGTGTTCCAGGTAAAGGTCAAACCGTTGTCATTCCACTTTCAGTAAATTTAGATTTATATGAATTTTTCGGTAATGCGGGTTATGATAGAGTAATCAATCTGGTGTTAGCAATTGCTGGTGAAGGTGGTTCCTCTCGTATTAAACTTGATGCAAAACCAATCATTCGCATTGGTAATTTCCCGATAACTTATCCTGGGCGAATTACAATTGTAGATTATGAATTTCGCGATTAGTATGTTTAATACCTTAGGAGTTAATTTAAATATTTAATGGAGTTATCTTTTGCTTTTATCTTACTTATTACTGCTTTCTTTGTTTCTTATCTAAGGGGATTAATACGCTTAATTAATCAAAATGTTATTGACGAAATAATTCAAGAATCTCCAGAAAAAAAAACAAAAATAATTGATTTTTGGAATAATTACGACAAATTTGATGATTCATTAATCATTTTCAAATTTTCTATTTATATTATTTTTTCTATCTTAATTGGTCATTATCTTTCCTTTGCATTATTTGATATAGTTGAAAAAATCATTGTATCAGTCGCTTTACTCTTTTGTATAATATTTTTTGATTACCTTTTTTATTACTTTGGAAAAAAAACAAATCTAAAAACATTTGTTTCATATTTAACAATTATTAATTTTTTTTCAATTCTCGTTTTTCTATTGTATTTAATTAAGAAAAAACTCTCCACTTCAATTAAGGGTCAAGCAACGACTGAAGAAGAAAGCTGGCTTGAAATCGAGGATGCTGTCGAATCTGCCCGTGACGAAGGTTCTTTGGACGATGGAGAATACAGAATACTGAAAAATATTATCAAATTTAATGAAATACTTGTTTCAGATGTCATGACACCTCGCACTGTTGTTTTCAGTTGCAATGCAAATAATACAATAGAACAAACTGTTTTCTTGCCAGAAATTCGTATGTATTCTCGTTTTCCTGTGTGGGAAGGAGAAACCATTGATGATGGTGTGATTGGCTATGTTATGAGTCGTGATATTCTCTATGCTGCTTTGAAAGGTGAAATGCATCTAACGCTTAAAAATTTTATCAGAGAGGTTTATTATATTCCAGAAAATGCTCCTCTTGATTCAGCTTTAGATTTGTTTCTTGAACGCAAACAACATTTATTTATCGTTGTAGATGAATATGGTGGTATCGAGGGTTTAATTACGATGGAAGATGTATTGGAGACAATTCTTGGCACTGAAATTGTTGATGAAGCCGATAAAGTTGTTGATATGCGTCAACTTGCAAAACAAAAGAGAGACAAACGAATCTCAGCTTTTCCAGAAACCAATAACTAAACTATATTTTTTCCACTCTTTTAATTTCTGAAATATTATTGAGTATCAAACGCTCAATTCCTGCTCGTAACGTCATCATAGAAAGTGGGCAATCTGCACAATTACCCAATAATTTTAATACAAGCACGCCATTGTCTTCCTCGAAATCAACAAATTCAACTCCACCACCATCAATTGCTAAATAAGGGCGTGCTTTGTTCAATAATTCTTCGACTCTATGAATTAATTCAGTTTTAGACATTATATCTCAATTTCAATCGATTTATTTAAATTTTCATAGTTATGTTTTCTCAATTCTTTGATTAGTTCTAATGTAGTTTCTTTTATTGTTCTTGCCTGATTTGGATATTTTTCAGTTAATCCAACGGGTTCACCGCCATCATTTGCTTCTCTCATTTCTACATCGAGCGGAATTTGCCCTAATAGCGGGACATTTTCTTCGTAAGCAATAATTTTGCCCCCATCTTTGCCAAAAATATAATACTTTTTATCAGGCATATCAGGAGGAACAAAGTAGCTCATATTTTCGACGATTCCTAAAATATCTACATTAACTTTTCTGAACATAGCGATACTTCTACGAACATCAGCAAGTGCAATTTCTTGTGGCGTTGTAACAATAACAGCACCATTGAGCGGCACTTTTTGCACCAGGGTTAGCTGAATATCACCGGTTCCAGGAGGCAGGTCGAATACAAGCATGTCGAGCTCGCCCCACTCAATTTGTTCAAATAGCAACGAAAAGTAACTTGCAAGCATCGGACCTCGTACAATTGCTGCTTCGTTTCTATTTAATACAAATCCCATCGAAGCTATAAACAGATTGTTATCACGTTTTATTGGAATTGCAACTGTGTTTCCATGACTGTCTGTTATCGCTTCTAATTTTGCTTCTTTCAAGCCGAACATTGTTGGTTGGCTTGGCCCATAAACATCAGCATCAAGCAATCCAACTTTTAAACCCATTTTTGATAGAGCCGCTGCAATATTACCTGCAATTGCTGATTTGCCAACTCCTCCTTTCCCGGAGGCAACAGCAATAATATGCTTCACTTCTTTCAAGAATTGTCTGTTTGTTCTGTCTAAACAAACTTCGTTGAAGATAATTTCGATTTTTTCAGACAAGCCGGCGGCACACAATGTTTCTTTTATTTGTTGATCTATTATATCCGCAACATGTATTATAGGGCCAACTAATTCAACAGTGATAACAACTCTGCCTTCCGACAATTCGATGTGCTTTATTGCATCTAATGCACTCAATGATAAAGACAAATGAGGGTCTTCAACTTTTCCAATAATTTGGTTGATTTGTTCAATGTCCATTTTTATTTCCTATTATTTGGGCAAAAGTAATATTTTAGATAATCCATTTTCATTGTAATGACTCTCAATTACCTGAACAACGTCATCAATTGTTATTTGATCGATACGTTGTATTATATCATTTAAAGTTTCAATTTTACTTGAAACAATTTGATTTTTTACAAGATTCTGCATTCGTGCAGAAACACTTTCGAATTCCAGAATTTTTGCAGTTTTTAATTGTTCCTTAGCTCTGGAAAATTCCGTTTTTTTAACTTTATTATTTTTAAGTTCGAGTAATTCTTTATAAATAGATTCTTCTGCTTTTTCAATTTTTGATTTGTCTGTTGCAATGTAATGATAGACTGAACCACAATCAGAATATAAATTCAGCTGAGAAAAAACAGAATAAGCAAGTCCTTGCTTTTCTCGAAGATTTTGATAAAGTCTTGATGAAAGCCCATCTCCAAAAATAATATTCAGAAGCGATAATGTGTATTTGTCTGGGTGGTTGGCTCCAAAAATCTGTTTGCCAAAAATTAAATGCGCTTGCTGTATTGGCTTATTAATGACTTTATCTTGGATAATTGGGTTTGGTGATACTCTTTTGACTTTTTCACAGTAATTACATTTATCTTCGAAATACATCTTTACAATTTCTAATACTTTCTCGTTGGGGATATTACCTGAAACAGCAATTACAATGTTTTGTGGCTGATAAAAACTTTGATGAAATGCTTTCAAATCTTCCGTTGTTATCCTGTTGAGAGAATTAATTGTTCCGTCAATGCTCAATCCAATAGGATTATTGGGAAAAATTACTTCATCTGCGACATCAAATATATGTTCTTCCGGGTCATCATCGTATGACTTTATTTCTTCAATAATAATTTGACGCTCTTTGTCTATCTCAGTTTTTATGAAAATTGGATGTAGGATTATATCA
The DNA here is from genome assembly GCA_937127445.1 of Eximiradius sp. Classification (GTDB taxonomy): domain Bacteria; phylum Bacteroidota; class Ignavibacteria; order Kapaibacteriales; family UBA2268; genus JAKIZO01. The sequence continues at coordinate 22,022 of CAKZLY010000027.1, read as the reverse complement.
GCTAAAATATCAAAACATTTATTAAAGTGAAATTTTGTTGCTCTTACATAGAATAATGTGAGTTCTTTTGTGGTATATGCATTAGAATATGCACCAACAGAATCCAATTGAATTGCAATCTGGCGAGAAGTTCTATTCTCTGTTCGTCTATAAACAGAATGCTCCAAAAAATGAGCAAGTCCATTCTTACCACTCCAATCGTCTCTCGAACCAACTCCAATTCCAATTCCAAGTGAAAATGATTCAAGATAAGGAATTTCGTCGGTAATAACAGTAATCCCATTATCCAATCTCGTAATCTTGGGAGATAATCTTATTTGGCTATTGTTGTTATTCGATTTGTATATTTTATTTTTGTTTTTCATATTTATTTAGTACTATTTATCAAAATTAGCAAAATTAAGCGAAATAAAAAAAGAATGCATCAATTAGATAAAAATTGGATATTTATTAATATTTTCTGAACCGAAATAGTAATTTACTTTTCTATTCATATAAAAAAGGTTTTCAGTAGATGAAAACCTTTTTTATAAAAGCCTAAATAAAACATACAAGAATTACTTAACCTTCAAAGCTTCTGCTCCACCAACAATTTCAAGCATTTCCTTAGTTATAGATGCCTGGCGTTCTTTATTGTACTGAAGTTCTAACATACGAATTAAATCGTTTGCGTTGCTTGTAGCATTATCCATTGCCATCATTCGTGCTGCTTGTTCAGCTGCGTTAGATTCGAGCAATGCTTTCCAAAGGCGAGCATCTATTAATTTGGGTACCAATACATCTAAAATTTGTTCTTTTGACGGTTCAAAAATATAATCAAGCGATTTAATCTCTGTTTGTTCAGAAGCTGGTTCGATTGGGAGCAGTTGCTTAACACGTGGAACTTGCTTTAGAATATTGATGAATTCATTGTAAAACAAGTAAATTTTATCAACCTCGTTGTTCAAGTATAAACTTATCAACGAACCTACAATTTGCTGGACATCATCAAAACGTAATTTGTTAAAAATATCTGAGAATTCGGTTATGCTGTCCATTTTCGACCGTCTAACAAAAGAAACAGCCTTTTTCCCAACAGGGACAAAGCGGAAATGTGCATTTGGATATTGCTTTGTTAAATCTTCAATGTGAACGTTCAATGATTTGAATAAATTTGTATTAAAACTTCCGCAAAGTCCTCTATCTGAGCCTATCAACACAATGGCAATGTTTTTTATTTCAGTTTTTGTTTCTATAAAAGGATTAGAATAATCGTCAGAAATTAAAATTAAATTTGATACAGTGTCTTCAAGTTTAGAAAAATAAGGACGAGCATTTTCAATAGCATTTTGTGCGCGGCGCATCTTAACTGCCGAAACCATCTTCATAGCAGAAGTAATTTTAGCAATATTGCGAACCGCCCCAATTCTACGGCGAATATCTCTCAAAGTAGCCATAAATAATCCTTTTGATTACAAATAAATATCTTCGGATAATAAGTAATTTTGAACATAGTCAGCAACAGCATCTTCTAATTTTGTGAACTGATAGCTTGGTAAGTATTCTAATAATTTACTGATGTCAGCTACTGTATAATATTGGTACTGATTTTTAAGGTTGTCAGGCATATCAATATATTCAATTATTGGATGACGTCCCATCGCAGAAAAAACTGCTTTTATCAGGGTGTTCCACGAATTTGCCCTTCCAGTTCCTAAATTGAAAATGCCGTTTATTTTCTTATTGACAAGAGTTTTATAGATAATATCAACACAGTCTTTTACATAAACGAAATCTCGTTTTTGTTCCCCATTAGCAAATTCTTGTTTATACGACTTGAAAAGCTTCACTCTACCCGTGTAGGAAATTTGGTTAAAAGACTTGAAGACCATACTTGCCATATTTCCTTTGTGGTATTCGTTTGGTCCGAATACATTAAAGAACTTAAATCCAACGCAATTAGTATCGAGATTGTTTTCTATTATCCACAAATCAAAAATATGTTTAGAAAAGCCGTAACAATTTAATGGTTTAAGATCATAAAAAATATTATCAGAATAACCCTTCGAACCATCTCCATAAGTGGCTGCTGATGAAGCGTATATGAAGCGAATATCATTTTCGAAAGCGATGCTCGCAAGATGCCGTGAAAACTGATAATTATTTTTCAGCAGATAGTTTGCATCTTTTTCTGTAGTATCTGAACACGCACCTAAATGTATTATTGCTTCGATATCATCAACACTATTATTTTCGAGGTAATCGAATAATTCATTTTTATCAACGTATGTATGAAAAATCTTACCGCGAAGATTTTTCCATTTATCTTCTTTCGATAGATTGTCTACAATAATAATATCTTTTATGCCTTCATCATTGAGCTTTCTCAGAAGGCAAGAGCCAATAAACCCTGCTCCACCTGTTAATAGTATCATTTCAATGATTGCTTAAATTTATCAATAAATTCAGTAATAGCAGATTTCAAATTATTTGAAATATTTTCTGTTAATTCTTTTTTCGTCTTAATATCGTTTAAAATATTAGGGTATTTTGTGTCCATAAACTCGTAAAATTCTTTTTCCAGACGTTTTAGAGAAGATACTGGCAAATCATCAAGAAAACCAGCAGTAGCAACAAATATCAAGGCAATTTGCTTTTCTACTGGCAATGGGTTAAATTGTGGTTGCTTCAAAATTTCAGTAAGTCGAGCACCGCGTGTTAGTTTTGCCTGAGTTTCTTTGTCCAAATCCGAGCCAAATCGAGCAAAAGCTTCGAGCTCACGAAACATAGCAAGTTCCACTTTCAATGGACCTGCAATTTTCTTCATAGCTTTATTTTGTGCATTACCACCAACGCGTGATACAGAAATACCAATATTCAATGCAGGACGAATACCGGCATTAAACAACCCTGGTTCAAGATATATCTGACCGTCAGTGATAGAAATTACGTTTGTTGGGATATATGCAGAAACGTCATTAGCTTGTGTTTCTATTACAGGTAGTGCTGTAAGAGAACCCCAGCCATAATCCTGATTATATTTAGCGGCACGTTCCAGCAAGCGGCTATGTAGATAGAAAATATCTCCGGGATAAGCTTCACGACCTGGCGGACGTCTTAGCAGCAATGATACTTGTCTATAAGCAGCTGCTTGCTTACTTAAATCATCGTATATAATTAGTGCGTGCATACCGTTATCGCGGAAATATTCGCCCATCGAGCACCCACAGTAAGGTGCAATAAATTGCATCGGTGCAGGATCCGAAGCATTGGCAGCAACTACAATTGTATAATCCATTGCTCCATATTCTTGCAAAGTTGCTACAACATTAGCTACCGTTGATGCTTTTTGCCCGATAGCAACATATATACAATAAACTGGTTGAATTCCTAACGAAGCTGCTTCTTCTGTATGAGTGTATTTTTGATTAATAATTGTATCCAGAGCAATTGTTGTTTTACCTGTTTGACGGTCGCCGATGATTAACTCACGTTGACCACGCCCAATTGGAATAAGCGCGTCGATTGCCTTAATACCAGTTTGCAATGGCTCTTTTACCGGTTGACGCGAAATAACTCCCGGCGCTTTCCTTTCAATCGGGAGATACTGCTTTACTTGAATTTCTCCTTTACCATCTATTGGCATACCCAATGGATTGACAACTCGTCCTAAAAGCTCTTTCCCAACAGGTACAGATGCAATACGTCCTGTTCTTTTTACTATATCACCTTCTTTTACCTTACTGTCGTCACCGAACAGCATAACACCTACATTATCTTCTTCCAGGTTGAGTACCATTCCCATTACACCATTAGGGAATTCAACTAATTCCGAGGACATTACTTTGTTCAAACCATAAATGCGGGCAACTCCGTCGCCCACCTGAAGAACTGTCCCTACTTCGTATAGGTCGACTTCATTTTCAAAGCCAGCAAGTTGCCGTCTCAATATTGCTGAAATTTCTTCTGGTCTAACTTCTACTACCATAAAAACTTACCTATATATTTGTTATTAATTCTCTGAAATTAATTTTTGATGTAATTTATTCAACATTGTTGAAATAGAAGCATCATAGATGACATCTTCTACTTTTATTTTAATACCACCTTTAAGTGATTTATCTATAATGTAGTTACTAATTATTTTCAAATTTAATTTTTGAGAGATATTTCCTTCGATTTTCTTTTTTATTTCATCATTCAATTCATTTGCAGTATGAATATCAATTTCAACTAATCCTTGTTCTTTATAATAAATCTTTTTAAATCGCTTGATTATATCAGGAATTAACACTTCTCTTCTTTTATCAGCGAGCAAAACTAAAAAATTCAATACGATTTCGCTAACTTTATTAGAAAATATCTCTTTGAAAATTTTAACTTTATGATGTGTTTTAATAATTGGACTTTTAATTAAATTTCGCAAATCTTGCGAAGATAAAATTATTGCTTCAACTTTATTTAAGTCGTTGAAAGCGGTATCCACAAGATTTAATGGCTTTGCTGCATCAAGTAAAGCACGTGCATATCTTATTGCAATACGTTCAGTATTCATAATAAATCTCAGTTTTTATTCATTTTTTGAATATAATTCTCAATAATTTTATAGTCTTTTTCAGTATCAATTTTTTCTTCTAATATTTTTTCTGTGGCTAATACTACTAAATTAGCAACTTCTTTTCTGAGTTCAGAAATTGCTTCATTTTTGCTACGATTTATTTCACGTTGTGCTTCTTCGATTTTTTGGTTCTTGATTTTATCAGCTTCTTCTAATGCTCGCTTAATATGCAATTCGGATTGTTGACGTGCGTTAACAAGCATTTGAGCAATTTCGTTTTGTGTGGCATTAAGTTTTTCTTCACGCAAACGAACAAGCTCTTCAGCTTTTTTCTCTTTTTCAGCTGCTTCATCCAGAGCTTTTTGAATTTTTTCTTCTCTTGCTTTTAAAGCATTGCTGATTGGTTTAGCACCAAACTTAATTAAAATAAACAAGAAAATTCCAAAATTTACAAGCGACCAAAAAATCAGTCCTGGCTTTATACTTAATAGAGCATCCATAATCAAACCTTTTTATATTATATTTTATTTTCACTACAATAATTTTCATTTGATATTAGGAACTTTCGTAGGGACATAAATATGCCCCCACGAAAAAAATAATTTGTAAATAAGACAAATTATTGTCCTAAGTATTATTATCAAATTATTTAAGCACAACAAGCAGCAAACAGATAATTGCAGCAAAGAATGCAATACCTTCGATAAGAGCAGCTGCAATTATCATACTTGTTCTAATGTCCCCTGCTGCTTCTGGTTGGCGACCACTTGCTTCCATTGCTGCTGCAGCCAATTTACCAATACCGCTTGCGGCACCAAAAACAGTAAAACCAGCTCCAATTCCTGCTGCTAAGTATGCAAATGCTTGTGCTAATTCCATTATAATCTCCAAAAAAGTTGATAAAAATACTTTATTTAAATATCTTTATAATAAATTAATGCGTTTCGTGAGCCTCATTGTGTCCGTGTTCGCCTATTGCCAATCCAACAAATATTGCTGTTAGCATTGTGAAAATATAAGCCTGCAAAAAAGCAACCAATAATTCAAGGAAATAGATAAAAATTGAAAATCCAACTATTGCTGGCGCAAGCAAAATGTTTCCGAAAAAGAATAACAATCCGAGCAAGGAAAACAATACAATATGCCCCGCACTCATATTAGCAAAAAGACGGATGGTAAGAGCAAAAGGCTTTATGAACAATCCTACGAATTCAATTGGTATCATAATAGGCCATAAATACCAGGGAGCACCGCCTGTTAAATGCTTGAACCAACTTCCCACTCCTGCTACTTTCATTGCTGTTAAGTTAATTACAAAAAATGCGGTTATTGCAAGCGCAAGAGTTACTGGTATAGCACCTGTTGCAGTATGTCCCCCAGGTATTAACCCAATAAGATTCAATACTAAAATGAAAAAAAATAAACCTAAAAAATACGGTAGTAATTTATCTGCTGTTTTTTGTGACGGGATATTCGGGCGAACTACTTCGTCTCTGATATATGTAACAAATGTTTCTACAACATTTTGAAAACCTTTAGGTGCTTTTGTAGGTTCTTTCTTAAATCTTTTCCCAACTTTAGCGAATACAAAGGTAAGGAAGATAATTGCAATCCACTGAAATACAACTAAATTTGTAATCGATAAGTCTAAAGTAGGTTTCCCTCCATCGCTTGCACGCACTATTTCACCGTGGCCTTTAATTGTGAAGGTACCTTCTTTCAACATTGATGATGGTGAGGAATAAATATGTAACCCATTATCTATTAAAATTACCGGAAGTTCTGAAATTTTGTGAGGACCTATGTAGAATCCCGCGTGATCACCTAATTCATTTAATAAACTTGTAAAAACGTCTTGATTTTCTTCATTATGAGCGGATTGAGACTCAGTGCTATGGCTAACGTGTTCTAATGTGTCTTTTGATGCGATTTCTGAACCGTTCATAAATTCCCTTTATGTTAATTTCAATTCAAGCATTTATTTTTTTATGAATATAATAAATTTCAATAATTTTTAAAATAAAAATTGCAGAAAACAACGATACCAAAAACGAAACAATTTCAAAATTTGTGTATTTTATTATTAGAAAAACACTAATTAAAATGATGATTAACCGAATAGACATAGAAAAAATAATAGTTTTGTAAAAAGCGTTCCACTGCTTTAAAAAAGCTATTTTGATAAAATATATTGCCAAAATAAAATCAATTACTCCAAGCAATATTCCGAATAATACTCCCATTTCGCGCTTATTTGAATTTACACGAGTGTAATAGACGTTATTTTATCTAATATAATTGTTATGAAATTTACTTTTTAGTTATTTCTTTTTTATTTAATTTGTAATTTGATTTCATTTATGTTTCATACTTAATTAATAATACTTATGGAAATTTTAAATGGTATTCGCGTTCTTGATTTAACAAATGTTTTATCTGGACCTTTTGCAACTTTACATCTTGCATTATTAGGTGCAGAAGTCATCAAGATTGAAAACCCTGATGCCGGGGATCTTGCTCGTAAACTTGGTTGTGTGTCGGATTACAACAATAAGCTTCTTGGCACAAGTTTTATCGCTCAAAACGCTAATAAGAAGTCTGTTACACTCAATTTAAAGGAACCAAAAGCAAAAGAAATTTTCTTGAAATTAGTTAAAACAGCTGATGTTGTTGTCGAAAACTTTCGACCCGGAGTTATGGACAGACTAGGAATAGGTTACAAGAAACTTGCTGAAATTAATCCACGAATAATTTACCTTGCCATTTCTGGATTTGGACAAACTGGTCCCGATGCGTTCAAACCAGCTTACGACCAGATTATTCAAGGATTAAGCGGTGTGATGGCAATCAATGGCACGCCAGAACTTAATCCATTACGCTGTGGTTTCCCGGTTTGCGACACAATTGGGGGAATAAATGGAGCTTTTGCTGTAATGGCTGCTCTTTTCCATCGTGAACGAACAGGGGAGGGGCAATTTATCGATGTTGCTTTGCTTGATTCTGTTATGCCATTTATGGGTTGGGTCGTTGCTAATCTGATGCTTGGCGGGCAACATCCACAGCTGCTCGGTAATGACAATTTTACTGCCGCTCCTTCTGGTACTTTTAAAACGAAAGATGGTTATATTAATATTGCTGCAAATAAACAAGAACAATGGCATGCAGTTGCCGACATTCTTGGTGCCCCAGAATTAAAAGAAGACCCAAGATTTAAGGAACGCGATGCACGAAAGGCGAATCGTTTCGAACTTACTCCACTTCTGGAAGAAAAATTGCAGCAAAATACTACTTCATATTGGGTTGAGAAACTAAATGATGCAGGTGTGCCATCAGGTGAGATCTTGAAATTAGATGAAGCGGTCAGCCAGCCGCAAATTGAACATAGAAACACTTTTGCAGAAGTTGAACTCCAAGGAATTGGCAAAGTGAAGCTTTTCAATTTAACTGCCAAGTTTGAAAAAACTCCAGGATTGGTCAAAACACCACCTCCGACTCTATCACAGCATACTTACGAAATTTTGCAAAGCGTTGGATATTCAAAAGAAGAAATAGATGAATTTAAAGCACAGGGCATTGTTTAATTACAAATATTTTTTAAAATTATTTGGTTATAATAAAAAATCTGTTTATTTTTGAAATCTAAAATGTGCTCGGATGGCGGAACAGGTAGACGCACAGGACTTAAAATCCTGTGGGCGAATAGCCCGTGAGGGTTCGAGTCCCTCTCCGAGCACTTTTTCATTTTAATGTTTTATTCAATTTATTGTTTTAAGTATTTTTTTCGCAGTTAATTCCTTTAAATCATTATGAAATTCCAATTATTTATGTTAATTTTGAATACATTTTGACTATTTTTTGGAGAAAATTATGAATAGAGCGTTTAATTTTAGTGCAGGTCCAGCTGTTCTTCCTTATGAAGTTTTGCAAGAAGCTAGTCAAGCCGCTTTAGACTTTAACGGTTTAGGTATGTCAATTATGGAAATGAGTCATCGTTCGAAGGAATATGATGCTGTGATTAAAGAAGCGCAAGCGGATTGTTTGAAAATTATGAGTTTGTCAGAAGAAGAATATAGCGTTCTCTTCCTTGGCGGTGGGGCAAGTTTGCAGTTCTATATGGTTCCTGCCAACTTTTTGATCAACAAATCTAATTATGTACTCACTGGTGTGTGGGCGAAAAAAGCTGCAAAAGAAGCTAAGTTTGTTGGCAATACAAACATTATCGCTAGCTCAGAAGATAAAAATTTCAACTATATTCCTAAAAATATACAAGTTGAACAAGATGCTGACTACATACATATAACTACCAACAACACTATTTACGGTACTGAATATAAAGAAAATCATATCCCAAATGCTGGCAATGTGCCTCTTGTTGCTGATATGTCGTCAGATTTGTTTGCCCTAAAACGTGACTTTTCGAAATATCATTTAATTTATGCTGGTGCACAAAAAAATATCGGTCCAGCTGGTGTTACATTAGTGGTTATCAAAAAATCTTGGCTCGAAAAAGGAAGAAAAGAACTTCCAACTATGATTAATTATGAAACTCATGTTAAAGAAGCTTCTATGTTCAATACTCCTCCTTGCTTCCCTGTTTATGTTGTCGGTCGCACATTCAAATGGATTTTGAAACAAGGACTTGAAGCAATCGAAGAGAATAACTATAAAAAAGCTAATCTTTTATATGATTTTATGGATGCAAACAACAACTTCTATAAGCCGACTGTTTCAGATAAAGAAGATCGTTCTTTGATGAATGTTACATTCAATCTCAATACTCCTGAATTAGAAGCAAAATTTATCGAAGAGGCTAAAAAACGCCATAATATGACAAACTTGAAGGGTCACAGAAGCGTCGGTGGAGTTCGTGCTTCGATTTACAATGCTTGCCCAATCGAATGGGTTGAAGCATTAGTGCGTTTTATGGAAGAATTTATGAAAGAGAATAAATAACACTTGTAATTTCTAAAATATTAATCGGGTTCGGTTGTATATTTCTAACTGAACCCGATTTAATTTAATTGTGTGAGGAGAAAATGAATTTTGTAGCAATCGTTGGACGCCCCAATGTTGGCAAATCTACACTTTTCAATCGCCTTGTGGGACAAAGGCAAGCGATTGTTGAAGATACTCCCGGAGTTACTCGAGATAGAATTTACGGCTATTCCGAGTGGAATGGCAAAAGATTTATGCTTGTCGATACTGGTGGCTTTATCCCTGGAAGCGAAGATATTATGGAACGTTCTGTTCGTGAACAAGCAATGATTGCTATCGACGAAGCTGATGTGATTTTGTTTGTTTGCGATGGTCGAGATGGTGTAACCTCCTTTGACATGGATATCGCAAATATTTTGAGAAGTTCCGATAAGCCAGTTGTTCTTATTGTTAATAAATGCGATAATTCTATTCAAATGGCTAATAGCTACGAATTTTACTCGCTTGGCTTAGGCGAACCTTATGCTATTTCTGCGTTAAGTGGTTTCAATACAGGTGATTTTCTTGACATAGTTGCAGAAAACTTGAAGGAAGCAGATATCGAAGAAACAGATAGTCGCCTTAAAATCGCTTTGGTAGGCCGACCTAATGTTGGAAAATCAAGTCTTTCTAATGCTTTACTCGGAAAAGATCGAAGTATTGTAACCGATATCCCCGGTACAACAAGAGATTCAATTGATTCCGTTGTTAAATATTATGGCGAAGAAATTGTTCTGGTCGATACTGCTGGACTTCGAAAAAAAACTCACATTAATGAAAATGTTGAAATGTACAGTACTATGCGTACTTTGCGTGCTATCGAACGTTGTGATATCGGAGTTGTTCTAATTGATGCTACTCGCGGATTGGAAGATCAGGACAAAAAAATTATAAATCTTGTTAATGATGCTCGAAAGGGTATTATTATTGCAGTAAATAAATGGGATCTTATCGAAAAAGACTATAAAACTGCTGATGAATTTACTAACATTATCAGAAAGGAATTACGAACTTTCGACTTTGTCCCAATTGTATATATTTCTGCTCTTACCAAACAAAGAATTACTAAAATTATTGAAATTGCCAAAGAAATTGATTTACGTCGAAAAACTCGAATTAAAACTTCTGAACTTAATGCTATATTGCTGCCATTCTTTGAAAAAACTCCTCCACCAGCCGTAAAAGGACTTGATTTGAGAATTAACTACGTTACACAAGTCGGCACCGAACCACCTGTTTTTGCATTTTTCTTAAACCATCCGCATTTATTACCAGATAGTTATAAACGTTTTATGGAACGAATACTTCGCGAAAACTTCAATTTTGATGGAACTCCTATCTCTTTTGTTTTTCGTAGAAAGAATGTGCCTTATGAGGAATTACACTAAATATGTTACAAGTTAATAATCTCTCAATTCAATTCAACGGAAATTATTTATTTGATAATATTTCTTTTATTATTCGACCCAATGATAAAATTGGATTAATTGGTCGCAATGGCACCGGTAAATCTACTTTGTTCAAAATTATTGCTGGATTACAAGAACCAGAAAAAGGGACTGTTTCTAAACCTAATGACTATCGAATTGGATATCTGCCGCAAGAAATGGATATTCATTCTTCAATGTCAGTTTTCGAAGAAACAAAGTCTGCTCTAAACGAAATCCAAGAATTAGAAAAATTAGTTGATTTTCTTACTCTCCAAATTTCAGATTATTCGGACCATCAATCCGTTGAATATTTAAAAAAAATTGAAATGCTATCTGCTGCTAATGAACGGCTAAAAATTCTCGGTGCCTTTTCCATTGATGCTGAAATCGAGAAAGTTCTTCTCGGTTTGGGTTTCTCTCAATTCGATATGCAAAAACCCGTCTCTTCGTTCAGTGGTGGCTGGCAAATGCGAGTTGAACTCGCGAAAATTCTACTGACAAAGCCTAATTGCATCCTTTTAGACGAACCTACAAACCATCTCGATATCGATTCTGTACAATGGCTCGAAGAGTTTTTGTCGAGTTACTACGGTGCGATTGTTATTATTTCTCACGATAAATCATTTTTAGATAATATCACTAATAGAACTTTTGAACTTTCTCGCGGGAAATTGGCCGATTTAGAATTAAAATTTTCAGATTTTATCGAGACAAGGAAAAAACAAAGGGAAGAGCTAATTGCCGCTGCAAAAGCCCAACAAAAACAAATTGCTGAAACTGAACGTTTTATTGAGCGCTTCCGTTCCAAAGCTACTCTTGCTTCTCGCGTGCAATCGAAAATCAAAGCACTCGAAAAAATTGACATTATCGAAATTGAAGATGAAGATAATGCAACTTTGAATATTAGATTTCCCGAACCGCCTCGCCCGTCTCGTCTTATTGTTGAAACTAAAAATCTTACCAAAAAATATGATGATAAAATTGTATTCGAAAATGTAAATTTTGTTCTTGAACGTGGCGAGAAAGTTGCTTTCGTTGGTAGAAATGGCGAAGGCAAAACTACTTTTTCTAAAATAATTGCAAATACAGAAGATTATGATGGTGAATTGATTTTTGGTAATAATCTCTATATTGGATATTACTCTCAACATCGTTCGCTGATGCTTGATGAAAATGCCACTGTGTTCGAAATTATTGATAATGCTGCTACTGGCGATATGCGCACCAAGGTTAGAGGCTTGCTCGGCGCTTTTCTTTTCAGTGGTGATTCAGTTTATAAAAAAGTCAAAGTTTTATCCGGTGGCGAAAAGTCTCGTCTCGCTCTTGCAAAACTTCTTCTTGAACCAATTAATTTTCTTATTTTAGATGAACCGACCAATCATCTTGACATATTTGCCAAAGATATTCTTAAAAATGCTTTGATGAGCTTTTCTGGTAGCCTCATTATCGTTTCACACGACAGAGATTTCCTCAAAGATTTAACTCAAAAGACATATCATTTTGCAAATAAATCAATCAAAGAATATCTTGGAACAATCGATGATTATTTGCATAAAATTAAAATCGATAATTTAAAAGAAATCGAGAGAAAAACTCCTAATTATCAAAACTCGTCAAGCTCTCAAAGCCAAACCCAATTAGATAGAATTAGAAAAAAAGAAATTCAACGCCAAGAAAACAAACTCAAAAAACTTATCGCAGATTGCGAAACTCAAATTAGTGCGCTGGAAGAGCAAATTGCCGAAATTGAACAACTTTTTGCGGATCCTGATTTCTTTTCAAACAAAGAACTATCTATCGAAAAGCGTAACCAATACAACTATCTTCGCCAGCAACTCAACCAAAAATATGCTGAATGGGAGAATTTAGAAAATAAATTAATTAGCTTTTAGCATATTAGCATATAAGCAATTGGAAATAATTTTTTGATAAAATTTATTGTTTGATTGTTATTATGGGCTATTAGTATAAAGAACATTAAATCTTAACATAGGTGAGAGAAAGAACTATCTTATTATAGCAAACTCACAATACAAAGAGAAGCGAAATAAATAGAAGGGTTATTAAAGAGTTTGAACGAGATATTCCAGTAGAACTGTTTGCAACATACTTCATCAAAGAACAGTTGAAAAAAGATAATTACTGATTACTGTAAAATTTATAAAATTAATAAAACTATAAAAAACCTGTAAAAATATTTATAGCATATAGATATTTCTATAATTATTGAAATTATAAACTATTCAAAATTTTGACTATGTTTTTTGCTATATGCAATAAAAATAAATATTATTTTATCGGAATTATACAATATATTTTTTTCAAAAAAAATATATTAAATTTATAATTTGTATGATTGTAATTGGTAATTGTTTAATTAATTAGAGTCAATATATGGACGACCCTGGCAGTATAAGAGAACTGACCGTAGAAGTTGATTTGGAAGGGGATAGATTGGCTTCAAGTATTAAACAATATCCCTTATCCCAGTCTGCTTGTTAGAGTGTTCTTTACTCCAGCCATTTCTAATCACACCATTTCAAACTAACTTGCTTTAACTCAAATCTGGTAGTTTTCTTTATCATATAAAATTTGAGTTAGATTTCAAATTTTATATGATGAGTTGTTCATATTATGCCTCAAAAAAGGAGGTTCATATGGTTAATTTTATCAAACCAAAAAAACTTTTCATTAACCATAATAATGGTAATGCAAAATTTGATGACATATTAATGCATAAGGTGTCATTAATGGACGAAGAAACACTTTTCTCTTTTTTTAGCAGCAATCCTTTAGGTTTATCAAATGAGGAAGCCGAAAAACGTATTGAGAAATACGGATTAAATGAAGTGTCGCATGAAGAAGTTATGACATGGTATAAGCAATTATTCAAGGCATTTTTAAATCCTTTTGTTTATATTTTGTCATTTATTGGAATAATCTCATTTATTCTTGATGTCTTGTTAGCAAATGTAGGTGAAGAAGATTACAAGACAGTTATTATAGTATCTGCTATGATATTGATAAGTGGTTTACTTCGATTTATTCAAGAGTTTCGGAATAACAAGGCTGTTCAGAAACTCAAAAGTATGGTGAAAACCACAGCCACTGTGATTAGAAAATATGATAATAAGAAAGAAATTGAATTCAAACAATTAGTTCCTGGAGATATTATTTTACTATCAGCAGGAAATATGCTTCCAGCTGATTGTAGGATAATTAAATGTAAAGATTTATTTGTTAGCGAATCAATGCTGACAGGCGAATCGATGCCAATCGAAAAAAAAGATTTGGCAATGACTTACACAGGTGAATTACAGGTAACTGAGTTAAATAACATCTGTTTTATGGGCACAAATATTCTCACAGGGACAGCAGAAGCTATTGTTATTGCAACAGGTAACAATACGTATTTTGGAAACATTAGCAAAAGTATTGTAGGTAATAATCCACAAACTGCATTTGATAAGGGTATTAACCAAGTTAGTGTGTTATTAATTAAATTTATGCTGTTTATGGTTCCTATTGTTTTTATAGTAAATGGTATCGTAAAACATGACTGGATGGACTCATTGTTATTTGCAGTAGCGGTTGCAGTTGGATCAACTCCAGAAATGCTCCCAATGATAGTTTCAGCCAATCTGGCAAAAGGGGCAGTTAATATGAGTAAATTTAAAGTTATTGTCAAAAGGTTAAATTCGATACAAAATATTGGCGCTATTGACGTACTGTGCACAGACAAAACTGGTACTTTAACTTTGGATAAGGTGGTCCTTGAAAAATATTTAAATGTTCTTGGTGAGGATGATGTTGAAGTTTTAAAATGGGCTTATTTAAATAGTTTTCATCAAACTGGTTTAAGAAATCTGCTTGACATTGCTGTCTTAAACCATACAGAAGTACATAATTTTCTTAAAGTTGAAGAACAATACGAAAATACCTTTTGATTTCCATCGCAAGAGAATGTCTGTCATTGTTAGAAAGAGTAATGATAAACAATTATTGATTTGTAAAGGAGCAGTTGAGGAAATGTTGAATGTCTGTTCTTTTGCTTTCGACCCAGGAGATGACAGAGCTTTGCAAATTGAAACCGATGAGATTATTCTATTTGATGAAAAACTCAGAAATAATATTGTTAGCATTTCAAGGGAATTAAATGAAGATGGATTAAGAGTATTAATAGTAGCTATTAAAGAGTTTGATGTTGATCATGTTGTAAATTACACAACAGATGACGAAAAGATGACGAAACTGATTTAATCTTATTATACTAAGTTATACTATATATTGTTAATTTCTCTATCTTCTGATAATATTTTTTCATCGAACACGGCTTTCTTTATTTTTCCTATATAGTATTATTTTATTTTTTTTATCATTGTTGTGACTCCTGTAACATTTATTAACCTGGAAATAAATGATGGAACTTTAATATGTTTAACAGAGCGAAAACCCAATTTTTCATATAATTTTTTAGCTTTAGGATTTTCATCGATAACATCAAGTTTTATAGAATCCATATTTTTATTCATTGCATATACTTGAAGCTCATGTATGAGTTTTTGACCAATACCGTGACCTCTAAATCCATCTTTTACAACTATACCATTCAATAATAATTGGTTCTTATTATCCTGTTTTCTGTCAAATATCAAATATATGAGCAAAAACTTATAACTACCTTTTACTACACCGAAATAATTAACGAAGTCGTGATACTTTAGATTGATAAGAGGTACCTTTTTTATTTGAAAACCTGCAATTCCTACAATTTCACCATTTTCAGTTACAGCTGTAATTGCTTGGTTTAAACAAAAATTATCTTTTAATAATGCAATAACTTGCTCTGTATTGCCTAAAATATTGACTAACTTTTTTTTAAACGCTAATGCAAATAATTTTGCAGCGTCCTCTTTATGTTCAGGTTTAATACCTAACCTTATTGAAATGTTCATACTTATTGAATTATATATTATTAAATATAATCTATTGATGCAAAGGTTCTACGGATGCCTTTATTGTACTTTACAGCCGGATAGCCTATGGCCAAGAACAACCCCTCTTTGCTTTTATGTTTAATTTTATGTTTAATTCGAAATTCATCAGCTTTTTTCCCATTCTGGATAAATGGATGGATTGCCCCTAACATGCAAGTGCCAAGACCAAGAGATTCAGCTGCAATCATTGCATACGTAGCGGCTATAATAGGATCGGCAGGGTCTGAATAAGGTGAACCATAAAAGTACATCAACAAAGGAGCATCATACGTTATGTAATTTTTTCCTTTATCAAATTCTGAGGTATATACATCAAACAGTGGTGCAATGAAGCCATTAAATAGTTCATATATTGCTTTACCCGAAAAAAGTCGCATTAATAGCAATGCAGGCTTTGAAGTTATTAACCGTAGTCCCTTTAGATAATTCGAAAAATCAGATGTGAAGGCTCTTGTTTTTTCTCTCCCATTAATAATCAATATATGAACATCTGAGGGGGGGATGCCCATTGGAGCAGTTAGAGATGCATTCAATATTTTCTCAATTACTCCGGATTCTATTTCCTTATTAACAAAATTTCTAATACTGCGACGATGCTGTAATAAAGAGAATAATTGCTCATACGTTGCATTGTTCAATTTATGAGGTAATTCAATAATTGCATCTTCATTTACCTTCCTTCCTGCAATTTTAATAGCATTGGTAGGGCAAATAGCCATGCAATGACAGCATCCGTAGCAGCCAAATACAGCCTCAGGGTTAACTTTCACTTTTTTCTTTTCAAGCCTTAAGCTATTGTCTTTACATACTGATATGCACAACCCGCATCCCGTACATTTGTCAGGAGTAATTATAATTTGTGCATTTGCTTTTGTTCTTGATGTTGGGATAGCCATATTAACCTTTTTTTATGTTGTTATTATTTAGTTTGTTGAAAGCTTTAAACCAGTTACAGCAACAATGATTAGAAATAAAAATGCTATGTGCATCAGTGTCACGAGTTTTTTGAAAATAAGAACTCCACATAGTACGGTTCCTATAACCTCTATTCCAGTCCATACCGCATAGGCAGTACCAATAGGGATGTTGCTTAAAGATTTATATGAAAAATAAAAACTTCCAAATGTGCATACCAGAAAGATTATTGCCCACAGTAGGCCTTTATGCTTGTTTAATAACTTCAAGGATAATGCAAATCCTATTTCAAGTAACCCTGCAATAATTAAATAAATCCAGCCCATATTAGTTAGAAGTTTTTACATCTTTATTAATAAATCGTCTGATTCTTAAAAGACAACTCTAAAAACTTATTTATATTAAGATTTTTAAAGTTGAATACAACAAAATTATTAAATATCAATTTAATAACATTTGACTTACATCAAATATTTTATATATTGGCTCTAATTCTGCTTAAGGTTTCAAGCGATATGCCAAGGTAGGATGCAATGATGGTTAATGGGACAGTTTTTATCACTTTATGATGCTTTTGTAATAGATGTAAATATCTTTGCGTAGCATTTAAAGTTTGAAATTCTATAAACCTATTTTCAAGCCATAAAGTGTAATACTCTGTTATCATCAAATCTAATTGCAATAATTTGGGATTATTTTTTTTTGCTTTTTGAAATAAAGTATAATTTGTTTGTAAAACAATAGTATTTGATAAAGCCTGAATAATCTCATTACTTGGAACTTGCAGCGTATAGCTGTTAAAAGCAACCGCTATTTCATTTTCAAATAATAGTTGAGTTGTAATTTCCTTCCCATTAAATAAATGATATTTTCGAACAGTACCTTGTTTAATTAGAAAGCTATTTTGACAAATGCTACCATGTTTTAATAGGTAATCGTTTTTCTTAAATTCACGTATAGTAGAAATATTATCTAACAAATCTAATGTTTCTTTGTCAAGGGATTTTATAAAATTGTCTATTTTGTTAAAATAATCTTTCATTGGTAAACTATATTCTTGCAAACTATTTACAAAACGAAAAATTGTAAACCGCAGTACAAGGTTTTATGTTGTTCTGTTTGGCGTATGCAAAGCAGAACAACATTGGCGGCTATCGTATATTATGCGTAATTTTTTACTGCCATCAATTCTTAAGTAATGGTAAAATATGTTTTCTAATCAGTTCAATTCTGTCCTTGGCTCTTGGTAAAAAACGAGAAGTAATCGAAATTACGATTTTCTTTTTTGAATCCACATAAAGTATATTACCTCCATCACCTATAGCTGCAAAATAATTATTATTCAGGTTGTCAATTATCCACCATAAATAGCCATATGTTAAATTACCACATTTGCTATGAATCTTGGTGCTTTCTTCAATCCATCTTTGAGATATAATCTGTTGATTAGCCCATTTGCCTTTATTCAAATATAATTGTCCAACTTTGGCCAAACCTCTGGTAGTTAATGTCAATCCCCAACCTGCCGTATTTGTTCCGTTTGGGTCAATTATCCATCCATTTACATACTTAATCTTTAAGAAATGACATGTATTCGTCCCTGCTGTTTATTCTAATATTTTTGGGTTTATCAATGTTGAGAGGCTGAAAAAGGTTTTCTGCTGCAAAATCAAGTACTGGTTTTCCCGATGATTTTTCAATTATTCCTGATAATATTTGTAATCCTATCGTTGTGTATTTGAAATCCCCACTTAAAGTTTTACCTCCTAATAAATCCAATGCTGATTGAGTCCAGTCTTCACTTGAATATACTTTAGTATATGGTTCATGTTTGTATTTATATGGAGCGGTCATTGTCAACAAATGCTGAATTGTTACTTTTTGAATTGTCCTTTCTCTTTTCTTAATTTTATAATCAGGGAAAAAATCCAACACATACTGCTCAACACTACGT
The DNA here is from genome assembly GCA_937127445.1 of Eximiradius sp. GTDB lineage: Bacteria > Bacteroidota > Ignavibacteria > Kapaibacteriales > UBA2268 > JAKIZO01. Next base: position 3,215 of record CAKZLY010000027.1, on the reverse strand, counting down.
ATTACTCCTTTATCTATGGCTATACCAATTAAAACGGATATTATACTTTTAGTAACCGATGCTATATGAATCGTATCATTCAGATTGTATCCCTGAAAATAACTCTCAAAAATTGTTTCGTTATCGTCTTGAACAACAATTCCTGCTATATTATGATAGTCATTTTCTAGTAATTCAATCAAATTATTAGGAAGCTTTTTCGTCATTTTTCTATTAAATTTTAAGCAAAGTTCTTATTTATCTATAAGCTTTTATGCTCCTGCAAATTGCATCTGACTCTCACTGGTATGAAAAATTCCCGATTGCGAACGATTTCCTATCAATCTGAACAGAGATTAAAACTCGCTAAAAACCCTTTAAGAACACAATGTACCGACAATTTTTTATACCATATACTGGCAATAGTATTTATTTAAATTCTTTTTTACAAAATTCTAAATAATCTTTTTCTATATCATCATATTCAATATTAAACAACTCCCTAAATCGCCTTTTAAAATCTTGTTTATCTACCATATAGAGCTTATTAATTTGCTCAACACCAAACCTATCAAATAACCAGTTTATAAATGTTCCTACTTGTGGATAATACGTCCCTTCAGGTATATAATTACCCTCAAGTAATTCATTAGGTGTTAATATTGAGTTATTTGCAACAAATATCTTCATCCAATCTCGATTCATTGTTCTAATCATCTCACCATTGTTCCCAAAATGTCCACCATAAGAATTCTCTATTGCCACTGCATATCCTTCAATCATCATTCTATTTTTGGGAAGCCCAAATGCATCATAAGTAATAAGATGTACCAATTCATGTAGCCCTAAATATGAATACAGGTTCATATCAGGATAAAAAAAAGGCTTCTCAAAAAAGGTATAATATATCGAGGCATCCTTTGGATTTGCATATCCACCGGTGTTGGTACCAATTAAATCTTTGGCTTCATCCCTATTAAATAAGTAAATTTTAAACTTACTTGTACAATTAATATGTAATCTTTTATTAATAGTATCAATAAATGAATTCTGGTCAATCAAAACAGAATTAATTGTTGTCGAGTCTGGAGATTTTGAAGTTGAGAAATTATTGGGTCGTGTGTAAAGTTCAATATTCTTAAGTGTACTTACAACCCAAGGACCTTTAAGAAAGTCTATGGATTCATCTTTTTCACAACTCAAGAGCAATAAACTAAAAAAAAGTATTATCAAATATTTCATAGATATGCATTTTATATTTTGTTATCCAACATCAAATTATATGTAATTTATCATTATTTATTTTAATTATTGCGTAAAATTTTCTAAAATTTTAAAACAAATAACTTTAGTAAACAAGAGGCACTTGACCTAAATAGAGGTCCAAAGCTCCAATTTTGCACGTCACCCCGCCTGACGCAAAACCCGTGTTAGTGGCTGGCATTCTATTCTGTCGTCTGTTGGTTAGCATAATTGTCAATTCGTTTGTTACGTGCTTTTATGAAGTTCATTACTCCTTTTTTGTAAGTCAAATATTCTTCAACGTCCGCAAATGTTGGTCTTGTTTTGAAATTGTCAAACGGTAAGTAAAACTTAACATTCTCGTTTTCGTCAACAAGGTCGTTGAGTAAGAAAAAGTCAATGTAACCTTTAAAGCTGTCAAACAAGTCGAAGAAGTTTTTATATCTTAAAAAAGTGTCGAAAAGTGGGCTTTGTTGTCCTTCGTAAAAAAGTCTGATACATTCCAAAGTCAAGTCGAACCTATCATCAATTAAGCTGTTTACTCCACGAGCTTGATTGATTGTAAACTTGTTATCTATTTTATTTTTCGGAAAAAGTGTATAAGCACCAATTGTCGAACCAATGTCAAAGAGTTCGTTTACTTCGTTTGGAGTTTGTTTTATCAACCATTGTTTTCTCGTCTGGTTTCTGTACGAGTGAGTTATAGCATCACTTCCCAAATTGAATTCTCCAAGTTTTGACTTGTGATATAAATACGTACCACTTTTTTTGTCGGTTAACTCTAATTTTTCTCCGTTTGGCAATTTCTTACTCCATAACATTTTATGGTAGGAGCGAAGTGTCGGACTTGTGCTGTCCGGGTCGCCACCGTTTGCGTCTGTATAAACGTTAAATGTTATGTCAATTTTCATTTTTCCTGTTTAGTTTCTCTTTACGTGTCTGTCGTTTATGCTTGCCACTAATTATATTTTTATACGCAAAATTAAAAAAAATATTGTTTTTATTGTGTTTTAATTGCGTATAAATACTTAATTTTGTATATTATTATCTATAATTGCGTCGAACTGAATATGAATTATTTAGATAATTTTAAAAAACTTTTAACTATTAAAAGATATAGCTATAGTACTATCAAAGCTTATTCAAATGCTTTGAAAGACTTTTTATCATATTTTCCAGATATGAAAGCTGAGAACATATTAGTCCTATTTTAATTGAAAATTATATTAATTCTTTGGTTCATAAAAAAATATTTCCCAAGCTTATCAAAAGATTCTTGTTGGTGCTATCAAATTATTTTACAATGAATTATTACGTAAAAATTTTAAGCTTAATTATCTTTATCCTGACAGAACCGAAAAGAAATTGCCTATTGTTTTAGATAAATCAGAAATCCTTCTTCTTCTGAATGCTATTGAAAACATCAAACATAAATCTATTATATCTCTATAGTGCAGGTTTACGACTTGGGGAGGTTATTGAACTTAAAGTAAAGGACATAGACTCTAAGCGGATGGTGATCAGAATTACGACCGCTAAAGGTAAAAAAGATCGTTATGTTATGCTTTCCAATAAACTTTTATCCCTTCTTCGTGATTATTATAAAGAATATAGACCGAAAGATTATTTATTTGAAGGGCAAAAAGGTGATAAATACTCAGCTCGTTCAATTCAAGCAATCTTGAAACAAGCACTAAAAAAAGCAAAGGTTACTAAAAAGGCATCGGTTCACACTTTAAGGCATAGTTTTGCTACACACTTACTCGAATCAGGAACAGATATTAGAATAATTCAGCAACTTCTTGGTCACAATTCTATTAAAACTACTCAAATTTATACACAAGTAAGTATCTCAAAAATTACAGAAATTAAAAGTCCGTTGGATTTGTTATAATAAAATAAAAGGATATTAGCCGTAAACTATAACTTGCAATTTGTATTTATTATTTTTCAAAATATATGTAGAAAATAAATATTTTTGATGAAATCTTACT
>CAKZLY010000026.1 GCA_937127445.1 Eximiradius sp. | reverse complement strand
ATATCTTATCTAAATAACTTAAAAATTCAGATTTTTCTGCTTGATAGAATAGAATGACAATCAAAATAAAAATAAAAATAAAAATAAAACAAACAAAGAACATTATCAAAGTATTTTTCCATACAATGAAATTGTATATCAAGTCTTTATTTTTAGCATCGATAATATTCTTATCAAAGAAATTCTTAAGTAAAAAAATAAACATAGAGTTCAAAAAAATAAAACCAAGGAGTAAAATTAGATTGTCTATTTTAATGATATTTGAAGAAATACTGAAAACAGTTGTTAAGTAAATTGTTATTATAAAAATAAGTAATGACAATAATAAATGAACTACGATAAATATGCTTTCAAATTTAGTATATCCATATTGAAATAAATAATCAGGATATTGATTTTTGTTCTCTTCAGCAAAAAAAATTGTCAAACAATAAGCAATATTTATTGTTAAACTCAATCCAAGCACTACTAAAAATATTTGTTGAGAAAAAAAACCCAGCAAAATACTGATTATACTTATCAAAAACAGCATGCCTATTATGAGTATAATTCGGCGTAAAATTTTTTTTTGGGATGTTGTAAATTCAAAATGTGTATTAATTTTCATTAAATACCATCGATTATCCAAAATTACTTAATCATAGTGTAATATAAGTTTCAAATTAAGTTTTTTTTTGCTTTTTTAATAATATTATTTATTTTTATTTCTCCAATAATGGATTATTTCAATGAGCAAGGTAATTTTTATAATATTTCTAATATTGTTTTTTGTTTCTTGTTCAGATAGCAATAACTCAAATGAACCAGTTATTCCAAAAGAAAATTATTTATTCAATGTAAGATTAGGTAAAATCTGGACTTACGAAAAAAACAGTGTTGAAGCATCGTTTTTTGTTACAAATTTTGATACAAGCGAATGGGTAATAGAATTTTGGGATACTATTTCTAAATCTAAACTCCCAACCTATACACTGGAATGGAAAGAACTCGATAATGGTTTCCCAAGATACACAGAATTCGGGATTGCTATTACTGATAGTTCTTATCTTTTCGGAACAAAGAAACATCCTTTTGTTTCGCCCAGCTATCCATCTGATTTTTTTGTGTTTATGTTCGAAATTCCAAAAAAACTTAATGATTTTCATTCAAAGCAAATTGAATTTAACAAAAACATTGGTTCAGAGACTTTATTCTGGAAAAATACTTATACTTTCACAAAAAGCGAAAACATCATTTTCAATAATTTGTTATTTAAACGATGGAATTTACTGTTTGTTGCCGAACGTAAAAGACCAATCCCAACAATATACAGCGAGGATTTAGTGTTTATCGATAGTATAGGAATTTATTCTTTTAGAAGTTATTTGTTGAAAAAAGTCGAAGAATGAAATGAACGAATTGCAATTGCAGAAACGATTGCAAAAATTGCTTTCCGAACCATCACGTGTATGGATTACTGAAAGCGGTAAGCAATTGCAAGTGCTTTCTCCCGGACGGATTAATCCATATGAAGGTCCTGATTTCACTAATTTTGGGGTTCTTCTTGACGGTAAAATTGTTACAGGAGAGGTTGAGTTTCATAAAAATTCATTGGATTGGCTTTATCATAATCACTCTATAAATCAACTTTATCAAAACGTTTTTTTGCATATTGTTTGTAATAATGATACCATAATAAATGAAAATTTCGAAACACTTGTCATTGCTGAAAAAGAAATTGAATCTATAAAAATAGATGATAGTGTTGATAAAGATGAAATAATAAATCAAATACTTGATTTACAGCATTACGCATTAGTAAGAATTTTAAGAAAATCTGCCGAAGTTATGCCGTTGGTGAACAATAACAATATAAATGACGCCCTTAAAATAGCTGCTTACAAATTTTTAGATAACTACAGAAAAAAAAGACGCAGACCCATATATGACAATAATCATTTTAATGACATTTTGTACAATTTAGATAATTCACTTATTCTCCCTTTTTTGAATAAAATCAAGAATAACGAAGTATTCGATATTTTTTTGAGTTTAGTTGATTTAATGAAATCTAAAATTTCTCGAGAAGGTGCTGCACTCAGAAGAGAATTAGTTCTGAATGTTGTGCTACCGCTTTCAATTTGTATTGCGGATGATGCCGCAAGAATTTGTCTTTTGACGTGGTTCTGGTCAACCCCTACTTTGAGTATTTACAGTAAATTAAGCCGCCATTTCCCACACATAGAGCAAAAATATCTCTGGCAACAGCAAGGAATGCTTGAATACATTCGTTGCAAAGGTAATGCAGAAGAATTCCCACCAAATCCTTTATCTCAATATAAGTTCGAAGAAGTTCTTGATTTTTATTCTATTGGCTTATCTAGTAATAAATGATTATTTTCTTACGTAAATCGGATATATTTCAAAAGAACCATCGTCTAATTCTAAACGAATGTAGTATAAACCGTTTGCAACAGGAGTACCGTCAGATAATCGTCCGTCCCAAAAATCGCAATATGCAGTATTCGGTATTCGATAAACATCTTTTTGTATTTCACGGACTAATCTATTGCTCTGGTCAAATATTCTAATTTTGACGTAAGTTTCTTTCGATACTTTATATACTAACTCCATCATTTCTCCAAGCCGCATTGGATTTGGAGCAACAGAAATAATATATTTGGGTTGATATTTCGAAATTACAGTGTCAATTATTATGCAATTATCTGCTGCACAAAAACGAATATATAAAGTGTCGGGTGTGTTCAATGGAACGTGCCATTTGTACTTTTCTATACCTGCTGAAAATCTGTCCATTTCTGAATATTTTTTGCCATCAGTTGAAATTAGAAAATGTAAGCTATCAATTTCAGACGGCATATCGAGAACACTCCACTTGAAAGTAATTGTTGGGTCGCTTGTTGTAGATGTGTCCCAAGTGATTGGGAATTTAGCAGGTCTTACAGGCAAATTCAAAATATTTGTTGTATCAACATAGCCACCTTTATGAATTTCAAACTTCATTAAATATGATAAGTCTGAAATTTTTTCTAAACAACTAAACACTTCTAAACACGGGATTGACAGTTGTGTAGCAAATTGGCTGTTCGCTACATCGGCAACTCCAACTTTATGCCAATTCAGTCCATCATTGGAAATATGGAAAACTACACTATCAGCACAAAGAGCAGTTCCATCAATATTGACTGAAGAACCACTTACGAGTGACAATTTATTGATATTATTAATGTCTATTATTGGGCGATTAAATGTCAATATGGTTGTAGTATCAAAATTAACTGTTGGATTTGTTTCAGAAGCAACAATTAGAAATCCACTTTTACCTATAACTTTTTCATTTACAACAAAATTATAATTAACTATTGAAGCCGAATTATCAATGTTTTTTAATAATGTATCAATCTTAACAATTGCGTTATTTTTCACCTCTGCAAACAGCAACATTGCTCTTGCTGTGCTTGAATAATTCTCCCAGGAAATTTTAACTGTATCATCAGGGCAGTAGTCTCTTTGCAAAGCATTTGCAAATTTTGGCGATAATACTGAAATTGTTTGTGGAATAGGTGTTCCAATAACATAAGTAGAATCAAAAGTTGTAACAATAATATCATTACGTCCGTCGCCATCAATATCAGAAATCGCCATATTTGAAATTGTTTGATTTTGGAAATTCCTTGTAAATACAGTATCGAAAGGCATTCCAAGTCGAAATTCAAGAGAGTTATAATCTCTCATCCTCAATACAATAAGTTCCGAACCATTGACAAGGAAAATTTCATCCTTGCCATCATTTATATCGCCGTCGAAGTCATTGACTGCTGCAACCCATCCATTTATTCTCTGGCTTGCAACTGTATCAAATGGGAAAAGATATTCTCCCGGAGGCGAAGGTTTATCAATCTCTGGTCCGCTATTGTACCTCAATACAAATAATTTGCTACCAGCAAAAGCAAATTCTTTAGACGATTGAGTAACAACTATTTCATTCCCACGATTATTCGGAAAATATGGAAGCCATTCATTCCTTGGATTGCCATCTACATTACCAACAGCAACCGACCAATAATGATTTTGCTTCCCGGTAAAACTTGGTGGAAGGTAAGGTGGTTCAGTAATCTTGTTTGGAGATGTCAAAGCATTTCCGTTCATATCAAATAAATGTATTCTTGATGTTCCGTTTGAACCATTTAGCCCATTGTATTCTTCAAGCACAAGAATAAATAAACTATCTGAAGGCATTGCATTATCAGTAATATTGACAAACAGTGGCCTAATTCTTGGGCGAGTTCCTTTTGTAATTGTGCTTAAATCTATCATCGGAAAATTTTCTACTAAGAATGAACCCGATAAATCAATGCTTATTAAATATGGTCTGTTTGCATAAGTGCTTCCAGAAAGAACGCTATTATTGGGGATAGGTCTCTCAGTCAAATTCGGTGTCGGGTAATTCGGCAATAACATAAGCGATCTTCCAAGAAGTTTGTTCGTTATGGAAGGTTGTCCAATATTCACTTCTGGACCGACTGTTATTCGGTTAATAATATCATCCCCAATATCAGGCATAGGGAAATTTGAGATAATATTTGATGTTGAGAATTGTGTAAATCCACGTAAATAAGGTGGTTCGAAGAAAAATTGGTTGCCAATCTTTGGATTTGCCATATTGAATGTTGCGTACAAAGTAAATTCATCGCCACTCTTTTTAGAGTAAATCGGTTTAAGTGATGCGGAAACATTAGGATAGTTAGAACTGTTTTTTAAGTTCATAGAAAATCTTCGTAATATCTTTATTCGTTTTTCCTGATGGTCATACCCAACAATAAATGCAACTGCGAGGCTGTCTTTGCGTTCGGCTTCTATTGTCTCCAATCCGAGTACAACGGTTGGAGATGTATATGGGTAATTCGGACCTACAAAACTTGTATCTAATAATGCAGAAATATTAATTACTCCATACAATTCCTCTGGCAGTTTTTCATTAACAAGCACTTTCCCGCTTCCATCAATGACTACAATTCTATCGCCAACAACTGCAGCTATTTCGTTAGGTGAATATGGCATATTGGGGAATATCTTGTTGTTTGCTACTATATTGCCAATTAATGGTTGCACATCTCCTGCAATATGAGGTGTTATCCATTTAATCTGTAGTGAATCGAAATATTGGCGCCCGGAACGTGTTTCTATATTTCTCGTTCCTTCGATACTTCCATTTGTATATCTCCAATTTGCAGGACTGGCTGATAATTGTGCCTGAATTGGTGAATAATCTACAATCGAAATTATGAATAAGAATAATATTAAAAATCTGTTTTCTTTGAAGAATAAATGCAAAAAATGTCTCATTTATGCATCCTAATACATTAATTTTTACAATAATAAATTTATATGCATAAATCAAGCCAATCTTTTGAAAATTCATCAATTATTTGAAAATATCACACATTTTTTTTGCTCTATAATCAAATATTTTATTTAACTGTCTTTTAATTAGCCAATTTCCAAAAGCATTTCCTATTAAGCCAAATGGTATTCTATAATGAACAATATCTGTCATTTCAACTTTACCTTGTACCTCTTCGAAAAGGTGCTGGTGATGCCAAAACTTATATGGCCCAAATCTTTGCTCGTCTATGAAAAAGAATGGTTTGTTAACTTGGGTGATTTCGGTTACCCAGTTCATCGGTATAGATAACAAAGGACTTACTTTATATTGAATAAGCAGCCCAGGATATATTTCTTCGGACAATTCTGTCAATATCACGAAATTCATTTTGGGTGGAGTTATTAAAGAGATGTTTTTAGGATTTGAAAAAAAATTCCAGCATTCATTGATATTAGTGTTCAACGTTTGTTTTCTAATAAACGAGTGTAAATACATATTAGCAAATATATTTATAAAACATAAAATATCTATTTATACGTTACACGAAATATATTTCATTATATTTGTAGAATTAATAATTCGTGTTTAAACATTAATTTTGCATAACTCTTTTGAAACAATTAATATATTTTTTCGTAATTTTCGGTATATAATTCAGTTTTTTTGCATATAAGGGTATTTCTTTGGAGAGGAGTAGCAATTCATTGTACTATAAAATTGCATTTATTATCACTGCAACTTTCTTTGTCATTGTTACTTTCTACAATTTTTTCTACACTATTTCTCTGCCTACAGATGAAAATATATTTACAGAACCTATATCAAAGTATTATATCATCAAAAATATTCAAAGCACTAACAGAATCGACCAGATAAATGTTGGCGATTTATTATTAAAAATAGAAGATAAACTCATTGATTCAATTGGAAAAATAAACAAATATCTTTTTGATAAACCTTCTCAAACTTCAATAAAATTAACAGTTTTTTGTTTTAAGGAGCAAAGCATTAAAAATGTTTTTGTTAGCAAGGACAGTCTTAACAATATTTTCTTCGTAAAGCTTTCATCTGCTGCTTTTGTTACAAGTGTTTCGCCTGGTGGTGCTTCTGATAGAGCAGGGCTAAAACCAGGCGACATTATCACCAAAATCAATGGAAGTGATTTTTCTACTGTTGCTGAAGCAGACTATATTTTGAGAAGTTCCAGAGTGCCTGAAATAGAATACGAAATACTTCGCGAAGGTCAAACATACAAATTAAATATCGAACTTGCAAAATTCGGTATTTCTTTCTCACACATAATCTATTTCTTGACAGGTTTATTATTTATTGCATTCGGTTTTTTTATTGGGTATTTTCGAATTGATTTCTTTATAGGGAGATTATTAGGTTTTGCATTCCTAATGGTTGGATTTGCAATTACAGGAAAATTAAATCCTGTTTTTTCTCTTGTTTATAAAATCAATTTAATCCACGTTATTATTCTTGCTTTGGCGAACCTTTCAGCTATATTCGGTTTGGCTTTTCTTGTTCATAGTCTTTTTTATTTCCCCGTTGAATTAAAGTCGTTAGCCGAGAAAAATAGAAAAATTATATGTTCTCTTTATATTTTAGGCTCTGTCTTTTTTCTATGTGTTTTGATACCGCTATTTATCAATAAATTGTATTTTCTATGGGCTATCTCTACTTACGGAATAGGTATTTCTTATATAGTAATTTTAATTATTCTGTTGTTCAAGATTAAGAAGTCCAAACTTACCAAACAAATGCAATCAATTGGCAGACCTATTTATTACGCTATTCTAATAAATATTACAGTAGTTTTTATTATACCAATTCTGGCGTATTTCCAATTATATTATCTAACTTATATTAATCTATTACTCTTGCTTTTGCCGTTTTCATATATTTATACTATTGGAAAATATCGTTTGTTAAATTTAGATTTAAGAATAAGAAAGAACAATCAATACATTATCTCAGTTTTCTTACTAAGGATTGCTCTTTTTGCTCTATTATTCGCTTTTATTTGGTTTGTTGCTCATATTGATTTGAATTATCCTAACTTGCATTTTACTGGCACTTCAATTGAAGTGTTGGAAAAACCATTGAATGAAGAAAATAGACAATTTTATAATACTACTCTAAGCATAATTCTTTCTATTACATTTATTTTTCTACTTCTTAAATTTTACAACAATACTTTAGAACTAATAAATCGAAAATTTTATCGCACTATTTTTGACTATAAAAAACTTACACTTGACCTTAATAATATCATTGAAAAAAATATAACAATTGATGATTTCATTCAGACAATATCTCAGAAGTTGAAGAATTATCTACTTCTTAACAAAGTATGTATTATTCTTTTAGACAAACTTCAATCAAATTGCAATTCAGAAATATCCAGTGACATTTTAAATTATGTTTATGATAACGCAAATGAAATTACAAAATTAATTGGTGGAACTGATAATATTTTAAGAATAGAGTATTTGCCAGAAAATTGGCGACATGTCTTTCAGAAAGAAGGCTATTCTGCAATTGTTCCTGTGAAACACAAAGACAAAATATACGGCTTTGCTCTAATTGGCGAAAAATTGTCCGAAGCACCAATCGATAGCGAAGATTTTTACATTATTATGTCTTTTTTAAATCAATCAGTTGTTGTTATTGATAACATAAAGCTATATGAGGATTTGGCTTCTCGTGAACGTATGCGGCACGAACTTGAACTTGCTCGTAAAATCCAGTTGTCTTCTCTACCACAAAAATTACCTGGAACTGATAATATCAAAGTTGCAGCGATAACTATTCCCGCTTATGAAGTAGGTGGAGATTTTTACGATTTTATTAATGTATCTGACAATGGTTTCACTGCAATAATTGGTGATGTCAGTGGAAAAGGTGCTTCTGCTGCTCTATATATGTCAAAAGTTCAAGGAATTATTCGCACTTTATCGGAATTCGAACTACAACCCAAAGAATTATTGATAAAAGCAAATAAATTACTTTATCACTACATAGAAAAAAATGCATTTATTTCTGTGCTGGTTGCGAAAATTCATTACTCTCAAAGTAAACTATTAGTTGCTCGTGCTGGGCACCTTCCGCTTATAGTATTTTCAAACAAAGAAAAGAGGGTGCTTGAAATCAAAACAAAAGGAATAATATTAGGTGCAAGTTCGAATGAATTTTTCTCTGCAAATATTATTGAAGAAACATATGATTTCAGTCCTGGCGATATTTTGCTATTGGCTACTGATGGAGCAATCGAAGCTCGCAACAACGACGACGAATTCGGCATCGAAAGGCTAAAAGCATTAGTTTCACATTTCAGATACTTAAGTCCAGAAGACCTGCTAAAACATATTCTAAATGAAATTTATAGGTTTTCTGGTAAAGATTATTTTGAAGATGATTTATCTTTAATTATCATAAAATTAATGTGAAAACTAATTCAAATTATTTAAATTATATTATATGAAGGTTACTTTCAAAATATTATTTGTTTTCTTTATTTGTATCACATCATTATTTAGCCAACCTCGTGAAAAAATTCATATTGAACAAAAAGCTAGCAGAATATTAATCTTTGTGAATGATTTATTTACCAATTGTGCTGCCAGGTATTCTTCCGATATCGATATTGATGAAAATAATATTTATGTTACATTTTTCGATATTTCAAATCAAAAAGCAAGGTGTAATTGCTATATTGATTTGACAATACAGGTAAATCAAATACCTTCGGGAGAGTATAAATTATTTGTTCAGAAACGTGAATTTAAAAAGTTTGGTTATGCCAAAGATACTACAACTACTCTTTTTACTCAAAATATCAAAGTCAAGCCTAACAATACAAGAGTTATGGCTTCGAATTCAATTGAACAATCTGATTGCAAAAAAACACAAGAGCGAATAAAAAATGAGCCTGGAACAAGCAAAGAAGTCATTGTAAATACAAACTCAGCAAATTCAACGATTACCTTGCTTTTCGACCTACCCGAAGATTGTGATATTAATGTTCAGCTTTTCAATATGCTTGGCAAACAAATTTTCTCAACAAACAAAAATGGATTATCTAAAGGAACCAACAGCGTTACTCTTTCGGTAAAAGATTTGAATACCGGTATTTATATCGGCAAAATTACAACAAATAGCGGTCAAACATATAATTTCAGACTGAACTGGTCTAAGTGACTAGTTCTTTAACGTGTTTAGCAATTGCAAGCGAAGCGGTAAGTCCTGGTGATTCAATCCCTATAAGATTAATAAAGCCGTCTAAATTTCTTTCAGTTTCATTTTTTATATAGAAATCTCTAAATTGCTCGTCAGGTTTTTGTAGCTTGGGGCGTATCCCAGCATAATCAGGTGATAGCATATCGATTGTTAAGCCTTTAATATAAGTTTGACCGGCATTATAAAATTTTTCTGCCAGTTGAGTTGGAACGTTGTAATTGATTTGTCTATTGCTCAAAAATAAGGTGTCAGGACCTAATTTCAGATCTCCATTTAAATCTACTGTGAGATGTATTCCAAGACCATAAGAACTATCAGTTACAGGATATACCAAATGCTTTATGTTAAATTTATTTGAATTAATTTTGAAATAGTGTCCTTTGCAATAGTTAAGTTTTAAGTTTTCATCACTAATACCAACCATATTTGCTATTTCATCAGAATGAAGTCCAGCTGAATTAATTATTATAGGTGATTTTAATGAGAAGATTTCTCCTTCGACAGTTTTAATTAATATATCAAATTCGTTATTTGTCTTTTCAATGTCAATTACTTTAGAATTATAGGAAAATATAGCTCCGTTTTCACTCGCTAATGCTTCCAAACATCGCATATAACTGTGTGTATCAATGATTCCTGTATTTTTCGAAATAAAAGCACTTTGGGAATTTATACTAGATGAAAATGTTTGTAAGTATTTATTACTAACGAACTCAATTCCGTTTACCCCATTTTTTATAGCATTTTCGTATATTGAATTAAGTTTTTCTTCTTGTTCTTTTTTAACCGCTACAACTAATTTTCCAATTCTTCTATAAGGAATTTTATATTTTTCAGCAAATTCATATAATAATCTGTTGCCTTTTATGCAAAGCTCTGTTTTCAAAGAATTTTTCGGATAATATAATCCAGCGTGAATAACTTCGCTATTTCTTGAACTTGTTTCGCATCCAAAAGACGAGTGCTTTTCAAGTACTACACAAAAAAAATTGCTGGAGAATTCCTTAGCAATCGCTAAACCAACAACTCCAGCTCCAATAATGACTATTTCTGCAAACATCGTATTAATTCTGGTTTTTTAGTGCCATTTTTAGTGCTGCATTGAGTGGAAAAATCAATTCAGAGATTTCTTTACCAATAGCACTAATAGGTAGTACCTTACAATTGATGCCAGACTGAACAACAGCAGTAGGCATAGATGGTGCAGTAGCAGTAGCGGGATCTTGAACTATCACGTTGCCTTTGACAGACGCGATATGTGCCGCACCTTGTGCCCCATCCTTGCCTAATCCTGTTAAAATCAGAGCAATACTATATTTCCCAAATGCTTCTGCTACGCTTCTGAATAGTGGGTCGGCTGCCGGACGAACGAAATTTTCTTTTGGTCCATCATCAACGATAATCTTGTATGTTTTAGGGTCGATTCGCATATGTTTATCGCCAGGAGCAATATAAATGGTATCAGGTTCCGGAATAATTCCATCGTATGCTATTGTAACATTGAAAGCTGTCTCGCGTTGCAAGCGTTGCGAGAAAGTTTCTAACATCCACGATGGACCGTGCTGAACAATGAAAAATGGAGCGTTTACTTTTTCAGGCATTTTTTTAAATAATTCTATAAGAGCCGGTGGCCCACCGGTGCTTGTTGCAATTGCAACCGCTACAAATGGAGGATATACATCAACCTCTCTGGTCACAGGCACTATTTGAATGTCTTCGGCAGTTTGTTGATGTCTTGCAAGTCCATCCTTTAATCTTACCAAAAGTTCTTCTACTTCTATTGGTTTTGCAATGAAATCATCAGCACCTGATTCAAGAGCGTATGCGCGGGCACCTTCGCTTACAAGAGCTGTAATCATCATAATAAAAGGAAGCGGTTTGACGTTTGCTCGCATTCTACGAATTAGTTCAATCCCATCCACCTGAGGCATCATCCAATCTGTCAATACTGCATCGAATTTTTCTCTTTCAAGATGCTTTATTGCTTCCAATCCATTATTTGCAACAACAACCGAATATCCTGCTTTCGAAAGTATCCTTTTGAGCAAAATTGAATTTGTAAGCTCGTCCTCTACTACTAAAATTTGTTTAAGTTCTATCATAATTTATCAAAAATTTGTTAAAATCAATATTCCAAGAAACGCAATAGTAATCAATTTTATTTTATATGCATTTTCATTTAGTGATAACATTTTTTTTTCTATATTTGCAAATATAATAATGTTTATTAATAATTAAAATTTATTATGAAAAAAAATCTCTACATCTACTTGTTGTTTTTGTTTATTTTATCTTCAAATGCATTTTCACAAACGAAATTTCTTGTGAGTGAATATAAAAATGTTTCAGGCAATACACAGGGTGAATGGATTGAATTATTAGTAATAGAAGACAATGTGAGCATTGTCAATTATTACTTACGAGATAATTCAGGTGATGGATTATGGATGGGTGGTGTCCGATTCAAAAATGTTCCTCTCTGGAGAAATTTAAGAAAAGGAACTTGCATTTTGATATATACAAGAAATACAAGTGGCATTGCAAATGACCTTGATGCTGAAGATGGCTTCATTCGTCTTTCCGCTGAAAATGAAAATTATTTTGAACGAGTATTAGAAAACGCTACTGATTGGACTGCTTCTGCTTTAAACTTCAATCAAACTACTGAGTGCATTCATTTACTTGACAACAATAACAACCATCACCACGCTCTTGCCCAATCTGCAACCAATATGATATTGACAGCAATTGCAGTGTTACCATATCCAAAGGTTGTTCATCAAAATGATAATGCTGCATCGGCAGTCCGTTTTTGGGGATATGGTGGTGGTCCATATCATCAAACTTCTGGCAGTGATTCTACAACAAATGTTGCCTATGGTGAAACCCCAGGCTATGCTAATTTACCTCCAAATCCATCTATTACTCCAAAAAATCATTATTATTGGCGTTCGCTTAGGCAACCCGAGTGGAATAATCCACAACTTACAATCTCACTTGTAAGTGAAGGGGTTAAATTGAGATGGAATAATGCGAATGATGTCTTTCCGGAGGATAAATTTCAAGGATATTTAATTTTAAGACACTTGAAAAAAGATGATGCTAATGCTATTCTGCCGCAAGACGCCTATGTATATAATGAAGGACAGTATTTAGGCCATTCTGTTGTAGTGGCAAACATTCAAGGAAGCGATGTAATCGAATTTATCGATAAAAATTATGAATGTGACGTTGAATACGCCTATAGGGTTTTTGCATATCGCTACTCTAATACTGGCGATAATACAGATAATAAATCAGAAACTGGTCGTGGACGTTCTTATAACGAAACTAATTATGCTCGTGCCGAGATAAAAACACCAGCAGCTGGGACAGCGTCAATTTCACTTTCTGGATCGAGCAAAAATATTTTTTGTGTAGGCGATACAGTTATCCTCAGAGCTAATGTTTCTACTGGTAATTTCACTTATCAATGGCTTAATAATAACGTTGTTTTTTCAAATCAAAAGACTGATTCTATTCCTTTTGTTGTTCCAAGTGGCATTTCAAGAATTGCTCTAAAGATTATCAATGAAATTAATTGTTCCACAACTTCAAACGAAATTGTTATAGAAGGTGTTGACGTTCCAAAACCGTATTTAGCTCAAATTAAAGGGAAAAAAGAAGAACGAATATTTAAAGATGATACTATTTATTACTGTATTGGTGATACGCTGAAATTAGTGGGAAATGCAGGAATTATTTCTTCGGAAACCCAAATTGTTTGGTATAAGGATGGTTTATCTTGGATTGTTGGGCAAAAAAATGTTTCAATTACTACAAGTGGAGTGTATTATTTCGAAGCAACCAATAAAAATGAATGTGGTAGATTATCGCCAACCGTTACAGTTATTTTTAAAGAATATAACTTTGATGTAAATCCTAAAAGTTTAAATTTTGTTGTATCAAAAGATGAAGATTTTGTTGAGCAAACTATAACTCTTACTAATTTAGGCAATTCTGCTCTGGAAATTAATCAGGATATGCTCATTATTCCTGTTCCTTATACAATTATCGAACCAAATTCTTTCCCAATTTCAGTCGCTCCCAACTCATCTATCCAAATTAAAATGCGTTTTGCTCCACCAGATTACAAACTATATAAAGGTAGATTAATTTTTTCAACTCCTTGCAATACAAGATTTGTATCTATTCAAGGCTACAAAGATGCTGGTAAATCATTTCTGTCAGCTGGTGATGGTGATGTCTATTTAGGAAAATTCCTGTATTGTGATTTGCCTTTAGAAATCGACACAACACTGAGCATTACGGCTATTGGAAATGAAAATATTATTACAAGTAATGTTTCATTTTCAAATGCGATTGATTTTAATTTAACACCAAATATTCCTTCCTTGATAAAACCATTTGAAAGTTTTTCAGTTAATGTCAAATTGATAGCAAACCAGATTGGCTTTTACAAGACAACGCTTTATATTCCATATAAAGCAGAAATAACAGGAACTAATTATGATACGCTAAAAATTAATATAGTTGCCGAAATATATGAACCAATAATAAATTTTAACTCAAATATTAATTTAAAAATTGACAATTGTAGCCGCGACACAGTTTTTACTCTTAACATAAAAAATACATCACCTGATAGAATCTCGTTAAAGCAATTCTCTTCAAACAATCTACAAATATTAGATTTACCAATTGAAATTGAGCCTTTTGGTAATGCTGATATTTCAATTTACTTGAAACTAAATGAGAATGTGGAAAACATAAACGAAAATATAAGCTACGAGCCTTGTTCAATGGCACTTCCAATAAATATTATTGCCGAATATAGCGGTATTATTCCTGAGCTTTCTGTAAATTCCGTTGATTTTGGCACATTATATTTTTGTCAAACTCCAATTGAAAATGAAATTAATCTTCAAATTTTGAATTATAAATCACCTGTTGAAATAAAACAAATTGAATATCAAAACAATTTATTCTCCCTTGATATTCAGGAAAATCAATTTCTTCAAGAGATAAATTCAATAAAAGTTCGTTTGTTAACTAATCAAATTGGACAACATTCATCTATAATTTCTCTGATTATTGGCGATTGTAATGATACAATCAGAATTCTTGTAAATGCTAATGTTATTGACCTATCCTACGCTTTTTCAACAAAAACACTTGATTTTGGGATAGTCCAGCCAGGAAGTGAAGAAGTTCTTACTTTTAGTTTTAAAAATAATTCTGATGACGACATTGTTATTTCAGGCGTTGGTTTCCTTGATAGTAGATTTTTGATTGTCACGCCTGCTTCATCCCCAATCTCTTTGCGAAGTGGCGAAACTGTTTTATTTGAAATAAAATATATTCCTGAGGATTTTGAGGAAAATTTAGAGACATTCGCTTCAATTCTAATTACTTCTCCTTGCAAAATTTCAGAGATAATTACTCTTAAAGGTAATAGTCCAAAGAAGAAACTTACAATTAATGCAACTCTTGAGCTACCACAAGCAAAAGTGTTTGTTGAAGCAGGCAAAAAAGTCAAAATCCCAATTAGATTATATTCTACCGACACAAATAAATTAGCGCAAGGTGAAATCAACAGTTTAAGATTTAATTTACTTTATAATCCAAAAATACTTTATCCTGAAACAATATCCCCGTCTGGTAGCATTGTCAATAATTACAATAAATTGACAATTAATGAAATTGGTAGTGGAATTGCAAAAATAGAGATTACACCAAATAATGCTAATTTAATAAATGATGGCGAAATTTGCGTTGTCGAATTTTTGGGATTACTTGGCAATTCATTTAATACTTACTTGACATTTGATTCTGTCGAAATTCTTAGCCCAAACGATTTTATTATTTCTAAATTAAATGGAGAAGTTGAAATAATAAGCAATTGCCTGCCAGAAAGTAGGATAATTGAATATTCAGAAAAACCTGAAATCAAACTAATATCTGAAAATTACAATACTATCGAAATTGAAATAACAAAAGTTACGGACAATAATTTTGAATTAGTGATTTTTGATTTGATGGGGAACCAGTTAATGAATATTAGCGAAAAGAATAATAAAGCCGGGAAATATAGATATACGATTGATAAAAATCAGTTTGCAACTGGCATTTATCTTTTTACCTTTATTGAAGATGGTGTTTTTGTAAGTAAAATCATCAATTTATGCAGATGAAAACCATTGCAGCAATAATCACCGTTCACAATAGAGTTAGCTATTTAGAAAAATGCTTGTATAGCTTAATTAATCAGAGTGTAAAACCTGAGGAAATTATTATTTGCGACGATGGTTCTGATGAGAATATTATTGAATTTTTGAAATCTTTTTCTGAACAAAACAATTGCAAAATTAAATACATCCGTCAAGAATTTAATGGTTTTAGAGTTGCCAGAAGCAGGAACAATGCGGTTTTATATAGCAAAAGCGATATTCTTGTATTTCTTGATTCCGATGTAATTTTGACAAAAAATTATATTAAAAAGATTTATGATTTTTTTCAGGGAAATCGAAACTGCTTTGTTACTAATTATCCTGTGAGACTTACACAAAAGCAAACTGAAAAAATATCATTAGATTGCATTATCAATTGCAAATACGAAATTATTACAATCAAACAAAAGCTTAAGATTGTTCGACAATACTTCAAAGATTTATTCTATTCAATTACCAATAGATTTAGAAAAACTAATAAAAGGCTTTCACCAAAATTCAGGGGTGGAGTTTCAGCCGTAATTAAGGAAGATTTTCTTGCTGTTAATGGTTATGACGAAAGATTTATTGGTTGGGGAAATGAAGACGATAATCTTTCAAAACGTCTCTATATATACGGTTTGAACGGAAGAAATATTGGTCTGCGTGAATTTCCAATTCATTTATATCATACTCCATTTCATAAAAACGGTTTTCGAAGCAACAAAAATTTAGCCAATGAACTGAAAAAAGAGATCAATGCCGGTAATTATTTTACTCCTTACGGATTACAAAACAGATACCAAAAAGACGAAGTATTCTATACTGAATTCTAAATACTATGTTAATTAATTCTTGTTAATTAGCAATAATATTGTTAATTTTAAGTGAATTTTTATAAGTCAAGTTTTTTCAACTTGTTTTTGTTTATTTATGATTTTAGTTTATTATTTTATAAATTTTAAGGAGAAATTTCCTATGAAAAGATTATTTACTTTTGCAATCCTATTAGGATTGTTTGGTCTATTTACATCTGCAAATGCAGATTCTCCTCGTAAAGTCCTCTTCCAGCATTTTACAAGTGCAAGCTGCGGACCTTGCGCCCAACTTGCTCCTGATTACTATAATTATGTAAAATCAAATTTAGATAAGGTAATACCAATTTCGTTTCACGGTAATTTTATGCAAGACATAATGGAAGACCATTATGGAGAAGCTGCCCAAACTTATGCAAGCTATTATTCTTTGCAGGGTGTTCCAACTCTTGTAATTTCAGGTAATAAGTATAAAAGTTCGCCTATCCCTGGGAATTTTTCTAATATTGTAAATTCAATATCAGCTCAAAATTCTCCATTTACAATTAATATTCAAAGTTCTAAAACAGGTATTACAAGCAACTTAGCGATCTCGGTTCATTCTTCAAGAAAATACTTGAATGATTTATATCTAAGAGTTGCTGTTGTAGAAGCTTATCACTATTACGATAACGCAGGTACCAACGGGGAAAAACATTTTTATTTTATAAATCGTAACATGCTCCCAAACCCACAAGGCACTTCTTTTAAAATTAACAAAGACGAAACTAAATCATTTAATCTTTCTTATAATTTGCACCCAGAATGGCATCCTAATATGATTTTTGTAGTTGTTTGGATTCAAGATGATAGCAATAAAGAAGTTTACCAAGCAGCTTCGACGCCTATTCCAGATTTAACTAATATTGAAAACAAACCTTCTTTTACCTTGCAAATTGCAGTTGCTAATCCAGCAAGCAAAGTAGCAGAAATGCAAGAATATACTAAAATTTTCCAGGTAAAAAATACAAATAATTTCCCTGTTAAAACGGCTTTCGTTATTGTTCCTGATATGAGCTCTATTCCTGATGATTGGAATGTCGCTATAGATAAGGCGGAAGAAACTATTCCTGCTGGTGGCACAACTGAGGTCAAAGCTACCATTACAACTGGGGTTGAGAATGCTTTGGGTGTTATTACTCTTGGAGCAATTCCTCTGGAAGAGTATAACTTGCCTAAAAGTGCTTTTAGCAGCGTGTATTTGCTATCAGAAGGTGTTAAATACGCAATCTTCAATTCTGTGATGAGTATGTATGGGCCACCTATTTTCAAGATGGTGCTTGCACCTACAAATTATGGTGATAAAACAGCATTGCTTCCTTTTACATCAGAAATTACATCTGTTTTTAAACCTGAAGATTTTGATGTAGCAATTTTTTCTACTACAACTCCTTATGGTTCAATCGCTTTCCTTTATCCAGATATGATAAATGCTATTAATAATATGCTTAATAAGGGAAAGAACGTAATTGTTTTCTCTGATGCAAGTGGTCTCGCTGCGCAACATCCTCAACTTCCTCAAGAAATGAAAACAGCTATTAACAACTTTTTCACTAGTACACTAAAAATTCAATATGCTGGCACTCTTGGTTGGGTTCAAAATAATACCATCTACCCATTTCGGGTTATTGGATTGCCTACAGATACTGTTGGTCGTGATTTTACATCTGAATTTAATAGATCTAATGTTCTGTTTACACCTTATACAGATTTCTTTACGATTCCTAATGGAAGTCCTGCTCAAATGGTTTGTTATTATAACAATGACCAAGATCCAAGTGATATTTCCAGAGTTGCTGGTGTTCGTTTAGAAAACCAAAATGGTTCGAAAATTGTGTATTTTGGCTTCCCACTTGAAGTTGCAGTAAGCACTGCTCCTCAAAAAATATTGCTCTCTAATGCTTTCCGTTGGTTTGTTGGTGAACAAAAAACTCCGCAACCTGAAATTGTTACCGACTTAACTAATATTGATTTTGAAGTTGTTAAAATTGGCGAACACAAGGATATTAAAATAGAAGTTTATAATTTTGGTGATGCTGATTTAAAAATTTCAAAAATTGAAGTTCAAAACGATCCCGATGGTGTATTTACAATTTTAGATCCAGAAGCTCGAACAGTTGAACCAGAAGGTATGACTACCTACACCATTCGTTTTGCTCCAAAGGAAGAAAAAGTTTATACACTCAGTGAACTTGTATTCTTCAATAATGATAAAAATTATAAAACTTACACTGTTGGGCTAAAAGGTTCAGGCGTATTGCCAGAAGCCACTGGTCCAAGAGTAAAATTGTCAGCTACAAACGCTAATTTTGGTATTGTTGATACTGATAAATACTCGGATATTTCAATTGAAATAAAGAACACAGGGATTCAAGATCTTGTTATTACTGAATTAAGAATTGATGACAATTTAGATAATGCTTTTGAAATTATTAGTAATTTAACTAATCCATTGCCTTCTTCTATTCCTCCTGCTGGAAAATATACTATGACAATTCGCTTTGCTCCTAAAACAAACAAAATTTACAACGCACTTTTAAGATTTACTGCTAACACGCCTGAAAATCCTTATTATGAAATTCCTTTAAGCGGTATTGGCAATATTCCAACAAGTGTCGTGGATAATAATAACAATTTATTCGAAATCAAGGTCGGACCTAATCCGTTTGCTAATTCTACAAACATAACATTGGCAATAAATCACAATATTCCTGTTGATGCTCAAATTTTCTTAGTTGATATTTCAGGTAAAAAGATTGAATCTATTGTTAATGGTACTATTGCGACCGGTTCGCATAATTTCAAATTCGATGGCTCAATTTTACCTAACGGAACATATTATTTGATTTGTGATATTAACGGCAAGAGAACCTCTCTACCGATTGTGATTGCACGTTAGCATTTTATCAACTTCTTTTGTGTGAAGAAGCGGCTGCTTTTGTGCATGCCGCTTCTTTTTTTTTTTATTTATTTGTGCAATATTAATGTATAAATCTTTGGTTATTTGATAGAATTTAATTAATCTTCATTTTGATAATTGTCAAAATATCAAAATGTGAAAAATGAGGGAAAAAATTGATGTTTTGAAAGCTGTATCTGAGTCTAATAGGATTAGAATATTAATGCTTCTTAAGCAAAAACATTTATGTGTTTGTGAAATCACTTCTATTTTAGGATTAAATACATCTACAATTTCAAGTCATCTTTCAATCTTAAAAAATGCTGGTTTCATTATTGATGAAAAAGAAGGTAAATGGATAAATTATAAAATCAATGATGAAATTGATGAATATAATTCTACGGTTTTAGAATTAATTTCCAATTATTTTTCAAATGAACCTCAATTATTAAAGGATATTGCACAAATTGAAAATGCAAATAGATATAATATAATCCAATTAGAAACAAATAGTAGACGGTGTAAATAATGGATTGGAAAAAAGAAGGTAAAATTCTACTTACTCTCGGACTCGTTTTTTTAAGTTTTTATTTCCTTCCAATTGGAGAACATCGTTTTGATAACGCTATTTTCGAAGCATTATATTTAGCGAAATGGTATGCTCGCGAACACGTGATTTTTTGTCTTATCCCGGCTTTTTTCATTGCGGGTGCTATAGGAGTTTTTATTTCTCAACAATCAGTAATGAAATATTTAGGGACAAAGGCTAATAAAGTGCTTGCATATGGCGTAGCATCTGTTTCCGGTAGCATATTAGCTGTATGTTCTTGCACTCTTCTGCCATTATTTGCCGGGATTTACAAAATGGGTGCCGGCATAGGTCCTGCTACTACTTTTTTATATTCAGGTCCTGCGATAAATGTTCTTGCAATAATATTAACAGCGAAAGTTATTGGAGTTGAGTTAGGTATTGCTCGTGCTATTGGTGCAATTGTCTTTAGCATTGTTATTGGATTGATTATGCATCTTATTTTTCGCAAAGAGGAAGAGGAAAAAGCAATTCAACAGGCAGAACTTGCACAACCTGAAATAAAGCATAAATTATATCAAAATGTTATATATTTTGGTTTGATGATAGCAATTCTTGTATTCGTAAATTGGAGCAAAGCCAGCCCTAATGAACGGTTCTTTTATTTTTTATTTGAAAATAAATGGTGGATAATATCTATTTTTTCTGCAATTTTTGCCTTTGTCTTAGTAGTTTGGTTTGAAGTAAAGATTAAAAAAGTTGTTGCAGTTGCCATTCCTATTATTGCTTTATCGGTTATTTTTTATGGAAACCCACTAATTCCATTTTTAGCGGGTATTATTGCACTAACCTACCTTACAAAAATAGGCAATGACGAAATGCAAAATTGGCTCTACCAAACCTGGGATTTTACCAAGCAAATTACTCCACTACTCTTGGGGGGTGTTCTTATTGCTGGCTTTGCATTAGGACGTCCTGGTAACGAGGGAATTATCTCTTCGGAGTGGATTTCATCCATTGTCGGTGGAAATTCACTTGGAGCAAATTTCTTCTCATCAGTTGTTGGTGCTTTTATGTATTTGGCTACTTTAACAGAAGTCCCAATTGTTCAAGGTTTACTCGGGAGTGGTATGGGAAAAGGTCCTGCACTTGCACTTTTGTTAGCTGGTCCTGCATTATCTTTACCTAATATGCTTGTAATTAAAAGTATTATGGGAACTAAGAAAACAATAATTTTTGTAAGTTTAGTCATTGTAATGTCCACTATCACAGGATATATTTTTGGTTTATCTTTTTAATTTTGGAGATATCTTATGCTTTCTATCAAAGTGTTGGGACCGGGATGTGCTAAATGCGTTCGTTTGCAAGAAAATGTTCAACAAGCTGTAAACGAAATGAATATTGATGCTCAAATCGAAAAAATTACCGAACTCGATAAAATTATCTCTTATGGCATAATGGCTACACCCGGATTAGTTATCAATGAAAAAGTAGTTGCTTATGGTAATCTACTAAATGTTAATGAGTGTAAAAAACTTATTGAGAGTAACTTATAGGCTCAACTATGAAAAAAGAAGGTTGTTTTTTCATTTTTATGTTTTTTCAACTAATATTTTTCCCCCTAATAAATCATCATAATACATCTCTTTTTAAAATAGTTCTTTATAAAGTTGATATTTATCATTAAATTTGTTAATTGTATTAATATTATTTCCGGAGTTTCTAAATGCGTTATTTGTTTTTTATAATTGCTTCATTTTTGTTATTGAGCACTTTGAATGCCCAAAACAAACCCTCAAAACCTAAACTTTCCACACAACCCGTAGGTATTGAACTTAAAACTTATGAGGATTCTGTTGCTTATGCAATTGGTATCAATATTGGAAATAACTTAAAAAGAGACGAGCTGTATTTCGATTTGGAGAAAGTTAAAATGGGAATGAATGATGCTTTATATTCCAATAATAAACAATTAAATGACGAACAAGTGATGGCTATACTTCAGTCTTTCAGCACAAAATTGCAAGCAAAATACGAGCAAAAGCAAAAAGAGCAAGCAGCTGAAAATACTAAAAAGGCTAAAGAATTTTTAGAAAAAAATAAATCCAATCCTAATGTAAAAATTACTGTTTCTGGACTTCAATATGAAGTGATAAAAGAAGGCAATGGACCAAAGCCAAAAGAAACTGATAAAGTTAAAGTTCATTATTCCGGCACATTAATCAATGGTAATAAATTTGATAGTTCTTATGATAGAGGCGAGCCTGTAACATTCCCATTAAATGGTGTTATTAAAGGCTGGACTGAAGGTTTGCAACTTATGTCAGTTGGCTCAAAATACAAATTTTACATCCCACCTGAACTTGGCTATGGTGAAAATGGTGCTGGTGGTGTTATCGGTCCTAATGAAGTTCTAATTTTTGAAGTTGAATTATTAGGCATTGAACAGTAATTTATTTGATATCAGTGATAAGAGCAGTCCTTTTGGGGACCGCTCTTTTATTATATAAGTAGTGCCTGAAAATAAATTTACATACACAAAAGGCGTACAAAAAAGGCTGCTTCGTTATTTTTGAAACAGCCTTTTTAATAAACATACTTAGAATATTTTTATGCTTCTTCTTGTTGGCTTTTCTTGTAAGCCTCAATTAATTCTTGCTGAACATTCGGTGGAACAGTTTGATATTCAACAAACTTAGCTGAATAAGTAGCACGTGCTTGTGTCATCGAACGTAATGCAGTCGCGTACTTGTCAAGCTCTGCAAGTGGCATACGTGCCTTAATTTTTTGGTATTTACCTTCACTATCAATTCCAAGTATCAAACCACGACGCGACGGTAAATCACTCATAACATCGCCCATAAATTCTTCGGGTACTTTTATATCAAGTTCATAAATAGGCTCTAAAATTTTTGGCGCAGCCTGAACAAATGTATCTTTAAATGCCATCATACCTGCAGTTTTGAATGCAGCTTCGTTTGAATCAACTGGGTGCATTTTCCCATCGTAGATAGAAACTCGAATATCGCGCACATACGAGCCTGTCAGTGGTCCTTCTTGCATTTTTTCCATAATACCTTTAAGAATTGCTGGCATAAAGCGTGCATCAATTACGCCACCAACAATACAGTTTACATACTCAAGCACCCCGCCCCAATCAAGTTGAATCAATTCTTTCCCACGAACTGTCAGTCCAGCTGGATCCGGCATGTTTTCTACCCACGGCTCAATTAACATATGAACTTCTGCAAACTGTCCTGCACCACCAGATTGTTTCTTATGGCGATACATACCACGAGCTGATTTTTGAATAGTCTCACGATATGGCACACGTGGCTCGATAAAGTCTGCTTCAACCTTATAACGGTTTGCTAAACGCCATTTAATCACACCAAGATGAAGTTCGCCTTGTGCATATACAATCGTTTGGCGAAGTTCTTGAGAATGTTCTATTACAACAGTTGGGTCTTCTGAGTGTAAGTTATTTAATCCCATGCCAACTTTTTCTTCTTCGCCTTTGGTTTTCGGTACTACTGCTGTGCGAACTTTTGGATTAGGATATTCTACCTTTCTGTATACTACATTAAAGTTCTTTTCAGCTAATGTATCGTTGATATTAGTAGTTTTTAATTTTACAGTTGCGCCAATATCTCCGGCTGGTATTTCTGCAAGTTCAGTTCTTTTCTTGCCACATACAGCATATACTTGACCTATTCGTTCGCTTTGTCCTCGGTTGCTGTTTATCATATCCAGTCCGGAACGTACTTTTCCCGTGTGAACACGGAAGAATGTCATATCTCCTGTTTTTGCATCTGAAAACATTTTGAAAATAAACAATGAAGAAGGTTTTGTTACATCTGTTGAAACTTCTGTTGAACCACTTTCAATATATACGGGTAGTTCTAGTGGTGATGGTATATAATCTACAACAAAATCTAAAAATCTTGTTATTCCAGTTAAATTTTTCCCGGAAGTACATAATAATGGGAAAATACCGCGGGTTTTAATTGCATTTCTCAGTCCAGTTTTGATCTCATCTTCTGATAATTCCCCAGCTTCGAAATATTTATTCATCAACTCTTCGTCTGTTTCTGCAATTGATTCAATTAATTCATTACGTAGATCATCTGCTTTTGATTTTTCTCCGGCTGGGATATCTTCTTCTTTTGCATTACCTTCGGCATCAAAAGTGTACATTTTCATTGACAAAACATCGATTATTTGGTTGAATGCATTCCCAGTCTTTACTGGGAACTGTAAAATTTTTACAGGATTGCCGAACTGTGATTTAACATCATCCAGTACTTTATCCCAATTTGCTTGATCAACATCTAATTTATTGACAACTATTATTGCCGGCTTGTTCATCTTGCTTGTATAAGTCCAGCCGTGCTCAGCACCAACCTCAATCCCATTTTGGGCATTCAAGAAAATTACACCGCAATCAACTGCTTCGAGCGGTGCAATCATTTCGCCAATGTAATCATCATAACCAGGGCAATCTATAAAGTTAATCTTTGTATCTTTATATTCTGCATACATTACACTACTAAAAACCGAACTACCCTTTTCCTGCTCCAATTCGTGATAATCAGAAGTAGTATTTTTGTCTTCTACACTGCCACGACGGTTAATTGCACCACTCTTGTAAAGTAGTGCCTCTGAAAAGATTGTTTTTCCAGTTCCTGCATGACCAATAAATGCTAAATTCCTAATGTTTTTGGATTCGTACACTTTCATTAATAAACCTCTTGTATTAATTTTAAAAATTAATTTTTGCTATTTACACAAAATTATAATTTATATAAAATCTTTGAAAATTTTTAGTAAATTTTTTATTCTCAATTATTTTATTTCATATATTTTAATCTAATTTTCTTTATCCTTGCTTAATAAATATCAATATTGATTATAATCTAATATTTATTGATGAAATTAAAATATTTGTGTGATTTTTTTTAGTTTATTCTTATATTAGTATAATAGATATATTATTAGCAAATAAAAAAAAGTATTATAAATAATAAATCTGAGGTGTCGTTATGAAAAAATTATTAACACAAATTTCATTATTGTTTTTCTTGTTATCTTTTGGGACCTCCGTTTCCAGAGCTGATTTGATAACTATTGGGACAGGAACCACAACTTCATCGTTTCCATTCTACACTTATTACGAGGATGCTGTTACCTATTTGCTTTATACATCTACAGAAATAGCTGCTGCTGGTGGTGGTAGTGGAACCATTACTTCTATTGCTTTCAATGTTGCCTCTGTTGGTTCACCAGCTATGAATGGGCTTACTATTTATATGCAAAATTCAACATTGACACAAGTAAATGCACCAATCACATCTGGATGGACGCAAGTATATTCAATTAGTTTATATACACCTGTTGTTGGCTGGAATACTTTTAATTTTTCAAACTCATTTGAATATGACGGGACAAAGAATCTATTAGTCAAAGTGTGTTTTGATAATTCTTCTTGGTCGAGTAGCTCAACTGTAATGGCAACATCAATAGCGGGTACTTGTTTTGCACGGTATTCAGACGGTAATTCAAATACTTGTTCATCAGATCCTCCTTATGATACTAGTCCACCGCGTGCCAATATTCAACTCAATATTGAGATGGGGCCAGCAATTATTAGTGCCTTTCCTGCTCAGAATGCAGTTTTAGCAACTGATGCAATTTACAATAGTGCACCACACAAGCCAGGATTAGTTATAAAGAGAAAGCAAGCTGACCCTCCAATCAGAGTACAATATAAAATACGCGGTCCAAAACCTTCTACCAATATTGTATATACAGCTGTTCCATCCGGTGCCGATACGGTTACTGAACTGATAAATCTTCCGACTTATTTGTACGGAACTGCTCCATCATATCAGTTCCAGCATAGATTTTCCGCTGCAAAAGGCTACTTAGCGCTTATTGATCCGAATAACCCGATTACTGGAAATACTGGTGGGTTGGATCTTTTCAGTCGCCCGGTTGTAGGCGGTGAATACGAAATCCAAGCATTTCTAAGATATCAGCCGCCATATGATCAAAACTATCTTAAAACCTATACAAGCTCTTTTTATATTTCTCTTGCTAACGATTTAGCAATAACCGAGGTGATGGAACCACGTGTCTACACGAAAAAGAAGTTCCCAGCTTTTATAAAAACGCCAATTAGATTTGAAGTGAAAAACGTTGGAGCAAATCCAATTACTGAGTATAAAGTTTATGTTAGAGTTAAAAAAGATAATCAGTTAGTATGGCAGGATTCGCTCCACCGCCGTTACCCTCAAACTATGTCTCAGCCTCTTGCTCCAATTCAAGGTACTGTAATTGAATATGAATTGAAAGACTTTATTCCGCAGGAAGCCGGATTTTACTTCCTTGAAGTTCAGGCAGTATTACTAAATGCTAATGATGAAAGCCCGATCAATAATATTTATCCACAACCAGGCGAAACTCACAAATTCTGGGTTGTCTACGATCAAGAGCCAGAAGCTGATACAGTGTTAGTTCCATACAAAGGAAGCAATAATTATGTAGGTCGTCCAGTTAAACCAATTGTAAGATATACGAATAACGGTCTGAGCGATATGAGTTATATAAGAACTCGTATTGAGATTGCAAATGTTTTAACACCAAATAATATTATCTACCGAGATACATTAGTGGTACAAGATATTCCGGCTGGTGTTACTGGCAATTTTACAGATGCTTTCTATTTAAAATCATTTATTCCACCTGCCAAGGGTACTTATAGGATATGTGGTTATGTTGATTTCCCAAACGATCCAGAACCTTCA
Organism: Eximiradius sp.; assembly: GCA_937127445.1. Classification (GTDB taxonomy): domain Bacteria; phylum Bacteroidota; class Ignavibacteria; order Kapaibacteriales; family UBA2268; genus JAKIZO01. The sequence goes on along the minus strand of CAKZLY010000026.1, from coordinate 13,257 downwards.
AATAACATTATTTGTGATACTTTCATCGTTGCGCCTGCATTATCTGGGACATATACAATTGGTCAAACGAACGCTGGTAATCCTCGTAATTATATAAAAATACAAGATGCGGTTGATGATTTATACCTAAAAGGTGTCGAAGGTAATGTTATTTTCGAGCTAACCGATGAGAATTATAACGTTGGTTCTACAACCTTAAATTCAACATTACCTGCCTTAGATTTGAGAACTCGTATTTATGGCGTCGGCCCAAACAGCACAATTACATTTAGACCAGCACCAAATAGAGCAGGTAGCCGAGCAAGTGTTCGTGTTAATCTTATTACAAATTCTGGAATCGGTATCCAGTTTGGGCAAGCCGATAATTCAACTAATCAAAATGCTGCAATCAATATTCTTGTTGAATCTCATATGAAGAGACTTTACGCACAAAACTATGGCTATATTGTTTTTGATGGTGGTAATAATAAATCGTTGCTGTTTACTCTTCAAACAAGTGTTCCTCAAAGAACAGTCTTTTATTTACAAAACTCAATGAACATTACTGTCAAGAACTGCATAATAACCGATGGGCTCAATCAACCACCAAGCTTTACCTGTCAATTGCCAAACAACATATTAAGTGGTACAGAATTTAGATTTGATAAGGAATTTGATCCCGGTGTCTATTCGTACTCAGCTGCAATTACTTTACGTTCTATACCTCCAATGGAGCAAAAATACCAATTCAATTATTATAATTTAGATACAATTACTACTAATAATATACAGATTTTGAACAATGAAATTAGCAACTTTGCTTATGGTATTGTTTCAAATGGTATAGGTATGCTTCTTAGAAATGGTTTTATGACTAATTATTATAATAGAAATAATATCTTCCGTGGTAACCTTATCACTGACGTATCAACGATGGGTATTTTCCTTGGATTTGAAAAGAATACAATTGTCGAACGTAACCGAATTCATAATGTTACCGGTACCTGCGGAAGTGTTGCAGCTGGCATTTCGCTTGGGAATCAAGTTAAAACCGGTTATTTAGAATATTCAAATACGGGCATTTACATTAGTGGCAACGAAATTAGTAATGTTGTGCATTCAAATGAATCTTATGGAATTAGAGTATTCCAAGTTCGTCTTGAAATGATTGATATTGCTGGCCAAACTAAAAACTTCCCTGATACTGATGAAAATATTATTACTATCAACAATCTGATCTGGGGTATTAATGGCTCAAACGCAGCAACTAATAAATATGGTATTCGTTACTATACTAAACGTGGTTCTGCTTTCGATCAGCCTTTCCTTAATAGATATTTTACAATGAATGACAGAATTGTGAATAATACTGTTGTCGTAAGCAATGACGATTTTATTAATACCGGTGTTGTTGCAGGTATTGCTATTCAACATGCTCGCAATACATTTATGTACAACAATGCAATCGGTGTATTAGATTCCAGTTTAGGCAATAACCAACTTGCTGCTGCTGTTATTTATCAAGGAATGCTTCCAAATGAAGCTGGTTCAAGCTTCAACAGAAATGCTTTCTGGGTTGGCAAGCCTGGTCAGACACCTGTTTACAGATTTATTCAAATTACTGACTCAAGTACTGTTCTGGAGTACGGACACAAAAATAATTTCTTGCAGATCTCACAATGGTATTATTGGACTGGACAGGATTTGCAATCAGTTTTGGGTGATTTCTTTGAAGATATGATAGTAGAAAACACTATTCCTCCGAGATTAAGAATAAGAACTAATCCAACTCCTATCGGCTCTATTTTAAACAACCGTGGCGAACGCTTACCAGAAGTTGTTGATGATATCGACGGACGTCCTCGTGGTGTTGCTAATCAGCGTTATGATATTGGTGCTATTGAATTCAACGGTCGCTTATATAATAATGATATGGAAGTAATGTTGATTACTTCTCCTGCTTCTTACAAAGAATACTATGGACCTTTTGCTGATGCGGAATATGTGATGACAGAAGCGCCTGTTACCGTTAAAGCAAGAATTCGCAATAGTGGCAACAACCAACTAACTAATGCAAACCTGAAAATCCAAATTTATAGAGAAACACCTGCTGCTTATGATAGCACTCAATTTGTAGGTGTTCTTGAAAAAACTAAAATTATCCCTGTAACTATTACTTCAACTGACGACATTGAAACAGATTTCTTCCTTGCTGACGAAAACGGTTTAGGAGATGATTGGATTCCTCAAACTTATGCTGATTTACGTGGTTTGGGATATACTATACCACCTCAGTTCAAAACTATGCAGCCTAATGTTACTCCAAGATATAGAATGGTGCTTTCGGTAGATAACGCTTCCGATGAGGTTATCTCCAACAACGTGTTTACTAAATATGTCCGTTTCTATTTAAAACGTTCTTCATTAAGTATTCTGCTCTCTGTTGAAAATAGCCACATTGATATTGATACGCTCGATGCAAATGGCAATAAAGTTCCTCGTCCAGCTATGACAAACCTCGACCAAATTGCTGGTAAATTGAATTATGACTCGCTTGTTACTGCTTTCAAACGTATGGGATTTGTTGCTGATTATACTCTTGAAGTTCCTCGTTATGATATAGACATTTTCGAACGTAACGCTTGGGAGCCAAAAGCAGTTAATTATTCAATGTATCGTACTTTAGTTTGGTCAGATGGTAATGATAAACCACTTACTCGTTTCCAAACATTTGACTGGCAAAAGTTCTTAGCATTAGGTCAAATCGGAAGTAAACGCAATGTAATAGTTGCTAGTCAGGAATTTATTCGTGAAAACCAGGGTATTTATCCTTTTATTAACAGTGAATTTAGAGCTCGTTACTCTACAAGAAATAACACAAACTTGCCATATAATCTAACTGAACTTCCTACTCAAAGATTGGTAGGTCTTGCAATGGCAAGAGATTTGGAAACCAAAGTACTCACTACTGGTTGGGTTAACAATAATGTTACTCCTGCTGTTAGCGATTTACCACCTGCAACAGTTTATCACGATATTTTCTATGTAAATGATGGATTTTCTCGCATTTCGTACTATGCTAAACATCCAACTAATGTTGCCCAATCTCAAAAAATTATCGGTATTGCTACTACTACTTTAAGCAAGAACATACTTTATTACGGTTTAGATTGGCGCCACTTTGGAGATGCTGAATTTATCGTTCGCGCTGCTACTGACTTCTTGACTGATAACGAAGGCTATATTATTCCTATTGAATTACTTTCATTTGATGCTAATCCTGTTGGCAAACGTGTTGAACTTCTCTGGACAACTGCTAGTGAACAAAATTCCTCTCGTTTCGATATTGAACGAGCCATAGTTTCAAATAATGTAAAGAGTGCATTCGTAAAAATTGATGAAGTTCGTGCGTATGGCAACAGCAGCACACTCAAAGAATACTCAGTTTCTGATAGAAATGTTGAATTTGGTGCTACCTATGCATATCGTCTCAAAATGATTGATATGAATGGTGAATTCAAATATAGCGATGAAAAAATCGTAACTCTCACAGGCAATGATTTATTCACAATTAACGAGGTTTCTCCAAATCCAGCAACAAATGAAGCTTCGATAGAATTCAGTTTATTGCAAGATGCAAAAGTATTAATTGAAATTTATGATGCCACAGGAAAATTAATCAATATTGTTACCGATAATGTTTATAATTCTGGATTGAATGTAATCAAATTTGACACGAAATCGCTTGTAAGTGGCTCATATAAACTTGTGCTTAACGTAAATAATACTGTTGTAGTTAAGAACTTTACAGTTGTCAAATAACAATTATTGAATTTATTGAAATGGCTGCCTTTTCTATAAAGACAGCCATTTTTTTTGGTTATTCAGAATTAGTTTTATATCTTACAATTTTGTATAAATAATATACTGGAATAATGAAATTCAAATTTAATTTTGCACAAGTATTTAACAAATCACTTGATATTATTGAAATTGTTGGTAATAAATTACCACATCCTGCTACAATTTTCGGTCTGCTTGCTCTAACAGTTGCTATTATTTCTTTTATCGGCGATTTATTTAATTGGCAGGCAGCTCATCCATCTGATGGTTCGATAATTACAGTTAATAATCTAATTAGTGCTGATGGTTTTCGTTGGATTTGGACAAATATAGTATATAATTTTGTGAATTTCCCTCCTCTTGGGTACGTTCTTGCCGTTATGGTCGGAGTTGGAGTAGCCGAAGGAGCTGGTTTGTTTAATACTTTGATTAAAGCACTAGTTATTCATACTCCCAAGAAGATTATTACTGCATCTATAATATTTACAGGGATTCTTTCACATTTGGCTTCAGAAGCTGGTTATGTGATTTTAATTCCGCTCGGTGCTTTAATTTTTCATACATTAGGACGCCATCCAATGGCTGGCCTTGCAGCAGCCTTTTGCGGAGTAAGTGGTGGTTTTGGGGCAAATCTTTTGATTGGTTCCGTTGATCCAATACTATCTGGACTTTCTCAATCAGCTGCTCAAATTGTTGACAAAAGCATATATGTAAATGCTGCAGTAAATTTATATTTTATGTTCTTTTCTTGCTTCGTTGTTGTTATTGTTGGTACTTTTGTTACCGAAAAGATTGTCGAGCCAAGACTTGGTAAGTATAAAGGTAATGCTGAAAAAATTCCTATTGAAGATATTACACCAATTGAAAAAAGAGGACTTGTTGCCTCTTTAATTGCTTTTGTTTTAGTGATTTTTCTTATTCTGGTGATGGTATTTCCTGAATGGGGAATTCTTAGAAATCCTAAAACAGGAGATATACTTCATTCTCCATTTTTTGATGGTATTATTATAGGTATCTTGATATTATTTTTAATCCCAGGTTTTGTTTATGGATTGACAGTCGGCACAATCAAAAACGACAAAGATTTTATGAAGCACATTACAAAATCGATGAGTACTTTGGCTTCTTATATTGTTCTTGTTTTTTTTGCAGCACAATTTGTATATTTTTTTAGATATAGTAATGTTGGACTAATATTTGCTATTTCTGGTGCAGATTTTCTATCTCACGTTGGACTTACTGGTATCCCGTTAATTATTGCCTTTGTGCTACTTTCTGCATTTATTAATCTATTTATGGGTAGTGCATCTGCAAAATGGGCAATAATGGCTCCAGTTTTTGTTCCAATGTTTATGTTTTTGGGATACCATCCCGCTCTTACTCAAGCTGCTTTTCGTATTGGTGATTCTGTTACTAACTTAATTACTCCGATGATGAGTTATTTCGCTTTAATCGTTGCTTTTGCACAAAAGTACGACGAAAACTATGGTATGGGCACAATTATTTCAACTATGCTTCCGTACACTTTCTTTCTAACTATATTTTGGACATTATTATTAATTGTATGGATGTTGCTTGGTCTGCCACTCGGGCCAGGAGGTCCTCTATATCTATAAATATGAAGGTATAAAATGAATAGAGTGCTAATTACTGGTGGAGCAGGTTTCTTAGGTTCGCATTTGTGTGATAAGTTTATTTCAGAAGGTTTCGAAGTTATCTGCATGGATAACTTTATTACTGGTTCACCTGATAATATTGCCCATTTATTCGGCAATAGTAGATTTCAGTTTATTCACCACGATGTTACAAATTATATTTATGTTGAAGGGAAAGTTGATTTTGTTCTGCATTTTGCTTCGCCTGCCTCGCCACTTGATTATTTAAAATTACCAATTCAAACACTAAAAGTTGGTTCGCTCGGAACACATAAAACACTTGGGCTTGCATTGGCTAAGAAAGCTACTTTCCTTTTGGCAAGTACAAGCGAAGTTTATGGAGATCCACTTATTCATCCGCAAAGCGAAAATTATTGGGGCAACGTCAATCCTATCGGTATTCGCGGTGTCTACGATGAAGCTAAACGTTTTGCCGAAGCTATGACTATGGCTTATCATCGCTATCACAATCTGGATACTCGTATTGTCAGAATTTTCAATACTTTCGGTCCAAGAATGAGAATTTGCGATGGTAGGGCTATCCCTGCTTTTATTTCTCAGGCTTTAAATAATGAGCCTATTACTGTATTTGGTGATGGATTGCAAACCCGTTCAGTTTGTTATGTCTCCGATTTGATTGATGGAATTTACAAACTTTTGCTTTCCAGCGAAAACGAACCTGTTAATATTGGTAATCCTGACGAAATTACTATTCTTGATTTAGCAAAAGAAATTATTGATCTTACTGGTTCAAAAAGCGAAATTGTTTTTAAAGATTTACCCGAAGACGATCCCAAAGTAAGGCAACCTGATATTGAAAAAGCACGTTCCATACTTGGTTGGGAACCAAAAGTTTCTCGCCGCGAAGGTTTAATTACAACTATTGAAGACTTCAAAAAGCGACTTAAAATGTAACATTATTCTTAATTCATACGTATATAAACATATGTTTAACATAAATTGAATGATTATGCAGGATTATCCAAGAAGAGATTTTTTAAAGCATTGTGGGATTGGTTTAGGAGTTGTTATGACATCTAATTTATGGTTAAATGAACTACTTGCTAATCCTACAAAAGCAGTGGGGGACACCCTTCTTGCTAATTACTTTGGTTTTACAAAAGAGCAACTTAAAAAATTGCTCGAAATCGGTTTATCCAAAGGTGGCGAATTCGCTGAAATGTATTTTGAATATCGTATTTCTAACAACATTACTTACGAAGAAGATATCGTAAAATCTGCTTCTGAAAACATTATGCTTGGTGTAGGGACTCGCGTTATTAAAGGAAGTAAATTTGGCTATGGCTACACAAGCGATCTTAGTTTTGATAAAATCAAAGAAGCTTTTATTGCCGCTGCTGCAATAGCTGATGCACCAAATAGTAACAAAGTTGCTAATCTAAACGAAAAGAAAATCCCAAATCAATTTTATTCAATGCAACAACCCGTTAGTCTTGCTTCATTAGAACCCAAAATTGATTTAATTCGTCGTAGCTATCATTCTGCTAAAGCTTATGATTCTAAAATCGCACGTGTTACTTCATCAATTGCTGATGAAATGCAGTATATATTGATTGTAAATAGTGAAGGATTGATCGTTTCCGATGTTCGTCCGCAGGTTCGCTTGGTGGTAAGTGCAACAGCAGAAGACGGTAACACAAGAAATACAGGTCGTGGAAATGCAGGTGGTCGTGTCGGACTTGATTTCTATGAAAAAATCATTACCCCAGAACAAATTGGTTACCAGGCAGCAGAAGAAGCCGTAATTCTACTGAAAGCAAAAGATGCGCCTCCCGGTGAAATGCAAGTTGTTCTTAGTAAAGACGAATCTGGCGTTATGATTCACGAAGCCGTTGGACATCCGCTCGAAGCAGATGGTGCTTGGAAAAAAACTTCAATAATGTGGGATAAATTGGGGCAATTGGTCGCTAACCCAATTGTTACAATTTATGATGATGCTACAATCAGAGATCTTCGCGGTACTCTTAACATCGATGATGAAGGTGTTGAATGCAATAACGTGATGTTAATTGAAAAAGGTAAATTAGTCGGTTTCTTAAACGATAAACTTTCAGCAAAAATCTTAAAACACAAAGAAAACGGTCACGGTCGTCGCCAATCTTATATGCACCCTCCAATCCCAAGAATGAACAATACCGTTCTTGCCAAAGGAGATTCTTCACCTGAAGAGATAATTCAAAGTGTTAAAAAAGGCTTTTATGCAGTAACTTATCAGGGTGGTATGGTATCTGGTACTGGTAAATTTACTTTCTCTGTTAATTTAGGTTATATGATTGAAAATGGTCGCCTTACTTATCCTGTAAAAAATGCAACGTTAATTGGAACAAATATTGATATTTTAAGGGAAATTGATATGGTCGGAAACGATATGGGATTTTTCCTCGGCACTTGCGGAAAAGATGGGCAATCTGTTCCTGTCACTTGTGGAACACCAACATTAAGAATTAACAGAATGACTGTAGGAGGAGTAGCATAATGAAAACTGATTATAAAAAACTTGCTGAGCAAATAGTTGAAAAATCTATTAAAAAAGGTGCAACAGAAGCACAATGTAGTATCTATGATGGAGTTCGCTTCTCTGTTGACGTTCGTGAAGGAGAAGTCGAACAGCTGATTTCTGCGGGTTCTACTTCACTTTCCTTGAAAATCATTGTCGATAATAAAGTTTCTACTGCATCAACTTCTGATTTATCCTCGAAAACTATTGATGAATTAATCGAAAATTCTATCAAAAAAGCAAAATTCCTATCAAAAGATGAATTTTCAGCTCTCCCAGAGTTGGAAAAAATTGATTTCAATATCGATAGTTTGAAATTATATAATGATTCAGCAGAAAAAGTATCTCCAAACGAAAAAACTAAGCTTGCAATTGAATTAGAAAAAATTTGCGTCGCTAATAAGAAAATTACTCGTTCTACCGGAGCCGGTTTTAGTAATTCGTATGGAACCACTTACCTTGCTAATAGTAAAGGTTTTTCTAATTCATACAAAAGTTCAAGTTGCTATATAGGAGTTGGGCTTCAAGCAGGTGAAGGGGATAATTTATACGAAGATGGTTATTATGATTCTGCTCGTTCATTTAAAGGGCTTTTGTCCATTGATGTAATTGCGAAAAAAGCAGTTGATCGAACAACAAGAATGATAGGCGCAAGAAAAATTCATACACAAAACGTACCTGTTGTCTTGGAACCTGAAATGTCGGCTCAAATGCTTCTTGGCTTCCTTGTTGAATGTTTATCAGGTTCGAATATTTATATGAAACGAAGCTTTCTTGCTGGGAAAATCGGTGAAACAGTTTCCAGCGATATAATTACTCTTGTTGACGATCCACTTATTCCTGGTGGCAGAGCAAGTGTTCCATTCGACCGTGATGGCGTTCCTGCTCGTAAGAAAACTATCATTGAAAAAGGTGTATTAAAGTCATACTTTTTAGATAATTATTCTGCTAAAAAATTAGGAATGAAGCCGAATGGTCCAGGTCCAACAAATTTAATGCTGTTACCTGGAAATAAATCACAACAAGAAATAATTCATTCGGTGAATAAAGGCTTGTTGCTCTGTTCTACAATTGGTCAGGGTACTGTCCCAACTTCTGGTGACTTATCCAAAGGCGCTTATGGTATTTGGATAGAAAATGGTCAATTAACTTATCCCGTAAATGAAGTTACAATTTCCGGCAATTTGGGGACAATTCTCAAAAATATTGCAATGGTTGGTAACGACCCAGACCCGCGTTCTTCTTTCTCCGCTCCGACTTTACTAATCAGTGAAATGACTATCTCCGGTAAATAATTATTTAATATGATTCGCAATAAATAAAAAGAGGCTTGTTGAGCAATCGCAGCCTCTTTTTTTATTTTTGATACGTTTTTATTTGTTTCTTAATGGGTTAAAAGTATGAATAGAATGATATGGAGCTTGTTGCGGAGTTGGAGAAATGTCCTTGCCAAAATTGAATAAATCAGGCGAATACTTATTTTTTAACTTATCTTGTAATGCTATAAGTCCTTTTATCACTGCTTCTGGACGTGGTGGACAACCTGAGACATAAATATCAACAGGTAGAAATTGATCAATGCCTTGCACAACAGAATATGAACGAAACATTCCGCCAGTTGAAGCGCAAACACCCATAGACATTACCCATTTTGGATCAGGCATTTGGTCGTAAATTTTTCGAACAACCCACGCCATTTTGTAAGTAACAGTTCCAGCTACAATAAGGAAGTCGGATTGACGCGGCGTCATACGAAAAACTTCCGATCCAAATCGAGCAACATCGAAGCGAGAAGAAGCAAAAGCCATCATCTCAATAGCACAACAAGAGATTCCCAATGGCATAGGCCACAGTGAATTTTTTTGCGCCCACTTAATCACTTCACCAACGGTTGTAGTTAAAAAACCGTCGCGACCCAATATATTTTCTAATCCCATTCGAAGCCTCCTTTTTTGAGTTCATAAAAATAACCTGCGAGTAGAACTACAATAAAAATCATCATCGCAATGAAAGCTCCAAAACCTAATTCACTCAATTGGACAGCCCAAGGGTACATAAACACGACTTCTACATCAAATACGATGAAACTCACTGCTACCATATAAAATTTCGCCGAAAAACGTTCTCTTGCAGTTCCATAAGGTAACATACCACTTTCGTAAGTTGTTCCTTTCCCGTAAGTTGTTCGTCTTGCTCCAAGCCATTCTGAAAGTAACATAAATGCCAAAGCAACAATAAAGCCAAATACAATCATCAGTATCAGCGGTATATATTCAATAGGCATAACTCTTTCCAAAATATTCAAAAAACATAATATTTAACATTTAACGTATCAAAATTATTAATATTTTTAAATAAAAAAGGCTGTTCAGCGAACAGCCCGTTGATTGGGAGGGAGTTATCCTTTTCAGGAATTAGCGTTTCAGCTGATTTATCTCAGCCAACAGTGTATCACTAACAGTTATAGTTCTCGATGCAGATTCAAATGCTCTTTGAGTTGTAATCAAACGAGTGAATTCGACCGTCATATCAACATTTGATTGCTCTAATGAATTCCCAATTATTGATGTAGAAGTAAATATTTCGTTTGCAGTACCAATTAAAGGTTCTCCACTATTCGGTGAAACTGAATAAAAATTATCGCCTGTACGAACAAGTCCTTCTTGGTTGGTAAATCTTGCTAACAGAACTTGCCCAAGTAGCTCAGTTTTGCCATTAGTAAATGAACCCCATATCTTACCTTCGCGTCCTATTGATAATGTCAACAAGTCGCCCGATGTGTATCCATCTTGTGTTTTGAAAGATGCAGTATTGGCTCCTGCAAATTGCGTTAACCCACTCATTAAATTGTTCGGGTCGGCAAGTTGAACGGTTAATGATGCAGGAGTTGTAGCAAATACATTATTACCTATTGCTGTATTTAAATCCGCGTAGTTAATTTGAACATTTCTTGGAGTATTAAGAGTACCATCGGCATTGAACCGAATATTCGTTGCATTTGTATTGACAGCTTGCCCGTCTATTGTAGCAGTTAGTGAATATTCATTTGCATTAGCAGTTTTGGTAAAAGTAAATGTTAAGTTATGTACTCCACCAATATTATCATAAATGTTAATACTTGTACTACGAGTATCGCCCACTGCCATTCCTGCATTTAAGTTACCAAAAAAATTAATATTTTGAGTTTGGCGCGGGGGTGATGTAATATCTGGAGGAATATTCAAATTATTCTTTGTTGCGCTTAAACGATTTGTTCCATCAGCATTTTTGATAATAACACCATTCGATGTCTTATCAATATTATACCCTTGTAGGAAAGCACCAGTGGCTGTGTCGATTAAGTTTCCGTCTCTATCTTGCGAAATGTTACCAGCTCTTGAATAAAGCTCCCTTCCATTCATATTATAAATAAAAAAGCCTTCTCCTTGTATTGCCATATCGAGCGCTCTTTCAGAAGATTCTATAACTCCTTGAGACATATTTTGAGTTATACTTGATAATCGAACTCCATTTCCAAATTGGTAAGGATTTATTCCGCCACTTCCTTTTGTTCCTTGAACATTTGGAGCTGTACCTTGAGTGTACACCTGATAAAACTGATCACTAAAATTGGCACGATTGGATTTATATCCAATAGTATTTGAATTTGCAAGATTATTAGATATTACATCCATTCTTTGTTGGTTCGCACGCAACGAACTTGCGCCAATTGCCAATGAACGAGAAAGACCCATAAAAAACCCTCCTTGGTTATTATATTATTCCATAAAATTCTGCGATTTTCTCAGTCATTCGAAAATCGCTGGGGGTCTCCTTGCTGCGAAGCTTGGTCCAACCCCTTAGTTTAAGCAAAAACTGCTGAATCAATGTTTGTTATTACATTATTTTCCATTTGTTCCTTTTGCATCATAGTAACAACAGTTCTATTCTGAATGCTTACTATAAATGCTTTGTCATCGAGCATTATCAGGGAATCCCTTGCACCTTTAGATGCGGCTTTATCTACTGCGTTTTCTAACCTTACAATTTCATTAGCTGTTATGTCGATGTTTTTGCTAATCAACCGAGATTTTGCATGCCCTGAGAATTTTAGATTACTTATTTCATTTTCTAGTAATTCCTCAAATAAGGGCTTCTGCTTTACAGTAGGTTTTGCCGCAGGACTGCGGAGTGTATCTATACCTCCTATTGGGACAAATGGAAGTTTCACTCCCTCAAGTTCTGCCATAGCAAAACTCCATTATTATTTCAAAGAACATTTAAATTAGCTTGCAGTAATGTCGAGTACCTTTCCGAGCGATACTTCGCTTCCAGCGATTACTAATACGGTTGAATCCCCTTTAAATCTTACAGCATCAATTTTTCCTTCGATGAATGTATCTGCCGAAAATGTTGCAGTACCATCGCTCGATAATTGCACTTCGTAAGTGTATTTCCCAGATGGGATTGCATTTCCGCTATTATCCGTTCCGTCAAAAATGTACTTATGATTTCCAGTTGTTAGCTCGTTAGGATTTAATGATATTTTTTTCACAATTGTGCCGTTTGCATCTCGTACAATTAAAGTTCCTGATTTCGCATTCGTTGATACTCCGAAGCCTAAATTGACTTTGCTTTCTCCGTCGTAAGTAAATTCGTTAGTCAGTGCTCTTGCAGTTTTGCCAAGCATACCTGGAAGAGCCGAGTTTGTAATCGTTTCGGCAAGTGTTTTGTTCAAATTAGCCGTTTCTTCAATCATTGAGCGTATGTCTATAAGCTGTTCAAGTTGAGAAAATTGTGCTAACTGAGCTGCAAATTCTTGATTGTCGTAAGGTTTCATCGGATTCTGATTTTTCATCTGAAATGTCAGCAACTTTAGGAAGTCATCCTTACTCACAATACTTTTTTTTGAACTCAGTTTCTGAGTTGACGATTCCGTGTTTGTTACGGAATTAATTGGTTCTGCCATTGAAACCTCCTGTTTTGTGCTATACGTACTTTTCGATTAACTTTTGCATCCATAATCGAAAACTATCGTTAGCTTCATCCTGAATTATTTCATTATAGTTTTCAGTTCTTATAAAAGAATTTAAAAATTCTCTTTCATCTTTTTTGTTTTTTTGCTGTTCGTTGTTGTTTGCTAAATCAGTTTCTTCCTGGTTTTCATTCGATATATCTATTTTACCTGTTGTTATACCGTTTTCCGATAGTTTTTCTTTCAGTACATTTATTTGTTTTTCAATTGCTTCAACTGCTTCCTTCGAGCGTGCTTTAATTTTGATT
>CAKZLY010000025.1 GCA_937127445.1 Eximiradius sp. | reverse complement strand
ATAGAAGTTCCGGAAAAATAACTATTTCCAATATTGTCGGTCTAAACTCCGATATTGGATAGCTTCGCTAATGTGTGATGGAGAAATACTGGTGTCTCCAGCGAGATCCGCAATTGTGCGAGCAACCTTCAAAATTCTATCATAAGCGCGAGCAGAAAAGCCGAGTTTAGTCATTGCAATTTTCATAAGGTTTTGAGATTGTTCATCAAGTGAACAATATTTACGGATTAATTTTGTAGTCATATCAGCATTTTTGAAAACATTTGTTTCTTTTTCAAAGCGTTTGGATTGAATAGAGCGAGCATTAATAACTCGTTCACGAATTGTAGAGCTTGGTTCAGCTGGTACTTTGCTTGAAAGTTCTTGATATTTGACAGCAGGAACTTCGACGTGAATATCTATTCTATCGAGCAATGGACCAGATATTTTACCAAGATATTTTTGAATTTGTTGAGGCGAGCATGTACATTCTTTGTTTGGGTCGCCAAAATTGCCACAAGGACAGGGATTCATCGAGCATACTAACATAAAATTAGCTGGATAGTCGAGCGTTTGCTTTGTTCGAGAAATTGTAATACGTTTATCTTCGAGAGGTTGTCGAAGCACCTCGAGCACATTTCTGGCAAATTCAGGCAATTCATCTAAAAATAACACGCCGTGGTGAGCAAGAGAGATTTCACCAGGACGAATTTTGTTAATTCCACCACCGACCAAAGCAGCATCAGAAATCGTATGGTGAGGAGCACGAAATGGACGCAAGCGAATAAGTGGTTCGCAATCCGGGAGAAGTCCAGCAACTGAATGAATTTTAGTAGTTTCGAGAGATTCTTCGAGCGACAGCGGTGGAAGAATTGAAGGAATACGTTTAGCAAGCATAGTTTTGCCAGAACCGGGAGGACCAATCATCAGCAGATTATGGCCGCCAGCAGCAGATACTTCCAATGCACGTTTTACGTTTGCTTGTCCTTTGACTTCGGCAAAATCGAGTTGATTTTGAGATTGAGCCTCGTTGAATAAGTTGAAAATATCGACTTTTCTTGGTTCGATTGAAATATTTTCGTTAATAAATTCAACTGTTTGAGATAAAGATTCAACGGGAATAACTTCAACTCCATCAACCAGAGCGGCTTCGTTTGCGTTCCGTTCTGGAAGAATAATTCTGCGAAATCTTTTTGATTTTGCTTCTAATGTAATCGGAAGAACGCCGTGAACAGAACGGAGAACTCCTTCGAGAGCGAGTTCGCCAATTATTATTGTATCTTGAATACTATTGTAGCTAATTGTTCCGATAGAAGCTAACAAACCGATAGCAATAGGTAGATCGAAGGCGCTGCCTTCTTTTTTTACGTCGGCGGGAGCAAGGTTAACTGTTATTTTTTTTGCCGGGAATGTAAAATTTGAGTTTTTGATTGCTGCTGTAACACGCTCGCGTGATTCTTTGATAGCAGGATCGGGCAATCCGACAATATTAAAGGCGGGAACTTGATTATCGGTATGTGTTTCTATCTCAATTATTATAGCATTAATGCCAAATACTGCAGCAGAAAAAACGCGGGAATACATTTTATGCACCTGTATAGTTTTTAGTTAGAATTTACAAAATGAAAGTGTATTTTTCAATAAAAAAAGGCGCCTCCAATGGAAGCGCCCTTTGTTGTATGAGCTGTGTGTTTTATCTAACAATTACAATTCGTTCGTTCATTGTAGTAGCGCCTGAGCGAATTACTGCGTTGTATACTCCGCTTGGCAGGTCGCTAACGTTGAGCTTTATTACTCCGTTCGGTGCTTTGTCGTGGGCTCGCAGCATCAAGCGACCGCTCTGATTGTAAAGCTCTACCTCTACCTCTTCGCTCGATACCTTGCCCAATGTAATGAATAACTCTGTCGATGCCGGCTGTGGTGTAACCGTCAAACCTACTTGGTCATACTCTACTCCACCCTTCAGCATTACGATTGCATCTGTTTCGTAACGTAATATGTACGA
>CAKZLY010000024.1 GCA_937127445.1 Eximiradius sp. | reverse complement strand
TAATTGTTAAAATTGTGCTCGATGGCTATGCAAAGTATGCGGGCAATGGTGCATATATTTTACCTGTAATTTCTAAATCTCCGCTTACGTGAATCGGTGCGTCTGCGACCAAATTTACACATCTCAATTGGTCGCAGTAACATCTCCCTACTTTTACGTTGCCGGCGAGAATAGTCCCACCAACAGCAACGTTTCTGCCAACAACGTTTTCGGCGGTTATGCTGCCGCTCACTTTTATATTTTCTGCAGTAACGTCCACGCCGTCTACGTTAACGGCTATGATGCTATCAGCCGTTATATTTTGGTAGCATGTTAAATTGCCTTCGACAACCACATCGCCGCTGACGACTAAATCAATGCTGACGACTACATCGCCGTTGATTTTTAGATCGCCTTCGTATTTATAGCGGCCGTTTGTAAAGGTTAAACCTGCAAAGCTCTCGTCGATTGTTGTTTTCTTTTTCATTTTTTTTTCTCCAATTTGATTGTTAAACAAACATTAAAAAAGCAATCGATTGCATTACAAATATAATATTTATTTTACTTTTTTGCAAATTTTTTTTTGCATACAATTCGAGAGATAACAAAGCGGCAAGCAAAGCTGTGGACACATAATACTTTAGTTGCACTGACAAAATTAGCCTCTCGCGATGACAAACGCCCCAGCCTTATTAAGAGCGGGGACGTTCGTTTATTGAAGTGGCGATTATATTAAGCGAGGCTTATCTCGGATATTAACGCTGGTAAAACAGTAGGAGTGAGCTGTTAATCATTACCAATAATACTGTCGATTGCGTTTTGTATTTGGCGTTGATTTAAATTTTGTCTATATCGATGCGTTAGTTCATCTGTAATTTCCTGTTTGCTGTATCCTTTGTAAAGAAGGAACTCTATATCTTTCTCGATAACATCGCGATAATGTTGCAGGCGTATATCTTTCAACGCTGCTAATAAACTATTGGTGTCATTTCTGTTGTCCCTGTTATCCGCAATATCATCATATAAATGCCAATAGAGTTCATCAAAATCATTCATCATCAATCCTCCTATAAATGACTTATAATACCATATTCATACGCTAAATTTTTTGCTACTAAGTGAGCAAGATTTTCTTTGTTGTTTGGCAGCTGAATATAAAAACAAGCACTTGCCCTATATTCTGCTAATACGTTAGCAAGACTTATTGTGTTAATTTCGTCAGGTCTATAATTATTGTCTAACATAATATCTACACATTTATCTATTGGTAAAGTTAATGTCTTAAGGAATGCAATTGCATCATCGTAGTTATCAAAATATAAATCTTCATCTACTCTTATATCTTCATAAATATCTTTAATATCATCAAACAATTTTTTGCTTCCACCACAGTTAAACCAAGCAAATACAGCATTCTCTAAATCTTCGGGCTCATCATCGTATTGAAATTCTAATTTTCGTTCGATTCTACGAGCCATTTCGTTTAGAATATCTTCATAGGTTTTCATATTAATTCCCCTTATTAAATTATTTTTATTTGCTTACTAACGTATCGTGATATACAGCTTCGTTGTTAGCCCAGCGTAAAGCAAGCTTCACATCAATGATTAACCTAATGCAGTAATTATATAAATCCTCTCCAAGCTCTTTAAGCCACAATAGATGATTTTCTATCTCTTCGATTTTATCATCTGTGAACTGATCGCTCGTTGTCGCTCCAAGTTTTTTGCACCATAAAACTATACCTAAGATTTTCGTTTCGTATTCTATCCAAACGCTACGCTGGAATTTCAGACTCTTCCAGTCATCTTGTCGATGATGCTTTATTAGTGGATAGCTGACGTCGTCGTTGCTATCTATTTTATCTACATTCATCGCCTCGATTTTCCCCCACTCGACTGCCTCCCAGAAGTCGCATAGCAATCTGTATGCTGACGCGCTTAGTCTTCTTACTGAAGTAATGGCTCGCATACAGTGTGGCAATATATGCTGCAAAAACGTTTCCGCATCCATATACTGCTCAAAGAATGCATCGAGCGTAACATCGGCTATAGCGAGAGCATTTCTTAATTCGCTGTAAGCATTCTGGGTTACCCTCTCTGCCATATCGATGTTGCATATCATATTTGGCTGGCGTGGATGTAATTTTGACGGCACATCTAATGATGTGAGCACTGCATCGTGCTTTAAATTACTTTCCATACACATATGAACCTCTTTAAATTGTTTTAAATAATACATTATTTTTATTTCTATATGTCGCCTTCAAGATACAATGGTATCTTTAAGGCACGCGCTATATGCAATTCCAATAACCCACCAACAGATGAACTTACATCATTCATAACATAAACAGCGTCGCAATCAAGCATACTTTTGATACACATTTTCATCGCTGTCTCCCAATCCGTATCTGCGGGAACTAACTTTGTTGGATTGACAACAGTCTTGAAATGCTTCGCTAAATGCTCTTCTGCGTTAGCAAATTTCTTTTCTACATACTCTCTATCCAAACCAGATACCTTGCCTATTATATAAACGCTATTCATTTACTTGCTCCTTCTCGTTAGTTTTGTTGTACCGCTCTAATTCTTGCTGGTCAATAGCGCCTATGCGAATAAGTTGATTGATAAGTTCCGCTATCGCATTCATCTCTAATTTGTTCATTTTCGATTTGCGATATAACCTGTGATAAAATGTTTGCGTCTTTACTCCAATCTTATTGGCAAAAAACTTTAATGGAATTATCCTCCTAATACGAAGTATAAACTCTGAATTAATACTGTCTGGCGACACCATAAAACCTCCGTAGTTAATCAATAGAAATAAACGCAATGATTTGTTGCGAATATAAAATTTAAAATTACAATTTCAAAACTAAATTTGATTTGTGAATTAAATTTAATTTTTAACCCTATCATACAAAATATCGGAGTAACGTTTTACGAGTTTATCTTTAACGCCGTCTGTATATATTCTCAGTGTTTTGATTTTTAGCTTACTTGTTTCGCGTTTTACATGTAAAGCAAATAATACAACAAAAGCTGTTGCGACGAGTTGCCTGTTTGAAAATGGCAATAAGCCTGCTATGTATTTTAATTTATTATATAAAAACAATGATGTATTATCTAATGTGATGTATATCGGGTCTTCGCTCATCAAACGTAACCGCTGCGATATTCTGGTCAATCTCATTGGATATACAACATCGATGGATGCGATTGCCAAAGCAACAGCATGCTTCTTCGAAATTGTTACACCGAACTTTAAAAAATACCACTTGCGAATAATCTTTATGTATGCTGTAACAACAGGATGTAATGCCAATCTAAATTGTCGCTTCGCAGTATCATTTGTAAATGTTTTCGAACGCATTATCTAACTCCACTGCATATCCACAATATAGTTTCGCGACTAATTTCCAGTCTGGTTCTTCTATTTCATTTTTAATGCACTCGTTGCATATCGGTAGAGCAACCCTCTCAAATCCAAACTCATCAAGAAACTTTAATGTAAATCCTTCTTCTGGTGGTGGATAAGCTCCGCAAAATACGCATTCATTATATTTAATGTAATTCGTATCTCCTATTAATAAACTATCGGGTAATTTACTGCGAAAATGATTGAGCGACTTATTTGTTTTTTTTATTAGTTCCGCACGGTCATCAAAACCTAAACTGTTGGCTGTGTTGATAATATTTCTCAATGCATTGTTTAATGCTATCGTTGCATCACTTGTCTTTGGACTCTCGTTAAATAACGCCTTCTTTATTGCTGTAAGTGAACGAATGTTAGGATTCGCCTCAATGAAATGTTTAAACGCCACAACATCATTTTTAAAGTATGTTGCGATACGTTTACATAGCTGCAAGGTATTCACCTGACAGCCAATCATATCCGCTAATTGCGGAACGTTTAAATGTGAGTTCGATTCGTTTACAGCTTTACCTATCAAAAAATACGTAAGCAGTTTTTTAATGTAGCTTTGCTTTTCCAAGATGAGCGCCTCTGCAAGCCCATCAAGCACTACAAGATCTTTCATTCTTCCTCCTTCTTTTGTTTGCTGTATAATTTATACAATGCGTAATAAAATGGTCTATCTTGTTCCGGATAATTCATCAACATGGTTCCATCTGGTAAATACTCAGATAAATCAAGCTGGTCGTAGTCTTCTACTTTTGATGGGAACTCCACATCAAATCCTGACCTATTAAACATTTCATTTGCTAATTCTGTTCTCTTGGATGATAATATGTAATCTTCTATGTAATTATATAGCGATGCCTTTTTCCTCGCAAATGCTTTTGCGCCGGTTACGCCTGTATCATCTCGTGTCATTAATCCATAAATTTCTTTTAAATTTGACTTGATGAAGTTATCTAATAACTCTTTGTTGTGATTAATGGATTCCTTTACATCGTCAGATTTAATCACATTATTGTATTTATAGTAAAAATCATCTATTAGTTTCTCATCCTGCAATATCACTGTTATCGCTTCGTCAATGTCGCTACTCTCGTATTCCTGTTTGTTTGCGCCACTTAATAACTCGTTTACAAATTTACGCTTTCCACCTGAATTTAAATAAGCTAAGTTAGCAGAATTTGATGCTAAACGCGAGTAACGATTATGCAACGATTCTCCAAATAATCCTTCTTTTACCATTGTGCCAAAGTCATACTCTTCACCGGTTGGGTTGCCTTTTTTATCCATAGTCATGCCTACCGCATATTGTCGCCCTGCTTTGACAGCACGACCCAATGCAACAATACGTTTAGATAACACATCGAGTAATCCATCCGCACCATTTTCTAAAATATTAGGAATATCAGTAGCGAATGTTTCCGCAATAGCTCTCATCATAAATGGAGTTAATAGTTCGTACGCTGATATATCCATATGTAAATCTACATCCAGCAACGCTGATTTTATCCCATAACGTGCAGACTTTACTATCTTATCTATCGTCTCGTTACCGAAACCAGCATCGTAAAGCGCCTCTCTCAAATCGCCATCTAACTTGTCGATAGTCTTTTCATCACCACCACTTAATATATCATTTACTTTTAATGCATCGCATAGCCCTACTACAAACTCGACGCCACCCAACATCGATGCAACCACAACCTGAGATAATACGCCAGCAACCGCATTTCTTTTCGCAGTATTATCACTTGCTTTGATGGCATGCTTATACATATTACTAACTAACGCGAGATGATTTATAGTCGGCGATACAAGTGTTAAAAATGATCTTCCTAAAAATGGCACCTCCTTTATAACAAACTTTTCAACAGGAGTTCTGTATATAAAATCAAACATACCTTGCGTCTCTCCAACAAAGATAGCTGCCTTCTTTACAACCTGTGATATGTACCCGTCCTTAGTTAAACCAGACTTTTCGAATGGATTTGTATCAACGTACACCTGCGCAAAACTCATTGCCGTTTCATAACGATTAGATATCTCTGTTAGACGCATTAATGCGTATAGTTTGTCCTTAACCTTCGACACCTTACCCATTAAATTACTATATTCATCGTCCAACGACTTGACGGCTGTTGTTACTGGAATACCTTCTTCAATAATTCTTTTGCGAATGTCATCAAGTATATTTCCGTATATATTATCCGACTGTATGTTGCGTAAAAATTTCAATTCACCGCGTGGAGCAGTTACCATGCTTTTTACTATTTTAGGTAAATTGTTAATACCAAATTTGCGCACCAATTGTATGCTGGCAGTAGTAAAACCACCCAATTTATTTTTAATACCAGATAATGTATTCCAACCTAATGCACCAGCAGTCATTATGCTTTCTGTTACCTGCCAAGCGCGTTTAAATTTTGGCGACAATACTTTGTCTGCAAATGATTTACTCGCTGGCGAATACAGTAAATCACCATGCAATCCATCAAGAAATTCAGTGTATGTATTATTAATCCCAAGTGTCTTTGTTTCTAATATCTGTTTCTCAACAGCATTTTTTAAACTGCCATTTGCGTATTGTGATGATATGCGATTAACCATGCGTTGTATACCAGCATCCCACAAATCAATCCACCTATCGTCTTCATCTTTATATCCACGAGTGTTTTTAGTTTCGATTAAACTCTTTGATTTTGGCTTCAAGACATACGCGAATATATCTTCTAAGACTTGCGAGTCGATATTTTGCGTGTTCAATTTTTCTAACGCCTCTATCGTGTCATTGATTGTTTTTGTGGTGCCTTCATCAAATTCACTTGATGGAACAGACTCGTCTGCGGGTATTTCGCTTTTTAATTTGCTTAATTCTTCGATTAATTCTTTTTTGTTTATATTGTAATCAGCGGTTTTTCTTAATAAAGCAAAGAAGCGTCTTCGCATCGCAGCTGTAGTTTGCGCCACAAGCATTTCGATAGTTCGAACATTTAAGTCTTCTTTTACTTTTACGCGCCCTTTTATCTTGTTGCCATCGACATCTGTATATTCGATTTCCCATACGTTTGGATAGTCAGGAGAATCCAGAGGTTTAGCATTGTGCTTTTCTAACCAATCATTTAAATAAGCATTACGCTCCTTTGTATCTTTAAAGAATTTAAACAGATTAACTTTGTCGTCGTAAGATGATAAACGCTTTCCATTTGAATCTATCATATAAATTGATAAACCATAATCTCCTTTACTACGTTGATAAGTCCAACGTTCAGGCATGTAGTGCATTTGTGATGACATCAACACAAACTTGGTGTGCTCATCTATTGCAGACAGTTCATTTTTGAAGTTGTCAAGCTTCTTCTTTGTTATAGATAGACGGGCGTTTAATACTGCAAGCTCTTTATCGTTACTCAATATTTTTTCGGCAGCACGCAAATCTCTTAATATGCGTCCTGACGCCTTATTTTTTGTATCGATTAATTTTTGATATGCCTCTGTTTGTTTTATTGCTTCTATACGCTCTGCTATTTGAGCACGTATATCGTTAGCTTCAAGTTGAACAGCTGATAATTCTTGATTTATTTTTTCTGTGATTTGTACGGATTCTTCAATTGTGTATCCATATTTCTGTAATAAATTTGCATTGGCTTGATGTTCCGTGATTGCTTCGATTACTTTACGCTGTTGTTCGTAAACAACAATGGCATCGTCAAGCATTGAATCTGCAATTCCGTTAGCCTTCATTTTATTCTTTAAATATTCTGATGTATTTAATTCGCTTAACCTTATGCGCGATTCTTCTGGATTTAAATTCTTTTTAATATTAATAGCATCCGAAAATAAATCATCGTTCGTTTTAATTAATATTTCCTGTAATTCACTCTTTGATTTATCTCCTACTTTTTCTGCATAAAGACGATAAAAATGATCCAAAGCGGAAGTATAAGAGTCCTGAGCATTTCTTATTTGTTGCATAGCTTCATTGGCTTTTGTTTTGCCATTGTAGAATGCTGACTTCAACTCAATTACAGGTTCGGCATCACTTTGTATATGGTTAAGGGAGCGAAACAATGAAATCGTAGATTCTTCCGTATCCTTTCCAGCTACTTCGTATTGGTTATATTTATTAATTAATTTTTGTTGTTCACTTGGATTTTCTGCTTTACGCAACATATCAGCTTTGTATCGTTCAAATACTTTGTCGTTTGGTATTGGCTGGTCAATAAACATTTTAGATACACCAAGACGCTCCATCAATTTGGCGATCTTGCTATTTGGCTTCGTTTGAGCATATCTTGCTGCACCACGCATAACCAAAGCTGTCCCAGCAACTGCAGCCAATGTGCTTAATATATTACCTTCTTTTATTTCTTCATCGTCGTTTTGTTGATTGCCACTATACATCAATAAACCGATACCAGCAATTTCGTCGCTAAAACTTTTCAAGCTTGCTTTTATTGCGTTAGATTGTGGGACGGCAAATGTAGCTGTGAGACCCCTCGTTATTGCCTTATCCTTACTTACACCAAAGAAAACTTTACTTAATTCTTTATCGTTAAGCCCAAATGTATTTGCAAAGTTAGATAACTGCGGAGACCTAACAGTTGTCTTAAATGTAACTTTTAATTTGTCTCCATCTTTCCAAATACTAACATAATCATCCTCATAGCGTTCATTTCTACTAATCCAATCATCAAGTTTATTAATTACGTTTTCTTTTATTTGCGCCAGACTATTATAACCCTTTGATTTTAACTGTTGTTTTAAAAATCTTATACGCTCTTTCTTATCAAAAATTTGTTTACGTAACCGTTTAGAATGCTTGCTGTCTTTTGTTTTAGACATCGCATCTTCAAGCTGTAATATTTCGGAGTTTAGTTTGTTTACTTCAGCTTCTAAATCGAACTGTTCTTTTGATACGCGTTCTTTGCCTTGATTGCCACGTCTTGATTGTTGCGGCGCTTCCACTTGTTCTTCGTTAGTTTCGGTTTTAGATTTCCGTTTTTTCGGTTTGGTCGTTGCCTCGCTAAAATCTATGCCGTTATCTTTTAATAAATTATCTATCTCATTGATAGTATTTGACACATGGTCAATTAGTGCGAAAGCGTTTTGCATTTCAGTTTCATGCTCTGGTGTAATACTTGGCGTTTCCTGCTCGTTTGCGGTAACTTCGGTTTGTTGTATGGCTTGCTCCGGTTGCTGAGCATTGGCATCGGTCTGCTGTCGTGTCGCAACTCCTTCCTTTGTATCGTGCGTCTGCTCTGTATTCGCAATTTGTTGTCTGTCAGATGTGTTCTGCGATACAAAGCTTTGCTCGTTATTTTGTGGTATAATTGCATCTTCAGGTTTTGGCGTTGACGTGATATTTTCGCTTGGCGGTTCAATCTTGTCAGTGGCACCAGCAGTCGTTGGTTCCTCTATGACTGCTGGTGGTTGTTGTTGCGACGCGATGGGTTCTATTCCTTTTATGGCGGAATGACCTGTATTTACAGCTTCTTCCTGGTTGCTTATCGCCCCTTCTTGCGTATCACTTTTTTGTGATTCGCCGTATTCTTTTTTTTTTATTTCACCTTCTGGCACTGTTTCAGTTGGTGGCAACTCTTTTACTGCTGGCGACTCTGCAACAGATTGTGAAGTCTGCGGTTCTGTTGTGGCATCCAGATTGTTTTGTTCATTTATAGCGCTAACATTTTCATTGGTACTTAATTGTTGCCGTTCACTATCGACAGTTTGTGTTGAAGTTTCATCAGCCTTTATATCATCAATAATTTTACCAGTCAAATATTTATGTATCAAATCCGCTGTATCATCATATAAATCGTTAATTGCTTGATGATACGATTCTTTAACGTTTGATAACTCATTATTTAATAGTGTTTCGATTTTGCCCTTAATCGTTTTTGATAAACGTTTGTTGCCATCTAAATACTTGCGAAACGCATCCTGCAATCTATCATCATTCTTTGCGTAGAAGCGAATATCATTTACAATCTTTTGCGTGTTTGGATCTGTTATCTCACCATTCTTTATCGCATTCTCGAGATTAATAAACTCGTCTTTTGCTAATTGGGCTACTACATCTTTTGCGGATTCTATTTGTTTCGTTTTACTCATAAATACATATGCAACCTCTGGATGCGACGACACCATTTTCGCTGTTTCAGGGTCTATGTTTTTTATATCCTTTTGCTTTACTAATTGCTTTATTTTTGCTTTCATAAAAGCATCTTCCACTGCAATCACATTTGGGTCGTCCTGTTTTGTTTCTTCTGGCGCTGGCAATGCCTTCACAGTCTGCTCAACTGTTGTGATTTCTTGTGATTTCTTTGATAGTCTATCGGTCTTCTCCGTCCGTTTACTTGCTGTCGCAGTTTTTGTCTCTTGTGTTGTGTTTGATGGTAAATTGTTTAATTGCTCTGTCGCTGTTTCTTCACCTATTGGTTCTCCTTTTGTAGCTCCTTTAAGCGCAGGGTCTTCTACAACACCAAGACGACGATGCAAATCATCCTTGTTAATCATTAAACCGAATTCATTCGATAATTTATCGACTAATTCTCCATAAGTAATTTTGCCGTTTAATTGCATCGCCAAGACTTTTGCACGTTCCGTATTACTCCCCATGTTCGCAAAATCAACCGCAGACTTACCGCCAAGCAATTTGGATAACTTTGCGTTATACTGAGAATCTGAATACACAACACCACGTTGTAACGACTGCTCGTCTAACTCATCAAGCATGTTCTTCACAACGTACTGCATGTCACCTAATCCAGCAAGCTCACTAACAACATCCCCTTGCTGTTTAGCATCTAAAATGTTCAAACCGGGATCTTTGGTGATTGTTCGTGATGGCTCTTCACCATTTAAATGCTTTCCTACTCTATCTATAATTTCAGCATATGGTTTCCCAAATGGTTGCTCGCCAGTAACTCGATAGTATAAATTTAAGATACTGTTTGCTTTATTGCGAGCATTAGAAACTCTCTGATCAAGATGTTGGTCTATACGAGCATCACGATACTGATTTGCATATGTATTGTAAAATTCGTCTAAATCTTCTAATGTTAATTTTCTATCTGGAACTGTTGCCGACTTAACTACATCCGTTGGTTGTTGTGTTTCTGGTGTTGTATCACTCGTCTGTTCAGTTGGCTGTATTGTCGAAGTCTCGTCTGGCTTAACTTGGCTTGCTAAATTCTCTTCGATTTGATGATAAATACGCTCTACTGCATTTCTTGTTGCCTGACGCATTTCGTTCTTTTTAGCCTTTGTAGCAGTTAGCAACTCTGGGTTAATAAAACCAAGAACCTTTTTGTTCTTCGTGTTCGATTCGGCTGTGTATTTCTGGTCATATAAATTTAATATATCTTCTTTTGTGTAGCCACGTTTAACAAGGTTCTCTATGTAATTATATGTTTCTTCCGGATTTGATATGTGTCTTCTGTATAATGTATATAAAGATTGTTCATCTTCGGGTGATTTTATAATGCCTTTCCCATACGCATCTTTTATAGCGGTCTCGACATCCTGACTTGTAAACACGTTATCTTTGCTATCGTTAAAATAATTAATGAGATGATCCCCTGCGTCGCCACCCATTTTCTGCTTTTGGAACTCGAGAATTTTACGCAATCTTTGTTCATCTTTTGGCTTGCGAATTACATCACCCTGTTTAGCCTCTGTAATAGTTTTATCAATCCATTCTTTTGTAGGAATATCCCCACCTAATCTGTGAGTGCTAAGAGTCGCGAAATCATCAACTCGCTCGGCTCCCGGAGCAAAAAACCGGGACACAACATTTCGTAATGGCTTTCCTGTCTCTTTCGCTTGTTTCGCGCGATATGCACCACCTATACCCATTAATTCTGTAATGATATTGACTGCACCAACAGTGCCCAGATTCGCTAAATATTCTTTAAGAAAATCATTATACGCTTCATAGTCAAAACCTTGCTTGTTCATTTCCTTCGCAAACTGCTGCTTCGATGCCATAGCAGCAAATTGCGCATGTGCCGTTGGCATAGCAGCTATGGCTGTTTGTCTCGCCACTTCTTTTCCAGCAGTTTTCGCTACACCACGTATGCGGTTACCTGCATCGATTGCTTTATGCATCGCTTCGGCTGCTTTCATACCACTTTTAACACCGGCGATGTTGGCAGCAGTATTCAGAGCGGAGGACATTACCGCTCCGAATGGTTGCATTTCATCATCGTGCAACGTTTTTGCTAATTGTGGCACTTCCTGAATCGCACTTGTAGCTAAACCAACCTTCCATGCTTTATCCAACATTTGTGCGCCTAACTTAAATTTCCCAGCAACACTCAATGGAACAACAGCCTTCCCTATCTCACCAGCGATTTCGCCAGCTGTTCTGTAATCTTCATATTGCTTTGATTTAGCATGTGTTATGAATGGCGTATGCGTTGCTTCGTATCTTATAGATTTATCACCAAAAATATTGTTTACAGTTGTTAGCGGTGCTAACACACTTTTTTCAAGTCCTTGATTAAACGCTTCGAAAGCATCCCTTTTCCAATGTTTTGCTACTTCTGTTCTTGATTTTGAAGTGTATTGGTCAAATTTGTTTCTATCTACACCATTATATTTAAATACCTGAATGTTGCCCTTGTTATTTATTACGGCAATAGGCAATATTTCAGGTTCAACGTTCCCGTTAAATTCTCTTGTTCTGTATATCTTGTCTCCTTCAACTACTAATTTCCCATATTTAATTCCGATGCCAACCTTGTCTGGAGTAAAATCAGTTGGCGTTGCATATCTATACTGTAACGCCTTTTGTGGATCTATGCCGACCTGCAAATCTTTTTGCATACCTTCTTTGATTTTAGAGATATTTTTCTTGACTTCCCTTGGGTCTGGTTTGTATAACTTCTCCCACCAAGAACGCGGATCCGGTTCCTCCTCTTTTTGTTGAGTTGGCTGTTTCTTTGCAAGCTTTTTTTTATTCTTTTTGTCTAAGCCCTCGCTAATTACATCCCAAATAGGTTCATCACCATGATATGATGGTTGCCATCCATATGGCGATGGCGTTGGCTCATACGGATCTGGTGGTTGTACTATTTCAGGGTCAAGTCTTCTTACAGCCATTTCATCCCCCCAAATTATTTAGTTGCAGACTTAATTGTTAATCTTCCATTACGTCCCTTTGTTAGTGCTTCGGCTAACGATGTCATCATTACGTCTGTGAATATATAATGATATTCTCCAGCTGTAAGTCCAGCTCTTGGATTGAGGTTCGATTTCACTATTTGGCGTGTTATTGCTTCGTTGTTCTTCTTCATTGCATCTGTCATGTGATGCAAACCTGTTGTAGTTTGTTGTCCCATTAAGTTACTAATAGCTCCAGTTGCGATTAGTTGCAATTGATCGCGATTACCCTGACTACTCTGTAAATAATATTTGTTGATGTATGTATTACCATTGGCATCGACAACAATTGGGAATTTGGCGTTTTGTTTTAATATCGCATCGGTAACTACTTTGTCGTTTACTCTTGATGTTAATCCCATTGAGTCTGAAATTGCAACCATTGTCTTTTCGAGTACCTGAGGCAACGTAAGCTTTTCTTTTTTCTCCGACCACTGATTAGTCTTTGGATCAAAATCTCTGCTTATGAAATCATACTGCTGTGTAAATAATGGATCTAAACCTCTTTTTAAGTTTGGTTGCAATGCTGTTTTAGATTCACCAGCAAGTTTATCAAATGATTC
>CAKZLY010000023.1 GCA_937127445.1 Eximiradius sp. | reverse complement strand
ACTAATAGTATTAAGATAATAAACTATTAGCAAATTTATATAATAAAAAATAAATTAACAAATTCTTTTTAAAAAATTTCAAAAAAAAGGCTGCTCTTCCGAGACAGCCTGCTTTCTAAAAAATAATTTAACACCATTTATTTGGCAATGCTAACGCTTCTTTTTTCTCTGATGACAGTAACTTTGATTTGACCAGGATATTCCATTTCGTTCTCAATCCGTTTTGCAATTTCAATAGCTAAAATATCAGCAGTGCTGTCGTCTACTTTTTCTGGTTCTACAATTACGCGTACTTCACGCCCCGCCTGAATAGCAAAAGTTTTGCCAACACCTTCGAAACTCTCTGCAATTGATTCAAGCTTTTGCAAACGCTTCACATAATTTTCGAGCGATTCCCGGCGTGCACCAGGACGGGCGCCGCTTATACTGTCTGATGCTTGCACAAGCACTGCGTAAGGAGTTTCCATCTCGATATCTTCGTGATGAGCACCAATCGCGTTGCAAACACTTGGATTTTCACGAAACTTTTTAGCAAGTTCAAATCCAATCAACGCGTGAGGACCTTCTGTTTCTTTGTCGACGCATTTCCCAATATCGTGCAGTAAGCCTGATCTCTTGGCAATTTGTGGGTCAAGCCCAAGTTCAGAAGCCATAATCCCGCATAGATTTGCCACTTCAATCGAGTGATTAAGCAAGTTCTGCCCATAGCTCGAACGATATTTCATTTTGCCAATTAACCGAATAAGTTCTTTGTGCATGTTATGTATTCCAAGTTCTAACAAGGCACTTTCACCGACTTTGATTATTTCTTCTTCAAGTTCTTTTTTAGTTTTTTCAACAACTTCTTCGATACGTGCTGGATGAATACGTCCATCAAGCATCAATTTTTCGAGAGCCTTTTTCGCGACTTCCCGTCTGAATGGGTCAAATCCAGAGATAACTACTGCTTCTGGTGTGTCGTCTATGATTAAATCTACACCTGTTGCTGCTTCAAAAGCACGTATATTTCTGCCTTCTCGCCCGATAATTCTACCTTTCATATCGTCGCTATCGAGTGTAACAACCGAAACGGTTGTTTCAACACTATGGTCAGATGCAGTTCGTTGTATAGCCTGAACAATTATGTTTTGTGCTTCCTGATTTGCTTTTAACTTAGTTTCTTCACGGATTTGTCTGATTGTGTTTGCAGCATCTTGTTTGGCATCGTTAATCATAGCTTCCATCAATTGCTTTTTAGCTTCTTCGGATGAAAGCCCAGCAATTGATTCTAATTTTTTCATCTGTTCAGCGATTATCGAATCAATTTCTTTTGCTTTTTCAGTAAGTTCATTTTCTTTTTTCTTCAAATTTTCTTCGTAACCTTTAACATCGTTTTCTTTTTTATTTAAGTCGTTTTCTTTACGCTTTAAATCATCTTCAATTGATTTAAGTTGCTTTTCAATTTGCTGCAATTTTTGACGTTTAGCGAGTGCATCGTTCTCGAATTCGAGTTTTCTTTTATGCCATTCTTCCTTTGCTTCTATAATTTTTTCTTTTTTAATGTTGTTTGCCTCTTTTTCGGCATCTTTCAGAATGTTTTTTACACTTTCTTCTGCTTGTTGAATTTTTGCTGCGGACATTTTAGTGGCAACAAAATATGCAGCTGCAAATCCCGCTATCAGTCCAACAATACTCGCCACAATGATAATAATTGGGCTCATTTTCAGTTCTCCCTAAATATGACTAATAATAACTACTGATAAATGTGGGATTTTATTGAGAAACGATGAGAATAAAAATAATTGAAGCTAATTGTTCTTTTTTCAATAGTCCAATTATCAAGTTGATTTTTATGTATTTAATATCTAATCTTTTCATTTCGTTTCTTCAATAAAATACCCGAAAATTAAAAAAAATTAATTGACCAAAAATTTAATTTAACCTAAAACACAATTTAATTTAAAATATTAAAATATCCAATTGAAAAAATAATATTACTTTATTTTAACCAAATGTTCATTTATTAAAAAAGCCGCATCATACAGATTAATTGTGTGCAGAAGAACCTCTCCAACACACAGTGGGTGCTATCCTTACCGGGTCTGGGTTCCACTGAGCATATTAATGCTACCTCCAAAAAGGTTGAGGCCTCCCATTGCCGGCGAGAGCGTAGCTCCCTATTGTTATACTATTAGTTCTTCATCGACAATACTTGTATGATGCGACCGAATGCCAAAGAACTTATTGTTTATCAGCGTTTTGCTTTATATAATGAATTAAGAATTCTCTCATCTTATCCAATTCTTCTACCAAATACTTTTTTTCTTCTTCCAATTTTCGCCTTTCTATTTCCATTGTTTCGATTGAATTTACCAATGCCAATGTTGTAATTGTAAGCATCGGTAACTCCTTGTCATATTTCGATTTAATTTCATTAATTAACTTGTTCGCTTCATTTGCCGACCTAATAATAAGTTCCTCGTCATCACCAATTAAACTGTATTCCTCTCCTCCAATAACAACTTTAATAGATTTCACGTTCGCACCATTTTTTAATTAATAACGAAAAAAATGTCAACTTATTTTTTCGGGCAATCTATTGAGTTCTTCAACGAATTGCTCCAATTGCTCTTTGCTGAATCCTTTTTTTAAAACGAGTTCTTCAATTGTTCCCCAAAAAGGTTCTCCGCAAACAAGGCAGGCAATACCTTTATCAAGAAAATAAGATACAGCCTGTGGTTTTATCTCTAATAGTTCTTCTATATATGTGCTCTTAGTTATTTTTTCCATTTTTGCTTCTTTTTGTTGGTGTTGCAATTATTGCGCCGAAAAACGCTCCATAAATAACAGAGATTAGCCAATTTGAAGTAATTGGACAATCTCTATTGCATCCTATAAAATAATAGTATAAATATCCAGCAATTCCACCAATAATTACTCCAATTGCTATTTTAAGGATAATCTTACTCATAATATATTCCTAATTATTCATATTATTATGACGTAATGAATGTTAAATTAATTGTATTTAGATATATCTAAATTATGAAATTATTTAAAACGAATTATTTGTTTGATTGTCCAGTTTGTTTTTCCTTCAAATGGATGAATGCGATGTTTGCAATCTGATAAAGCACAATTCACACAATTTCCCGGTCTACAAGGGAAAATATGAACAGCTAAATCTATATTTTCTTTAAAATTATCATTCAGTATCTTTTTCATCTTCTCTGTTAGTTCAGTTGCTTGATTAATATTATAATACCAAGGGATTATTAGATCACAATCAATATGATAAGTATCTCCGTATTTCAGAATTCTTGTATTTTTAATATCTATCCAATCATTTTGCTTGTTTTTATTTATAATTTCAAGAAATTCATCAAGAAGTAGAGCATCTGCTTCGTCCATTAAATTTGCAACAGTATTTCTTAATATTTTGATTCCAGTAATTGCAATGATAGAACCGAAAACAATTGCAATAATACTGTCGAGCCATTGCAACTTGCTAAAATATAAAATAACAAGCCCGATTACAAGTCCAATTGTTGAATATGTATCTGATTGCAAATGTTTGCCACCAGCAATTAAGGCTATCGAATTATGCTTTTTTCCAACATTGATACTATAACTACCGATTATGTAATTAATTAGTCCTGCTGCTGCAATTATTATAATTCCAACATCAAGTTTCTGAATTTCACTCGGAACAAAAAGTCTATAAATCGCCTCATAGATAATAATAAATCCAGCTACTGCAATTAGCATACCTTCCACCGAAGCAGAAAGCAATTCCACTTTACCGTGTCCAAAAGGATGACTGTCGTCTTTGGGTTTTATTGATACAGATATACTTACCAAGCTAAGCAGTCCCGCTACAACATTTACAATACTCTCTAATGCGTCTGTCAAAATTCCTACAGAATTTGTTATCTGATATGCTAATAGCTTGCACAGCAACAAAATAATAGATACAGAAACTATTAATTTCTGTATCTTATATTTTACAGTTATATCTTTCATTATAGTTAATTAGCTAATTTAGATTTGTTTCGCCTTTTGATTTCTATAAAAATTCCAAGTATAAGCAGTAGAACTACCACAATATTTAATGAAGTGCTAATTAATTTCCCTTTTTCGAAAGCAGTGGATTCAAACTTCATCTCTATTGTATGTTTGCCAGCCGGAACAAATACTGAACGCAAAGCATAATTAGTTTTGAAAATTTCCGTTTCTTTTCCATCAATAAATGCTTTCCAGCCAACTGGATAATATATTTCTGACAACACCAATAAATTATCTGAACTATTTTCTGTTTCAATTTTTATGTATTCATTTTGGTAATTTTTGATTTCTACTTTTCTGTTTTCTGATTTTTTAGATAATTTATTCGACAATTCTTTTTCTAAGAAAGCAACTTTTCTTGGGTCGAAAGCACCGTCTTTAATTTTATTTAATATATCAATGTTTTTCATAACTTCAACGGAATCAACAAAATATGCTCTTGGAGTATATCCAGCATTGAAATATACAAACGCACCAGTTTGCTGCGATTGAAAAATTGGCTGCATTCCACCAATTTGTTGAGGTGTTATCACATACTTTACATTCAGCAAGTTCCATAAAAATGGATTTGTTACTTGTGATGTAGAACCTTGATTTGCAACATCTAACAAGTCCTGATATACTCTTAGCTTTGCAGAATGGTAACCATTAACTGTTTCAAGTCTGAAATATGCCGGCAAATTTACTATTTGTGAAGAAAAATCTGCAATCCTAAATTTGCTCTTGTCTTCGAGTAAGAAATTTATTATATCTGTCTTTTGAAACATAATTTTGTCAGCTTTCTTTTCTGCTACTTCCATTGGTCTATAGCCAACCTGCCATAAATCAATTGCTATCAATATAAACAATCCAATAGCAAACGCACCACCTGAAAGCTTTTTAAGCGCATAAGTGTAAATCAGAACACTACCAATTAGTGCAATAATTCCAACGCGATACCAGTCAGCAATCATTTCATCAAAAATAAAGTTGCTGATTTCTGCAAAAGTTGTCTCGCCATATGCTTGTATCATTTGTTTCCCGTATTTAGATGCAGCAACTGCTTCCTGGTAAGTAGTTTGAAATATTGTTGAGAAAATAAAGCCAGAAATAAAGATTAGCCCGCTAATACCGATTAAAATATTTATTGCTTTCTTATCTTTGATTGTAAGATTTTCTCTCATTCCAATAATTTCTTTTATTCCAAATGCAGCTAAAACCGGAAGTGCAAAATGGACTAATACAAGTATCATCGAAGGTGCTCTAAACTTGTTAAAATAAGGAACATTGTAGTAGAAGAAATCATATAGCAGCGGAAAAGTATAGCCAAATGAGAGTATTATTGCAACAATTGATAAAATAATTAGAAATTGGATAAACACGTTTTTGTAATTTCTTATCGCACCAAAAAATGCAAGCAATAGAACTAATATACCGGCATAAGGTGCTGCATCTTCGAAGGGTTTTTGTCCCCAGTAAGTATGCATTCTTACAGATGTATTTCCTGTTAGTTGTCCCTTGTATTCGAGTTTTCCAAAGCCAAAGTAATTAGGAACAATAAATGTAATTAATTCCTCTGGACTAAACGACCACATTGTTGCATATTCGTAGTCGTGTCCGCCAGTTTCAGTTTGGTGTTGGTTCTCACTTTTGACAATTGGAGCGCTTCCTCTTGTTGAGTAAGGTGTATATTCAAGAGTAGAAAAGTATCTATCAGAAGACATCAAGAATGCTATCCCAATTGCTAATGCTAAAATCCCTGTTGAACGAAATATCCCTAATACATTATTTTTTGTTACCAGTCTATTAATTATTTCAACTATCAAGTATATACCAATTGCTAAAAATGAATAAAAAATCAGTTGCAAATGACCTGCTTCGAACATCAAGTGAATTGCTATTGTCAATAATGCCGAAACAAGCAAAGAGAACTTTTCCTGTAATTCTTCTAAAAACAAAAACAAATATGGGACGAATGCCAGTACAACGGGCTTAGTGTTGTGTCCAATCATAACCCATAATATTACCCACGTCGAGAATACAGCTGCAAATGCAGCGATAAATGAAATAAATCTATCATTTATTTTATTTTTGATTAATAAATATATTCCCATACCATAAAACCCATACCAAAAAGCAAGCCTTGCTACATCACTGCTAAATAAAGCACCGAAAAATGAAGCTATTCCAAATACTACCTGAGCAACTACATCCCAAATTCTTGCTCCAGTTGTAAGTAAAGAGGCGTATGATGGCATTCCTGAAAAAATATATGGTATCCATAATGGGAAGTTTCCGCTCGCCTTTGCATCTTCTAAATAAGTTTTAAATGCAAGAGATGATAAAGTGTCTGATGAATCAAACCCATTCCCAAAAATTGCCGATGATAAAAAGGTTATTATCAACAAAAACAAAGATAAAATATAAAACAAGTCTAAATATTTTTCTGGAATAATTTGCTTTTGAGTAATGGATTTTTTTGAAGATGGTTTTTGTTTGCTCATTTCAATACCTAATAAGTTAATAAAAAACAAATTTAATAAAAATTCAAAGAAAATAAATTTAATTTATATGATAAAAATCAACATCTTTAAATAAAAACAAGGCTGACATTTAGCCAGCCTTGTTCATAATGCTAATTATTGTTTAATGAATAGATAATTTTTAACTAAATTATTGCTGATAATTTGAAGTAAATATGCACCAGAAGTCAATTCTTCAAGTTGAATGCTTATTAAATTTTCACCTTCAATCAAATTGATATTACTCAATTCTTTTACTATTTTGCCACTTATATCCATAACTTTTGCTGATATTCGAGTTGAAAGATTAGAATTAATAATAAATGTTGCATTATTAGTTACTGGATTTGGGAAGATACATGAGATTTTAAAGTCATTTTGAATTGATGTAATACTTTTGCCATAACCCGAAAGTGTAATGTTTTTAGTAATTCCACTTATTAAGTCTTGAATATTGAGAAAACCAGAAATTACACCTTCTGCCTGTGGCTGAAATAGCACTGTAATATCCATACTCTTTCCAGTATCTAAACTAAATGTTTCTTGTGCTGGTAAGTATGAGAAATTTGGATTGTTAATATTTAATTTAATATTTAATCCACTTTCACCGTTGTTTATAATTGTGATTATTTTGTTCTGGACTTCTCCTAAATAAAGCGAATCGAATGCAATTTCATCCATACTTGTAGTAAACGAAGAATTTACACTTTCGATGGCGTATCCTGAAATTGGAAATTCAAGCCTATATGGTGCTGCATCGCTTTCAATTACCAAAATTGCGTTTTTTTCACCAACAGTTTTTGGACTAAAGCGAATTCTAACATTTCCTGTTGCACCAGCATCTACATATTCAGAAGTTCCAATAGTAATAGTAAATTCATCAGCATCTGTCCCTTTGATATAAACTTTATCAATAAATATTCTTGTGTTGCCTTTATTTTCAAGAGTTATTCTTTCAATTTTGTTCGTCCCGACCCGCACATTGCCAAAATTTAATTTCTCACCGTTAAGAATAGTCAATTCTTTTGTTGGATTGCTGACAGGAATAGGGAAGTCTAATGTAGAAATATAAGTTGGGCTAGCCATCCATATTCTTACATTGTTTCCCGATAGTACCGCTGCGCAGTTTTTCACTCCCTCAGTGTATCTCGATAGAATTGGTGTCCAACTCTCTCCATCATTATGAGAAATATAAACCGAACCATTTTCAAGTACTAATATATACACATTTTTGTTCTTTGGAGAATATAGATATACAGGCTTATTTCCCATACTTGAAATATTATATACATCTGTAGCCCAGTTCACACCTGCATTCGTTGTTTTTGCCAAATTGTAGCTTCCATCACTTTTCTGATATATAGTTAATCCGTTGCTCTCATCTTTGAATGCAATTAATGGAATAGATACTTGGCTTGCTACATAATGAGAAGTCCAGTTTCGTCCCTTATTAGAAGAACGATATATTTTTCCGATGCTTGTGCCAAACCAGATGCTGTTAGAAGTCGAAGCGATTGAACCGGTCAGAGCTGTTTCGCCAGATGATGCTGGAAGAGTGCTTTCAGGCGACGACCAGCTATTTCCACCATCAGTTGTTATTGCAACCCCATATCTGTTGTTTAATGGGTTCCCTATTGCTACTCCATTGTTATCATCGAAGAAATGAATGTTTCTTATTAGTGTCATATAATTAGAAAGTGTTTTACTTGTCCAGTTTTGCCCTTGATTTGTAGTCATCGAAACTGATGGCACGCTTGTAACTGAATTAATCGCAACCGCTGCTTTGCTATCGTTGAATGCATATACTGCTTGCAATTGATTGTTCCCCTGGGGTATATAAGATGCTCCATTTTGATTTCTAAGATAAATCACACTGAGAAAATCATAAATTGAACCAACCAGCCATAGTGAAGAATAATTCGGACTATAAGTATGATTAATCTTCAAAGAATAACTTGCCGGGATAAAAGACTGAGTAGTATATGTATTTTCTGTCTTTATTTTTATTGGAATTTTTACAAGATTGTAATCAATATAATTATCGTCTTCGAAACTTAATAATACATCTACATATCCACTAAACCACAAATTTGTATTCTTTAATTCGATATCAACTGTAAATTCTTTTTCTTCCATATTACCTAAAATACCAACATAATTCTGATTTCCATAAATGATTAAATTTTTATCGTATGAGGAAAATTTCACTTTAAAATTTGAAGAAGTAGGGGATAGGTAATTCTTAATTTTTATTTTTAGTGTTTGGCGAGCATAATTTGTAATAGCGTCGCTACCGCTAATTGAAAAATCTACTACTCCGCACCCCGGAATTTTTCTGTCAGGATATTTAGGATTATTGAACGTAAGAGCCTTATATGCATTTACACGACCGTAGTAAAGAGGTCTGTTGTCTTGATTTGTAACAAAATTATCGACAGTACTCCTAATTTGATGATATACTTGTATCGGCGTATAGTGTGGGAATGCACTTCGTACAAGACCCGCCAGTCCGGCAACAATGGGTGATGCCATTGAAGTCCCATCATAACTTGTATATCTGTTATTGGGTATTGTAGAATAAATTGCTTGTCCCGGAGCAAAAACTGTTACAGACTGCCCATAATTTGAAAAACTTGTTGCTTTATCCGATTGGTTTGTTGCTCCCACGCAAATAACATTACTATAATTTGCTGGATACTGAGGATATGTATTTAAAAAATATCCATCATTTCCTGCTGCTACTACTACCACACTTCCTAATGCAACTGCTTGATTTATGATATCCTGTTCTGCTTGCGAAAATCCAGGACCACCCCAACTGCAATTTATTACTTTGGCCCCATTTTGAGCTGCATATAATATTGCTTCATATCCACGGAAAATACCATTTACATTTGGATTATCCGCACCAACCTTAATCGGCATATATTTGCATTTTGCTCCTATTGATGCAATCCCAATCCCATTGTTAGTTACAGCATTTGCACAACCAGTTACGTGTGTTCCGTGAGTATTGTTGCTACTCGATGGTCTTGGGTCGTTGTCTTCTTTCCAATTGCCATTCTGGACATCAGTATAGGTTACATCACCTACAAAATCATATTGGGTAGATGATAAATTATCCTGCAAATCGGGATGAGTATAGTCAATACCTGAGTCAACAATTGCAATAACAACTGTTGTATCGCCAAGCGATACATCCCACGCTTGATATGCTGCAATATTTGTTAAATAATACTGATTTGTAATAAGTGGGTCATTTGGTGAGAAATATGGATAGCGTATAAATATTGGATAGGCATATTCTATCTCAGGGTTTTTTAGCAGCTCTTTACATACGTCATACGGATCTATTGGATTGCTATATCTGAGTTCATATATTCTTCCTACACCATATTTGTCTTCAGACATCTTTTTATATTCTGAATAATCTGGAAATAATGCTTTTATTCTTACATCGCCTAATCCTTCAGTGCTTGATTGGATAGACGGTGATAACTTAGCATATTTGTTCTTTTCAAGTGTCAAATTTTGCTTTGTTTTTATATGTATTGCTTGTGGAAGATAATACTTTTTATCTAATTGGGGTATTTCGATCATTTCTCTTGGACTAAAATAATCATTTGATAATTTTTGCCCCGCTCTTTCAATAAAAATACCTTTGTTGTTAATTGTTTGAGAAAAAACAATGCTAATCTGCAATAGCATCAGGATACAAAGAGTAATTAATTTTTTCATTTTTTGCCTCTACTGTTTTTCTTTAATATACTAAAAAAAAATCGACTTATTTATTTATGTTTAGTCAGTTAGACCAAATTTTCATCAATATTATTTCTGTTTTTTCAATGACAATTTTTATTTTCTATATAATTTTATATGTTGCAAATTTATTACTTACTAATAACACCCGTATTATTTTTTAGATACAATGCGTGTGAATAAAATTCTTCTTGGATTTTAATTAAAAATGTGTTAATTTTGTATTCCAAATTATAGCGGGGTGGAGTAATGGTATCTCGTCGGGCTCATAACCCGAAGGTTTCAGGTTCAAGTCCTGACCCCGCCACTACTCAAAGGGGCTTTTGACAGCCCCTTTTTAATTTGTTAAACCTCATTCTGGATGAATATGCCTGTTGTTCGTTCAATTTCTGGACTTCGAGCCACAACTGATGACGGCTCTCTGAATACTAAATTGATAAGTTCCTACATTAGAGCATTTGCAAAACTGCTTAATTTCGGACGAATTGTTGTAGGTAGAGACGGTCGCCAGGGAAGTAACGAAATAGAAAAATTAGTGCTTAGTGAATTATCTAATCTGGGATGTGAGGTTGTTTCGCTCGGTGTTGTTCCTACTCCAACTGTTCAACTCTATTCTGAATTATCTAATTTCGAAGGCGGAATAGCAATTACAGCTTCTCACAATCCTCAAAACTGGAATGGCTTGAAGTTTATTAATTCCTATGGTGTTTTTCTTGATGAATTTGAAAACCAAAAATTGTGGGATTTTGTTGATAACCCGGATAGTGTTGTTAATCATCGCTCTGGGAAGATTGAAACTATTAACAATGCAATTAATTTTCATATTGATAAAATTCTCGATATTGATATTGTAAAGTCAAAAATTGAGGTTATTAGAAATAGAAAATTCAAGATTGCCGTTGATGCGGTAAACGCAAGTGGTTCAGTTGCTGTCCCTGCATTGCTAAAAAGCTTTGATTGCGAAACACTTGAACTATTTTGTGATGGCTCCGGGGTCTTTCCGCACGAACCCGAACCTCTTCCTAAAAATTTAGCTCAGCTTGCTGAATTTGTTCAAATGAACAAATGCGATTTTGGCGTTGCTGTTGATCCAGATGCTGATAGACTTGTGCTTGTTGATAATAATGGTGAATGTATTAATGAAGAATTAACAATTGCTCTTGCCGTTGATGCAGTACTTCGCAATTCAAAAGCAAAAGATAATACCGTTGTTGTGAATTTATCGTCTTCAAATATTAGTGAATGGATTTGTAACCAACATAATGCAAAACTTCACCGTTCGCCTGTTGGCGAAATCAATGTAGTTAAGAAAATGAAAGAAGTAGCCGCCATAATCGGTGGCGAAGGAAGCGGTGGAGTTATCCTACCTCAATGCCATTATGGAAGAGATTCTCTTGTTGGTTTAGCTTTGATTCTTACTGAAATTGTAGATAAAAATCAAAATATTTTCGACGTTATCGCCTCTTTTCCGAAACTTTTTATGAAAAAAGAAAAATTTTCTTTTGACAGAGATTTTTCGAGCCTTATTAATAAATTTAAGAAAAGTTTTCTTCAAGGTGTGTTCGACGAACAAGATGGATTACGTATAGATTTTCTGAATAATAGCTGGTTGCAAATCAGAAAGTCTAATACTGAACCCATAATTCGTATTATTGCTGAATCACAAAGCGAAGATCAAACAAATGAATTAATAGAAACAGCAAAAAAATTACTGTAACTATTACCCCTTATTTGTGTTGGTTTTCGGAATTGTAACAAGTGCATTATCTATCAATCTTGTTGTACCAAGATAACACGCAATTAACAATACCACGTGGTCGCCAGCAAGAAATACATCAGGTTCATCTAAATTATCAGCCAACGCTGCACAAGCATAATCTATTTTTATTTCTTGAACGGTTCTTAACCTTTTGTGTAATATTGCATTTATTACTTTTCTCTCGCGGCAACCTCCTTCTATTGCTTTAATTCCATCTTCAAGTGCGTTAAATAAAACATTAGCTTTGGCTCTTAGTTCAGGTGTTAAATAAGTGTTTCGCGAACTCATTGCAAGCCCGTCTGCTTCGCGTACGGTTGGGGCAACTACAATCTTCAAGTCGAAATTCAAATCTCGAACTAATTGCTTAATTACAAGTGTTTGCTGGTAATCTTTTTGTCCGAAAATAGCAACATCTGGTTTGACAGCATTAAACAATTTGGCTACAACTAATGCAACACCATCAAAATGTCCAGGTCGCCGCTCGCCTTCGAATTTACTCGTTATGTTATGTATTTCAACAGAAGTAGAAAATCCAATTGGATACATCTCGATAATATCAGGAGCAAAAATCAAATCGCACCCTGCATTTTCAGCAAGCTTATAATCCCTTTCGAAATCTCTCGGGTACCTTTCAAAATCTTCATTCGGTCCAAACTGCTTGGGATTGACAAATAATGTCATTACAACATAATCACTAATTTCTTTGGCTTTTCTAATTAAATTCAAGTGTCCCTCGTGCAAATAGCCCATTGTTGGAACGCAGCCTATTACTACACCTTTATTTGATAATTTTTTCGATAAATTTTGCATTTCTCTTATTGTTCGTATTATTTCCATTTTCCCCTCATTGAATTTATGTTTGTAAAAATATACTCTATTGCTTATTTTATCGTTAATACTGCTAAATACTTGACAAATTTAATAAAATTAAATATTAGAACAGATAATATATATTTTATAAAATGGAAAAATTTGAAATCATACAAGAAAAAATTGACTTGCTCGGCGACAAATTATCTAATTTGCCACCAAAGCCTGGTATTTATCAATTTAAAGATAAAAATGGCAAAGTTATTTATGTTGGTAAATCTAAAAATCTTAGAAATAGAGTTCGTTCTTACTTCCAAGTTGGGAAGCCTCAAGACGCTAAAACAAATGCTATGATTCGCCATATTTTCGGTTTCGAGATTATTATCGTCGATTCTGAAATAGAAGCATTTCTGCTAGAAGATAATTTAATCAAATCCCTGAAACCAAAATACAACATAATGCTTCGTGATGATAAATCTTATCCTTACGTTCGAGTTACAAATGAGGAATTTCCTCGCATTTTCCCGACAAGAAAACTTATTAAAGACGGTTCTAAATACTTTGGTCCATTTACTGATGTTCGCAGTATTAAACAATTAATTCGTTCAATTCGCACTATCTTCCAATTACGAAGCTGCGACTTGAAACTTACAGGAAATGCTATTTCTCGCAAAAAATTCAAAGTATGTTTGGATTATCATATTCGTAAATGCCAGGGCCCTTGCGAGGAACATATTTCGCGTGAGGAATATATCAATAATGTTAAATCAGCGATACAAGTTCTTTCCGGAAAAACTCGTGAAATTGAAAAAATTCTTGAAGAAGAAATGTTTTTGTTTTCAGAAAAAATGGAATTTGAAAAAGCAGCCCTTGTTAGAAACAAACTTCAAGCTCTACGTGAATTTTCCTCGCGGCAGAAAGTTATTTTCACAGATTTTATTGATAGAGACATTTTCGGCATTGCTAAAATCGATAGCTACGCTTGTTCAATCGTCCTTAAAGTTCGTGAAGGTAAATTGCTCGGGAAAAGGCATTACATTATTAAAAATGCTGAATTAGACACCGAAGCTGAAATAATTGCAAAGACTATAGAAAAATGGTATTTGGAAACAGACTTTATTCCTGCTGAATTGCTTGTTCCTTGTGAGTTCGACCAACTTGAATATATTACTGATTGGCTTGGCAAACGGCGTGGCAAAACTCTATCTATTCAAATACCCAAAATTGGTGAAAAGAAAAAAATCATCGATATGGCTAATGCAAATGCCAATTTTATTCTTAATGAATACATTCTTGCCTTTTCGAAACGTGAGCAAAATATTGCTCGCAGCGTGCTTACCCTTCAAAGAGATTTGCGACTTAAAAATCCACCCATTCGAATGGAATGCTTTGACAATTCGCATCTTCAAGGAACAAATTTGGTTTCATCCCTCGTTGTTTTCGAAAACGGTAAACCCAAAAAATCCGATTACCGCAAATTTAAAATTAAAACTGTTGAAGTAAACGACGATTTTGCTTCTATGCGTGAAGTTGTTGAACGTCGTTATAGTAGATTAATCGAGGAAAATCAAAAACTGCCTGACTTAATCATTATTGATGGGGGCAAAGGGCAACTCTCTGCTGCTGTTGAAGTATTGACAAGACTTAGTCTCTTGGATAAAGTCACTGTAATTGGTTTAGCAAAAAGATTAGAAGAAATTTTTCTACCTGGCAAAAAAGATTCAATTCTTCTACCAAAATCGTCAAGCAGTCTTAAACTTTTGCAACAAATCAGAGACGAAGCTCATCGTTTTGCTATTTCGTTTCATCGCCAGCTCCGTGATAAAAATACACTTTATACTCAACTAACTGAAATTCCAACAATAGGCAAAACAACTGCTCTTAATCTACTGAAAATTTTTGGCTCAGTAGAAAAAATTTCAACTGCTTCTTTAGATGAACTTTCAAAACATATTACCAAGAAACAAGCGGAAGCAATTATTAAGTATTTCGGAGAAAATCGTTAAAATGCATTCTTTAAATGTTTTTCTACTTGAGAATTGTTCAAATCAACTATCAATACATCGAATCTGCATTCCTTGTCCTCAATTTTGTTCACGTATAGATAACCTTCCGCTGCACGTCGGAAACTTGATTGTTTTTTGAAATTTATTGCAAATAGGGGGTCGCCAAACTTATCGTAATTATACCTTGCCTTTACCTCAAAAAAAATTAAAGTATTGTCTTTTTCGGCAATTATATCAATTTCGCCATATCTTCCAAAATGAAAATTTCGCTTTCTTATTTCATACCCTTTATTTATAAGAAAATTAACAGCAATATCTTCGCCTTTATTTCCTTTTGCCTTGTTGTTCATATTGCTTTATCTTAAAATTATAAATGGTATCCTATCAATCGAATTATCGTAATGAACAACAGCAAAATATAGACCATTGCAAAAATCTTTTGCATCAAATCTAATATTTATCACTGAATTTATTTTGTTCCCATCAAAAAGTTCAACTATTTTGTTCGAATAACTATCATATATCTCAACTTTTATCGTTTTGTTATTTTCTATTAATGGAATTTGAATTATTCCGCTATTTATTATTGGATTGGGAAAAATTTGAACTCTGTCTGTTGATTTATTAACTGAAAAAATTACATCTACATTGCATTTTGACGAAAGTGAAAAATCTAACCTCTTGCTTGTCCCA
Organism: Eximiradius sp.; assembly: GCA_937127445.1. Lineage (GTDB taxonomy): Bacteria > Bacteroidota > Ignavibacteria > Kapaibacteriales > UBA2268 > JAKIZO01. The sequence goes on along the minus strand of CAKZLY010000023.1, from coordinate 68,581 downwards.
TCTACAGGGATTTTAGTGATTATGCAATTATAATCAACAATTATTGAATCTCGGTAGGTTTTATTTGCTTCCGTTGGATTGAAGCAGATATCGATTTGTCTTTTTTCCTTTGGCTTTATTCTCAGTGGTTTCTGGCTAGGTGGAATTGAAAAGTGTATATTATCTAACATAAAAACATCATTCAAAACTAATTCATAGCTTCCATAATTATAAAACTCAATACCATTACAAACTAAATCCCCAATGCTTGTTGTATCAAATAGTAATGGAGTTCCGTTCTCTAAATAAGCGATGGAAATAGTGTAGCCAGGAATTATCTTTTCGATAACGCTTTGCAAATTATTTTTGTCCGTAATTATTATTCGGAACTCAGCATCTTCTCTTGGATTAATTACATTTATATAAAGTTTAGCGTTTTTATTGTCTGTGAAATCATATTTTATATCACAATTTATCTGCTTTTCAATAACGATATTTTCTATTCCAGTATCATAAATTCTATCTTCAAGTAAATTATACGAAAAATTATTGTTGCAGTTTTCTTCAACTAATAGAATTTGTGGCGGAAGAGTATCGCTAATAAATGTAGCGATTAATTTCATCACTTCGAATTTCCCACAGGCATTTTCAATAATAAGTGTGTCTATAATTGTCGTATCTTTATCGTATATATTACAGAATTCTAATGAAATCGAATCTTTCGAAGCTAACTTATGTCTCGAAACGGGACCTGAATAAAAAGAACTATTTTTAAAATATGCTTTCTCAATCTCTACATCAAACTTACCATAATTATACAATGTAAAATCTAAACAAAAGTTTGTCTTAGTAGGTGAGTTGGTTACCTTTACGGGAATTTCATTAGAATAATAACCAAGTGCTGATACTGTGAAACCACCTATTTCAAAAGTTTTTTCTGTTTTTTGCCCAAGTGCATCTTCCGCAAAGATTGTGAAACTACCATCTTGGTAAATATTTATTAATTCTGCATTGAAACTGAGTGCCGGAATTAATCCTGAGAAAGATTCTATTGATAAACGAACGTTTTCTTGTTTGTTTGAATTGACCGTTCTAATTTTAGAATCAGTTAAATTCGAATCTGTAACTGTGCCTTTAATTTTGTAACATTCTATTTTGGCATAAATTTCAGGTGGCATAACATCTAAAGTAGCCATCCCCATACCTCCAAGATAGCCATAAGAATTAGCATTGCCATATCCATATACATAAGCAGCAAATTTCCCAACCGAACTTAAAGAATTAACCCCATCCGAAACGCGAATATTTGCCCAATAATATTGTTTATTGGGCACTTGCTTAAATAGTGATTGGTTGATTTTAATATTGTTAATAAAAATACCATTTGTATATGCAATATTATCTGCAATGATTGTAACATATTGTTCTTCATAAGCTTTATAATATTCGTCTTTGATTTCATCATATCCTGGTGCCTGTGCATTAATCACTCTATACGAAGTTATATACTGTTCTACTGGTGGAACTATTAGCATCAGAGGGTCTGATATGTTATTTCTACTTGCTTCTAAATTTGCCGTTTTCTTATATTGAGCAACTAAAATAGGTTTATCTGCTTCTATAAAAGATGGGTTTTCCAATGGCAATTCTAAGAAAGACCTGGCATTAATGGTTACTTCTGAATTATCAACTCGTATTGTGGTGTTGTCGTTGGATGCTAATATTCTGATTATATCTTTACCACTTTTAATAATTTCTCTCGGAGTTTCAAAAGGGACGACAATTGCATTTTTCCCCCAGGCTCGCGTTGGTATCATCTGCTCACAAAGAAAATCACGAGAAGGATTGTTGTCTTGCAAATCAATCGGAATTGTGGCTCTTTGATGCCCAGCAAACACTGCAATAGGTTTCGTAGATTTTACGTAGCTTCCTGTCAAATCCCGAGTTAGATTGCTTGATGAAATTCTTGCTTGAACAAGATATGATTCACCCTTATTTAGCCATAGTTTTTGCGTATTTGTGCCATTTCTGTAAGTTGCATCAGATGGTTTTATTTCCACGAATGTGCTGTCTTCTATCGCCAAGACGGTAAATTGCGATGGTGTGCTTGCTCCTGTTATTTGATTAAGTGTACTTAATTTCCCGTCAGAGTTATAAGTTAGTATATAATATTCGTTTCCCAAAACATCTGATGGTAATACAAGGAACGCTTCGCTTGTCAAATTTGCTTGATTAAGCGCATAAACTGTTACATTTTCGTCTGTTATAACTCTGAAATATTGATATGCAAGACGTTCACACTGGTTGTTTGTATCAATTCTTCCGCTGTTATTAAATCCTTTTAATTCGTAATTGAAAAATGAAACAGCAAACGTGTAAACAACAGATGGATCCGTGATCTCAAATTTACGTGTTGTAAGCAAACCATTTATGTTTCTGTAAACTATCTCACCCTTTGTTGGTAACTGAGCCGAAACAAAAATATAAAGCGAATCTGTTTCATTAATTGAATTAATATTATGATAATTTGGTAAAAAAGTTAGCCAAAAATCCTTTCCTTCGGTATTAATAATTTCTTGCGAGTACAATTGAATAATTGGGATTATATAAAATATGAATATATATTTTTTCATTTGACACCTCTTTGTTATATTGAAAATATAAACGATAAAAACCTAAAATATTTGTATTTTCTTATGAAAAAACTTTTACATAATGAAATTCTTCTTGAAAGATTAACACTTGAAACTGCAAAAAGTATCAAACGTCATCCGATTTCTGTAATGCTCTACGATATAAGAAGCTTATATAATGTCGGTTCAATTTTTCGCACTTGCGACGCAGCTCTTGTTGAGAAAATTTATATTACTGGATTTACTCCATCTCCACCAAGACCAGAAATTGAAAAAACTGCATTAGGAGCAACTGAAAGCGTCCCTTGGGAATACATAAAAAATCCGCTCAAAGCAATAGAGAAAATTAAATACGATGGCTACAAAGTAATTGCTTTAGAACTTACCGATAAAAAAAGATTGTATTCCTCATTAAATTTTAGCGACTATCCTTGCTGCATTGTGTTAGGCAATGAAATTACTGGGATTGATGACGAAATTTTGGCTGTCTGCGACGATGCAATCGAAATTCCTATGTTCGGAGTAAAACATTCATTAAATGTTAGTGTAGCAGCAGGAATCGCCATTTTTGAAGCAGTTAAAATTTATAGAGAAATAGAGAAAAAATAACTATGCAGGAAATTATTTCAGACAAAGTATATTATCAAATCAACACTCTTATTAAATCCATTAATCAAGTGATTGTTGGGCAAGATAAAGTTGTGAAAAAATCTATTGCAGCAATGCTTTGCGATGGGCACTTACTAATTGAAGGCCCTCCAGGTCTTGCCAAAACAACGCTTGTCAAAACACTTTCCGAAGCAGTTTCCTGTTCGTTCTCTCGAATTCAATTTACCCCGGATCTTATGCCGTCGGATATCACTGGTTCTTTGGTTTACAATGTTAAACTTAATGATTTTATTACTCGAAAAGGTCCTCTTTTTGCTAATTTTATTTTAGCTGACGAAATCAACAGAGCACCTGCGAAGGTTCAATCCGCTTTGCTTGAAGCAATGCAGGAACGTCAGGTAACAATTGGCGAGGACACTTACCCATTGCCGTCGCCATTCTGGGTCCTGGCTACTCAAAACCCGATAGAACAAGAAGGCACTTATAGGCTCCCCGAAGCTCAAGCCGACAGATTTATTATGAAAATTCTTATTAATTATCCTGATATTAACGATGAAATTAAAATAACAAAAAAAGTGCTAAATAATGAAGTTTTTATTTCTAAGTCTATTATTTCATTAGATGAATTGGAGTTCCTAAAAAAAGAGATCCAGAAAGTATTCGTTGATGAAAAGATTTTTAAGTTTGCTGCTTCGATAGTTCATTCTACACGAGAACAATTTTTTGCGCATTTATTAAATTTTTCTGCTTCCCCAAGAGCAACAATTGCATTAATAAAATTAGGGCGAGCATTAGCACTTATTGAAGGTAGAAACTACGTCCTTCCCGAAGATATTATTTATATTGCTCGCGATGTTCTTCGCCACCGCATAGGGATTACTTTCGAGGCTCTTGCCGATGGAAAAACCAATGAAAGCATTATTGATGAGATAATAAATACAACAAATATTCCATAAAAAATGATGTTTTTTATTATTATTTTTGTTAATTAATCCTATTATCATCTTTTTAGGTGTCTTATGAAAAAGTTTTATTTTGTATGTTCATTCCTTGTTCTTTTTGTTTTTACTAATGTTATTTTTGCACAATATCAATGGGAATCTGCCAAAGACAAAAACGGATACGAATACAAATACGTTGAAGGTGATTATTTAAATTGTAGAATCTATACTTTGAATAATGGACTTACTGTTTTTTTACGACAGCTGAAGGATGAACCTCGCATTCAAACTTATATTGCAGTCCGTGCTGGTTCTACGTATGATCCAAAAGAAACAACAGGTCTTGCTCATTATCTTGAACATATGATGTTCAAAGGCTCATCAAAAATTGGTTCTGCAAATTGGGATAAAGAAAAGCCATTATTGGAAGAGATTTCAAAATTATTTGAACTCCACAGAGCAACAAAGGACCCCACAGAGAAAAAACGTATTTATAGAATGATAGATAGCGTTTCCCAAATTGCGGCACAATATGCTATCCCTAGTGAATACGACAAAATGGTTGCCGGAATTGGTGCAAAAGGCACAAACGCATATACTTCTACTGAAAGAACCGTCTATATCAACGATATTCCAGCAAACGAACTCGAACGCTGGCTCGTGATTGAAAGCGAAAGATTTAGTGAATTAGTGCTTCGCCTATTCCATACCGAACTCGAAACAGTATATGAAGAATTCAATATGTATCAAGACGAAGATGAAGCGCGCGTCGAAGAAGCATTCAACTCAGCTATGTTCAAAAAGCATCCGTACGGTACTCAAACAGTTATTGGAAATCCACAACATCTAAAAAATCCTTCTATGGTTAATATTCATAACTATTTCAATAATTTCTATGTTCCTAATAATATGGCAATGAGTCTTTCTGGCGATTTAGACTTTGAGCAAACTATTCAACTTGTTGATAAATACTTCGGGAAATTGAAAAAAGGCAATTCTCCTGCAATTCAGCATCCAAAAGAGGACCCAATTACTAAACCAATTATCAAAGAAGTTTTCGGTCCACAGCCTGAATTTTTGGTTATTGGTTATAGGTTGATGGGATATAGCAATCCTGAATTGATGAAAGCATATATTCTTGATCAAATTTTAAATAATGGCAAAGCAGGACTTATTGATTTGAACTTAATTAAATCTCAAAAAGTTTTGGATGCGTCTACTTATCTCGATAAAAATATTGATTATTCAATTCATAGCATTTCTGCTACTCCAAGAGAAGGACAATCATTAGAAGAATTGCAGCAACTAATTTTAACTGAAATTGAAAAAATCAAAAAAGGCGAATTTGATGATTGGCTAATAGAAGCAATTATCAACAATATTAAACTATCTCGAATGAGAGCTGAGGAAACAAACGCAATTGCTCATACTTTTGCTATTAGCTTTACAATGAAAGAAGATTGGATGAAATATTATACTTTTATAAGCGACCTTGAAAAAATCACAAAACAAGACATTGTCAAATTTGCTAATGAATATTATAAAGATAATTACGTCTGCGTCTTCAAAAGATTAGGAAAAGACAGCAATATTGTTAAAGTTGAAAAACCCGAAATTACTCCGGTTCAAATGAATAGAGATGCGCAATCTGATTTTTACAAAAAAGTTATGGCTATGGAGTCTGCACCGTTAAAACCAGTTTTCCTTGATTTCGAAAAAGATATTAAACGAAAAAAATTATCAAATGGAATTGAGTTCAATTATATTGAAAATAAAATTAATGACTACTTCCAACTCTCTTTTATTCTTGATATGGGGAAAAATCACGATTTAAAAACTGAACTAGCAGTTGATTATTTACCTTATATTGGAACTACTAAATATTCGCCTCAAGATTTAAGCAAAGAGTTCTACAAACTTGGTATAAACTTAAGCGTCTTCACTTCCGATGATAGGAGTTACATTTCTATTAATGGATTAAAACAGAATTTAGAGAAAGGTTTAGAACTTCTCGAACATACACTTGCAAATGCAAAACCAGACCAGCAAATTTATAATGATTTTGTCGATGGAATTATTAAATCCCGCAATGATGCTAAACTTGATAAAAATTCGATTTTGTGGGGGGCTATGTTTTACTATGCAATGTATGATGGCAAATCACCATTTACTAATATTTTGTCCAAAGAAGAACTTCGCAAAATTAACCCAAAAGAACTCACAGATATTCTCAAAAATTTATTATCCTACAAGCATTACATCTTCTATTATGGCAAAGATGCTCAATTTGCCCAACAAGCAATCGAAAAAATTCATAAATTCGAGTTTAAGAAACTCAAAGATTATCCAAAACCAATTACTTACAAAGAAAGAGAATTTGATAAAAATTATGTTTTTGTTGTTGATTACGATATGGTCCAATCCAACGTACTTTTTATGTCTAAAGATTGTAAATTTGACAAAAACTTACTTCCTTATTCAAGAATATTTGGTGAATATTTTGGCAGTGGTTTATCTTCAATTGTATTTCAGGAAATTCGTGAGGCACGAGCTCTCGCGTACTCAGCCTTCTCGGCATTTTCTACCCCCGCAAAATCCGACCTTTCACATTTTGTTTTTGGATTTGTGGGAACTCAACCTGATAAGTTGAAAATTGCAACAGACGCACTTGTTTCGCTTCTTAATGATATGCCAAAAGCACCTGCACAATTCGAACAATCCAAATCTGGGGTAATGAGAAAAATCGAATCTGAAAGAATTACAAAAGCTTCTATTTTTTGGACTTATCTATCTAACAAAGATAGAGGTATCACCTATGATATTAGAAAAGACATTTATGAAAAAACTAAAACTATGTCGCTCAATGAATTAGACGATTTCTTTAATAAACATATCAAAAATAAACAGTATATTTTCCTAATTTTAGCAAACAAAAGCTCACTTGATTACAATGTATTGCGACAAATTGGTGAAATAAAAGAACTTTCATTAGAAGAAATTTTCAATTATTAGCATTGATTAGAGATAAACGTGAGGATTTAATCATATCTTCACGTTTTCTCTTTAGATTTTTTCCAAAATTCCGATATTATTATTAGTATGAAGTTTTTCAATATCAATATTGTTCTCTCTGCATATTTTGGATTGCTTTTGCAAGCTTGTAGTTTCGTTCAGAAGCCAAAAATGTCTGATGATACATTTTATTTTGTTGATTCAACTGATGCTTATTCTGTAATATTATTCTGGAACACATATTTCTCTGACGACTATAACATCACAATTTCACAGAAAACTTTTCATCTACCCGATAATCAATTTTTAGTTTTTTCTCCATACTGCTCAGTTCTACCACAGAGAAATACATTTGAAATTACCGAGTTTTCAATTTTAAAAATAAATTCATCACTTTATGAAAAAAATTCCTTTATTGTGAATAATAATAGAATTATTTTTGATGATAAAAACTTTTTGCTTAATAATTATATTCTTTTACCGAATGTTAAGAGAAGAGCTAGTGGCTATGAGTTTGGCTTATTTTTGATTAAGTTGAAAGATAGCAATAAACAAGTTTATTTTCCGAGTTCCGAGCGATTAAGAATAGAAATATCCGACAAGAAAGGGAAATTTATTTGGAACTCAAACGTTAACAAAAGTTATTTGGCTGTTGTTGGGGAACTGTTACCAATAGAAAAATACGAATATCAATATTATTATCTTGAGTGGAATAAAATTGATAATTTAGGGAATAAATTAGTCAGCGGCGATTATTTTGTGAATTTTGTTCTGCCATTGCAACCTAATAATTTATCAATTGCTAAGACAATTTATTTGGAATAGATATGTTTTTTACCGACAAATCAGCGATGAAAAGAGCAATTGAACTTGCTCTTAGAGGAACTGGCAAGGTTAGCCCCAATCCACGTGTTGGATGTGTAATAATGGAAAATGGTCAAATCATTGCTGAGGGCTGGCACGAAGAATTCGGCGGCCCTCACGCAGAAGTTGTGGCTATTCACAATGCTTCTCGTGATACATTCGAGGGGTGTATTCTGGTTGTGAATTTAGAGCCTTGCTCTCATTTTGGGAAAACACCTCCTTGTGCTGACTTAATCATTGAAAAGCAATTTTCAAAAGTTATTGTTGGTATGGTTGACCCTAACCCTGGTGTTTCAGGTTCTGGAATTCAAAAATTAAGGGATGCTGGTATTGAAGTCGAAGTTGGGATTTTAGAAGAAGAGTGCAAATGGATAAATAGATTTTTTTCAAAGCAAATGACTACTGGTTTGCCTTATGTTATTGCAAAAGTAGGGCAATCACTCGATGGTTGTATTGCAACAAATAGAGGCGAATCAAAATGGATTACTTCCGAGGAAAGTCGCCGTAAAGTACATATTTTACGCAACGAAGTTGATGCTGTTGCTATCGGCAAAAAAACAGCTTTATTAGACAACCCTTTGTTAACTGTTAGAGATGTCGACGGTATTAATCCTAAAAGAATTGTGTTTGATACCGACCTGACTCTGCCTCTAAATTTAAATATTTTTCAAGAAGATTATCGTGAAAATACTTATATTTGTTGTAGCCCTAATGCACTGCAAACAAGAAAAGCAGAAACTCTTAAATTGGCAGGGATTAAACTCGTTCCTGTTGAAGTAAATGACTCCGGCAAGCTAAATATTCCCAGTGCTTTATACGCTTTCACTGAACTTGGAATTACCTCAATTTTAGTAGAAGGTGGGGCAGAACTCCTTTCGAATTTTGCCGCATCTCAGATGATTGACGAACTCCATCTTTTCATTGCTCCTATAATTGTAGGCAATGGTATTCATTCTTTTGAGAAATTTAAGATAAATTATTTAAAAGAATCTCTTAAATTCAAACTTAAAGCCTTGGCTAACAGTGGTCAGGATATTCACGCTTTATTTACTGTTAATTAATTTAATTTGTAAGGTTTTAAATAATTTCAATTCTTAATCGTTTTTCCTCATTGTTTTATTGAATAATTTGAGGAAAAAATGTTTTGTATTCTAAATAATTCAACTGAACCATATTTCAATCTTGCTGCGGAAGAATACTTTTTCAATAATTTTAGTGAAAATATTTTTATGCTTTGGAGAAACTCGCCCGCTATCATTGTCGGAAAACATCAAAATACTCTTGCTGAAATCAATTACGACTATGTGAAAGAAAACAATATCAAGGTTGTTCGCCGTATGACTGGTGGGGGAGCGGTTTTTCACGATTTGGGTAATATTAATTTTACTTTTATTGAAACTGGTGAAAGCGAAAAACTTGTTGATTTTCGCAAATATGTGCAACCAATATTAGATATTCTTCTCAAATTAGGTGTTAATGCAAAATTCGAAGGTAGAAATGATCTAACAATAGATGGGAAAAAATTCTCCGGCAATGCCGAACACGTCTATAAAAACAGAATTCTTCATCACGGTACCATCTTGTTTTCCGCTAAGATGTCTGATCTAACCCAGGCTCTTAATGTAAAAGATGTAAAATATACCGATAAAGCAGTAAAATCTATTCGCAGTCGTGTTACAAACGTTTCTGAACATTTGCAAACACCCTTGACTGTGCTGGAATTCATCAACCTTGTATTCAATCATATCCTTGAAATGTATGAAGATGCTAAAATTTATGAAATAACCGAAGAAGACACTAGAAGAATAAAAGAATTAGTTGAAAAAAAATATTCGACTTGGGAATGGAATTTCGGTTATTCTCCAGAATATAATTTCTCAAAATCAGTTAGAACCGAAGGTGGGACTCTCGAAGTTTCTATGTTTGTCGAAAATGGTATAATTCAAAGATTGAGATTTTATGGTGATTTCTTTACTCACAGAGATATTTTCGAAATCGAAGAGGCGTTCGTTTCCATACAACATAGGGAAGATAAGGTAATACAAGTTCTAAGCCAGTTTAATTTAGATGATTACTTTTTTAATATCAATCAAAATGATATTCTTTCAGCAATGTTCTAATTTGAGAGAGTAGAAAATGAAATATTTAACCATTCCTGAATTGTTTAACAAAACTTGTGATAAATGGGGGAGTAGCAAAATTTCGTTCCGATACAAACAAAATGATGAATGGATTAACTTGAATTACGAACAACTGCGAGATAAAGTATTTAGTTTAGCGCTTGCCTTTATGGAACTTGGTATTCACAAAGGCGATAAAATTGGTATTGCATCAGAAAATCGTATTGAATGGATTATTTCTTCTTTTGCAATATCACTTATTGGTGCTATTGATGTACCAATTTTCCCGATTCTTACTGCAAAGCAAGAAGAATATATTTTCTCTCATAGTGAAGTTTCTGCAATTATAGTTTCAAACAATTTCCAGCTAAAAAAAGTTCTTGAATTTAAAGATAATATCCCGTCGTTGAGGCACATTATCGTAATGAATGATGATTACGACAAGAAAAACGTCTTTGTGCGTTCTATTGCTGAACTTCTTGAACGTGGTGCGTTTCTGCGAAATAAACATGAGAGAGATGAAATAATTTTAGATTGTTGCAATAAAGTAAATGAAGATGATTTACTTACTATAATCTACACAAGTGGTACTACTGGCAATCCCAAAGGTGTTATGCTTACTCACAAAAACGTAGTATCTAACGCAATTGCATCACTAAAAGCGTTTGGTGGTGATGTATGTAAAGATGTTTCTCTCTCATATTTGCCATTGTGTCACGCTTACGAACGAACTGCTGGTTTCTACGCATTCTTTCTTGGGGGTGCTGAAATTGCTCTTGCAGAATCTATTGATACTGTCGCCTCCAACATTAAAGAAATACGACCTACTTTTATGACAACAGTTCCTAAATTGCTTGAAACAATCAAGAAAAAAATATATTTTGCTATGGACAAGGAATCTCCTATCAAGAAAAAAATATTCAATTGGGCTGTTTCTGTTGGAGTTAAATATGTTAGAAGTAGCTTGAACAACAAAAATAATCCTATTTTAAAAACACAATATAGTTTGGCCGACAAACTTGTTTTTTCTAAGTTACGCGAGAAACTTGGTGGCAGGCTAAACAGAATGGTTTCAGGCGGTGCAGCTTTGCCGGTTGATGTTGCAGAGTTCTTTTGGGCAATGGGAATCAAAGTTTATGAAGGTTACGGCCTGACAGAAGCATCTCCTGTTGTTTCTTTAAACAGAGAAGATAACCCAGAGCTTGGAACTATTGGTGTGCCATTAGATAATGTTGAGGTTGTCCTGGCTGACGACGGTGAAATGTTGGTTCGTGGACCTAATGTAATGAAAGGATATTGGAAAGACGAATTAGCAACACAAGAAGCAATTGATTCAGATGGCTGGCTCTATACTGGCGACATTGCTGTTTTCACTAAAAAAGGAAATTTGAAAATTACTGATAGGAAGAAAAATATTTTTGTATCGAGTGGAGGAAAAAATATTGCACCACAACCTATCGAAAATCTACTCTCTCAAAGTAAATATATTGATCAATGTGTTCTAATAGGGGAAAGAAGGGAATATTGTACTGCTCTACTTACTCCTAATTTCGAGCAACTTAAACAATTAGCGTCAGACCTTGGAATTTCATATAACAGTGAAGAAGAACTTATTATTAACGACAAAATTATTCAACATATCAAGAAGGAAATTGATTTTTATCAAAAAGACTTATCCAAATTCGAAAAAATCAGAAAATTTTCTCTTCTTAGCAAGCCTTTTAGTGTTGAAAATGGTGAATTAAGCCCTAAAATGAGTATCAAAAGGCACATTGTCGAAAGAAATTACGCTGAAATTATTAATCGAATGTATAACGAAGATTAATTTTTCTCTATACTTTTAATCCCTATTCCCACAGATATTTTACGCGAGGAATAGGGATTTTCTCTATTTAATATATTTTTGCCATTTATTACCATTATTGTTGATCCGCCGCCATCTAAATTCATTGCATCGTAACAACCAATATATTTCATAATTCTTGATAATGCTGTTAAATTTGCTCCTACCGTTTTTTCTGATGGGTTAGTTGGTTTGATTGCAACTAAATAAATTATATCTTTCTTTCTATTGTAACCGATGGCTGTTCTGGGTAAATTCTTTTGAATAAATCTCTTGCCTTTCGAACCTTCTTTTTGTGCCTCGTGTTCAGCAATGCCCTTACGAATCAAGCGAGGTGTTCCACATACTCCATCAGTGAAAATTTGCTTTTTCTGGACGTTTGTTGAAAATTTAATTTTTATTGTATCACCAACATTTGGCAGTTGTTTACTTCCGAAATCCTGACCAAAAGACACAATACAACCATTTTGTGGCATATTAATAACATTAAATGCCTTTTCTATTACTAAACAATTAATTTCAGAATTAATTGTTGGTTCGTTGAGATACATTACACTTATTTTAGGCGTGGAAAATTCAATTGAATTCATCAATTCTGTCTTGATTAATTCCTCTTTCATAGATTCAAGGTTAAATTCCGCTTCTGTTGAATCATTATATATTATTTCTTCTGAATTGTCTTTAATTTGTGAAATAGTTTCTTCTATTTTTTGTATATTTAATTCGGGTATCTTAGAGCTGCTAAACTTGTTGTAAATAACAATACCGCTCGAATCTGTTCTTCTATTAACATCTTGAATTCTAAACTTATTCCTATTGTTAAGAATTATTTCTCCAGATATTTTAAAATTATCAATAAATGGTGTTCCAGAAGTATTAAATAGTATTGAACTCCATTCTTTGTAACTATGAAGTTGTACTACCTCACCGTTAACAATAACTGGTCCAATAGGAAAATTCGAATAGGCTCGCCAAAAATTCGCATTTACTGCTCCATAAATATTTTCTTGATACAAAGAATCGTAGTATTGAATAATATTTGATAATTTATCCAGAGCAGTGATATTCTCTTTAGCTTTCATAACCGTTGGTGTGCAATTACATTCTTTCAAATGTGCTTTGATAATATAAGTGTCGTGTCTGTTGCAGTTATAATTAATTATTGCTCTTTGAAAATATATCCCTTCGCCAAGAATAGTATCTTGAATAAAAATGTGTGAAATTGGAGGACATTTCCTACTGACTTTTTTCTTCTTTTTGGCTTCAAGAGACTGAAAACTTGCTATAAAAATTGTAATTAAGAAAAAAAGTATTAAATATCGAAATCTATCAGAATTATATAGTTTCATTTCTCAAACTTTTGATTTTTTCTCTAATTTCTGGTAAATAAATCGAAAGTGGATATTTTGACAAAATTTCTGTATATAAGTTTAAAGCATTTTGCTTGTTGTTCATTAACACAAGCGCATCGGCTTTTCTTAACAGTGCAAAATCTCCATAAATTGAATCGGGAACCTTTTGCAATAAATAATCAACTGTTTTAATCACTGATTGATATTCTTCATTTAGAAATTCCATCTCTATTTGCTTTTTTAAGGCTAATTCAAATAATTCAGTTCCCGAGGATAAATTAGCAGTAGTCGAATACAATTCTATTGCTTCTTTCAGATTATTCCTTCGTTCCTCGAATTCAGCACGGGCAAATGTCGAAAGTGCTTTTGTATATTGTTTGTTTTGCTCAATTAAAACAATTCTATTTAAAGATGCATTAGCAATATCGGTTTCAGGTATAATTATCAAATTTGCATATTGTTTGAGTGCTGTATCCAATAATCCATTAAAAAAAGAAATTTCGGCTATTAGAAAGTTCGCTTTATTAGCAAAACTTTGAAAATTGTTCGAATTGTTTTTAATAAAATTATTCAGAATAGCAGTTGCATCTTCGAATTTTCCCAGATTAATGTAAATATTTGCCAAATCAATAGTTGCAGACGCAGCAATATTTGTCCGTGGTCGTTCAGAAATAGCAGTATTGAGTTCTTTAATTGCATCATCATAATTACTTAAATAGTTCGATAGAATATAAGCAATTCTAAGCCTACTCTCTGTTGCTTGCTGTGTATTGGGGAATTCCTTGATAATACTTTTATATTTTGTAATTAATTCGTTTGCCGATTCTTTGGAGATTTGCTTTTGAGCCATTACCTTTTGTTCTAACGTTCTTGTATATCCATACAAAGCAGAATGAATTAACGGGTGGTTCTTCCCAAGATCAATTACAATACCATAAGCCTTCATTGCTACGTCGAATTGCCCATCTCGACGGCATTCCTCAGCAAATCTTAATATTTCTGCACCGTTTGCTTTCTTTAATCTATCAATATTTTTGAATAAATCAAGTGCTTGATCTAATTTGTCAGTTGTTCTATAAAACCAAGCAAGCAATTCTTGAGCAATTATGTTGTTGCTGTTATTATTAGCTAATTTTATTAATTCATTTAAAATATATTTGTCAGCTTCTTCATTTATTAATAATGCATATATTCTGCCTTGCGTAATTGCCAAATTCCAATTGACTTGAAACTGGGATAAAATCTCAGTTAATCCGTTTTTGTAGTCCCCGATTGCAATATAAAGTTTGCTTAAATTTTCAGAGAAAATAACATTGTTGTTTAAATTCTTTCGCCCTTGCTTTAAAACTGAAATTGCTTTGTCGAACAATCTCATTTGTATCATAGAATTAGAAATTTGCTCATAAACAAGCGGATTTTGGGAATAATCACTTATTGCTTTGTCCCATACTTTATTTGCATCATTTGTGCTACCGGTCCTCCATAATAGTTCAGCATAAACGCTTGAAGTTATAATATCTTTTTGCTTGTCGTATTTTTCCTTAACATATTGAAGCAATTCACTATATCTATTAAGAGAAGAAAAATTTCTTACCAATCCTTCAAAGATAATTTGATTATTACTATTTTCTTTATATAATTCTTCAAAAATTCTTGCAGCATTATTTATATCCCCGCTTTTCTCATACGTTTCAGCAAGCCGCAATCTTTGCTCTAACGCCGTCTGAGCAAATAAACAATTTTGAGCCAAAGCGATTAATATTAAAAAGATTATTTTTCTCATTTGCAATATCTAATCAATAATTAAAACTACAATAAAAAGTAGACGCAAAAACAACATATATGTTTTATTTTCTTACAGGCAATCAATAAAAAAGGTGACTGAAATAATTTCAATCACCCATATAAAATATAAAATATAAAATATAAAATATATTAACGAACCTTTATAATTTAGAATATTCGCTTAAAAAGACAGCTGATGCTTTTATTCCACCAAAAAAGTTCTCTAAGTTAATTTTTTCATTCGGTGCATGAATATTATCATCTGGCAAACCAAGTCCCATTAAAACTGGTGGGGCGCCCAACATTTTAGAAAAAGTGTCAGTTACTGGAATAGAACCACCTTCTCTCATAAAAACAGGTTTCTTATTAAAAGCTGCTTCCAGGGCTTTAACTGCTGCTTTAATTCCAGGGCTATCAATTGGTGTAATCACTGGGTTGCCACCGTGTGCTGGATTTACAATGATTTTGACACTTTTAGGAGCAATTGAAATCAAATATTTAGAGAGTTTTTCAGTAATATCTTGCGGATTTTGGTTCGGAACAAGCCTCATAGAAATTTTTGCTGATGCCTCTGATGGAATAATTGTTTTCATACCTTCGCCAATATAACCACCTTTTATTCCATTGACATCAATGCTTGGTCTTATCCAAATTCTTTCTAATACACTGAAATCTATCTCACCAGATAATTCTTCGACTTCAATACTTTTTTTAAGCTCATCTTCAGAAAATGGAAGGTTTTTGAAATGCTTACGTTCTTCTTCGCTTACTTTGACAACATCATCATAAAAACCAGGTATTATAATTTTACCCCTTTCGTCTTTGAGCTTTGTAAGCATTTTTGCTAATACAAAGATTGGATTATCAACTGCACCCCCATATGAACCGGAATGCAAGTCACGATTTGGGCCAATTACTTTTATTTCAACAAAGGAAATACCCCTAAGAGCATAACAAATCGAAGGTAGTCCAAAAGTATACCATTCAGTATCGGAGATCAGTACTGTATCGCATTTTAATATATCTTTATTATTTGCAATGAATTCATCTAAGTTACCGCTGCCAGCTTCTTCTTCACCTTCAATAAGCAATTTAACATTGACAGGTAGCTTCCCATAAGTTTGGAAATGTGCTTCAATTCCCTTGATATGTGCAAAAATTTGCCCTTTGTCGTCTGCTGTTCCACGCGCATATAATTTATTGTCAATTACAGTTGGCTCAAACGGTGGAGTATTCCATTCTTCAATTGGATCCACTGGTTGAACATCGTAATGACCATAAATGAGAACGGTCTTGGCATTATTTCCTGCTCCGAGCCATTCTGCATATACTATCGGATGTCCCTTTGTTTCGAAAATTTGAGTTTTTTCGAAACCGATTTTTGATAAATGTATTTTGAGCCACATCGCAGTTCGACGAACTTCTTCTTTATATTCTGGCTCAGCGCTAATGCTTTTTAGCTTTAAAAATTCTTTGAGCTGTTCTAAATGCTTTTCCTGATTGTTTTCAATAAAACTTAATAACTCTTTCATTGTATCCTTCTAATAATATTATTATTTCCTCGAAACAATAGTTGCAGTCGCCTGCTGTGTTGGTGTCAACACAATGCTTTGAATATTTACGTGGCGTGGTTGTTGCACAATAAATGAAGCAATTCGAGCAATATCTTTGCCTTTCAGTGCTTCAAGTCCTTTATAAACATTTGCAGCACGCTCTGCATCGTTATCAAACCTAACCAATGAGAATTCAGTTTCAACCATCCCTGGGTCTATACTACATACTCTAATATTATAACCATTTGTGTCAATAGTCATTCCTTTCGAGATTGCACGTTCCGCAAATTTTGTGCCACAATATACGTTGCCTCCTGGATAAACCTCGTGTCCTGCAATTGAACCAATATTAATAATATCACCATAATTTCTTTCAATCATTATCGGCAATATACAACGAGTTACGTATAATAGTCCTTTTACGTTAGTATCTATCATTTCTTCCCATTTCTCAATAAATCCATCCTGGATTTTCTCTAATCCTCTCGCTAGTCCCGCATTATTAATTAATACATCAATTGCTTTCCATTCGGCAGGCAAACTATCAATAGTTTCTTTCACTTGCTGAAAGTGCCGAACATCACATACACGAGTAATCACTTTGACATTGAATTTGCTTTGAATATCAGATGCAATTTCATTGAGTTTCTCTTTGCGGCGTGCTAAAATAATTAAATCTGCACCTTTCGATGCAAATTCGTAGCAACAAGCCCTCCCAATTCCGGATGTAGCACCGGTAATTAATACAATCATAATTATTTTTCGATTAAATAAATACAAAAATAATGAAAATATGTAAAAATTAAAAACTTAATGCAAAATCTTTTAATGTAAAATTGTCTGAAATTTTAATTCCCTGAACACCTAACAAAACGAACTTATCAATATTTTCTTGAATATCATCAAGGAATATTGTTTCTTGTGCGATTATTTGTGATTCTCTAAGGGTGTGTTTGTATATCGGAGCGGAAGGCTTTTTATATCCTACTTGAAATGAAAAATATAGTTTATTGAACTTATTAAAAATTTGCTTCATTTCATTATAAAATCTCTCGTAATGCAATGGACTTGTGTTGCTGAGCAAATATAGATTACATTTTTCTGAAAGTTTATTTATTGCTTCTTCCGAATATTCAAATGGTTCGATTAATATACTATTCCATACTAAATCAAATTCTTCATCTGATGCTTTCCAACGAAGCAAATTCCTGATATTATTTCTAAATTCATTTGTATTTATTTTACCGCATTCATATTTATCTATTATACCATTTAAAATATTGAAATCGAGTAATACACCAGTGCTTTTAGCAATTTCATAATACTTTCTGTGTGCTGCAAGCAAATCAACTTTATAGATAACATTCCCAAAGTCAATAACAATATTCTTAATCATTTGATTTTACTGGTATTTTAATCGATAAAACCGGACATTCTGCTTTGCGTAATACTTTTTCGGTAGTGCTACCAAAAATAAACCTATCGAATGAACTTCTGCCCGTGGTTGTAATGCAAATTATGTCGATATTATTGTTTTTGGCATATTCAACTATTTGGTCAGAAGCTCTACCGAAAAGTATTGTTGTCTTAACCTTATAATTTTCAGCAGATAATGATTGTTCAATCTTTTCTATTTCTGATTTTGAGCTATTCATTAATTCTTTTTCTATATCAACATAACTTAAATGACCGAATCCCATATCAGATGGATACAACGACGGTTCAATAACGTGCAGAATATGCAAAGTAGAATTGCCACACTCTGCAATTTTTTTAGCATATTCTAATGCTACTTCAAATCCCTCGAAAAAATCAGTCGGTATTAGAATGTTTTTAAAAGGCATATTTCACCTTTATGATTAGTATTTTTCAATTTCTTCTATTAATATTTCTAATATTTTCTCTTCTGGGATTTTACCAATTATTTCTCCCTTCTTGAAAAGCAATGCTTCTCCGTTGCCGCAAGCAACTCCAATATCTGCTTCTTTTGCTTCCCCTGGACCATTTACTGCACAACCCATTAATGCTACTTTAATCTTTTTTTTAATAGGACGAACTTTTTCCTGCAATTGTTTTGCAATTGGAATTAGATCAACCTGTAATCTACCACAAGTTGGACAAGAAATAATTTCAATATATTTTTCTTTTAGGTCAAGTGATTGTAAAATTTCTCGTGCAACTTCGACTTCTCGAACTGGGTCGTCTGTTAATGAAACCCTGATTGTGTCGCCTATACCTTCTGCAAGCAGACTGCCAATTCCAACCGCAGATTTTATTGTCCCACTTAAAAAAGTTCCTGCTTCGGTAACTCCCAGATGCAAAGGATAATTAGTCTTTTCTGATAACAATCGATAAGCTTCAATAGTTAACTTCACACTTGTGGATTTTACAGATATGCATATATCATCAAAATTAAAATCATTTGCTATTTGAACGTGCCGCATAGCACTTTCAGCCAAAGCCTCTGCTGTTGGATGACCATACTTCTCCAAAATATCTTTTTCCAACGAACCTGAGTTCACACCAATTCTAATAGGGATTCTATTTATCTTTGCTGCATCAAGCACTTTTTTAATTCTTTCGTTCGAACCAATATTCCCAGGATTAATTCGTACTTTTGCAACACCAGCTTCAATCGATTTCATTGCAAATATGTAATTAAAATGTATATCTGCAACTACTGGAATAGGGGAAAGCTTGCATATTTCTTTCATTGCATTAGCGGCTTCTTCATCATTTACTGTTACTCGTACAATATCAGCGCCTGCAAGTGCTACCTGTTCAATTTGTTTCAAGGTTGCAATTGTATCTGATGTTCTTGTTTTCGTCATTGTTTGAATAGTGATAGGCGAGCCACCACCAATCTCTATGTCGCCGACCAATATTTTTTTTGTGATTTTTCTTTCAAATTGCATTTCTACAACTTCTTGCTTAATTCAATAAGGATATGCTTTTCTCTGTCTGTAAGACTTTGATAACCGCTTGCAGAAATTTTATCAAGTATTTCATCAATTTGGTTTTGAGTAATGTTTTCACCGTTAATAGTAATTACAATTTTCGTGGAAGAAGGTGTCTCCTCTTTGCAAATTGTATAGTTTAAATTGTCGGGTTTATTAGTGAATGAATAAACTTTGGGTTCTTTCTCAAACTTGGTTCGTTGTGTGAAATAATCATCAAAATCATATTTTTTGGGTGCTTTTCGTCTAAAGAGTCTTTCAGCTACAGCGTAAATTCCAAGTTTATCACCGAATTTTAAGAGAAAAAATCCTGTTGCTGCTCCACCTAAATGTGCGAACCGTGCAATCTGGTCGTTAACTGAAAAACCAAAAATTAGTTCTATTGCAATCATCACAATAACGAAAATTTTAGCTTTAATAGGGATGAAAAATGGGAACATATATATTGGTCTATCTGGATAGGAAAGCCCAAAAGCTAACAAAATTCCATAAATTGCTCCCGACGCACCCACAGTTGGTGCAATTGTTCCCAACATTGGGCTTGCAATTAAATGCGTTATTCCCGCTCCAATACCTGATAATAGATAAAACGCTAAAAATTTACCTTGTCCCCACTCATCTTCGAGTTCTGTCCCAAACATCCACAAAACAAACATATTAAAGAAAATATGCCAAAAATTAGCGTGTAGAAATTGATATGTTAGTAATTGCCAAATATAGAATGTATTATTCGTGATAATATCAGAACCATCGAAAAATGGTTGCAATGCGAAATAATAAATAATTATCCTATCAAGAGGCACTCCACCAATTGTAAAAATTGATAGCATCAAATGCTGAACAATAAAAACTATAACATTTATCAGCATTATAGTCTTTATTACTGGCGGAAACAGGCTAAATCTTCTAAATCCATAATAACTCATTTTTAAAGGATCCTATCTTAATTCAGTGAAATATATATTGTAGTTGCGCTATTTTCAAGATTATTTAGCAATTTTTGATAATCTTTCCATATTAGCGAAAAAGTTTCGTAAGAATTGAAAAAATTATCACGATTTTCAAAAAAATCTTGCCAGGCTTTCATCATTTCGTCATAAAAATAAATAATATCTTGTTTATTATACATAATCTTCTTTTTAGAAATAAGCATTTCAGGTAAATTCTTTAATACTTTTCCCATAAACCTGAGAATTTCACCAATTGTTGAATGAATTTGTTCGGATATTTTTGTGTTCATTCTCAATATTTTGTTAAGCTCTTCAAGCGAGTCAACAATAGTATTGACCACTAATATCTGCTTTTCAATTGTTAGCACAAAAATTACTCCTTTTCTTATATAAGAAGTATTAATATGAAAAATAGTTTATTCTTCTGTGTTTCTTTTGCATAATGCTGCTTTTGAAGCCAATAAAAAATTATACTACTAACTGAAATTTATGCATTCACAACACAAATTTTTTGCTATTTTCCTGAACACTTCTTATTTTTGTGCCAGTTCTTTGTGCAAGAAGCGAAAGTAGCTCAGTTGGTAGAGCACAACCTTGCCAAGGTTGGGGTCGCGAGTTCGAGTCTCGTCTTTCGCTCAATCTTTCAAACGTTTTTCCCTCATTTTTTATAATAATTTTTTAAATATCAACATATTTTTCGTTGTTATTTAAAAATTTGGCACAAAAAATGATATCGTATGATTGTATATATATTTACGAGGGAACAATGAGGGTTTTCGAAAAATTTGATGTAGAGAAAAAGCAATACAATATTAAACTATTCGGTGATGATTCTTTTAATAATACTTATACATTCTCCTACAGTAATTTTAATATTGCTTCATACGTAGTTGATAATCCAGAAAGTTGCTTCTTAATTCGCGTTAAAGGCGATTCAATGGTTGGTGCTTCCATTCATAATGGAGATATTTTACTTGTTGATAAATATAAAACAGTGAAAAATGGCGATATAGTTGTCGCAGAAATCAATTCAAAACTTGTGGTTAAGAAAATTAAATTTGAGGAGCATTGTGTAACATTGATTTCTGAAAATCCGAACTATTTACCGATAATTGTTGGGAAAAACGACAATCTCAAAA
The DNA here is from genome assembly GCA_937127445.1 of Eximiradius sp. Lineage (GTDB taxonomy): Bacteria > Bacteroidota > Ignavibacteria > Kapaibacteriales > UBA2268 > JAKIZO01. The sequence goes on along the minus strand of CAKZLY010000023.1, from coordinate 46,844 downwards.
TCTGGGGAGTTGTTCGTTCTACAATTAAAACTATTTAGTCGAAAACCTTAATTCCCCCCAATTATGTTTTCGACTTGGTGGAAACGCCACAAAGCCCCCTTTTGGGGGTTTTATTTTGCAAATTCAGCAAGTTTTAGCACTGCTTCTACATACGCTGTGCTATTATTGTATGAAAATATTGCTCTTCTTTGTTCGCTTGGCTTTTCGCTCCATCCGTAGCTTTTCAAATAGTTTGCCACAGAGAAAACAGCATCTGATAAATTAAATAAATCAACTACACCATCATTGTTTCCATCAATTGCATACTTGATGTAAGATGATGGCAAAAACTGCGGAATTCCAAACGCTCCAGCCCACGAACCGTAAATATCTCCAATCGGTACTTTATAACGATTTCTCATAGTTTCTAATGCAAGTATTTCATTAATTGCCCATTGAGACTTTTTTTCTGATCTTTCTTTAAGGACAATTTTTAAACTATCTTGTTTTTTCTTGTCATCAGGAAATTTAAGTTCTATTTCTTTTTCGTTTAGCTTTATATACTCTGGTTCATTGCACATTGCCGTCGAGAGAAACACGCTGACAATATGATGCGTGCCTAAAAAATTACCAAACCTTGTTTCAACCCATAAAATCGAAGCAATTATTTCCTTAGGTACCGCGTATTGCCTTTCTGCTTGTTCCAATATTTCGCGATTCTTTACTATAAATTCTTTTGTACTATTAATCGAACTACTATTGTAAAAGTGTGAGTAATCTGTCTTACTTAAATATCCCGTAACATTTATTTTGACGTATTTTTCACTGAATTGAGTTTTACCATTCGATAACAGATGATATATAAAATTTGTATCTGTCCCTTTTTCAAGCAAAATAGCAATTATATTCTTAAAAGTATCTTGATTTTCAAGAAAATTTGTTTGTTGTGATGAAAAAGAAGTTTTGGTGCAGGAAATTGCATTTATTAATACAAAAATTACAATAAAAAAAGATAATCGTCTCATTCTTTAATAAATTATTATTGAAATTATTATTCAATTTACAAAAAAATCTTTATTTTTAATTAAGATTACTAATTCAAATACTTTAAAATTGTTGTCATACTATATTGAGAATTGCTATGAAAAAAATTATTACTTTAATTCTAATCTTCTCATTCTTCACGCACAATTATATTGCTAATGCTCAACCTCCGGAAAACGATAATTTAATGCTTAAAGGACTTATGTTCGATTTTGGCGGCGGTTCTGATGGACTTAGTATGGGATTTGGTTTCCGATATTGGATTGCAAGCCTATCGATTGGAGTTGTTGGTTTTGCAAACAAAATTCCTAAATATTCAAGTATTCCACCGACAGGAGTTAATCTAAATCCATCTCAACCTTTGCCAAACGGATTTGTCGAAGAGAAACATACTGGAATAATTGTTACATTCGACGGCGCGATTCATTATGAAATGTTCCCTTGGAATTTCTTTGGTAGTATTGGTTACTATACTCAACAAGATTCAGTTTTAGCAAAGCAAGTGAACACTAATGGGCAAGTATTAGGTAGATACAGGTATAAAGTTGAAAATAGTCAAGGCATTGCATTTGGTGCCGGTGCAAATTATTATTTATCTGATAACATTGGAATTGGAGTTGGATTGCATACTAAGCGTGGAGTATATGCTCAATTAGTTTATGTATGGGAATAGTTACTTATTCCTAATATAAATTTTACCTAATATTGGGTCAGTTCTATTAATTGTTCTTATACGCTCAATTCTTTCTTCGTTCAAATTTACATTTGGGGCAACAAGTATTAGCCCTGATTCTGTTACAATATGGCGAGCCGTTGTCATTGTTTCGTCCAGCTCGTGAATTGCAACAACGTATTCGCGTCCCCTAACTCCAAGAACGCGCGAAACTTCTCTCGATGCGAGATATTGATCATAGAAAGTGATTACTCTGTGGTCATATAACCTTCTTGCTTCTATAAACATTTGTTCAATTGTTTTCGAAGGGTTATCAGCATTTTTTTTCATTAGTTCTTCAAAATCTAATGCCACACGCAAAATCCTTGAACCAAGTGGAATTTCCCATGATTTTTTCCCCTCAGGGAAACCCGTTCCATCGAAGTTTTCATATATATGATAAATAATTGGTTCAATATTTTCGGTTCCTTTGATTTGTGACAGCATTTCGCGCGAATTTTTGGGAATATCAAGCATCTCTGGTTTGGTAACCATACCTTTTGCCATTGCAGGTGCTCCCACAATCTTTTCATTTAAGCCTATTCTACCACAAAAACATAATTCTGCCGCTTTCTTAATATTTTCGACCTCTTGCATTGTTTCACACAATTCTTTGCCAATAAACTCAGAAGCTTCAATAATTCTAGGCAGTCTTTTAACTAATTCCGGCATTCGTATTTCAATAAATCTTTTAATTTGTTCAATCATAGCCTGTGCTGCTTTATCAAGCTCTTGCTCATATGCATTCATCTTTTCTTTGTAGTCCTCTTCTGAATTAATCATTTTAACCACTCTAATTGCAGCACGCACCTTAGCTAAAAATACATCTACCGAAAATGGCTTTACTAAAAAATCATCAGCACCTTGCTGAATAGTTTTTATATTAACTTCTGGTTCTATGCTCGACGACATTGCAATAAAATAAAAATTCTTTGTATTTTCAGTAGTTTTGATTTTTCTCAATAGTTGCAAACCAGTCATTCCAGGCATTATTAAATCACATATTACAATTGAAGTATTTTCCTCTTTCATTAACGCTTCCCAGGCGCTTAGTGAGTCTGTAAAAAGCTTTACTTCAATATTCGGATATAATTTATTAATAATTTTCCATAGTGAAAACACTATTTGCTTTTCATCATCAATTATATATATGTTGAAATTCTTGCCCATTTTTTCTCTAAAGTTTTAATTTAAGATTACTCAATAATTGTGCCACTATTGTTTATTATTAATATTTTAAAATACGAAAAAAAATATTCCTTTTTGGTAATATTTTAAAATAATAGTCACAACAAATACGTTAATCACTTAATAAATATCGTCAATAATTATTAATAATTAAAGGGTTTATTTATGACAAACAACACAAAAATTTTCTTGATCCTTGCTTTCTCGTTTATTATTGCTTTTTCTCAGTCTGCTTGCACTCAGCAAAAGAAAGACAACCAACCTAAAAATACTGAAAATGTTCAAATAAAACAAGAGGCTAATTCAAATAATAAAGGAATAATTTCACCTGGAGTTTTTGAATTATCGGAAGTTGGTGAACGTGCTGAAAATAAATTAGTGGATTTTTTCTACAAAAACCTTGATAAAAACGTTTCAATCAAAAATTATGCAAAAGGGAAATATATATTTTTAAATTTTTGGGGAACCTGGTGTCCTCCTTGCAGACGTGAGATTCCTGAAATAATTGAAATACAAAAAGAATTGAAAGATGAATTAGTCGTTATCGGTGTTGCATTAGAAAGACAACCAGATTTCGAATCAGCTGGCAAAAATGTCTCTGAGTTCGTCGCTGCCAACGGAATTAATTATTTGAATGTAGTTGTCCCATCTGCAAGTCCTCTTAGAATGAAAATTGCTGGTGCTTATGGTGGTATTCAAGCAGTGCCTACTACTTTTCTTATCGACAAAGATGGTAATATTTTTGAAACTATTGTTGGTAGTCGTTCTAAAGCAGAATTTATGCAATCAATTAAACGTATGATGAGTAGACAATAAAGAATTTTTAGATTTTCTATTATTTATAGGCTGTCTTGAATTAAAAAGGCAGCCTATTTTTCTTTTATTAGTTTAAATTGAACAAATGATAAAATTGCCAAGACAATAAATAATATTATCGCAATAGCTGAAGCATACCCCATTAAGTTAGTTTTTTCGAATGCGTAAGAATAAATTAAATAAACAAGTGTTGTTGTTGAATTGAGTGGCCCGCCTTTTGTCATTACATAAATTTCTACAAAAATCTGGAATGATTTAATTGTATTTATCACTACTATAAATAATAACATTGAACGAGTAGATGGCAATGTGATTCTCCAGAAAGTTTTCCAGGAATTTGCTCCCATTATCTTAGCAGCATCATAATACTCTTCTGGAATTGCTTGTAATGCAGCCAAAAATAACACTGTATAGTAACCCGTAGACATCCATACATCCATTATCATTATTGCGGATAATGCAAAATCTGTACTTTGTAGCCATCCATTGTGAGGAAAAGGTAATCCCAAAGATTTAAAAATCAAGTTGATATATCCATTTTTCGAGTATAAGTTTATAAATATCAGTGAAATGACTACTAATGAAGTTACAGATGGCATAAAAATCGTTGTCTTAAAAAAGTTTTTCCATTTTGTCATTCTTGAATTTATGAACATTGCTAATAAAATTGCAAGTGAAGTTGTAACAGGAACTGTACCGAATGTAAAAATAATCGTATTTTTCAATGCTTTCCAGAAAAGCTTATCTTGAAAAATTGTTTCATAATTTTTTAATCCGGTCAATTTGAAACTGTTCAATAGGGAATTATAATCTCCGAAACTTAAAACTATAGACCATACAAAGGGATAAATCCAAAAAATCAGCAATATGATTATCCAGGGAATAACTAACGAAAAGTAAAAGCCGTTGTGTTTTGATAGTTTCATCGCAAAACTTCTTTTAGCATTCTATAAAATAACTCTATCGGAAGCCCAACAATATTATAATAACAACCATTTATATGACGAACAAATACTGCCCCAAAATCATCTTGAATGCCATAAGCACCTGCTTTGTCTATCGGAGAACCACTTTCAATATACGCGTATATTTCATCATCTGTAAGTTCTCTGAAAGTTACATCAGTTTTGCAATATTCGCTGATAATTTTTTTTGTGTGTTTGTTTATTAAAGTTATTCCTGTATAAACTTGATGAGTTTTACTGCTTAACTTTTTTAGCATCTCAAAAGCTTCGTCGCAATCCTTAGGTTTATTCAGATAGTTTCCATCTAAATATACAGTTGTATCGGCTCCGATAACTATTTCATTGCCTTCAAGTATTGACGAAATATTTTCAGCTTTTAAACGTGATAATTTCATAACATATTCGGCAGGCTGTAATTTTTCATTGATATTTTCGTTAATATTTGAAGGAATTACATCAAATTCCAAACCTAAATTTTTAAGAAGAGTGATTCTTCGTGGTGATTTTGATGCTAATACAATTTTTTGATTGATTTTCAGTAATTTTAAAATTTTAATCATCAAATTAATATTTTGATTGATAAACAAACAGCAAATATATTAATTTATTGGTAAAAACTGAATATGTAATAAATTCAAGGAAAAATAAAATGAAAAAAATATTTCTAATCATAATCTTGTTTATCTCGACAATTTCGCTTAAATCGCAAGTGATGGTTATTCCTATGGATTTAGCACAAACAAATCATCTCAAAGCGTATGGTCTTGTCTATTGGGCACTCAATCAAGGAATACAATCTGAATGGTTGCTGAATTACCGTGGCGGTTCGTTTATGATGGATTATCACGACAGAGTTGCAACAGAGTGCCGTATTCGAGGTATTTCGTTCGAAGCAATCAGCCAATCTAAAGCAGACGAAATATTAAGCTATGTCAGATCCGAAGGGGTTAATATGGATGCTGTGCGTCTCGAAAAAGCTCCTAAAATTGCTGTTTACGTTCAACCAGGAAATGCACCTTGGGATGATGCTGTAAGACTTGCATTAGAATATGCAGAAGTTAAATACGATGTGGTTTGGGACGAAGAAGTATTGGCTGGGAAACTAAAAGAATACGATTGGCTACATCTACATCACGAAGACTTTACTGGGCAATATGGCAAATTCTATGCTACTTTTGCTACTGCTCCGTGGTATATACAGCAAGTTTCAATTAATGAAAGTATGGCGAAAAAACTTGGTTTTAGGAAGGTCTCTGAAATGAAGAAAGAGGTTGCTCTTGCCATCAAAAAATACGTTCAGGAAGGAGGTTTTCTCTTTGCGATGTGTTCTGCAACTGATACTTACGATATTGCTTTGTCTGCTCTTAATGTAGATATTTGCGAAGTAATGTTTGATGGTGACCCTTGCGACCACAGAGCAAACGAAAAATTAGATTATAGCCAAACTTTTGCTTTTGAAAACTTTAAACTAATTCTCGATCCATATATTTATGAACATTCAGATATCGATACCGGTCCCACTATGATACAAAATCCAGAAGCAGACTACTTTACTCTATTTGAATTTTCTGCAAAATACGACCCAGTTCCAACAATGCTTACGCAAAATCACGTCAATGTAATAAAAGGATTTTTGGGCCAAACTACTGCTTTTAGAGAAAGCTTGATTAAAGATAAAGTTGTCATACTTGGCAAAAGAGAAGGTACTGATGAAGTTAAATATATTTATGGAAATATTGGGAAAGGCTTCTTTACTTGGTATGGCGGACACGACCCCGAAGATTATCAGCACGCTGTTGGCGATCCACCAACAGATTTGAATTTACATCGTAATTCTCCAGGTTACCGACTAATTCTTAACAACATTCTCTTCCCAGCTGCTCGCAAAAAAGAACAAAAAACATAAGTTTTTTCTCTATCCAATTTCTTATCTTTGTAAGTTTGGATAGATATTTGGAAGTATAATGTTGTTCAAAAAAATCATTAAGTACTTATTTTACAGTATTGCACTGTTTTTTGCTTCTTCTATTATTGCAGTTGTACTAACAAAATGGATTAATCCTATAATTACTCCTGCAATGGTAATGCGGACTATTGAAGGTGTATTTCAGGGAAAATTTGTCGGTATTAATCAAGATTGGGCTGCATTCGAGGATATTTCACCAAATTTTTTCAGAGCGGTTGTTGCTGCCGAAGATGCTAAATTTATGAGACATGATGGATTCGACCGAAAAGCAATAGAAGCTGCAAAACGATATAATGAAATTCATAAAGGAAAGAAAAAACGCGGAGCAAGCACTATTTCTATGCAAACTGCAAAGAACACATTCTTATATCATTGGCGTAATTACGTTAGAAAAGGCTTGGAAGCATATTTTACAATTTTAATTGAGAATATCTGGGGCAAAAAGCGTATTATTGAAGTATATGCTAATGTGATTGAATTCGGCGATGGGCTGTATGGGGTAGAGGCAGCTTCCCAACATTTCTGGGGCAAAAACGCCCGAAATTTAACAAAAAGAGAGGCTGCACTTCTTGCGGCTGTTCTGCCAAATCCACACCGTTGGTCGCCAGCTCGACCAACGCCATATATAAATCGACGTGTAGCTTGGATAATGGGACGTATGAATTCTGTTGCTATACCGAAAGCTTAATTACTTTTAAGATAATTCAGCATATCTCGCAATACTAAGAGCAATTCTTGCTTTAACTCTTTGTTTATTTTATTCGTTTGTTTATTTGTGGAATTAGTCCCCGATTCTTCAACAATTGAGTTGGGAATATATTTTTCTATTTCATTTGATTTTAATAGATTTTTCAGCCTATTATTTGCTTCTTTGACGCTTAATTTTTCTTCACGAATGAAGGATTTAATTAATTTGAGCGTTTGTAAATCTTTTTCTGAGTATATTCTATTCCCCGCACGATTTTTTCGCGGCTTCAAAAAATCAAACTCTTTTTCCCAATATCTTAAAATATATTGTTCTTCGTCTAATATTTTTGATATTTCACTAATAGAATAATATAGTTTTTTCATTTTGATTTGTTATTTCAAGTTTAAAAAGCAAAATTATTAATTCATTCCAATAAAAAAAGTTTTTTGTTATTTTTTTTATTATTATTTTTGTAATCTTTAATCCCATAAATTTATGGAGGGAAAATGGAAAAATATATTATCAATCCTGTTATCGTGCGAATGAAAGAATCCGAAAAAGGTTCAATTTATCAATCGATTGTTGCTATGGGAATGCGTGCCAGACAAATAAATGACGACATAAAAAATGAACTTAACAATAAAATGGCAGATATAATTCCAAATACCGACGAATCCGAAGGCGCAAATTTAGACCAAATTTCAATTAGTCGTGATTTTGATAAACTACCGAAGCCAACTTTCCTTGCTATGAAGGAAATTTATGAAGGCAAATTAACCTTCGAAATCCCAAAAGAAAGTGATAATCAATAAATATTAGGGTGTTCTTTAGGAGCACCCTTTATTTTAATATCATTCCAGTTTCATAACTCCAAAAAAGCAAATCTAATTCATCAAGTGAAATATTTACTTTTTTAGCATAATCTTTGAACTTCTCTTCTATTTCTAAATATTTAGTTTTACTGATTGACTTCGGAATACTTTCTATAATACCACATTTTATTAAATTTTTTAGCAAATGTCTATCTATTATTGCTAAATTTTTATATCCAATGTTCCTTAAAAAATGTGATGCCTCTTTGTAACCAATTCCTTTTATTAATTCCACAATTCTTTCTCTCTTTGCTATTGGGGCAATCGAACTGTCTAATATTTCCAGTAATTTAGGATATTTGTTTTTTGCTTCAACTAATCTTTTTGATTTTTGATTATGAAATCTTATATAATGTTCCCGTTTGGCTAGCAATTCCACAGGGTTGATATCTTGATTTAAAAAATCCATTTCAATTAATTTTTGTTCTACTTTTTCGGCATTTTTAGCAGATGATTGTGGTGTGCAGATACAATAACATAATTCGTAGAAATAAACTTCTTTTGGTATCGCAGCAAATTCATTTAAACGTTTCTTTATTAATTCTCTATTCTTATGATAATGTTTTTTTAATTCTACTGGCAGTTGCTTCATCAATAGGTAATATTCCAAATTGGCACATATCTGGATTGTTTAATTAACGATTGAGCATAATGACTCAATACCCAATCAATAAAATTTTTCACTGCTCCTTCGGGTTGTTTTAAAGTAATAAAATATAAATATCTGCTTAATGGATATAGATCTTTTCTTATATTTTCTTCTGTTGGTTCTACTCCATTGACTTTTGCATGTTCAACTCCGTCATCAAATCCGATTCCTCCAAAACCAATAGCATATTTGTCCTTTGCAATTTTCCCAACTAATTTATTTGTATTAGATTCTGATGAAGCTGCCGAACAAAATGATTCCCCGTTTAGTACTATTTGTTGAAAATAATAATATGTTCCTGAATTCGGATTCCTTATGAATAAATTAATAATGTGATCGAATCCTCCTAATTCTTTCCAATTATTAATTCTACAAGTAAATATTTTCCTTAATCTATCAATAGTAAAGTCTTTTACAGGATTATCTGGATGTATGTAAATACTAATAGCATCTTTTGCAATAAGGTATGATATTCCGATTGACTGATTTTCTGCTGCAAACATAGCAATTTCATCAGGTGTGAGTAATCTTGATACCATAGCTATATCAATCTCTTTGCTTGTAAGTGAAGCAATCCCATTTTTCGAACCTCCTCCGTCAACATATATTGCCACATTCGGATGTAATCTCATATACTCACGCGAAAGCATTTCAACTAATCCCAACATTGTATCGGAACCTTTGATCCTAATTGTAGAAGTCTTAGGCTGAAAAATATTACAGGAAGTTAATAATATTATAAAGAATATTGTAACTCTTCTAAACATTATAGTTTCTTTTAATTTCAATTGGATAGCGTGCCATAAATACGGTTCCTAACTCTTCGTCACTTCTGAATGAAACTTTGCCATTTAAATATCTTTCACTTAATAATTTCATGCTGTATGTGCCAAGACCACGGCCGGCCCCTTTCGTCGAAAATGAGCGCTTAAATATTTGTAGTTGAATTTCTCTTGGGATGTAAACTGGATTATGGACCCAAAATTCAACTTCATTTTCAAGCTCTGTACAACCGATAGTAATAGTTCCATTTGCTGGAGTCGCTTCGACTGCATTTTTCAGCATATTCAGAAGCACTCTACGTAGTAATGCTCTATCTGAAATAATCTTTATATCAACAGTCTTTGAATCAATATCGATTTTTTTATTTTTAACTTGATAATTCTTTGTGTAAGTAGATGCAATTTCTTCAACTAATTTTCTCGTGTAAATTTCATCAATAGAAATAACAAGTTCATGTTTCTCTGCGGATAAAAGCAATTTCTGTGAGTTAATCTCTTCAATTAATCTTTCAGATAGATTGAAAATGATATCTTTAAATTCATCAATATTATCTGGACTCTCATTTAATAGTTGAGCTATCCCATACAATCCGCCAGCAGTATTCAAAATATCGTGAAAAAAAATTCTTTCAAGTGCTTGACGGCGTTTTTCATCGCTAATATCTGATAAAGCTAATATTGAATATGTAGTCCCATTGTAATCATATGTGGTTGCCCATACTCGAAAATCAAGAGCATCTCCAGTTTCGTGTTGCTCTATTCTACATTCATGTACTACATTTTTGCCGTGTAAGCTCTCAACAATTGCTTTGAAAGCACCACAAGTTTGACAGGTTTCAGTTGTACCACAACCATATATTGATTCGGCTGCATGCCGACAATTAAGCAAGTGCCCTAATCTATTCCCAATAACTTGATGTATTTGCTTATCTTTGAAAAAATCATACATCGCTTTATTTGCAAAAACAACTCTCCTTTCCTCATCTATTATTAAATAGATTTCGGGGACAGCATTAATGAACTCGGACAGCTCTTGAATTTTATTTTTTAACAATTCTTCTGAGAATTCAGGAATTATATTATTTTCCATCGTGTTATTTTAAAAATAATAAAATATATTCAAATAAATTCAAATAAATATAGCAAAAAAAATATTTATTAAAAAGGATGTCAGTTGACAACTGACATCCCAAAAATTCATCTCGAACGTACTTACTTATGAAATAATTTCCCCGTAAAAGCACTGATTGCCTTTTTTGTGGCATTTAATAAAGTAAGAGAATTATTAACAGGGTTCATAATCATTGAATAAAGTACTTTGGTTAAATTTTCCAGAGGTTCGAGCTTTTTAAACAGAATTTCAACTTTTTCTCCAACATTTTGAGCAGAATTATCTATCGTTTTTGCAAGGCTATCAACACTTTGCAATGAGGAAGATATATCGTTTTTCAACTCAACTATTTCACCCAATACTACTAATAGCTTACTTTTAACAACAGATAATTCATCTAATGATTGAATTAATCTTGTTTTCAATTCATTAGTGTCAGAAGTAATCTTATCAAGGTTCTTTTGTGCATTTTCAGCTAACATCTTATAGGATTTTACCGAATCGACAATACTTAATGCAGCAAAAATTATCGCTATGCCAGCTAAAATGCCAACAATGATTAATGCTGTAAGCATTATCTCACCTTTTATTCATTACCACGAGATGCTTTGAGCTCAGCTTTGAAAGCTTCAGCACCTGCCTTTGCAGCATCTTTGATTGTGTCGTAGTTGTGTGCAACTGCTTCTTTTGCTTCAACAGCTTTTGCTTTTGCTTGTTGAAGAATGTTTTCTGCTCCACTCATTATTTCTTGTGCTTGTTGTTTGGCACTTTCAATAATGCTTTCAGCTTTAACTTTCCCTTCATTAACAGTTTTTACAAAGCTTTCTTCTGCTTTCTTCTCAATTTGCTTTAAATAATCTGCTGCCTTGCTATAAAGTTCTGCCGAAGTATCAGCAATATCACGTCTTAACTCAGTGCCGCTTTTCGGTGCTAAAAGCAATGCTGTTATTGCTCCTGCAACTCCACCAATGATAGCACCAACAACGAAGCCTTTCGAATATTCACTTTTTAAATCCATTTTGACCTCCTTTGAAATGAAAATTACCAGTTCTCTTCTAAAATTAATGATTTATTTTGTGAAAGCAAAATTAAATCGCAAATTTCTCTTACTGCTCCGTCACCCGCATTATTTTTGCATACATAATCAACAACCTCTTTTATGGCTTCATTCGCATTTTGTGGACAAGCAGAAAAGCCTACACCTTTCAAAGCAAAATAATCATTTACATCATCTCCAATATATGCTATTTCTTCTACCCTAATACCTAATTGCTCTGCTAAATCTCCGATTGCCTGAAATTTATTTCTACTACCTAATATTACGTGTTCTATTTTTAATTTTTTTGCTCGATTTGTTACTATTTGCGAAATCTCACTTGTTACTATAGCACTTGGTATTCCTGCTTTGTTCAGCAGTGTTATTCCCATCCCATCTTTTGCACAAAATCGTTTCATTATCTCACCATTTTCCGAGTAGTATAAACTCCCATCTGTTAATGTCCCGTCGACGTCCATTGCTAATAATTTTACTTTTTTTAGTTTTTCTTTTAGTTCAGTTAATTTCATATATTTGTGTATTAGTGATACAATCAATTTACTTAATAGTAGTATCAACATTATTTTTATTGGATTATTATGCTGAAAAAATTTATTAATGTTAAATTTAGTCTTTTAGAAGAATTTTTCCCATATTTCTATGTTGTGATTGAAAATTATAACATTGAAGGAATAGAAGAATTATTCGATGAAATTGTAGTGTGTTTCCAAAATGATAATTGGAACGATAGAATAAAACTTGAACTTCTTAATTTGCTCAAAGAATATATTCCCAATATTAAAATTATTAGCGAAGAAGTAATCGAAGACAAAAATTGGAACGCAGAAATTGAGCAAAATACTCCTATTATTAAAATAAATGATAAAATTGGTATTGCTCCTCAATGGAAAATTGAACAGCTTGACACTGATATTAAAATCATCATTAACCCCAAAATGTCTTTTGGAACAGGGCAACATTCAACAACTAAACTTGTCTGCCAGCTATTAGGAAAAAATGTAAAGTCAGGTGATTTTTGGATTGATGCAGGTACAGGAACGGGGATTTTAGCAATTTTAGCGAAAAAATTAGGTGCTTCCAAGGTTTATGCTTTCGATTACGACGAATGGTCGGTTCTGAATGCTCGCGAAAATTTCGAACTAAACAATATCGATGGAGAATATGTTATTGAACAAAATAACGTTTTTGATATTATTATGCCAAGCTGCAATGGTATTGTCGCCAATATGTTTCTGAATATTCTTGATAAGACTGTCGAAAAATTTTATTCCGCACTTAAAGAATGCAAAGGTAATTTAATCCTTTCAGGTATTTTGAAATACGACAAGAATTACATAATAGACCAATATTGCAATAATAATTTTGAGCATATTGAAACATTAGAAGAAAATGAGTGGGTTGCAATTCATTTGAGGGCAAAGTAAAATGAACATTTATGCTGGAATTGATATTGGGACAAACACTATTTTAATGACAATCGCAAAAGGAACAAGTTCCCGCGAATTTCAGGTTATTGATGATGTCCATTCAATCGCGAGACTTGGAGAAGATGTTGATAAAACAGGTTTTATCTCTTCAAGCGCTATTAAACGGGCAGAAATAATACTTAGAGATTATGTTCAAATAATGAATAAACACAAAGTTGATACTGCCCTCGCAGTTTGTACCTCTTCAATGAGGCTCGCAAAAAACAACCTCGAAGTGTTGCAACTTTTCAAGAAAATTTTAGGTTGTGAAGTTATTATTGTTTCTGGTGAAGTAGAAGCTGAACTTAGCTTTACTGGCACTATCGAAACACCAGACGAAGCACTAGTTATTGATATTGGCGGCGGTAGCACCGAAATTATTATTGGAGAAAACTACCAAATCAATTATCGAATTTCTACCGAATTAGGTGCAGTCCGTTTAACTGAACGCTTTTTAAAGCATAATCCTGCGCGAAGTACAGAAATAGAAATTATGAAAACCCATATTTTAGAAAGTATCAAAGATTTGCGATTTGGAGAATTTCAAGGAAAAGTTTACGCAGTTGCTGGCACTGCAACATCACTTGCATCAATCAATTTGAATTTGAAATACTTTGATGTTGAAAAAATTCACAACTATGAACTATTAAGATGCAGAATCAAAACAATAAGCGATGATTTATTTAAAATGTCTTCTCGTGAAATTGAATTAAAATACAATATCCCGCAAAGAAGAGCTGATGTGCTTCCAGCCGGTGCACTAATTTTATATGAAATCTTAAATGCAATTAACTCTGATAGAGTTATTGTCAGTGCCTACGGACTAAGATATGGAATAGTTAAGAAATTACTTGATAAAAAAACAATTAATTCGATTTTTCAGACTTCCTAAACAAAAAATATAATCCCACTAATATGAATGGAACACTTAATATCTGACCCATATTCAATGCCATTTGCGATTCAAACTCTACTTGTGGTGCTTTCAAAAATTCTATGAAAAATCTAAATCCGAACACCAATATCAAAAAAAGTCCAGAGTTGAAACCTGCTCGAAGCTTACTTTTCTTGTTTTTATATGTAAATAGTAATATCAAAAAAGTAGTAAAATAGGCAAGGGCTTCGTATATTTGAGAAGGATGCCGAGGTACGCTATCTACTCTCTCAAAAATAACTGCCCACGGAATATTTGTCGGCGCTCCATATATTTCCGAATTGAAAAAATTACCAAGGCGAATAAAACTTCCTGCCAACGCAGTTACAATTACAAGCCTATCAACAAGCCAGAAAAAATTAATATGTGGTCTTTTTTTGATGTAAAAATAAAGTGCTATCAATATGCCTATTGCTCCACCGTGACTTGCAAGTCCTCCTTCCCATACGTAAAGAATTTTTATTGGATTAGCTAAATAATATGACGGTTCATAAAATAAACAATGTCCTAATCTTGCACCAACAATTGTTCCAACAACCATTGCAGTTGTAAGTACATCAAGGTCTTTCTGTGTTTTCCCCTCCTTACTAAAAATCTGCTGCATGATCAAATATCCTATAACAAAGCCAAGTGCAAAAAGCAATCCATACCAACGTAGAGTTATGCCGCCAATATTGAATATTTCAGGAGAAGCATTCCAATGAATTAATGATAAAAAAATATCCATATTTTTTCTTCGTTTCTAAAAATGATGTTAGTTATACAAAATTAGAAAAAAAGCAACTACATTAAAAGAAAAAACTATTTAGCATTCTTTTCAACACTTTAAATAAACTTATTTCGTTTATTATCACAACTACATTCCTTAATATTCTATGAGGTATTTATATGACAAATCTCGAAACCACCTATTTAGGTCTGAAACTTCGTAATCCAATCGTAGCAGGAAGCTCTGGACTAACTAATTCTTTAGAAGATTTGAAAAAATTAGATGAAAAAGGTATTGGGGCAATAGTTTTAAAATCAATTTTTGAAGAAGAAATTCTTGCAGAAATGGCTCAAAGCTTAGCTCAGGCTCAGCGTCCTCAAACAATGTATCCGGAAATTTATGACTTTTTTGCTATTGATGAAATGGAAGATACTATATCGAACTATCTTTTTTTGATAGAGCAAGCAAAAAAATTTGTTTCTGTACCGATTATTGCAAGTGTCAATTGCATTTCTGCTGATGATTGGACACTATTTGCAAAAAGAGTGGATGAAGCCGGTGCCGATGCTCTTGAACTCAATGTTTTTGTCCTTCCTTCCGATATTAATCATACTAGCGAAGAAAATGAAAAAGTGTATTTTGATGTTGTTTCTAAAATTAAAGAAAGCACAAAATTGCCTATTTCTTTAAAAATAAGCTACTACTTTACTAATTTAGCAAACATGATAAAAAAACTTTCTGAAACTGGTATTGCTGGTATTACGTTGTTTAACAGATTTTTCAGCCCAAATATTGATATTAACTCAATGAAAATTATTCCTTCAAGTCTTTATAGTACTCCGAATGATATTAATATTTCTTTACGCTGGGTTGGGATTATGTCTAATAGAGTAAGCTGTGATATCGCTGCTTCAACAGGTGTTCACGATGGCGAAGGATTGATTAAGCAACTTCTTGCAGGTGCAAAAGTTGTTCATGTTGCTTCTACTCTATATAAAAATGGTTTTGATGTAGTTCCAGATATGCTAACCACTCTCGAGAAATGGATGAATTCAAAAGGATATGCATCCATTGATGATTTCCGAGGCAAGTTAAGTCAATCCTCTATTGCAGATCCTGCTGCTTATGAAAGAGCTCAATTTATGAAGTACTTTGCTGGAAAAAATACATCAAATTTGTAGAATTCTTATTTGATTGATAATATAAAAGGATGTTTCCCCACATGGGAGAAATATCCTTTTCAGTTTGAATTACATATTAGCTAAAAAATGTATCTTTTACTTTGTCGAAAAAATCTTTGGTTTTCTTGTTTTTTGCTTTTGCAACAATATTTTCAGATTTAGCCAGTTCTTTAAGCAATTCTTTTTCTTTTGCATTAAGTTTTGTAGGTACATAAACATTAATCAACACAATCATATCCCCACGGCTATCATAATTAAGTCGTTTTATTCCTTTCCCTCTTAGTGTTATTGTTGCACCAGGTTGAGTGCCAGGATTAATTTTTATTTTTTCTTTTCCATCGATTGTAGGTATTTCAATTTCTGCACCCAATGCAGCTTCTGGAAAACTAATAGTTAGCGGATAAAGTATGTTATCTCCCTGTCGTGTGAAAATTTCGTGAGGCTTTTCTTCGATTATCACTATTAGGTCGCCAGATGGTCCATTGCGTCTTCCAGCATTACCTTTGCCCCGTAATGGGATATAGTTTCCTTCTTCCACTCCTGCTGGAATCGATACTTGAATTGTTTCTTCGACTGTTACTCTCCCGTCACCATTGCAAATCTCACACTTTTCTTTTATTACTTGTCCGTACCCACCGCAGCTCGGACAAGAGGAAATATTTACGAACTGGCCAAAAACCGAACGTGAGACTTGTCTGATTTCACCACTTCCTCCACAAGTTGGACACGTTGCATACCCACTATTCGATTTTGCCCCACTACCCTGGCAGGCTTCGCAACGCCCCATTTTTTTTACTTTAAGTGTTTTATCAACTCCATTTGCAATTTCTTCTAAAGTTAATGTTAACCTAACTCGCAAGTCCGAACCACGTTCGCCCATATCTCTCTTCTGGGATCTTTTTCTGCTTGAAGTGCCGAAAAAGTCATCAAAAATACTTCCACCAAAAATATCGCTGAACCTTGAAAATATATCATTAATATCTGTATATCCCGAAAACCCTGCTCCACTATTCCCAATCCCACGATGACCATATGTATCATATCTTTGTCTTTTATCAGGGTCGCTAAGTACATCATAAGCCTCGGCTGCTTCTTTGAATTTTTCTTCTGCTTCAGGATTTCCTGGATTTCTATCAGGATGATATTTCATAGCTAATTTGCGATATGCAGATTTAATCTCATCAATTGATGCAGTTCTTGATACTCCTAAAACCTCATAATAATCTCTTTTTTCCATACCTTCAAAATATAATTTAGTTACACATCCAAACAAAATATAAACGATTATTTAATAAATATATTTATAATTCTCAATTATTTGTTAATAAGAAAATGTATTGTATTTTTCACGTATAAATGTTAATTTATGATTGAAAATGAAACCTATTGTTATTTTTATTATGAGCCGCAAAATATTAATAGTAGAAGATAACGAAATTATTGCACAACAATTAAGCTTTTTCCTACAAAGGCACAATTTTATTACTGCAACTTGTATTACCGGCGAGGAAGCTTTAAAACTTGTGTTAGATTTTTGCCCAGATTTGATATTAATGGATATTAGATTAGCAGGTGAAATAGATGGTATTGAAGCAACTTCAAAAATCAAAAAAATATACAACTGCCCGATTATTTTCTTGACATCTCATACTGAAAATTCAATTGTTGAACGTGCTTTACTTGTCGAACCTGATGGTTTCATCTCAAAAAATATATCTCATTCAGAATTAAAAGTTCAAATTGATTACCAGATTAAAAAGTTTCAAAAAGTAAAAGAACAACTTGAAAAAGTCAAATCCTTAGAAGATAATATTAAAATCTACGAGCTTATCTTTAATAATGCAAAAGATGCTATTTTCTATCTTAATGAAAATTTTGAAGTGAATTATTTTAACAAAGCTGCTGAAATCCAATTTTCTTTAAAAGCAGAAAATATTTTTGGGAGCAAACTTTTTGATTTAATAATTGATGAACGAGACAAGTCTTCTTTTTTTGAAGAGCTTGTGCAAATTAAGAATATTGATAGAGATAAATTATTTTATAAAAAATTTTTGTTAAATCTTCGTAAAACCGATGGGCAAGTTTTTCCTGCTGAATTGTCTTTAGGTAGGGTAATTGATGGTGGACATATCTCATACTGCTGCTTTGTTAGGGATATTTCCGAACAAATTACAGCAGAAGAGCAAGTTAAGAAGTTAATTGAAGAGATGCAATTTAATAAGGAAATTATTGAACAAAATGCTTCTGAACTTGTACAACTTAATGCGAAATTAGTCGAATCCGAAGAGCGATTAAAAGAATTGAACGCGAGCAAAGATAAATTTTTCTCAATTATTGCTCACGATTTAAAAGGTCCTTTTCAAAATTTAATCGGTTATTCCCAATTGCTTGTTCAAGAGTTTGAAAATTTGTCCTCTGATGAAATTCGCGAAATGTCAGTTGATTTATATAATTCTGCCAAAAACTTATATAGATTACTCGAAAATCTACTTCAATGGTCGAGATTACAGCGCGGTGTGATAGAATTTAATCCAATTAAATTCGAAATTATTTTGGTCGTTTCTCAAAATTTCGATTTATTGCAAAATATTGCAAAAGAAAAAAATATCTCCTTAGTTAGTAATGTGCCTGAGAACCTAACAGTTTATGCCGACCTTAATATGATTAATACTGTTATTCGTAATTTATTGTCCAATGCCCTTAAATTTACCAATTGTGGTGGGAAAATAGAATTAAATGCAGCACCAACAAATGATAATTATGTCAAAATTGAAATAAAAGACAATGGTGTTGGTATGAGCGAAGAATTTGTAGGCAATATTTTCAGAATTGATTCTTATAAATCCACACCAGGAACAAACAATGAACAAGGCACTGGATTAGGGCTTATACTTTGTAAAGATTTTATCGAAAAGAACAAAGGTAAAATCACAGTTGAAAGCAAATTAGGTGAAGGCACTACATTTACTATTTTGCTACCTGCTTCTAATTCTCAATAAATATTTTATGCATATTAATGCAAATAAATATGTTCAGAGGTTATTACTACAACCAAAATCTATACTATTATCCCAATTATACGGTGTCTATAAAGCTGCTTTTAAAGGGGCAGGTCAGGATTATTTGCAGTCAAGACTTTACGAAGAAGGTGACGACGCGAGATATATCGATAGCCGAGTAACAGCACGTAATATTGAAATTTACACAAAAGTTTTTACAGAAGAACGGCTTCAAGACGTTGTGATTGTATTCGATATTAGCCCTTCAATTTACGTCTCATTAGATAATAAGAGCGATAGCAAGTTGCTCGAAAATATAGTTTTTATCTTGTCTAATATAGTTCTCTCTAATGGTGATAAATTGGGATATATTGCTTTCTCCGATAAGGTGGAAAGCTATTCATCCCCTAGAAATAATCCATCAATTGTTTTTAAAATAAACGAGATTATTAACAAAAATTGCCGAAAAACTCAAACAAACATTGCTCCGGCTCTTGAATTTCTTTATAATAGTTTTAATAAAAAGACACTTGTTTTTTTGATTTCAGACTTTTATGCTGATAATTACTTCGATTTGCTTAAACTTGTTTGCACAAAATTTGATACTATAATTATTAATTTGGAACAGATTAATCTTCAATGGGATAATGCTATTTTATTAATCAAAGATAGCGAAATAGGCTGCGTTAGATATATCGATTCAAACAAGAATGCTTCCAACAACCAACCAAAAGAAATCACTAGATATGTAAAAAAATTAGGTGTTGATTATATTGAAACATCGAATATCGATGATTTTGTGAAAAAACTATATTTATTAATGAAAAGACGTATTTTCTACTTAAAATAAGTTTAATAACGATAATCCGAATATTGCTGCTGTTTCGCTTCTTAAGCGTCTATTAGCAAGTCGCCATTTTTCTATATGTAGTTTGTTCAAATATTCGATTTCTTTCAAGGAAAAGCCACCCTCTGGTCCGACCAGAAGCAAAATTGATTTACTTGATTGAGGTACACTTGGTTTTATTCCATTTTCGTCTGCGAGAATTATTTTCTCGAAGTGGAATTTTGTAATATCACTTAGGCTAACTGGTTCATAAATTATGGGAAGTCGTGATCTTTTGCATTGTTTCATTGCAGCAACTGCTTTTGATTGAAGACGTAAGGTGTTCAAAGATTTTTTCTGAGAGTAATCTGTTATTAGAGGGAAAAATTGTGAAACTCCTAATTCAACAGATTTTTCTATTATCAGTTCAAATCTTTCTCTATCTTGCAAAATTCCCACACCAATAGCAATACTTCTTAGCAGCTCGCCATAATTTTCATCAAAAAAATGTTCAACAAAGGCAATGTATTCGTCTTTATTTTCTCGGTTCACTGATGCCTGACAAATTATTCCTTTTCCGTTAGTAATAAGGATTCGTTCGTTATCTTTAATTCGTAATGCTCTAAGATGCTTAGCTTCGCTATCAGTTATCTTAATACTTTGTGCAGTTTTTGATAATTCAGGTAAATAAATACATTCCATTACCAACTTCCACCTAATTTAATTTTCATTTCAAAGTCTTTCTGATCTTGCAATTGGTTTGTTATGCTCGAATTTGTTGAACGGCTTATTTGAAAAATAATATCATTAAATGCTTTTGACTTTACAGAAATTGGGACCTCGAAGCTTATTTCAAGATTAGAAAAATCATAAATATTTCCACCTATCGTCCAATTCCCAATACCAAATATTGAACCACTAAAATTAACTGTTGCTGTTTCAATTCCTTCGCCTTCGAATTTGACATCGGCGCTTTGAATTACACCGGTTGTTAACAGCAAGTCAGTGAGAGATTTTGAAGCAAGTTGGGAAATTCCCATATTAATACTTTCATCAAATAAATTTCCCACACCAAATGCATTGTTTGTGTTTTGAACTCCTCTTGGTCTTCCAGTAGCAAGCAGAATGAACGCATCTTCTTCTATTTTCTTAGCATCACCTACAGGCGAATTCCCATTTAATGTATAATCAAGCTTGATTTTAGGTTCTTCCTTTGTCCCTGTAATATACACAAATACTGTAAAATAGTTAGTTGTGTTCTTTTCTGTGTATTTGCCTTCATACTTTGCTTGTAAATCCAAAGTTGGGTTCTCAATAGAACCTGTTGGAAACGAAATATAACCTTTTGTTTCCATTGTTCTGAAAATTTTTACAGTTGAACCTTCTTTTACTTCTAACTCTCCACCATATATTCGTGGCATTGGCTCATTCCTATTCTTGAAATATCGAATTGGTATAGAAGGATCTTTTGTGCCAATTTTAGCATAAACTTCACCAATTGCTCCCATATCGAATAGCAATGAAAAATTCTTTATTTTTGCCCTAACATCAAAATTTACTAGTTCCATAAAATCAGGTTCATTATTCTGGATATTAGCAGAAACACGTGTTGTGTCAAGCTCGTTTGATAATTTATATATGCGTTTACTATCTTTTATTTCGTATGTGAAATTTGACTTTACAATTTGCTTGCTCTGTGTTTGCGGCATTTTGAGTTCAGCGTTAATAATTATAAGACTGCCCTCAATATTGGGTTCCTGCATTGTCCCGAAAAATCTGATATAATCGTCTTCTGTGCCAATTACTAAATTACCAAAAACATTAGGTAATGATTTCTTTGAGGCATCGCTTAATACCAGTATTTTGTCGGTACTTGCTTTTATATCGATATAGCCTATTCCGTTTTCATTTAATCTAACATAACCTGAAATTTCTGCTTTTCCATCTTTTAAATCTCTGTTGGTATTTCTCAATAATACTTTTTCAATATTGATTAACTTGTTGGAAAAAGATACCTGAGCGTTTGCTCTATATGCAATGTTAGTATTATCAAGAATAAAATATCCATCAGAAATTTCAAGATTCCCAGAATAGTTTATATTATCAGGTAAATATCCAAAAATTCTTGCATTAAAATTAGTTGTGCCTTGCAACTGGGAAATATTGGGGGCAAATTTTGCAAATGGTGCTAATGATAATTTATTGGCAAACACATTAATTTCAAATAATTTGTTTCCGTCGAAAATTTTTCTGGTTGTATCTGTACCAATATATATGGGCAAGCTTCGAACAATAATTTCTATCGGCTTTGTTGATTGATTTGAAAGAGTTGCGCCACCTTTAAACATTCCATTATTGCTTATTAAATCCAGGCTTAAATTGCCTAATTTGTTTTTTTCTATTGATAGATTATTAATGTTGCTTTTGATTGAAATATCAGGATTTAACAAAGATCCTTCACAATTAATTGACAAATTTGCTACACCATCAATTTCGATAGGAATTTTATGCTCAAATAAGTGATATATTTCACTTAAATTTAAGTTTGACAAGGTTAGATTCAAATTCTCGGCACTGTTGTTGAACACTGTTCCTGATAACAATAATTTTTCAAAACCCTTTCTTTCAATTTCAAAATTGTCTATATTGATAAAATTGTCGGCAATTGTAAATTGTATAGTTCTATTGTTTGTCCACATTTGTTCTTTATATTTTATTGCTAAGCTATCAGCAGTAATAGTAACAAATTTTGTAGAAAAATCTATTGCACCTGACGAAAAAATTGAATACGCTCTATTGTAGTCTGTCCGAATTTTGTAATTCAGCATTTGCTCAGCATAATAAACATTAATATTCGTTTTATCTAATAGATTTTTATTAATTAATACAGAACTGTCGGAACTTATTTCTACTTCGATATAAGATAGTGATGGATTGTGCAGGCTATCAACATTAACATTATAAACTAAATTGAGATCGGAATTTAATATCGAGAAATGAAAATCATCATTAAATATATTAAAGTTGTCAAGTTTCAGTGTATCGACTGATAAATATGAATTTCTTGAATTATTAAAATAATTTAATTTACTATAAACAGCACCCGAAAAAATAATTCCTGAGGAAAACAAATTTATAAACGATAAATCTTTTAAGTTGAGAAATAAATCTATGTAGCTATTGCTATCGAGCAATAGCTTGGGATAATTGATTTCAACTGTATCTTGGGATTTATAAAACTTAACTGAATATGAAATATCATTACTTAATTTTTGCCCTATAAACTCAAATTGTTTTGCAATGTTTTCAAAAATATTTAACGTTGAGAAATTTCCAACTAATTTAATTTCAGCAAAATCGCTTTCTAATTCAAATAATTTGTCCCGTTCATTAAAATTTAATCCCAGACTTATTTTTGTTGGCTTATAAGAGATTTTCTCATTCCTAATTTTTTTTATGTCAATGTTAATATTAGCAACAGCATAATCAATATCGAAGTTGTTGCCTTGAATTTTCATTTCAGACGTAATTAAATCAGGTAAAGCATCGTTTTTCAGTAGCTTTTTGAGATTTAAAGAGTTTATGAAAATATCCAATTTGTATTCTGGATGTTCAATGTTTTTTAGGTCTGCGCTGCCAGTAATATTAATACTTCTGTTTGTAATTGTATCATTTTCAAATTGAACAAAGAACCTGCCAATTTCAAGTTGATTATTTTTGTAATTCGCTACTAATTCTAATTTGTTAAATGAAATTTCTTCAATTGTAGAATTGCTCGAATTAAAATTTACAGCGGCATTTAACTCATTTAGTGATGTCCCTTCACCAACAATTGAAATTTGAGAATTCAAATTCCCTTTAACTAACCTTTCAGGAATTATTGAAGCTAACTCAATGCTATTTGTGGAAATATTCAAATTATATCTAATTGGCTTAGTCAATATAAACTCTGCTTTTCCTAATAAACTGCCATTATCAACTCTAATATCAAAATTAGAAGAAATTTGCTTTTCGTTACCTTTCACTGAAATACTTCTAAAGTATGAATTCTTAAATTCAGGCAACGCCCCAGATATTTTTGGTATGATATTGTTTAGAGAATATCTATCAATTTTTGAGTCAACAATGTTAATATTAAATAAAGGTTCATCTAATACATTTGCAATTTGACCATTAATATATAGTTCAATGTTTTCTGTCAGCAAGTTTAGTTCGTTTATATGAAGCAGCTCAAAAGTGCCAGAGGCACTTAATTGTATATCGTGTTTGCCCAATACCTTTATTGATAAATCTGTAAATCGTTCGACAAAATCATTGTTGTAATCTGAAAGATATAGTTCTAACCTTAAATTTGCTTTTTCAATATTGCTGTCGCTTGATAATAAATTGCAGTTCCTTATTGATAACTGCGAATTTGCATTAAAGAAATTTGTGTTGATAATTAAATTATCTGCAACGAGAGAGCTTGTATCAATTGAAAAATTCCCTTGCAATTTCTCAATTGCTATTCCAGATGGGACATCTAAAGCAGATAAATTCTGAATTTTACTCTTGAAAGATTTTTTATATAAATCCCCTTCAAAATTACATTTCAAATTAAGCTTTTCTAAAATAAAATTATTTGAGTTAAATTTCATTGGTGTAGGGATTGCTTTAAGTGAATCGATATAGCAAAATCTACCATTTTTTATTTGAATGCTTTTAGTAATTATTTGCAATTTGGATTTAGTATGCGTAGTGTCGTTTGATGCTTCTGCAATTCGGTCATAATTCCAGGTTGAGTCGCTTTTTCTTCTCAAAAGTTGTATTCGAGGTTCATTCAACACAATTTTGCTGACAAATATCTTATTTTTTAAAAGTGATTTCAATGAAAAATCTATCAATATACTATTTACATTTGCAAGTGTATCGGTTTGTGTGATAAGTCTAACTTCATCTAATTTTATTCCGCCAACTCCAATTAAATGAATATCCTTAATCTCTATTTTAGCAAGCAACTGTGTATTAACAATGTTAGTAATTTGAGAAATTATATATTGTCGGAAATTAGAATTATACGATAAAAACACAATAAATAATGAAATGCAAACAAGTATTGACAAAACTATGTAAGTTAATAAAAGCAGGAACCGTTTTATTTTACTTTGCTTTTTATTCATCAAACAAAATTTTGAATAATAGTATTTTATTTTTAATTTTCTTAACTTTTAAATTAATTAAAAAAAATATCTTTCTAAAATTATTGTTCAAATATGCAATAGGAATAAGTAAAATAGATTATGAGAAACAGATTACTGATTATTTATAGCGCTTTTGTTACTATTACCTTTGCGGGTTTTTCTTACGGGATATATAGTTATATAGAAAATTGGTTTTATGATAACCTCGATAGCAATTTGTATTTATCTGCTAAAAGTGTTGAAAAATATTTAAATATATATAACTTAAAAGTAAGTGATAGCTCTAAAATTGACGACAATTTAAAACATCTTGAAATACTTAAAAATATTCACGAGTCGATCTCTCTCAACCCTAAAATGTATTTCATTCAAATTTACGGCAAAGATAACTCGACTATATGGAAAAGCAGTAATTTAAACGATTTTAATTTGCCAATCCTTCCTTCCAAAGAAGAGCTTAAAGAACTCAAAACTTACGCTAAAGAAATCGAAAAATATGATACTGTGCCTAAATTTATTTTTCGCCAAAATTTATCCGGTCAAATTGGCGATACTGTTTTTGCAATAATTCCTTTCGAAAACAGCAAACTTAGGTTATTTATTATGAAAAGTGATGTAGGTAATATTTCTATCGGATATTCTTTATCTCGTTTTGAATTCTTTCTGAGTGAAATTTGTAGAATATTTTTTATTGGAATACCAATTATTGCGGCTATTTTGGTTTTATTGTTGTTTGTAATCTCATTTATTGGTCACTCTCAAACCAAAAAAGTAAAAGAAGTGTTGGATAGAATTGCTGAAAGCCAATTAGAAAACTTTGATTTATCTGAAATCAGAGATAAAGATGAATTTAAATTCTTCGTCGATTCTTTGGACAAACTCTACTCCGCATGCCAGAAAAAACACAATCAGATACTAAACTTTGCTTATGACGCTTCTCACGAACTTAAAACGCCGCTGACAATTCTTCGAGGAGAGTTAGAACTCTCTTTGAATTCTGCTCAAACAGTCGAAGATTATCAGGAAGTTGTTGCAAGTGCTTTGGATGAAGTGATTCGTCTGTCTAATGTAGTATCAACTGTTCTTGAAATAGCCCGTGCTGAAAATTCAAATCATTCATTGAATTATTCTAAAGTAAATCTAAGTGATGTTGTCAATGATATTTGCGAGGATATGGAAATAGTTGCAGAAGAAAAAAATATCAAGATTTTTAAAAATATCGATAACGAGGTATTTATAAATGGTGATAAACATAAAATTCAACAAGTTATAATAAATCTATTAGATAATTCGATTAAATACACTCCAAATGGTGGTAAAATTAAAATATTTCTCAATAATTCACAAAATTCTGCAACTTTAATTGTCGAAGATAATGGGATAGGAATCCCAGCGGAACAAATCCCTAATATTTTTCAAAAGTTTTATAGAACACCAAATGCAAAAAAGGTTGGAGTGCAGGGGACAGGTCTTGGACTATCTCTTGTTAAATCCATTGTTGATTTGCATAAAGGCATAATCTCAGTCGAAAGCCAGGAAAACAAGGGCACCAAAATAATTGTATCATTTCCCATAGGAAAAATTAATGAATAAGCATATAATTGTAGCAATTACAGGTGGTTTTGCAACAGGGAAAACCACAGTTGCAAAAATCATCGAAAATGAAGGCTATCCTGTAATTTACACAGATTTAATAGCAAAAGAAGTTATGACAAATGATAAAAACGTAATCAATGCAATAGTTGATTGCTTTGGTAGGGAAGCATTCAATATAGATAATTCGATAAATACCCAATATTTAAGTAATTTAGTGTTCAATAATCAAGAACAATTAGATTTGCTTAACAAAATTGTTCATCCAAAAGTAATTGAGTTAATGGAAAAACGCCTATACGAATTAGTAAAACTTGGCAATCAATTAGCCTTTGTCGAAAGTGCATTGATTTTTGAAACAGCATTGCAAGAGGGATTTGATTATATTATCTGCGTTTCTTGCGACCCAAAAATCCAAATTCAACGTGGTATGCAAAGGCATAACCTTTCAGAGCAGGAAACTATAAAAAGAATTAACTCACAAATCCCAATTAGCAAAAAAGAAGAACTTTCCGACTTCACAATAAAAAATAATGGTTCAATAGAAGATTTGGAACAATCAACACTATTAGTATTGAATATTATAAAAGCATCACTTGAATGATGCGAATAATAATAGTCTTTCAATATTTTCGTCTCTTTACACTTATTTGGTTGTTAAGTATTTTTCTACTGCTTTTTTATGAAAAAACAAACAATAATAGATGATGAATTAAAAGATATAATAATTCGCGGTGCAAGAGAACACAACTTAAAGAATATTTCATTAGATATTCCTCGAGAAAAATTAGTTGTAATAACAGGATTATCTGGTTCAGGCAAATCTACCTTGGCTTTTGATACTCTCTATGCTGAAGGACAAAGACGCTACGTCGATTGTTTATCGCAATACGCTAAACAATTCATAGGTGTTATGAAAAAGCCCGATGTAGATTTAATTGAGGGATTGTCTCCCGCAATCTCCATTGAACAAAAAACTATTCCTCACAACCTACGTTCAACTGTTGGGACTGTAACCGAAATCTACGACTATTTGAGATTGCTTTTCGCTAAACTTGGAACGCAATACTGTCCAGGTTGCAATATTCCTGTCAAAAAACAAACTGATGAACAAATAAAAAATAGTATTCTCAACAAGTATAATAATCAAAAAATAACTATTTTTGCACCAATTATTCGTGGCAGGAAAGGTATTTATAAAGAACTTTTTCAGCAGTTAATTGCCAATGGATTTACAAAAGTTAGAATTAATGGTGAAATCATTAATTTATCTGATATTTCTGGGGTGCAACGCTATAAACAACACGATATAGATGTTGTAATAGATAGACTTACTGTAAACAAAAATTCATTTTTCAGACTTTCTCAGTCATGCGATTTAGCATTGCAATATGGCGATGGTATATTAATAATCAACTATGGTAACGGCGTCTTTGGCTCCGATGAACTTTTTTCAATACATAATACTTGTCCCTCTTGTGGTCGTTCATTTCAGGAATTATCTCCCAACAATTTTTCATTTAATTCCACTTATGGTGCTTGTCCAAATTGCAATGGCATTGGCGAAATTTTCTCTGCTTACGAAGATACTGTTGTGCTTCATCCTGATAAATCTATCGAAGAAGGTGCATTGGCAATATTTAATAAAAGTGAATCTGAAAAATTATATTCAGTTTTGATTAATGTTTGTTATGAAAATAATATTTCAATCAAAAAATCTTGGAATGAACTTAAAGAAAGTGAAAAAAAATTCCTTCTTTTCGAAAAATATGAACTTTTTCAAAAGAATTCTAAAACAAATAAAGGCTATAACCTAAATGTTTTTGAAGGAATTATCCCTACTCTTAACAATTTATATGAAATGATAAAAACATTAAGGACTAATTTAGCTGGAATTAGCTCAGCTCAGCTTGAAGATGTGATGCAATACAGAACCTGTAATGTCTGCGAAGGGAGTAGATTAAAAAGTGAAAGTATAAACGTACTAATCAATAATCACAGTATTAAAGATATTATTCAATGGAATATCCCCAGAGCACTTTCATTTTTCAGAGATTTAACAAATTATATCGATAAAAGAAACAAGATTATCGCAAACACTGTTATTAAAGAAATAATCACGCGACTTGAATTTTTAGAAAATGTTGGTTTATCCTATCTAACATTGGGACGTTCCTCTAAAACTTTATCTGGTGGTGAAGCTCAGCGTATTCGGTTAGCATCTCAAATTGGTTCACAGCTTGTTGGTGTAATGTATGTATTGGACGAACCAAGCATCGGACTGCACCAACACGACAACTATAAATTAATCAACTCTCTTAAAAAATTAAGAGATTTAGGCAATTCTGTTATTGTTGTCGAACACGATAAGTCAATGATAGAGCAATCCGATTACATTATTGATTTAGGTCCCGGAGCTGGAATTCACGGAGGTGAATTGGTAGTTTCAGCAAACATTAATGAATTGAAACTTTCAAAAAATGGTAAATTTAGCAGATCACTTACAGCTAAATATATAAAAGGAATCAATAAAATTGAAGTTCCTAATCAACGTAGACAACCTAATGGAAAGTTTATTAAATTATTTGGTGCAAAAGGTAATAATTTAAAAAATGTTTCATTGGAAATACCACTCGGATTATTTATCTGTGTGACCGGTATGAGTGGTTCTGGAAAATCTACTTTAATTAACGAAACTCTTTATCCGTTGCTTTCCAATCATATCTATAAAACAAAATATAAGGTGCTTCCTTTCGAGAAAGTCGAAGGATTGGAATATATTGATAAAGTCATAGAAATTGACCAATCTCCAATTGGACGCACTCCACGCTCAAATCCTGCTACTTATACAGGACTTTTTACTTTGATTAGAGATTTCTTCTCGATTCTGTCGGAAGCAAAAATTCGCGGATATAAACCAGGGCGCTTTTCCTTCAATGTAAAAGGCGGAAGATGCGAAGATTGTGAAGGTGCTGGATTGAAGAAAATTGAGATGAATTTTCTGCCTGATGTCTATGTTATCTGCGACACCTGCAATGGAAAACGATATAATGATGAAACGTTACAAGTTAAATACAAAAACAAGTCTATTGCTGATGTCCTTGATATGACTGTCGAAGAAGCTCTAATATTTTTCAATGAAATACCTAAAATCAAAAATAAACTTCAAACTCTCTTAGATGTTGGGCTTGGTTATGTCAAACTTGGACAGCAAGCTCCTACTTTGTCAGGAGGGGAGGCTCAACGTGTCAAACTTGCAACCGAACTCTCTAAAGTGAGCACCGGAAAAACTGTATACTTATTTGACGAGCCAACTACCGGCTTGCATTTCGAAGATATTCGAATATTGCTTGAACTGCTTCACAAATTAGTTGATAGAGGTAATACTGTCATTGTCATTGAACACAATCTTGACGTAATTAAAACAGCTGACTGGGTCATTGACTTAGGCCCAGAAGGTGGGGAAAATGGTGGTGAAATATTAGCCGTTGGCCCTCCCGAAAAAATTGCAGAGTTGAAAAAAGGTTACACCTGGCTATACTTAAAAAAAGAATTGAATAATTAGTGTATAAAATTAGCCACTGTTTATAAATCTGCAGTTATTTTTAACATATATATGCTGCTTTCTTTTTGCAATCTTTTATAATAAATGAAGTTAGAAAATCATTGTTTTCCCATTTATATTTTGGCACTTCTTTTGTTCATAATTTTTTAGTAATAATATTGTGAGTAAAAAATGATATTTAATAATCATTTATTTAAAAATCGTGTTCCATTGATGAATAGGGCGCTTGATGCGTATGCATTGAGATTAAGGACTATTTCGAAAAACATAACTAATGTTAATTCTCCTCATTATAGACCAGAAATGGTAAAATTCGAAGAACTATTTCAAAGACAGGATGTTGTTCTCAAAGGCAGTAGTTCGGACGAAAAACATATTCCCATAGGTAAGTCTCCAAATGAAGTTGAAGGAGAAATTAGTCCTACTCCAATTCCTGAACCAGAAATATATTTTTCAGGTGAAACTCACGTTAATATTGACAAAGAAATGTCAGAATTGGCGAAGAATCAAATTCGATTTCAGTTCGTTTCTCAACAAATGGCAAGATTTTTTAGAGGTCTTTCTTCTGCAATAACAGGGAATCCGGCACAAAATGTTTAATAGGGGAGAGTGATTATGCCAGAAAATATTTTTGCTTCGTTTGCTATCAGTGGCCAGGGTATGAGTGTTCAGCGTATCCGACTTTCTGCTGTTGCTAACAACATTGCCAATGCAAACACTACAAAAGGCATTGATGGCAAACCATACAAAAGAGAAGTCGTCGTTGTCCGTGCTATCCCCGGTAGCCCTTTTGAGGAAGAAGTGCAGCAACAAATCGAATTAAAGCGAACAAGTCCAGACCACGCTCCTAATGCCAAGCTGGGAACTTATCCACCCGATTACAGTGTCCTTAAAGCCCGGACAGCACGAGATAATTCTCCAGATAGGTTGGTCTACGATCCCACTCATCCCGATGCCGATGAGCAGGGCTATGTTCACTATCCAAACGTTAATATTGTTACTGAAATGGTTGAGATGATTTCAGCTCAACGTGGTTTCGAAGCAAATACTGGTGTCATAACTGCTGCAAAAAATGTGGCACGGAATTCGCTTGAAATTTGACACAAAGTTTAAGTTCTTGTTCTTTTTGCCGATAATTATGATGTTGAATTATACTTTGAATTATTATGAAAGTTAATTTACTGAATAAATACAGAGATGTCTATTCAACGAGTATTGACGAACAACTTACCAATAATGGAGTTGCTTTAAGAAAAAACAATTTAAAGCAAAATCAATTAGCAGATTCTAATAATTCCCAAGAAATTATTACAAAATCAGAACGAAACTTTTTCAAGCAAATGTTTCCAGAAAATTCAAATCAAATAGAAAAATACGTTGTATTTAATCGAAATGGCAAACTTCAAGATATTCAAGTATCCAAAGGTATTATTTTTGACGGCAAATTTTAGTTATATCCTTTTGTATCGATTATCTGTGGAGGGGTTTTACGTTTTCTTAAAGTTGTAACAGTTGGGATTTCAATTTTGTTTGATTTTACTTGTTCAATCTTGTTTTTCTTATTATCATAATCTTTTTTACTAATATTTTTTTTGATTTGCTTATCATTTATATTTTTATCGAAATTTTTCTTTTTTTCAAGTTTTTTCTCATCTTTGTTTTTAAGTGATTTTAGATAATTTGAATGTTTTTTTGCAATAAACTCCTTTTGCCTGTAAAATTTATCAATTATGTTGTCCATAATAGGTATCATTTCATCGGGATAAAGATAAACCATAAATATTCTGTTGCCTTCCTGCTGCTCTACTTTGGGGAGTTCGGCTGTAAATTTTTTGACATAAATGGAATTAATCCAATTTGCAATTCGCCGTAAATCTTTTCTACTGAATGATTCCTTTTTTAAGCAAAGCCTTTGATATACAGTTGCGGGCATATAAATAAAACCTGCATAATTTACATTGAAACAATTAGCAAAATAAAATTAAAAACAATAACTTCAAAAAGATATTTTCAAATCTAACTTTGTATCATTCAATGATAATATTAATCCCTAATGATTCTTCAAGCAAACCTACTCTTCGATTTGCACCCCAGATTTCAATATCATATGATTCATCACTTGTTGGAATGAGTTGAATAACAACAGTTCTGCCGTTAATTTTAATGTTAATATCTTGGACATACTGCTTACGGCGACGGTCAATCCCTTCGCTTAGTCGTAGTATTCCAGCCAATACTTTTACCATTTCCTGTTTTTTGAATGGAAGATGTGAAAATTCAGGGTGCTTTTTTTTAGGATGGCTTTTTCTATGGTAGCGTGCTATTATTCCGATTATTTCTGCTTCATCATTAGTAAATCCAGGCATATCGCTATGAGTAATAATATAATAACTATGCTTATGATGCTGATCGTGAGAAATTATATACCCTACGTCGTGCAGTAAAGAAGCAGCTTCTAATGTTTCTCTCTCAACTGATTCTAATTTATGAAAAATTGATATTGTATCGAATATTTTAAGAGATATGTTTCTTACATGCTCTGAATGCTTTAAATCAACTTGAAACTTGTGACATAAATTCAAAACTGTTTGGTATCTCAAATGTGTTAGATGTTTATATTCGTTTAACTCTTTTATTTTTTGAACTGTGTCAAAGACTATTCCTTCCCGAAGTGCATAAGGTGAAATCAAAATTTTATCAATATTCAGTTCTTTTATAAAATGCTCGAAAATCAAAGCTCCTGCAATAATTATATCAGCACGAGCTACATCAATGCCTGCAAGGGCCTGCCTTTCCTTTACTGATGTTGTTCTGGTGATTGCGTTGATTACTTCCAACAAATCTCGCGACTGAATAGTAATCCCATTTAGGACATCAGGTATTTGCTGCCCTTTGCTTGCAAGTGCCATTCTTGCAAGAGATTGTATTGTCCCTGAACAGCCCACCACTAGCTGAAAGCCAATCTCACTGATTTTTTTGATTTCTGGTGCCCATTCGCCACGAATATACTCCCTGCATAATTTCACTGATTCTTTACTGGATTTGCCATTGTCGAAAAACCGTTTGGTTAATCTTATAGCACCTAATTTTTCACTATTTACATGAATTAAATTCCCTTCTTTACCGATTATTGTTTCTGTTGATCCGCCACCAATATCAATAACTAATGTTTGTTTATTATATATTGGCAATGCATGCAATGCTCCTAAATAAATTAATCGTCCCTCTTCTACTCCTGATACTACCTCTATTTCAATCCCAATTTCATTAAGAGCTCTTTCTTGAAATACGTTTTTATTAACTGCTTCACGAACTGCGCTTGTTGCTACTGCTCTTATTATTGCTTTTTCTGACCGAGCAAGTTCAGAAAAAGCTTTAAGTGTTGCAATGCCGCGTTCTATTGCCGCCTCTTCCAAATATTTCATATCGGTTCCGCTCGAACCGAGGCGAACCATTTCCTTCTCACGTGTAATAATATTTAATATACCCTTTCTATCAACTGATGCGACAATTAAGTGAAAAGAATTTGTTCCAACATCAATCGCTGCGATAACAGGTGATTTATCAAGTGTTATATCCATTTTCATTTCTTCCTTTTAGCTTCGCCAACCAACACTTCAACTTTATCATCTTTGTAAATTATTTCGTTGTTTGTTGTGTACTTTTTTCTATTATCAATGTTATTTGACACTTTGCTTTCATTAAAAAAAATATTTATTTTCGATAATGCTTTTGTGATTTTTCTAAAAATCAGATAAATACAAATTATTCCGATTAATAATATTATTAATAAGTATTTCATCAGATTCCCGTATTATTTTTAATAAACTTAATAAATTGACTAATATTTTCAGAATAAAAGCATAAGTGAATATTGTTAGAAAATAAAGAATTGCTGATTTTGTTTATCAGATATAGAGCAATTCCGACATAAAGCCACAAGTTTGCATATATTAAGAAACTGCTTGAAAAGAAATTTACTGTCGTGGTTTGTATCATTATAAATAAAAATACTCCTAATAGTCTTGATTCCGAATCTGTTAATTCAATAAAATATTGATTTTTATATAACTTGATTAAAAAGTAAAAAATGCTAAAGAAAATACCTAATATCGCAATTGTACCTATTAATCCCATTTCTGATAACGCATTCCCAAGAATATCGTGGGCAAAATTAATGTTTTTATTCTGATTTAGATAAAAATTCCCAAGACCACAGCCTGTTATTGGAGATTTTTGCCAGATTTCAAATCCAGTTTTTATTATTTCTGTTCTGTATTTAAATGATTCACCAGTAATTTGTCGGTCGCTGCCTTCAATTGTTTTGAATATCCCTTCAATTCGTGTGTAAAAAAGTTCTATGGGACTTGTTTCAGTATAATATTTTATGATTAAATCTGTGATTATTAGTATTATTAAAGAAGTAATCACTATTACGAGAAATTTTTTAGCGAAATTCCTATACTCAAATATCATTAATCCCAGAAAAATTGCTAACACACAAAGAATTGCAGTTATCGAAAACGTTGCCAAAAGTGCAATTATAGTTAAAACGAGTATTAAAATATTTACACATCTATTCTTTATAAATGGTTCTTGCTTTCTTATGTAGGGAACAATCTGAAAAATCAATATTGACGACAAAAATATTGCATAATAAGATGGCTCTGTAAATATCGATGTGGCACGATACAAATTCATAAATTGAATGCTAATTTGTGTAATGTCCGACATGTCGAACATACCTCTGTAAACCATTGATACGTTATTTATTGGTAGCCAGGCAAGCGGTAAATTGTATAATCTTGCAAATAATTGATAAATACCGAATATATTAATGAAAATTGAATATATCAATAATATGCGTATTAATTTGTCCCAAAAATTCTCCGAAAAATTGTGTGCGTAAAACACAAAAACTACAAAGTATACAAAAATAAAATGCACTAACGTTTTGAAATACTGAAGAATCGCCTCTGCATTCCCAGACAATAGCGGATAAAATCCCGATAGAATAGAACTAACTATCAGTAAAATGATAAAATGTAAAACAATATTATTATTTATTACTATTTTCTTTTTGTCTGTAATTAACTCAATAACAAAAAATACATATAATAAAAGTAATACAACATCGATAATTTTAACGCCGTAACCAGATATAGAAAACAACATAAATCCATCAAACGGATAAACTAAAAAAGATAATATTAGCAGTCTTTCAATCACTATGCTATTCCTTAAAATGAATAGCCAACCATATTGTTTCCTCGTCTGGTGCAGTTTCGCTTACTCTATGTTCCTCATTTGGTTTTATTAGGATGTAATTACCTGGCTTCATAGTAATTTCTTCATCGTTTTCTCTGAATTCGAGTTTAGCCCAGCCTTTTAGAAGGAAGACAAGTTCTGCTCTTTCCTGCCTAAGCCACGTGTCTTCGGGTGTTTTTTGACCAAAGCTAATTATTCGTTCAACGTAAAAGTTATCTTTTTCTATTATTATTTCGAAGATCTCTTCACTTAATTCAGTAAAATGATATTCAAACAAAGACTTCATAAATTATTGTCTCAATTAATTCACAAAGTTAATTTTTTTGAACTACTTTTTAAAGTTTAAATTTACATTTGATTTTATTATTTTATACATCAATTATTAATTTGATTAAATATGAATTATCTTATTTGCTTTTTGCTTGGGTATTTAATCGGTGCTATACCATCAAGTTACTTGATAGTCAAGTATTCTACTGGGAAAATCCTATTTCAGGAAGGTTCAGGCAATGTTGGAGCTATGAATAGTTACGAAATAACTCGTAATAAATATATTGGCATTATTTGTGGTTTTGTCGATTTACTTAAAGGGGTTTTTACTGTCCTTATCAATTATTATCTTTTCAACAATGATGTGTTTTTTTCAATTGCTTTTTTTTCTGCGGTAATTGGACATAATTTTAGTGTTTTTATTAAGTTTCGAGGTGGGCGAGGACTCGCAACAGCTGCTGGGGGGCTATTGCTAATTAATCCCGTTTGGGTTTTTTTCTGGCTGCTATTATTTTATGTTGCTAGTAAATTAATTTCAACTAACGTTCATATTAATAACTTAATTGCTACTACTTTTTCAGTTATAATAGTTTATGTTATTCCCTTCAATCTCTATAAAATCACCAATATGCCTCTGTTAATGAACTTTTTCACATTCCAGTTACTTCTAACTTCTATTGGAATTCTGATTATTATCAAACACATTAAACCTATTAGAGATTTATTGGCTTCTGGAAATTTTTCTAACAATCCATAAGTCTTGTGGATATGGGTTTTCATATGTAGCTGGTGGCTCTATATGTTCAACTATTTCTTCATTTTCAAATAATTTCCATATAAATTCTGATGGCTGGAAAGAAGAAAACACTCGATGTCCTTCATATTCTGAGCTCCTCACAACTAACATCCCTTCTTTGAATTGTTTCTGTTCCTTAGGGGTCAACTTCGGTAAGTAAATCTTCCCTTGCGTCGAGAAAACAAATATTCCTTGCCTTTTCAGTATTCTTAATAATTCTTTTGCCCATTCATAATGTTTGCGCTCAGATAAATGTGTAAAAATTGAAAGGCCGTAAATAATATCAAAATAATTGTCGTCATATGGTAGTTTTGCTTCAATAGAGTTGTGATTAAATTCCACTTCTTTTATATTTTTCTGGCACCATTGAATTGTTTCGCTATTGTAATCAGTAGCAAAAAATTTGTTATCCCCAAGCACATTTGGGAAATGTCTTACAATTCGGGCAGGCCCACATCCCCAATCTAATATTTTTACATTTTGCAATTCGATATATTTTTCAAATATTGTTTTTAACCACTTTGCTGTTGCCAAACCGCTTAAACAATATTTTTCATAATCCAATCTGAATGATTCATATAATAAATAATCTGGTGGGAGCACAAAATCAGGATTGTTCTTCTTAAAATTAATATTTTTCTTGTGATATCTTATTCTGTGAAGGTAAAATCTAATCTTGTCAATTAAATAAATAATTTTTAAAAATCTCAATAAGTACGTTAAATATGCTTTGATTCTCGTCATTTTTGCTTTTGTTAAAATAATATTTTCAAATATAAACTCAATTTGTGAAAAATCATTATTTTATTATTTCGTTAAATTAGATATATTTTATTTTTAAGTATGCTTATGAAAAGAAAAAAATACTTGATTTTATTGATGTTCCTATTTCTCTCTTGTCAGGAAGGGCTTGCTCCAACTGAAAAAGCAATTATTAAAGGTAAAATCAGCTTTGTCGAAAATCTTCCTCCCGATTCACTAATAAAAGATTTACGCGTTGTGGCATTTAACGACTATCCTCCGAAGGATATAGTTTCAGAAGTCCTTACGGGGAATGCTATTTTTACTGAAAGCTTATTACCAATCAGAAACAATCAGTGTGATTATTTAATAGAAATTGACAAGTTACCTGCAACTATTTCATATCTTGTAGTAGCTCGCCAATATGGTACTTTATTCGAATGGGATGTTGTCGGGATATACTCGAACGATACTATTAATTATACACCTGAAAAAATATTCTTTTCAAAACCTACTACAATTAACATAGATTTTATTGTTGACTTCAGTAAAAAGTTGCCTCAACCATTTTAAGGGAAATGTATGAAACTTTTATATAAATTATTACTTCTTTTATTCTTTTTTTCAAGTGTTGCATTTGCTAAGCCAAAAGGTAGCTTGCGGGGAACAGTCTTGGATGCAGAAACCAAACTTCCTGTCATTAGTTCCACTGTGCGAATTGATGGTACATCTATCGGAAGTTTTACTAATCGCGAAGGTAAATTCGAAATTAAATCAATACCAATTGGGAAATATAAACTCCTTGTAAGTGCTGTCGGTTACGAAACTCAAAGGTTCGATGTGTTAATTCGTGAAAATAGAGATACGGTATTGGAAATTGGCCTTCGTCCAAAAGTTTTAGTTGCAGGTGAAGTTGTAATTACTGCCAATAAAAAAGTTCAAACAGTTCAAGAAGTTCCGATTTCATTAAGTATTATTAAAGGAAACATATTTAGCGAAAAATCAATTGTAACAATTGATAGAGCGTTAGAATATATCCCTTCTATCGAAGTAAATAATGATAATATCAGTATACGCGGTTCTTCGGGGTTCGCTTTCGGAATAGGTTCGAGAGCTATAATGCTTATTGATGGGATTCCTGTTCTGAGTGCCGACAATGGAGATATTAAAAGCGACGCCATTCCATTTCCTTTGATTGAACAAATCGAGATAATTAAAGGTGCAGGATCAGCACTTTATGGGGCATCTGCTTTGGGTGGTGTAATCAACTTAATTACACGCGAACCAAAAGAAAAAATGTATCTAACAGCTAATTCTAATTTTGGTGTTTATACAAAACCTAAATACAAGAGTTGGCGTTTTAGTGATAATTTTCAGCAGATTCGTCAAGTGAATTTTGCTTATTCTCAACGTTATGACAAGTTTGGTTTTAGCTCTTCCGCTTCTTACTCAAAAGACGATGGCTACCGTTTATATAATCGAGAAGAGCAAGCAATGTTATTTCTAAAAACTAGCTATAGCTTTAATGATTTCACTATTCTAAATCTATCAGGTCAATTCGCACGTTCATATCGAGATGACTGGGTTTATTGGAATAGTCTTGATAGCGCTACCCGACCACCTTCTGCAACTAATTTCGATAATCAAATCTCATCAAATAAATACTTTATCGCTGCCGAATTCCGTTCAATTATCTCGTCTAATCATTTTTTTACACTTAAAAACGGTTTTTATCTAACTGAACTTCAAAATGAACTAACGGGAAATGAATATAGGCAATCGACTGCTCAGAGCATTAATTCTGAAATTCAATTTAATTCAAAAATCAATGACTTGGTTAATTTAACCTATGGGCTAAATTATATTAACAATAGTGTGAAAGCAAAAATTTATGGGAATCAACATCAAAAATATATTTCCATTTATTCCCAAGCTGAAAATAAATTCGGCGATTTGGTGATTACTTATGGTGGTAGATTCGATGCCGAACAAACCGATTCGATCCACAAGAACTTTTCAAAATCAAAAGTTGAATTTTCGCCAAAAGCTGGATTAGCATATCGAACTGCCTTCAACTCCACTGTTCGTGCCTCTATCGGCAAAGGTTTTCGTCCTGCTTCCATTGCTGAAAGATTTGCATCAGTTGCTTTCCGAGGCTTTGAAGTTGTTCCGAATACCAAACTTAAAAATGAAAAAAGTATTTCTATAGAAGTTGGCTATAATTTGCCCTTAATTATTAATTCTATCCCTATAATTCTTGACTTTTCAATTTATAACAACGAACTTTTCAATTTAATTGAACCCAAATTCATTACCAATTCTTCTCCCAAAATTCAATTTGTAAATACTACAAGAGCAAGAGTTACAGGTATTGATTTTGATGCAAAATCAATGATTACAAGTTATTTCGGAACAGAACTTGCATTTAATGTTATGAATCCTATTGATTTGGAAAACGATAAAAAATTAAAATACCGCGCAGTTTTTTCTTCTATTATAAGATTTTTCTTTGTCTTTGATAATTTCGAACTTAACGCTGACTACCGATACAAGAGCAAAACTGAACGTGTTGATGATGAACTTCGCTTTCAAATCAAAAATTTCGATGCCCGCGTTCCGATTCACTTAGTTGATGCAAGCCTTAAATACAAGTTTTCTGATTTTAATATTGCACTTTCTTCATACAATTTGTTTGATTATTATTATACCGAGGTTCCTGGTAATTTAGGCATAACAAGACAAATTGTACTTTCAATAAACTATTGTAGAAATTGATAAAATAAAGGCAGCGTTTCCGCTGCCTTTATTTTGTGTTAATTTTTTTTCTTTATTTCTTGATATTCTTTGATGATTTCATCTTGAACTGATTTCGGGACAGGTGCATATTTCAAAAATTCCATTGTAAATTCACCTTTGCCTTGGGTTGCACCTCGTAAATCATTTGAATAACCGAACATATCACGCAAAGGAACTTCTGCTTCAACTATCGCATAATTATTTTCAATTGTTGTATTGATAATTATTCCTCTTCTTTGGTTGATTTGTCCTATTATAGTCCCTTGGAACTCTTCCGGAGCAGAAGTCTCCAATTTCATAATAGGTTCCAAAATAATTGGATTTGCTTTTGCAACAGCTTCTCTAATTGCCATTTTTGCAGCAGTTTTGAATGCCATTTCGGATGAATCTACCGGATGCATCTGCCCATCATTCAATTCTACTCGTACCCCAACAATAGGTTTCTCAATTAAATATCCATCTGTTAATTGTTCAGCAAAACCTTTCTCACATGCAGGAATATATTCTTTAGCAATAACACCACCAACAATTTTATTGAGAAATTCAAATTCTTTATTAGCTTCGGCTTCAATTGGTTCAATATATCCTGCCACACGAGCAAATTGTCCTGCACCACCAGTTTGTTTTTTATGCGTGTAGTTGAATTCAGCACGGTGTGTGATAGCTTCTCGATATGCAACTTTCGGCTTCCCAACAACAACTTCACAATTATATTCACGCCTTATTCTCTCAATGTATATTTCCAAATGAAGTTCGCCCATTCCTTTGATCACAGTCTCTCCGGTGTCTTCATCACGATATACCTGGAATGTCGGGTCTTCTTTCTGAAATCTATTCATTGCTTTTGAGAAATTTGCTTGCATAGACTTTTCTTTTGGAGCAACAGACAACTCTACCACAGGTGTTGGTATGTGCATAGATGTCATAGCAAAATTTACACTCCCATCTGTAAAAGTATCGCCCGAAGAGCAATCCACACCAAACATAGCAATAATATCGCCCGCCTGTGCTTCTTCTATATCATGCATTTCGCTTGCGTGCATTCTTACAAGTCTTGGCACTTTGAGCTTTTTCTTATTTGATGTATTAATTAAATTATCTCCTTTGGCGATTTTTCCTTGATAAATACGCATATACGTTAATTGTCCGTAACGCCCATCCTCCAATTTGAAAGCAAGAGCAACAGTCGGTGATTTCGGATCAGCAATTAGCTCTACTTTCTCTTCATTCTTATCCAAATCTAACGCGAAGTTCTTTACATCAGTCGGCGCCGGTAAGTAATGACATACTCCATCTAAAAGTGTCTGGACACCTTTGTTTTGTTTTGCAGTCCCAACAAAAACAGGGGTAAGGTGCAGCGATAGTGTTGCTTGACGAATAGCTGAACGAATTTCATCTTCTGAAATTTCTTCTTCGGCTAAATATTTTTCTGCAATATTATCATTAAAATCAGCGATACGTTCAATCATTATTGTGCGTCTGCGTTGTGCTTCATCTAATAAATGTTCTGGAATATCCCTTTCTTCAACAATTTCACCATTATTTCCAAGATAATAGACCGCTTTCATTTTAATTAAGTCAATAACGCCTTCAAATGAATCTTCAATCCCAATTGGCATAGTCAATAAAACTGGTTTTAAGTGCAATTTTTCTTCTAACTGAGCTACTACTTTATCAGGATTAGCACCTGCACGGTCAACTTTATTGATGAAAGCAATTCTTGGAACAGCATAGCGCCTCATCTGTCTATCAACAGTGATAGATTGGCTTTGCACACCAGCAACCCCACACAAAACAAGTATGGCACCATCAAGCACCCGTAGAGCTCTTTCGACCTCAACTGTGAAATCAATGTGACCCGGTGTATCAATCAAATTTATTTGATAGTTCTTCCATTCACAATAAGTAGCAGCAGATTGGATTGTAATCCCCTTCTCTCTTTCCAAATCCATCGAATCCATTGTCGGTCCAGCACCAGTTTTGCTTCTTACCTCAACGACTTGATGAATTTTCCCTGTATAATAAAGAATGCGTTCGCTTAAAGTAGTTTTGCCTGAATCAATATGAGCGGCAATCCCAATATTTCGCAATTTTGCAATATCAAACATTTTCTATAACCACAAATTGTTAATAATTAATTCATCCAATTCAAAATAGAAAAGCAAAAATACAAAAAATCTTTTAATTTTAATACATTTTTTTATTAAAAACTTGTTAATTTCCAAATATTTAGTTCCAATTTGTTCTTACAAAAACATTTGAATTGCAAAAAAATATAAGTAATTTGCAATAATAAATATATTAATCAATTTATGGATTGCTTATGTCGGATTTTCTTTTTAAGCCATTTGACGAAATGACACCTGATGATTATGCCGAAATTGGTTTTAAATCAGGATTAGAAATTCACCAACAATTACTTACAGAGAAAAAACTGTTCTGCCGTTGTCCTGCTGGTAAATACAATAACGATATTTATCACGCTGAAATTCTTCGCCATATGCGACCCACCCTTTCAGAACTTGGTGAATACGATGGAACAGCCTTAATGGAATTCAAAACAAAAAAAGATATTATTTATAGAATTCATTATGATACAGTTTGTACATATGAAATGGATGATACTCCACCATTTGAAATCAATGAAGAAGCTTTGGATATTGCATTGGAAATTGGACTTTTGCTTAACGCTTCACTTGTCGATGAACTCCATATTTCCCGAAAGCAATATCTCGATGGTAGTATTCCAACAGGTTTCCAGAGAACAGCAATAACAAGCGTCGGCGGATTTATCCCATACAAAGATAGAACTATTGGCATAATTCAAATGTCTTTAGAAGAAGATTCTTGCCGAGAGGTTTCTGACTTCGGTCATACACGAATTTATCTAACTGATAGGCTTGGTATGCCACTTATCGAAACAGTTACCCAACCTGAAATGAGAAC
This sequence comes from Eximiradius sp., assembly GCA_937127445.1. Lineage (GTDB taxonomy): Bacteria > Bacteroidota > Ignavibacteria > Kapaibacteriales > UBA2268 > JAKIZO01. The sequence continues at coordinate 3,745 of CAKZLY010000023.1, read as the reverse complement.
TCCGCAAGAAGTTGCAGAAGTTAATGAACTGCTTCGACGTCTTGTTAATTCAACTGGCAAAGTTCGTAATGGTATTGGTGCCGCCCGACAAGATGTTAATGTTAGCGTCCGTGAAGGAACTCGCATCGAAATTAAAGGTGTTCCCAGAATTCCGATGATACCTCTTCTTACTTACAACGAAGCTATGCGACAGTGGAACTTGCTTCATCTTCGTGATGAATTAAATAAAAGAGGTATAAATTCTGATACATTTGAAGCTAAGTATTTTGATGTAACAAAACTGCTCACAAAAACACGATACACCCCAATTCACAATGCCATTTCAGAAGGTAAAATGGTTAATTGTGTTGTTCTTCGTGGTTGGCGTGGGTTACTTCGCTGGCAAACTCAGACCGATACATATTTTTCGAAAGAAATTTCTGATAGAGTTAGAGTTATTGCTTGTCTTTCTGTGTTGCCAAATATTGCTCATTCCGATAGCCGTAGCGAAACTCTTTCGTCCCACGAATGGCAGAAGGTTCGTAAATTTGTTTCCGCGAGCGATGATGATACTCTCGTATTAGTCTGGGGAGATGCTCGTGATGCCAATACTGGTGCAAAAGAAATTATTATTCGTACAAAAGAAGCAACTATTGGCGTCCCTTCGGAAACTCGACAGGCACTTTACGACGGTACAACTGGTTTTGAGAGAATATTGCCCGGTCCGCAAAGAATGTATCCCGATACCGATTTGCCCCCGAAAAAAATTACAGATGAACGCAAGCTTCGAATTAAACAAAACCTTCCGAAATACTTTTGGGAAAGGGAAACTTGGTATAAATCTATTGGTGTTCCTACGGATATTATCAAGGATTTGTCTGTTTCGAAATATGCCAAAACTTTTGAAATTCTTGTCGAAGAAATGGGAATTTCGCCAGTATTTGCCGCAATTACTCTAATTAATTTCCCAAAGAAGTTGAAGAAAAAAGGCAAAGATATTTCTTTCTTAGACAGCAATATTTTTATTCAGGTATTTGAATTATTCAAAAATAATTTTATTTGCAAAGATGGCATTTTTTATCTTTTAGAGTTAATCGCCAGCAATAACGGTAAGTTCGAGAAAGAAATGATACCTCAGCATTGTAGTCAATCCGAATTATTATACGAAATTCGTCAAGCATCAAAAAAAGTTGAGAAAATGAAACTATATGACGAAAAAAATAAAATTACTTTGACGTTATCTCTCGTAATGAAGAATCTATTTGGTAGGATTGATGGTTGCATCGTTGCTAAGGAAGTAATCAATTATTTTGAAAAGGAGATGAATAATGAGCAATAGCGAAGATTACAAAGGCTATCGGGGACGTTCGCTCGAAGTGCTTCAAAATTTCAATGCTATGGTTTGGAGCGAAGTCTATCTCGAAACAAGTGATGGGACTTTCGATGGTATTATCCTGCCTCGGTCCGAAACTGCGGACGACCAACATGTTGTTTTGAAACTACCAAGCGGTTATAACATAGGTCTTCGGGCAGATAAAATCCAAAACATTAAAATTTTAGGCAGAAAAATTGCTCATTATAAAATTCCTGAAAAAGAATTCCCATTTAATCCAAAATTACCAAAGGTTAAGCTTTTTGGCACTGGTGGAACAATCGCAAGCCGACTTGATTATAGAACCGGTGCGGTAATTCCTGCTTTTTCTCCTGGTGAATTATATGGTTCTGTCCCAGAACTTGCAGATTACTGCAATTTAGAAACTGAAAAGCTTTACGGAGTTTTCAGCGAGAATATGGGACCTGAACAATGGATTGGCACCGCTAAAGCAATTGCTCGCGAAATTGAAAAAGGCGTTCACGGTATTGTCATTGGCCATGGCACAGATACTATGCACCACACAGCTGCTGTTCTGTCGTTTATGATACAAAATTCACCTGTTCCAATCGTAATGGTTGGCTCGCAACGCTCTTCCGACCGCCCCTCGTCCGATGCTGCATTGAACCTAATTCATAGCGTTAAAACAGCTGCCGAAAGCGACATTGCCGAGGTTATGGTTTGTATGTTTGGACCAACTTCTGATGAATATGGGCTCCTTCATCGCGGAACCCGTGTTAGAAAGATGCATTCAAGCTATCGCTCTACTTTTCGAACAATTGGTGATATACCACTCGCGATGGTAAATCGTCAAAAAATCACACCTTTACGCAATGATTATAAACGTCGTCGTAATGATAAAAAAGTTGATTTGTTCCCTTATTTTGATGATAGAGTTGCTATAGTCTACTATTATCCAAATATGAAATCCGATATTATCGATTCCCTTATCGACAACGGATACAGAGGAATTGTAATTGCCGGAACAGGTCTGGGACATGTCAATAAACCACTTTACCCAGCTTTGAAACATGCCAAAGAAAATAAAGTTGCTGTATATATGACTGTTCAAACTCTTTGGGGGTACGTTCAGATGTATGTATACGATACAGGCCGCGATATGATGGAACTTGGTGTTGTTCCAACTGCAAATATGCTTCCAGAAGTTGCTTATGTTAAATTGGGCTGGGCATTGGGACAAACAGACGATTTAGACGAAGTGCATCGTATTATGCTTACCCCTATAGCTGGTGAAATTACCGAACGCGAGCCAAGCAATGGCTATTTGATTTTTCAAGGAGGTATTCCCGAAGTCGAAGAATTTATCTCAAAAGTTAGAAAATAAATTGGAGTTAGAATGAAAACTAAATATTTTATTGTAATAATATTTTTGTTTGTTTGGTGCGATCTGAATGCTAAAAATACTCAAGCATTCTCGAATCAATCTGTTTCAAGTAATATTATATTTTTCTCTCAAAATCCACAAATTTCAAGTTCAAATCCTCCACAACTTCTACTCCCAGCAGATAATTCAACAAATGTTTCTCTCAATCCAACACTTTCGTGGAGTTCTGTTGCAGGAGCGATTTCTTATAGAATACAGATTTCAATGGATTCAAGTTTTACAAATCTTCGTTCCAATATTGTTGAAAGTTCCAATAATGTTATTATTTCTGGACTACTTCCACAAACGCAATATTGGTGGCGCGTTTGTGCGAAAGATGCAACTGATTCCACTGCCTGGTCGATTTCTAAAAAATTTATTACTAAGAATGCTGATTCAGCAATATCAATTGGTATTGGGACCGATTATGATGTTGCACAGCCGATAGATAGGTATTATTCTTACTCAACTTGTGAAATGATTTACACTCAAAGCGAACTCGGCAGCGCTAAATTTCTTAAATCTATTGCATTTTTTAAAGGGTTTGGCGATAACAAAGAACAAATTACAGGTATACAAATTTATATGAAGCATACTGCTCAACAAACTTTTAATAGTGGAAGCTACTCGCTTTCTGGTTATTCTTTAGTTTATCAAGGCAATTTCCCCAATAATTTAGATAGTGGATGGCTCGAAGTTGATTTTAATTCAATGTTTTATTATAATGGGGTTAATAACTTACAAATATTGATTATTAAATCGTATCAAGCACCGTTAGATTATTTTGATGCACCGTTTTGGCGTTTTTCCTTGCTTAATAATAATCGACAACGCTCTGCGTCATCCGATTATTATCAACCCACTTATTTGGATGCACTGCCATTCCAACCTGATATTCGCTTCCGATATGTTTCTAATCTTCCTTCACAACTTTTCCCGTTGGTAAACGGCTGGAATATGATAAGTGCGAACGTAGAACCGGTAAGCACATCAATTCCAACGCTTATGGC
>CAKZLY010000022.1 GCA_937127445.1 Eximiradius sp. | reverse complement strand
TCATCAATTTTACCATCTTTTATACTGTTTGCAATATCAACAAGCTGCAAAATTGGTTTCGTTGTTTTGCTTACAAACCAAAATATTAGGATCAATCCAATGATGATCAAGATAAATGAAATAATAATCTGTGTAGTAATTGCTTTGTTAGCTTTTTTTAAAGGTACACCAAGTGGGACAAAAACATGTGCGGCCCAAGGTGTGTCTGTTTTCCCAAATTCTATAGGAACAAGTAACTCAATATTGTTTCCAATTATTGTGTCCAACACTGTACTATTTTTAACAAAACTACTTAGATTTTTAATTTGAGAGAAGTTTGGTATTGTATCAACATTATTCCCAACAAATTGGCTATGTCTCGTTCCTCCGACTAAATTCCCGTTATTTGAAATAATTGAAATTTTCCCGGTTTTTTCAAATAAGTCTACTTTATCAGCAAGCTTCTGAATAAAATCTACTGTGATATCAATACCAACAATTCCATAAAATTTTTTGTTATTTATGATTGGTGCAGTAAGCGAAATCATCAAAACTGTATCTTCTTCTACAGGATATAAATATGGGTCAATAACGCACTCAATACCTTTATCGCGTGGTTTTGCAAAATAATCTGAATTATTTTCTTCTTCCCACTCTTCTTCGTAAGAGCGTTCAATTACTTCTCTAACACCATCTTTAAAACGAACGTAATAAATTGTATATCGTCCCGACGGCGGATTATTAGGCATTTGTGCGTATATTTTGTCCATTCCATCGAATGAATTGTCCGGAACCCACGATATATATATACCATAAATGTTTTTGTTGCGTTCGATAAGTTCTTTAATCATATTATTGCTGCCAACGCGAGTGAATTTTACAGGGTTTGTTTGAGAATTTACTGCAGAATAAATATCGGCAAGATTTCTCACTAATAATAGCTGCTCTTCGATAATGTTCTGAAAGCTCGAAATAAACTTCTCAGCTTCTACATTTGCAAGATTTTTTGCATTTTCTTTTGCAATTGTTTTTGCATTATATGCCGAAAATACAATTATTGAAATTGAGGTTAATACTAAAACAATTCCCGCTAAAAGCAATAACTTTGCTTTTACTGATTTTTTCAGGAAATTAAACATAGTATAAAAACCATATTATTTTGCAACAAAATTAATTTATAATTCCATATTTCTTTAATATAATATATCTATATATCGGTAAAATTAATAAAAAAATAAATACATTATTGGTTTATGAAATAAATTATAACAATAATAATGTTAAAACTACGATTTATAATATACAATAATCTTATTTTTGGAGGTTTTATGGCTGCAGAAATTTTGAACGTACATCACGAAACTCCCGAACTTAGAAAAATCCAAAAGGTTGCCGAGGCTTTGAAAGAAGGTGCTGTTATTTTGTATCCTACCGATACGGGATTTTCTCTTGGTTGTGAACTATCAAATAAGGAAGCAATTTCAAAGCTAAGATTAATCAGGAAATTACCTGAAAACAAATCTCTAACTTTTATTTGTGATTCGCTTTCAAATATTGCAGATTTTGCAAAAGTTAGTAATTTAGCATATAAAACTATTCGTCGCCTTATTCCAGGACCTTACACTTTTATTCTGACTGCTTCTAAACTTGTGCCTAAATTTGCTCAAGACCCCAAAAGAAAAACTTCTGGTATTCGTGTCCCTAATAATGACCTTTCACGTTTGCTTATCAAATATGTTGAACATCCTATAATTTCTATTTCTGCAAAAATTGAAGATAATCCCGCTCCAACTCCTCATGAAATTATTGACTACTATTCGCCAATGGTTGATATTGCTATGGTTTCTGATGAATATAACTTTTTAGGAGAATCAACAGTTATTGATATGACAACAGATGATTTTAAAATTATTCGTGTTGGAGCTGGCTACGAGGAATTGAAACAAATTATTGAAATTTCCGAAGAATAGTTATTTGTTTTCAGCGGTTACATCATATTAATGTAACCGCTTTCCATTTTGACGAAATTTATTGCGAGTATTGTCGTCAATATTCAATATTTATTTGATTTTTAAATTGAATTGTTTCTGTTAAGAAGATGCAAAAAGTAAAGCTCATTAATATCGGTTGTAAAGTAAATTTTGCCGAAACATCAACTTTAAAAACAAAACTCGAAGAAAAAGGCTTCACTATTACCGAAAAATTTTCCGATGCTGAAATTGTTCTTATTAACACCTGTACCGTTACAAACAATGCCGATTCCGATTGCCGAGCAGCTATTCGCCGTGCTAAACGTGAATCTAATGGTGCTTTTGTAGGAGTTTTGGGCTGTTATGCTCAACTCAATTCTGAAAAATTGGCAAATATGCCTGAAGTCAATGCTGTCTATGGAATCAAAGAAAAATTTCAAATACCAGAACTATTAGGATCTCAATTGCGAGAATCAAATAAATCTATAGAAGTGTCAGAATTAATTTCTCTTAATTTTGATTTCGCTTATTCAGCTGATAATCTTGCTCGATCACGTTGCTTCCTCAAAATCCAAGATGGCTGCGATTACCGTTGTACGTACTGCACTATCCCAAATGCTCGCGGTAATCCTCGAAGCATCCCCTTTGAGCAACTTCCAGAGATATTCAGAGAGGTCTCCGATAAAGGCTTCAGAGAAATAGTTCTCAGTGGTATAAATCTTGGTGAATACAACTCAAAAAATATGTATTATTTCGAAGATGTATTGCATTTAATTGCCGAAAACGATTTTGGAGTGAGGTTTCGTATATCATCTATTGAACCAAACTTAATTAACAAGAAAATTATTGATTACGTTTGCAACTCGCAATCAATTTGCAAGCATTTGCATATCCCTTTGCAAAGTGGTTCTAATAAAATTCTTAAACTTATGAAAAGAAGATATACCTCAGAAAGATTATTCAAAGATATTCTTTCGATTAAGTCAATTAATCCTGACGTATGTATTGGATTAGATGTTATTACAGGATTCCCGAATGAAACCGATCAAGATTTCCAGCAAACATACAAATTTATCGAAAATTTGCCCGTTTCCTATCTTCACGTTTTTACTTATTCTGAAAGACGAAATACTCCTGCTGCTGATTTCCCCAATAAGGTACCAATGAAAATTAGAAAAGAAAGAACAAACATTCTCAAACAATTATCCAATTCGAAGTTATTAGCTTTTTATCGAGGGCAAATCGGTAAAATTCACGAATTTTTACCTGAAAAATATTCTGAAAACGAAAAAATTCAATTTGGCCACACTTCTAATTACTTAAATTGCAAAATCATATCTGACCGAAAATTAGAAAATTCATTTTACCTTGTTCAGATAAATGAAATTGACACAGATAATAAAATTATTGCAACCTTAAAATAAATTTTGTGTTATTAAGTTAAACTTTGAGTATTTTAGTAAGTCAAAAGTGCATAATTAGAGGTGTATATGTCAAAAAAACATATTTATGCAACATTAATATTTGTTATTTTTTTGTTATCGAGTGTAAATATTTTCCCACAGTTCGGAAAAAATAAAGTTCAATATAGAAAATTTGACTGGCATTATATTGAAACAGAACATTTTGATGTTTACTACGATGCTGGTAGCAAAGCCCTTGCCGAGTTTGCAGCTGTTTCTGCCGAGAAAGCTTTAATGTCAATTCAAAACACGTTGAATTACAAGTTCTCGATGCGTATTGCGTTAATTGTTTATGATTCTCACAATGATTTTCAACAAACAAATGTTACAGGCGGCTATTTGCCAGAAGGTGTTGGAGGGTTTACAGAATTATTTAAAAATAGAGTGGTTGTTCCATTTCAAGGTAGTTATTCTCAACTTCGCCACGTAATACATCACGAACTTGTACACGCTGTTTTAAACGATATGTTCTACGGCGGCACTTTGCAATCTGCTTTAATGACAAGCAATAATTTTCAAATTCCTCTCTGGCTTAACGAAGGATTGTGCGAATACGAAAGCTTAGGCGGTCTTGATATTGAAACCGATATGTTTATGCGAGATTTGACTATATCTGAACAATTACCTTCTCTTCGAGAACTCGATGGATATTTAGCATACAGGGGTGGGCAAACATTCTATTGGTTCGTGTCTGAAAAATATGGCAAAGCAAAAGTTACTGAATTTCTCAATAAACTCTACTTAAACAAAAATTTAGAGCAAACCTTTCAAAGCACTTTTAATATGAGTTTAAGAGATTTTTCAGATATGTGGGAACGCGAAATCAAAAAAATATATTGGCCTGATTTGAAAATTTATGAAGACCCTCGCGATTTTGCTCTGAAACTTACTGATAGACGTGATATAGGTAATTACTACAATACCTCACCTGCTATTTCTCCCAATGGCGACCAATTTGCTTACATCTCAGACCGAGATGATGGAATATTCGCTGTTTATATCCAGGATGTAGATGCCAAAGCAAAACCAAGAAAACTTGTCAGCAGTTTAAGAAAACAAGATTTTGAAGATTTAAATCTTCTTACTCCTGGGATTGCTTGGGACCCCAATGGACAGAAATTAGCCATTTCTGCTAAATCTGGTGGGGAAGATGCCATTTTTATCGTTGATGCCAAAACTGGGAGATACCAACGCTTGTTTTTTGGACTTCGCTCGATTTCTTCTGTGAGCTGGTCGAAAGATGGTCGTTATCTTGCTTTTATTGCATCTGAACGAGAAGAAAGCAATATCTATACTTACGATTTTGATACCAAATCCCTTCAGAAAGTAACAGATGATATTTTTTCTGTTTCTCACATTGCTTGGGGCAATAATAGTAACGAAATTTTCTTTGTTTCTGACAGACACGACATCATTGATTTTGGTATAAAAAACAATGATATTAAAATCTGGAAACATAATTTTGAAACTTCTGATATTTATAAACTCAATATTAAAGAAAAACAAATTCAGAGAATAACTCATACTCCTCAATTCAATAAAACATCTCTTTTGATTTCAAATGATGGTAATAAATTATTATATGTATCCGATAACAATGGAATTGGAAATATTTATGTTTATGATTTTGTAAATAATACTGAATATCCAATTACTAATTCTCTTACAGGTATAACTCAAATTTCGCTTTCGCAAGATAATTCTAAGCTTTTATTTGCCTCTCAAATCGGTGGTGGTTATGATATTTTCTTGCTAAGACTTCCCTTCGAAAGAAAGAAAATTGATAGTTTGCCACTTACACAATTTAGAACAAAACAATTAGAAAGAACAAGTTTTGTTCAGAAAGCGATTACCAGTTCATCTGTTTCGGATAATTCAATTTCTGCTGGTAATCAGAATCAAATCCAAGGCTATGGCGAATTTGAAATTGATTTTTCTGCCCAACAGCTGATTGAACCAAACCAGGATTTGATCAAAAGTTCAACTGCAAGCGACATTTCCGCCAAAGGCGCTAATATTGAAAATCAGGAATTTGTCGAACGTACATATAAAATCACATTTTCGCCAGACATTATTTTAGTTAACCCGGGTTATTCTACTTACTATGGTTGGCAGGGATTAACTCAGATGCTTTTCAGCGATGTTTTGGGTGATCATCAAATTTATGCTGGACTTAATTTATTTACCGATTTGAAAAACAGCCAATTTTATCTTTCTTACTCTTATTTGCCAAATTTAATTGATTACCATATCGCTGTTTATCATTATCCTGCATATTTTTACAAATACGATAGAATGTTGGATGATTATAGCCTTTATAGATTTAGAAATTATGGTTTGTCTATCCTCACTTCGCTGCCTTTTGATTTATTTACACGCGTAGAATGGGGTGCCGATTTCATCGGCGCTGAAATGACGAACCTTGATAACTCTTTTGTTCCAGGTATTTCTCGTTTCATTTTCCTTCCCCAAGCTCGATTTGTTTATGACAATTCTTTAGGCGGATGGTATGCTCCTGAAAGAGGCTTTCGTGGTTATTTTGAGATATTAGGTTCGCCAAAATTCAATTCGAATTCCGTTGGTTTTATGTCTGTGAAAACAGATTTACGCCAGTATTTTAAAATATCTAATTTTATTTCTTTAGCTATGCGTGGTTCTATAGGTGCAAGCTTCGGTCCAAATCCCCAACGCTATTTCCTTGGTGGAACTGAAAACTGGATAAATTATTCATATTCAAATAGAGATTATCCTTTCGAAAATCCGGAAGATTTTGTTTTTATGAACAATTTTATTATGCCATTGCGTGGTTGGGATATTGCTGCAATCAGAGGGAACAAATTTTTCGTTAGTAATACAGAATTACGTTTTCCTTTGTTTTATGCACTTGTTGCTGGACCAGTCCCAGTGCTTTTACAAGGTGTGATGTCAACTTTATTTTTTGACATAGGTGGTGCTTGGACCGACGACTTTAAAATATCTAAAATTGATGCCAACGGAAAACGTGTGCCTGCTGATATGATTTTCAGTTCTGGCACCGGTGTTAGGTCATACTTATTAGGTTTGCCTGTGAAACTTGATATAGCTTGGTCATACAATTACACTAAGTGGAGCAAACCTCGATATATGTTTTCTCTAGGTTATGATTTTTAATATATTTTGTTTTGAGTGCTTTTTTCTTTATATTGCCAACGCAGTATTTAGAGGAAAATAATTTGGTACTTATATGAAAAAGTTCTTTCTTTCTTTTTTTATTTGTTTTCTATCGCTCAATTTATCTTATGGTCAGAAAATTCAATTAGATACAATTAAATCTTACGATGAATTCTCTTCTATTCTCAACTCACTTGTTTCAAATAAAAATTTATCCAATTCAAAGATTGGCATTTCAATTTATTCTCTTAATCATAATCGACACATTTATAATTACAATAGTGGTGAACCTCTTGTGCCTGCTTCTGTTACAAAGTTATTTACCTCATTTTTTGCTCTTAAACTTTTACATTCCGAACCAGTACTTAAAACCACAATCTATACTGATGCAAAAGAGATTAAACCCATTTTAGTGGGAAATATTTATATTCGTGGTGGTGGAGATGCGTTACTATCTCTGAGCGATTTAGATTATTTAATCGAAACTTTGCTCAACTTAGGTATAAAAAAAATTGTTGGGAATATATATGCTGACGGTAGTTTCTTTGATTGGCAAACTTCTCGATTTCATTATAGCGGTGACACTGAGGAAGTTGAATACGTCCCACCTGTTACAGCATTAAGTTTAAATCGAAACATTGGAATGATAATTGTTTCTGCTGGATCAGTGCCGGGCCGTCCTGCTAATATCCAAATTATTCCATCTTCCACCGCTTTTATCCTTAATAACAATGTGAAGATATATGGTGGTGGGTCTAAAAAATCGTTAGGACATTCTCCCGGCCATAACGAGCAGTTGAATTCATCATATTACTATGCGTATGAGCAAAACTTTGGAGATAAAAGAAAACGCCGTACTAAACAAAGATTATCAACAAAAGGAATATCTATTCAAACTAATCTACAAAAAAATGGCAAGCAAATTATTACAGTTTCGGGTAGCTTACCAGTTAATTCTAATCAAAAATATTCTTTTAAAATTCAAAACCCTGAATTAGTTGTTGCTGGGACCTTTTACGATAGATTGAAAGCGAATGGAATAGAAGTTACAGGAACTATTGACTTAAAAAGAATTCCTGATTTCAAACAAGTTACCAAGTTGTCAGAATTCGGCAGAGATTTATGTAGTATGATTGCTGAAATTAATAAGAATAGCGATAATTATTTAGCAGAAAATTTGTTTAAAATTGTTGGTGCAAGTTATCATTCGAATTCTAATAATAAGATTAGTGCAATAAATTGTTATCAAGATTTTGCAAAAAAACTTAACATCGATTTTAGCAATATTTTTCTAAATGATGGTTCAGGATTGTCCAGACGCAACAAAGTTACTGCCGAAACTATCATAAAATTGCTTGTTTCTGCTGCTAATTCAGATTTCGCAGACTGCTTTGGAAAATCATTGTCTATTGCCGGTGTTGATGGCACACTAAAAAAACGTATGATTGGAACAAAAGCTGAAAACAACTTAATTGGCAAGACTGGGACTCATAAAAACGTTAGTGCATTAGTGGGATATGTTAATTCTTTAGATGGAGATACTTACGCTTTCGCAATTGTTTCAAATGGGTGGGCAATAGGTGAATATAAAAATTTAGAAAATACTATCGGAGAAATGTTATCTTTGTTATATGTTAAATAAACTATATTTAAAAAAAATGAAAAAATATCTTCTAATATTGTCTTTCCTGTTTAGCAATTACTTGCTTTACTCGCAAGTGGTTGCTGATATCCAACTCGAAAATGTTATTGTTAACAATGATACTACCTTTTATGCAGAAATATTAAACGACACTCAGCACGAAATATTATTACTAAACGCGCACTTAATTGATAGCGCAAAAGTTTTTCAATTTTCTGGTTTTAGTAACAAGAAAATCAATCCAGGTGAAAAATTTTTATTGCCAATCACTTTTTCTCCAAGAGACAACATTAATTACTATGCATTCCTAAATTGTGAGGTTATCACAAATAACTCCCAATATTCTTTGTTATCTAAAATTGTTGGAAAAGCAACTCATCCATTGGAAATTTATCGCACTACTGATAATTTGCGTGGGCGTCAGCTCTTATTGGAGCTTAAAAAATTTGTCGAGCCTCATACCTCGCTTGGATATAAAAATGCTCGCGAATTTATGTGGGGCTCCCTCGATAATGTAAATGGTTATGTTGAATGTATTTATACAGGTCGTAAAGTCCAAACTACTGGCATTCCCGATGTAAATACTACCAACTTTAATACTGAACATACGTGGCCACAGGCATACGGAGCTGACAACGATCCGCCTAAAAGCGATTTATATCATATTCGCCCATCATATGAAATTGCTAATTCCAAAAGAGCAAATTATCCTTTTGGATTTGTTAGTAGTAATGTTTCATATGAAGATGGCGGCTCACGTCTTGGCTTAAATAGAAGTGGAAACTTAGTTTTTGAACCGCGTTCTTCTGTAAAAGGTGATATTGCTCGTGGTATGTTTTACTTTGCGCTAAGATATAATAATCCTTATGGGTTTATTAATAACCAACTAAAAGATTTACGAGAATTTGCTTTATTGGATCCAGTGGATAGCTCTGAGTTTGTCAGAAACATACGCATTTCCGAAGTGCAAAATAATAGAAATCCTTTCATTGATAACAATTACTTTATTTTTAGAATAAATAATTTCGAAAATCCAGATTTTATTCCGTCTTCTAATCCTATTGTTTCCAGCCAAAATATTTATCTTCTAAATCAGAATAATTCAGAGGCATTTTTATTCTTAGCGAATTACGGCGATGATACACTTTCAATTATTAACTATTCATTCAATCAATGGAACAACGGAAAATCCTACCGTTTCAAACTCGATAAAGAATTGAGTGGTTTGGTAATTTATCCGCGTCAAATTGAAAAAGTAAAAGTATATTTAGAGGCAAATGAACCAGTCGACGATTCTTTTGAAGCAGATTTGAATATATTTTTTTCTAATAGTACATTAATTCCAGTTACTTTCAAGGTTCGTAATAATTTTACATCTGTTAATGACTTTAATCCTTTAATAAGAGCTTTTCAGAATACAACTTCACTAATTATTGAGATTGATAATAGCTGCTTTAATGAGCTATATGTTTATTCTATTGAAGGAAAAGTCCTTGATTTTTCACGTTATATTTCAAATATGAATTTTATTCGAATTCCTAAGTCTCATCTTCCTTGTTCAAATTGTGTTTTGTTCTTATATGGTAAAACTTTGTCAGGTTATTTTTCTAGAAAATTATTAATTGAATAATATGAAATCAAACAATGAAATAGAAGTTGAAATAGACAGCATTGGTTTCGAAGGTATTTCAGTTGCTCATTTAGATGGGAAGGCGATTTTGCTTAAAGGCGGTGCACTCCCGGGTGAGCGTGTTGTTGCCGTTATTACAAAAGATAAGAAAAACTTTTCGGAAGGGTTTATTAAGGAAATTACTCTTAAATCTCCAAATAGAATTGAGCCAAAATGCGATTTCTTTGGTACTTGCGGTGGTTGTTCGTGGCAAAATCTTGAATACAACGAGCAGCTTCGCTGGAAAAAACAACATATTGAAGATGCTTACACTCGTATCGGAAAAATCGAGATCCAGAAAATTGAAAATGTGCTGCCTTCGATTGATATTTTTGAATATCGTAATAAAATGGAATTTTCTTTTGGCTCTCATCGATGGCTTACTCCAAAACAAATAAATTCAAGCGAAGAGTATATTAAAAACTTTGCTTTGGGAATGCATTATCCCGGTCGTTATGATAAAATTATTGATATTGACCGTTGCTTTATTCAACCTGAAATTGGTAACCAAATAATCAATGCTGTTCGTTCAAAAGCAATTAATGAGGGTATTTCTGCTTATAATTACTACAAAAACAATGGTTTTCTGAAAAATATCGTTCTTCGTTTTTCCTCTTATCAAAAAGCAGTTATGGCAATTTTGATTACAAACCCAGTTGAAAACTCCGAAGAAGAAGCATTTGCAAAATGGTTTGTAAACGAATTACCAGGTGATTTTGACACTATCAAAACTACCTACTGGGCTGTCAATGATAAGCAAAGCAGTGTTGCCACTGGAATTATTCAAATGTCCAATAATTATGATGTTTTGCAGGAAAAAATTCTTGACGTAGTTTTCAATATATCGCCATTTTCTTTTTTCCAGACTAATTCAGTTCAGTTAGATATATTTATTGGTAAAATATTAGAAATTGCAAACCTTTCCTATGAAATAACCATCTGGGATTTATATTGTGGCTGTGGTTCGATTACTTTACCTGCTGCCAAGCAAGTGAAAAAAGCATTCGGCTTTGAGCTAAACAATTCCGCAGTTGAAGATGCTACTAAAAATGTAAAAAATAATAACATTTCGAATGTTGAGTTCTATCAAGCAGACCTTCATTCAAAATCTATTCCGAAATTGTTAAATTCAGTTGCTAAACCAGATGTGGTTATTGTAGATCCTCCTCGTTCAGGAATGAATGAAAATCTAATCAAACATTTATTGAAAATCGCACCAAATAAAATTGTTTATGTAAGCTGCAATCCGGTAACCCAAGCTCGGGATATCGCTTTCCTGAATGATTCTTATAGGGTGAGTTTTGTTCAACCAGTGGATATGTTTCCTCATACTTTTCACGTAGAGGTAATTTCTGAATTGATAAAAAAATAGAGATGAAGAGTTTTCCTCATCTCTATTCTTTTTTGTTAGTTTTGGAACTAATTTTCTTCTTTTTCTTCGTATAGTTCTACGAATATATTTTTTGAGATTTCATTTCCAATTATTTGGCTTTCTCCATTAAAAAATACTGTTATAGGTCCGTTGAATGGAGCTTTATCTACAATCCTAATTATTGTTGATGGCAAAATCTTCATTTTTTCGAAGTATGATAACATTTGCGGGTCGTGGTCTGATAAACGTTTGACTATAACTACATCGCCATTACGAAAGTTCACAAGAGGTTTCTCATTTGAAATTTCAATATCACCGTCTTTCGAAGGTATTGGATGACCGTGAGGGTCATATTCAGGATTGCCAAGGATTTCCTCGATTTTTTGCAAAAAATCTTGAGATACTACGTGTTCTAATCTGCAAGCTTCGTCGTGAATTTTTTCGAGTGGAAATCCAAGTGCTTCTCTTAAATATAATTCTAATAATCTATGGTGGCGAATAATCTCTAATGCAATTTTTCTTCCTTCGTTTGTTAAACGAACACCTTTGTATGAATTGTAATCAACAAGTTTCATAGATGCTAATCTTTTCAACATTCCCGTAACAGACGCTCCTGATATGTTCAGTTCCTTTGCAATTGCTGTTGTTGATACTGTGCCATCTTCTTCAAGTTTATATATTGTTTTAAGATAATCTTGAATTGCTTGACTTAACATAACTAATCCATTATATTAATCCGACAGTTTTTACTAAACTAATAAATTTCTTAAATAAATCTAAATATTTTTTTTAAAAAATCTTGAATTAAATTTAATATTTATTTAAGTTCACCCTAATTTATCTAAAAATCTCGATAAAAATTTACTAATTTATTTGTTATAAAGTTATAAAAAGTTAAATTTGAAATTAGATGGGACTAAAATCTGTTTTTGAAAAATTTTTAATTGAAAATTGGAGGAAATTATGTACAAAGTATTTGCATTTATTCTATTTTGGTTTTTATTGACAATTAATATTTTTGCTCATGAAAACTGTATAGAAGGTGTTGTGATTTATAAAAATGGTGAAGCAAAACCTGTAGTTGGTGCAACAGTTCGAATATTAAATACCTCACTCGGCGCAATCACAAATAGAAACGGTGTATTTCATATTAAAGATATTCCAAAAGGTAATTATGAACTTGTCATAACAGGTGTTGGTCTTAAACCAATTCATCATAAGTTTTCGATTGAAAAGGATCTCGGAGATAATTTACAACTTAAATTTGAAATGGAGGAATCTGCCGTTAAAACAGCAGATGTTGTTATTACAGCTACTCGCTCGGAAAAAATTTACGAAGAAGTACCTGTTAAGGTATCTGTAGTTAGTAATAAGGCATTTCAGGCTACGAGTTCGGTTGATATTCGTGATGGATTAAATTTTCAACCAGGATTAAGAACAGAAATTAACTGCCAAAACTGTGGATTTAGCCAAGTTAGGATTAATGGACTCGATGGACGATATTCCCAAATATTAATTGATGGCAACCCAATTTTTTCCTCTTTAAATGGAGTTTATGGACTTGAGCAAATGCCTGCTAATATGATTGATAGAATTGAAGTTATTCGCGGTGGTTCTTCTCTTTATGGTGGGAACGCTGTTGCTGGAATTATTAATATTATTACTAAAGAGCCTTATTCAAACAACTTTAATATAGATTTATTTCAATCTTTTATGCGTAATAAATATCCTGATTATTCGCTTAATTTTAATGGTAGTATTGTATCGGATAATAATGAATTAGGTGCCTATGTGTTTGGCTTTCAACGCGATAGAAAAAATTGGGATGCAAATAATGATGGTTTCTCTGATATTGGGAAATTAAATGTTAAAACTTTTGGTATCCGTTCTTTTTATAGACCAGACCATAAAAGTAAAATTAGTTTGGGCTATCAAGCAATATATCACGTTATCCGTGGCGGTGATTCAATTAACAATCCTCCTCACCAAACTTACATTACTGAAAAAGCATCTCATAATTCTAATTTTATTACATTGAAATATGAACGTTATCTAAACGATGATTTAAATAAAATTACTGTTAATTTGGGCTATCAAAACACTAAAAGAGAAAGCTACTATGGTTCCGCACACGACCCAAATGCTTATGGTACTACTGATAATAAAACAATTGGCTTCGGTGTTCAATATGATCATTTGATTAATAATTTGTTGGGCTATCATCTGTTAACTACTGGATATGAATACCATTACGATTGGATGTTAGATAAAGCGCCTGCTTATGGAAGAAGGATTGATCAAACTACTTTTTCCAATGGATTCTTTATTCAAGATGATTGGAATTTTACTGATTGGCTTAATGCTGTTGTAGGTATTCGCTTTGAGAAGCATAATAAAATTGAAAACCTAATTATTTCTCCTCGACTAAATGTTTTATGTAAGGTTTCAAATTCTTTCAATTGGAGAACCAGTATTTCTAAAGGTTACCGTCCTCCTCAAGCCTTTGATGAAGATCTGCATATTACTCAAGTTGGTGGTGAGTCGTTACTAATACTTGTCGATGACAACTTAAAACCAGAATATTCTGTTTCTATTTCCTCGTCCTTTGATTATTCAACACGTTTATTCAATATTCCTTTTGCCGTCTCAATAGAAGGTTTCTTAACAAAATTGAATGATGTTTTTGTATTGAAAGACTTTGGACGCGATCAAAACAATAATTTAATCTTTATGCGAATAAATGATGGAACTGCAACAATTAAAGGTGTTACTTTTGAAATACAAACAGAAATCTCGAAATATTTTGATTTTCGTTCGAGCTTCACTTTTCAGCAAGGCTTGTATAACGAACAAATTGAATGGTCATCAGGCGATATTAATAGTGGAATTCAACCAAAATTTTCCAATAAATTGTTTAAATCTCCCAGTGTATATGGAAATGTCATCTCAAATATCAATTTTTCAAAACAAGTTAATTTGTCAATTTCTGGCATTTATACTGGTCCTATGTATATTCCTCATTACGCAGGATTTATTGAACAAGATGAGTTGAGAAAAACACCTCAATTTTTTGAATTAGGAGCAAAATTAAATTATTCTATTTTATCTTTTCCACAAATCAATTTGTATTTAGGTATGTATAATATTTTTGATGCGTTTCAAAAAGATTTAGATATTGGCGGAAATCGAGATGCTGGTTATTTATATGGTCCGGCTCGTCCAAGAACAGTTTATGCAGGAATAAAAGTTGCAGTATAATTATTCTTATTGATTGGCGACAATTGCAAAATTAGTTAATGGTCGAACAAAGAACAATTATAATTCAGAAGAACTACAATCGAAATCTATTAATTTAGTATTGAGTTGAAAATTAACTCAATCTCGTATACATTAAATATGTGATGAAAATATGTTCAATTATTTTTAAACGAGTTGAAAAATGAAGGAATTTGCTTAAGCAAAACCATCGAAAAAATAATTGTAATATATTTTTTTGTGTTTTTTATAGATAGAATAAAATACTGATTTAATTAATATTCATATACACCGGGTTTATAAACGTTTTCACTTTCATCAATTTTTTCAAGCATAAACATAAGAACCCAACCCCTTTTATGTCCTTTAGAAATTACATAAGCAAGCCACCTGAATAAGTTAGATATTAACAACTTTGGCTTAAATTCAGAAAAATCAAAAACAGGCAAATAACCACCAGGTCGGATTTCAAGCACTTTCCAGCCCGTGTTTTTAGCTATTAGTTCTATTTCGTAGCCAGAAAGGGGATTGATGTGTCCATAACTTAAATCATAAGGCATAAAACCATGAAAATGACCTAATCTCAAAAAATATATCCTTGACCAGAAAGAAGTAATATTAGGTGTCGTCAGAAGTAATTTTCCTCCGATATTTGTGATGCTGTTTATTTCACGAAAAAATCCCCAAGGATTTTCCAGATGTTCGATTACTTCAAGACAACATAGAGCATCATATTTTTTACTAACTGAGTTTTTAAGTCCTTTATTTAAGTCTAATTTTAAAAATGGTATTTCTTTTGGTCCCCATTCGAATATTTCTACATCAATGGCTTCTACATCGTAACCATTATTATATAATCTTTTGGAAAAAGCACCTGCACCTGCACCGATATCAAGCACTTTTGTTCCTTTTTTCACATATTTTGTAAAAAACTCGAATGCTTGTTCGTGTAATCCTATGTCAGCGTGAATTTCAATCCCGTCATAATATTCGGTCTGTTTTTTTTCGGTCGATATCAACCAATTTCTCATTATCTACACCTAATTTCATTTAACAAAATCTGTTCACGTTCACTGATATCGAAGCGAAAAGCAAAATCTCTCAATTTTACTCTTTCAGTATTCGATAATGCTTTTGCTTTTGCAATTGCATTAAAAATATCTTCCTTTGTTCGAACAACTACTGCATCGCTACCGGATACTATTTCTGGCAAAGCACCTCCTTCGGACACGATTGGCAGACTACCGCAAATCATTGCTTCAAGGACGGCCACCCCAAATGTTTCTTCGATAGAAAACTGACAATAAGCAACACTTTTCTTATATAGCGGAACTATTTCATTATAAAGATCGAGAGGACCAGGTATTATTTCGATATTTAAAGCATTTTCGGCATCTTTTCTCGCCAAGTGCAAAGCCTGATCCCGCAGCCCAGCAATCACAAATTTTGTATCTTTGAGTTCTTTAGCTATTTCAATAAATCTTTTTGTTCCTTTGCGAATGTATTCTATCCAATTATCACCCTGAGAAACAGTAAGAACGAATTTCCTATTCGATTGAGTTATTTCTTCACTAAATAAAGAGGTATCTATACAGTTATATATCATTTTTACTTTTTTTTCATTTACATTTGTTAATGTAATAAGTTGTTTTTGGGCATAATTAGAAACTGGAAAAATTTTATCAGCTAATCGGAAAGTGTTTTTCACACAAAACCATCTAAGTGGGCGTAACCTTGCACCACAGTTGATTTCAGGGAGATTAGTTACGTCAAAACCACCCGCAACAACATAAATATTTTTCCCAAAAATTTTTGCTAATAACGATGGAATTAATGTTGTATAATCAGCGAACCAACAAAAAACAGCGTCACATTTCGTTGTTTTAAAAATAGATCTGAGCGTTAAAAGGAATAGATTCCAAATCCCTTTAATTCCTCTGCCAATTACTGAGTTTTCAAGTAATAATCTATTTTTTTTACTTAAAATCTTAATATCGTTTTGAACGAATGATGATTTAATAGGGCCGATCAGAAAAATTTTCATAAAATCTACTTTTTCATTGAAAATGCACGATTAATTTTATCTTTTTTACCTCTAAATGGATAATTATTCATTCCAGGGAGAGAACCTTCACGAACAAATTTTACATCTTCCACAGTATAAAAAGCATTCGGATTATATTTTTTAATTATCTGTATGGCTTCGTTAAGATATTCGCGTTTTAATACCATAAAGATAATTTTAACTTTACCAAACTGTCCGTCGGCATCTATTGTTGTTAAATTATAATTGTCGCTAATTAATCGAGAGACTAATTCAGATGCATCATATTTAGTGATTACTCTTACTATTACTTCGCCTAATGACAGCTTACTTTCAATGAACATTCCAAAATATGTGCCAAGAGCAAACCCTGTCGCATACATTGCAAAATAATATAAGTTATCCAGATTCTTCATTATCTGACTAACAGCAAGTATCCAAATAAATGATTCAAAAAAACCTAACATCGGTGCAATTTTTCTATAACCTTTCGCAATAAGTATTATTCGCAGTGTCCCTAAACTTACATCTGTAACTCTTGCTAAAACAATAAAAACTGGCATTATCACCAATCCAAAAAGTTCACTACCGAAAAACTTTTCTAATTCTACAAAAAAATCCATATATGAAATTTATTTGTTATACCAATCAATTATTTTAGAAATAGTGGCTTTAAGTTGTTTTCTGTCGACTATAATATCAATTTGCCCGTTGTTAAAATAGTAGTCAGATTTTGGGAATTTATCAGATATTCTTTTCTTAGACTTTTGTTCTAAGCTGCTTTTATTGGATAATCCGAGGTTGGCTCCTGGCTCAGCTATTATAATATCACCTTGCATTGCATATAAAAAAGCAGTTTCTCCAATAGTTGGTTCAGTAAGAATAGTAACAAATAATATTCCCTCACTTCTTAGTTCATTTACAGCAGATGTTAATTTAGCTATTTGCATAAGAGAAATTGCACTTTCTTGTATTCTGTTCCCGCTTGAACTAAATAATAACACAAAAGGTATTCTGTTATCAATCGAATATCTAACAGAACGATAAATCTTTTCAATTTCTAAACTTCCCAATGAACCTTCTAAAAAGGAAGAGTTCATTATTCCGAAAACCATTTTGTGAGAAAAAATTTCTCCAATTCCACATATGACTGAATTTTCAAAGCCAGACTTATTTTTTGCTTCTTTGATTCTTTCGATATATGGTTTACTATCAATAAAATTAATTGCATCAACTGCTTTTAAATTAATATTGAACTCTTTAAAAGAACTTTCGTCAAAAATCAAGCTAATATATTCATTTATACCAATTTTAAAATGATGATTGCATTTAAAACACGTGAATAAATTAAGTTCAAGTTCTTTTTTGTATATTGTTTCGTTGCACGAGGGACATTTTGCCCAAAGCCCATCTGGCATTTCAACTAATTCTGTAGCCTCATTTGAAATTTTAGACTTACCAAACCAGATCATTTATTTTCCTACTAATATTTTTACTTCAAGTAAATCTATAAATTCGCTGTTGTAAATATGTAGGACGTTTCTGTAAAAAATATTTTCTTCTGTATTATAGAAAGGTGCAGGTTTAATTACAACACCTGAAATTCCCATATTTGCAAAGATACCTCTGTTGAGGACAATTTTATCGCCAAGTTTATAGACTACTGAAACTTCTTTGCTAAGAGAAGTTCTTACATTTTGTAAGATTTGTTTTTTAATTTCTCTAACTTTTAGTTTATCATCTAAGCTAAAGTTTTTTTTCGCTTTTATTAAATCAATCCCATTGAGATTATAAATATTCAGCATAAGCAATTTGTCTTTTTCAAAGAAATTTAAAGGTGTTTTAGCTGCTTCTCCTTCTAATTTTAATATAATTTTGTCAGATAGTACAGTTTCTAACAAGCCGCTTTTAAGTGTTACTTTGTTTCCTTCAATCCAAATACAAAAAAGTTGACTTCCAACGTGTTTCGTTAACAATTGATTCAAATATGATGGAATAGATGTCATATTACAATCTTTTTAATTTTATTAACAAACAAATTTTCATTAATTTAATCTAATAAATTCTATCGAGATATAAAACGCTTTTGTAATGATGAAATTTTATCTTTTTCTTGTTTTGTTACTTATTTTATCTTCTTGCGAAGAAAATAACCATTTTTTCAATTTTGTTTCCAAAAGTCCTTCAAAATTTTCATTTCGCATAAGTAAACAGATTATACAATATTTGGATGTAGATAAAATTGACACAGCATTTTATTATTACCAAAAAGAAAATGATTTTTTTCCATTTTTGATTGAAATAAAATCAAGTGACAAAATTGTTAAGAAAAATGTATCTCTTAACGAATGGGTAACCCCAAGCTATGAAGAAATATTTAAAAATGATACATTAGTAGAAAAATATTACTATGAATATTCCCCAAAGAACTATTTCTTAATTAGCAAAAGTAAAGTAGTTGATAGCAATATATCTTACGTTGAAAAATATCATTATGATGAAGGTAATTATTTGAGATTTGTTGAAATAATCCATTATTCTTTAAACCGAAACTTTGTTAATTCTGATAGCAACAATATTACAGAAAGGTTTTTGTATCTTGTTCTTCCTGATACCATTACTCGGTACAAGGGATGTATAGCTCCTTATTTATTTTTATCAGAATATTATAAATACTATGAACCTTCTAAAATAGTTGAGAAACGAAGGCATAGAAAGGTAAAAAATGAAAAGTTAGCAGCAGGCAAACTAATAGAAAGTATTCAGACGATATTAGATGAAAGAGGCTTTCCTAAAATCCAGCAAATACGTAAACAAGACACTTTATATAAACAAATCTTTTTTAAAATTGAAACAGATGGACTAAATATGGTTCGAATGCTAATCCCATTTAAAGATAGTTTATTTTCTCAACCAGATTTTGAGCACTATTCGATTGCTTTTTCTTACGGAGATGATGGTATTGTAAATTTTATTTCAAAAAATTATTACAATTATGCAAAGAGAAAATTTATCAACAGCGATACAATTATTCATTATTCTTGGTTCGACTTTCGAGAAAATAATTCACAAAATTATATTTTTTTAAAGGCTACTACTAAAATTTTAAGTTTCTCACATCAAAATAATTTATATGATGTATTTGAGAAAAGAGTTGTCAAATTTGAAAAAGATGAAATCATTGAAGAATACTATAATTATCATTCTAACATTACAAAACGCAAGTATTTAAATTTAAAACCTAATAAAAGAGTTATTTCATTGCTGGAGAAAATTAAGTTGAAAACATTCAAAGGGTTATGAGAATTCAATTAATTATTTTGTTTATCTTATTGATATCCTCGGGAAAAGTTTTTTGTGGATATGCTTCTCTGGCTGTTTCCGACACTTCTATATTAATAGGAGCGCCAAATGAGATTAATCTCACTATCCATATACCTCAAAACTATGCTGTTCAAATACCTAATATTATCCTTCCTGATAACATATTTTTATTGAAAAAGCACATTGATACAACTTATGATGCAGGTTTAATGAAGATAATATATAAATTCGTTATTACTTCTTTTGTGGAAGCATCCTACATTATTCCTGAAACTAAGATAATCTTTACTAACATTAACAATAATAATATTTCAATAGAAACATTAAGCCCTTTAAAAATTGAATACTTGTATCCAAAAGTTGATACAAATCGTCCATATTTTAATTTTTATGATAAAATTTTTGCAAATCAAAACACTATAAGTTATAGTAATCAAAACTATTTATATGTGTTTTTTATTGTTCTATTTCTATTATTAATTTTCGCAGTAGCAATAAAATATTATAAAAGAAAAAGAATCAAAGATAATTATACCAAAACATTACAAAAAATATTAAGAAATATTAATAAGTACAGTGAAAATGATTTAGTTATGAGTGTTAATTGTGTTTTGGTTCATTTTCTAATTAATCAAATTGGATTAAATTACTCTGAAATGAACACTAATAATATCAAATTAGAATTGAGTAAAAAATTTGAAATGAATGATTTAACAGGTTTTATTAATATAAAAATAAAGATTGAGCACATATTATACAATAACGGGCACATTTCGAAAGACGAAATCAATTTAATTATAAATAACTTAGTTAAAATACTTAATAAATATTGTCGATGAATTTTTACTTTAAATATCCTGATTTGCTATTTCTTATTCCAGTTGCCTGGATTTTATATTTGTTGTTTTTTTGGAACATAGCAAAGAAAGGTGCTGTTGTTTTCCCAAGTACTTCGCCGTATTGTAAAAATAATAGGCTTAATTTTAAAATATTAGTCCTTCATTTGTTAAGGGTTTTATTAATTACATTTATTATTTTAATAATAGCTGAACCATTTAGTAAAGAGACACAAATTGAAAAAAAAATCATATCCAATGACATTGTTCTTGTTATTGATATTTCAGGTTCTATGCTTGCAACGGATTTTCCCCCTAACAGATTAAAAGTAGCCATCGAGAAAGCTTCGAAGTTCATAGAACAAAGAAAACAGGATAGAATAGGTGTTGTTTTGTATTCTGCTGAAAGCTTTTTGTTGTGTCCACTTACAATTAGTACAAGCTACTTGATTTTTCAACTTCAAAAGGTTAAATCCGGTATTTTGCAAGATGGGACAGCGATAGGAATGGGTATAGCTTCTGCAATAAACGCTCTTGAAAACTCAAAATCAGAAAGTAAAATCATAATACTTCTTTCAGATGGTGTTAATAATAGTGGATTGATAACTCCAATCAAATCAGCTGAGATTGCAAAAGAGAGAAATATTAAAATTCATACTGTTGGAATTGGAGCAACGGGCAAAGCCTTTGTGCCAAGATATGCTGATGGTTCAGGTGAGCTAATTGCAGTGGACATTCATTTAGATGAAAAAACATTAAAGGAGATTGCCCAAATAACTGGCGGCTTATATTTTAATTCCGAAAATGAGATTAAATTGGTTGAAACATATAATAAAATAAGTTCATTGGAAAAAAATGATTATATTACTTTTCAAAAAATTGAATATACTGAATACAAATATTATTTATATTTATTCTGTTTTTTATTGATTTTTATTGAATTATTATTAAGAGTATGGCTAATAAAAATTTATCCTTAAATGAAATTGGCAAACTAATTCCGAGCGAAAAATTTCAAGAAAATACGAAAGATGTTGCTCAATTTTTATTGGGTAAATTGCTAATCGTTTATAACAAAGACTCTATTCTTGGCGGTAGGATATCGGAAACCGAAGCATATCTTTCAGAAAATGATAAGGCAAGCCATTCTTTCTTAGGAAAAACACAAAGAAATGCTGCAATGTTTGCCAATGGAGGAACTATCTATGTTTATCGATCATATGGTGTTCATTATTGTATGAACATAGTCTCTGAGACTGAGAATATTGGTGCGGCTGTATTAATTCGCTCGATTATTCCATTATTTGGGATAGAAACTATGATGTATAATCGTAATACTAATAATTTAAAAAACTTGTGTAATGGCCCAGGGAAATTGACGCAGGCATTAGGAATTACCATTCAAGACAATTTTAAGATAATCAACCAAAGCAATATATTTTTGCTTGACGATAACTACAAAGCTGAGTTTGTTGCTACGAAACGAATAGGAATTTCAAAATCTGTTGATTTACCATTGAGATTTATAATTATCTAATTTTAATATTACCTAACTTTTTGCTATTTTTGTTTTTTGTTTAATAACTTAGGTGATAAATTGGCAAAACTTAATAAGCCTAAAACTTCGAAGCAGCTCGCAACTATGCTTGCAAAGATTTGTGAAAATAAACTTGCAGTAAATACTATCGTTATTGACCTGAGAAAAATAGATACAGCTCCAACTGATTTTTTTGTTATTTGTAGTTGTAATTCCCAGCCGCAAGTAGGAGCGATTATCGATGAAATTTATAAATATTGCACACAGATAGAATTAGATAAACCTCGTAGTGAGGGACTTGAAGTAAAAGAATGGGTACTTGTTGACTTCTTTGATGTAATTGCACATATTATGCTTGATAAATCTCGTAAATACTACCAAATTGAAAAACTTTGGGCTGATGGGATTTTCTACACGCTTGGTGAAGCCGGAAGGCTCAAAAAACTTGATCAATCCAAAATTTTTGATTTGTTTCTTTTATCCAATGGAGAAATAGAATAATGAAGTATTTATTTGAAGTTTTTTCTGCTGCATTAGATAAAATTGGTGCCAAGGATGTTGATTTTTTGTATTTCGAAGAACCTAAAAACATAGATTTTGGTGATTTTTCAACAAATGTTGCTATGAAACTTTCTAAACAATTGAAAAAATCACCGATTGCAATAGCAAATGATATTATTAACAATTTGGAGATTAATCCAGACAAGATATTCAATATTACTGTTGCTGGTGCTGGATTTATTAATATCAAATTAACTGAAAAATTCTGGACAGAATTGTTATCAGAAGTTTTAATTCAAGGCGGCAATTTTGGTAAAAGCTTAGTCGGAAGTGGTAAAACTGCAAATGTTGAATATGTTAGCGTCAATCCTACTGGACTTCTTCACATAGGACACGGGAGGAATGCTGTTGTTGGTGATACAGTTGCCAATTTACTTGAATGGATTGGTTATGATGTTACTCGCGAGTACTATTTCAACAATGCTGGCAACCAGATGAAAGTACTTGCTGATTCAATTTATGCACGATATATGCAACTTTTTGTTGATAAAGATTTCCCTTTTCCCGAAGATGGCTATCACGGGGATTACGTAAAAGAAATCGCTACTGATTTATACAAAAGCTTCGGTGATAAGTTGAAAACGGGAGATTTTCAGGATTTATCCCAGATTAGAAAATTTGGTGAAAATTGGTGTTTCCAAAAAATCAAAGCTACGCTCGAAAAGCTTAATATAAAACAAGACGTGTTTTTCAATGAAGATAGTCTATATAAAGATGGTAAAATTAAGGAAGTAATTGAGTACTTTAAGAATAACAATTTAGCTTATGAAAAAGATGGAGCTTTATGGTTAGCTTTATCTCAAATGGGATTACAAGAAGATAGAGTAATTGTTAAATCTTCGGGTGAACCAACTTATCGTCTGCCTGACATTGCTTACCACCGTGAAAAATTGGAGAGAAAATTTGACCTGATTATAGATTTATTCGGTGCCGACCATATTGCTACTTACCCGGATGTTCTTGCAGCTTTAAAAGCAATGGGATACGATACTGATAAAATTAAAGTGCTTATTCATCAATTTGTTACTTTGACTGAAAACGGAGAACAAGTAAAAATGAGTAAGCGCACTGGTAAAAGCTATACACTTGATGATTTAATTGACGAGGTCGGTGCTGATGTTGTTAGATTTTTCCTATTGATGAGAAGTATAAACACTCACTTGGAATTTGATTTATCGCTCGCAAAAGAACAAAGCGAAAAAAATCCTGTCTTTTATCTTCAATATGCTCATGCTCGAATATGCTCTATTATTGACAAAATCAAGAACGAAAATCACCAGATTATTATTAACCCTGATTTATCAGTATTAACAAATTCCGATGAGCAAAATTTAATAAAACATATTTATAAGTTTCCAAGCATAGTTCTTCAAGCAGCGAACAAATTTGAACCATACATTTTAGCCGAGTACTTGAAGGAAGTTGCCTCAGCTTTCCATACTTTTTACCACAATTGTAGAATAATTGGCTCCCATTTAGAAATTGCTTCGGCAAGATATGCTTTGTGCGAAGCAACAAGATTTGTCCTTGCAAATGGATTGAGCATTTTAGGTGTTTCTGCGCCTGAAAAGATGTAATAATGAACGCAATAGACAAAATAAGGGTGTTTATTATAGCAACAAGACCCAAAACTCTTGCTGCAAGTGTAGTCCCAGTTCTTATTGGAACTGCTGCTGCTTCAAATTATAGCTATATTAGTTTTAAAATATTTGTTCTTATTTTGATCTGTGCTGTTTTTATACAAATTTTATCTAATTATTTTAATGAATTGTATGATTTCAAGCGAGGTGCTGATACCAATGAAAGAATTGGGCCCAAAAGGATGGTTGCCTCCGGAATTATTTCACCTAATGAGATGTCGCTTGTTTCAATTTTTTTAACTGTTATTACATTTACAATAGGGCTTGAAATTGTCGAATATTCAGATATTTATATATTGATTGTAGGAATTCTTTCCCTATTTTTTGCTTTTGCTTATACAGGCGGTCCTTATCCACTTGCATATAAAGGGCTGGGCGAAATCTTTGTTTTTATTTTTTTTGGATTAGTTGCAGTAAATGGCACTTTCTATGTTTTCACAAGAGAGGTAAATCTAATTTCACTGCTTTCTTCTTTGACTCCTGCGTTTCATTCTGTTAATCTTTTGGCTATCAATAATATTCGCGATATCGATACTGACAGAAAAGTTGGCAAAATTACACTTGCTGTTAAAATAGGCCGACAGAATGCTCTGTATCTTTTTAAAGCGTTTGTGTTACTAAGCTACATCCCACCAATAATACTAAGCTATATTACCAGTAATTTAATTTTTTTATTTGTCTTAATTAGTTTGCCAATTGCTGCTAAACTGATGATAGATATTACTCGTAAATCCGGTGAGAAACTAAACTTACTTATAGCATTAAATTCTATTCTTATGCTATTCTTTTGCTTAATATTTTGTTTAAGCTTTATTTTGAGATGAATGATATGACCGAACAACTTATTTCTCCATTGAGATATGATATCGATACGGTGGAAACAATTATAGATGGCGAAAAATATATCATCTTGCAAGATCCATTTGGCATAGCAAATCAGAATTTGATGTTGACGAAGGATTTTTATATTCTGCTTCGCTCTCTAAATGGTGCTTTTACCTTTCAGCAGTTAAAGAATGAAGTGGAAAATGATGAGATTTATAAGTTAATTGAAGATTCTTTGCGATTTCTGGATAAAAATGCTTATTTGCTTTCTGCTAATTATTTCCAAAGACTAAAAGAAGTGCAGGAGCAATATTCCATAGAGCCATATCGACCTATGCTTACAGCAAATAGTTCATATCCGGAAACAGCCAATGAATTTCTTGCTTTCGCATCAGAATATTTCAAAAAATTCATCGATATTAAATTTGAAAATGAACCTGCTGCATTGATTCTGCCGCATATAGATTTTTCAATAGGTCATTTAACTACGGATGTCTATGCAAAAGGATATAGCTCAATTGCAGAAAATCAATATGATTTATTTGTGATCTTTGGAACTTCTCATCGCTCATATTCAGACTATTTTATCTTTTCTGAAAAACCTTATCAGACCCCTCTCGGAGTTGCAGAATGCGACCTCGAAATTCTTAATAATTTGAAAGAAAAAATTGGAAAAAAACTTACAATTGGCGATTTTTCTCATAAATTTGAGCATTCTGTTGAATATCAAGTTGTGTTGCTCAAATATTTTTTCAAAAATAATTTCAAAATTCTGCCTATTCTTGTTGGATCTCCATACGAATTTATAGTAAATGGACAATTACCCGAAAACGATAGCATTAACAATCTTTTGGCTTCTCTTAATGAAGTTATTGAAAAATCAAGCAAAAAAGTAATGTTCATAGCAAGTGTAGATTTTGCACATATTGGAAGAAAATTTGGCGATGATTTTGATGCTGAAACCCGTCTTAAGCAGTTGGAAATTGAAGATAGGATACTTATTAACTCCATCGAACGAGGTGACAGAAACACATTTTTTGACAAAATAATTGCAGATCAAGATAAATGGAAAATTTGTGGTGTCTCGTCAATTTATGCCTTGATGCAATTAATTAATCCTACAAAAGGAAAATTAATTGATTATGCAATTTGGAACGAGGTGCCAACAAAGTCAGCTGTTTCTTTTGCATCTATTGCTCTATTTAAATAATATACAATATTTTGGCTTTCTGTTTATCTTTACAATTTTAAACTGTTCCACTTCAAAAAGGAATTAGCTATGATAAAATCAATTCTTGATGGTAATTTTGATGGAAAAAATGTCTTGGTGCGTGTTGATTTCAATGTTCCATACGATAAAGATGGAAAAGTTGCAGACGACACACGCATAAAAATGACTCTTCCAACGATTGACTATATCATTGACGATGGTGGTATCCCGGTGATTATGTCACATCTTGGTCGTCCGAAAGGAGAACGTAACCCAAAATATTCGCTGAAACCAGTTGCAGAACATTTAATTGAAAAATACGGCTATAAAATTTTGTTTGCAGAAGATTGTATAGGAGAGGTTGCAGAAAAAGCAGTTAAGTCGGCTGTTCCAGGAGAAATTGTTTTACTCGAAAATGTTCGTTTTTATTCCGAAGAAGAAAAAAATGACATGGAATTTGCCAAAAAATTAGCACGCTTAGGAGATGCTTATGTAAATGATGCTTTTGGTTCTGCTCATAGAGCTCATTCTTCGACCGAAGCGGTTGCAAAGCTCTTTGAAGAAAGATATGCCGGCTTTCTTATGAAAAATGAACTCGATTATTTAAACAAAGCTTTAAAATCTCCAATAAAGCCATTTGTTGCTGTAATCGGTGGAGCGAAAATTTCTGGTAAAATTGATGTTATAAATAATCTTTTTGATAAATGCAATACTATAATTATTGGCGGAGGAATGATTTTTACTTTCTACAAAGCTATGGGATACAATATTGGCAAGTCAATTTTAGAAGACGATAAAATTGAATTAGCAGCTAATTTGTTAAATAAAGCAAAAGAAAATAACGTACAATTATTGCTTCCTGTTGATATTGTTGTTGCAGACAAGTTCGAAAATGAAGCAAATATTAAGGTTGTTTCAGCTGATGAAATAGGGGATGGAGATATTGGAATGGATATCGGACCAAAAACGCAAGAAGAATTTGCAAGGATTATCTCGCAGGCAAAAACAGTTGTTTGGAACGGCCCAATGGGAGTTTTTGAAATGTCCAATTTTGCAAAGGGAACTTATGCTATTGCTGAATCTCTTGCTAAAGCTACCGAAAATGGTGCTGTAACTATTGTTGGTGGCGGTGATTCAGCTGCTGCTATTAATCAAATGGGCTTCGATAAAAAAGTATCACACGTTTCAACGGGCGGTGGAGCATCGCTTGAATTTTTAGAAGGAAAAGAGCTTCCGGGTGTTGTTGCATTAGAAATTTAAGAATGTATATGTCAAAACTATTGTTTATAATAATGACCACAATGCTTTTATCTCAATCTGTTCAATCCGAGCCACTTAGAATTGCAATATCAAAAGCAAGTGGTTCGGACTTTTATTTATTATATGGAGAATGGCTTAAAAGCGCTGGGATTGATATTGAAATTGTTGATATGATTAATTATTCACCTGACGAGGCAGCCAAATTATTGGAAACTTGTCAAGGTTTGGTTCTATCTGGTGGTGCAGATGTTCATCCGGGTCGATATGGAAAAGAAGCAGATTCATCTCGTTGTCAGATTAATCTTGAAAGAGACACACTGGAATTTAAATTAATTGAAAAGGCTTTACTTTTGAAAATGCCAATTTTAGCAATCTGTCGAGGTATGCAGATTCTAAATGTAGCTCTTGGTGGAACATTGATCGTTGATATTCCTCAAGATCATCCATCCAATATTTCTCATCAATGCAATGATAAGTTTCAAAAATGTCATGCAGTTGATATACTTCCGAACACAAAGTTAAACAAAATTACAGGCGTTCTCCGAGATAATGTGACTTCTTCCCATCATCAGGCTGTCGAATATTTAGCGCTTGGACTAGTTCCAAACGCGCTTGCGGAAGACGGAATTGTTGAAGGATTCGAGTGGCTCGATGATTCTGATAAATCTCCAATTATTGCTGTACAATGGCATCCAGAACGTATGAGTAATAGCCAATTATCTTTGCCGTTGGGAATTGAATTTCTTAACTTAGCTAAACAATTTAAAAAGTAATGCATAAGTTTATTCTTCCTATAGAAAATTATGAATTAAATTGTCTCCCACGCTTTCCTGAAAAAGGTTCATTTTGGGAAAGTCGTGGGGACCGTTTTCATTGTGGTATTGATTTCTATTGCGAGGAAAGTACTCCTGTATTATCTTGTGAAAATGGCTATGTTTTAGAGATTGGAACTTTTACTGGTCCAAATATCATATATTATTGGGATGTTACTTATTTTGTTTTAATTAAATCTTTTAAATATGATTATATTTTAAAGTATGCTGAGATGAAAAAAATTTTTGTTAGTAAACACCAACACATAAAGCAAGGGCAAGTAATTGGTTTAGTCGGGAAAGTAATTAATCCTGATAAATTATCTATCTTTTCTCCATTGTATATTCAAAGAATAGCTGCAAGCAATAATTGCTCTATGCTCCACCTTGAGTTACACAAATTTCCATACATAGAATTAAAACCATACCTTGGAGGCAATTATTTCGGTTTGGATAAACCAAATTCTCTGCTTAATATTGAAAAGTTTTTAATTGAAAATTGTAAATAAATTTTAATATGGATTTAACTGAATTTTGGACAATAGCATCAGGTAATGGAATAGTTCTTGATAAAGAACAGTTAGAACGTATTGAACGTTATGCTAAAGAATTAGTTTATTGGAATAAACAAGTTAATCTTATAAGTCGAAAAGATGAAGAAAATGTGTTAGAAAACCATATTCTGCATAGCATTTCGCTTTTAAAATATATTGAAGTACCTGCAAGGTCGCGATGTTTGGATATTGGAACTGGTGGTGGTTTGCCAGGAATACCAATTGCAATTGCTGCTGGAAACATATCTATACTTCTTATCGACTCGATTGCTAAAAAAATTAAAATTACTAATATGCTCGCAAAGCATACTGGCCTTCGTAACATTGAAGCAATTTCTATGAGAGTTGAAAATCTGGCTCAAAACGATAAGTATTTTGAATACTTTGATTTCATTTTTGCCCGGGCGGTAACAAAAATTAGCGATTTGCTAACTTGGTCTATGCCAATTGCAAAAAAAAATGCTAATTTTGTTTTTTATAAAGGAGGAGATATTTCGGAAGAATTAAATACTGCAATGAAAAAATTTCCTTCACTCAACTTTAATGTTATGAATATTGATTTCTTCGGTTATCCGAAATTTAAAGAAGATGACAAAAAGATTGTTTACATAAGAAAAATGGAATAGTCTATGGAATGCAAAAAAGAAAGAAATTTGCAAATGTGTAATTGCTCATACGAACCTTGTTCAAGAAAAGGAATATGTTGTGAATGCATCGTATATCATAGGCGGTCCCGTCAGTTGCCTGCTTGTTTCTTCCCAAATAGCGCTGAACGAACTTATGACAGAAGTTTCGAGCATTTTGTGCGACTTGTGAACGAAAAAAAGGTGTAATTTTTCAGATATATTATAAGGTGAAAAATGGAATTATACGTTGATACTGCAAATATTGAGCATATTCGCGAGTGTGCAAAATTAGGTTTTGTCAGTGGTGTAACAACCAATCCTTCGCTGCTTGCTCTTGAAGATCCATCGGTAGATATTAAAAAACGAATTCTCGAAATTTATGAGACTATTGGCGGACATTTATCAGTGGAAGTTATTTCAACTGATACTAACGGAATGCTTCGAGAAGCTGATGAAATTTTGAGCTGGTTTCCTGAGGCTACTATCAAAATTCCTATGATACCTGGGGGTTTAGCAGCAGTGCGTCAATTATCTGCTCGTAATATTCCTACAAATGTTACTCTTGTTTTTAGCACAACTCAGGCTATAGCCGCTGCAAATGCAGGTGCTTCGTATGTTTCTGTCTTTATGGGACGACTTGACGACATCGCTTCAAGTTCCAAACAAGTTTTAGATGAAGTATGTGAAATATGGGATGTCCAAGGTTACGATAGCTTAATTATTGCTGCCTCAATTAGACATCCTCAACATATTGTTGATGCAGCACTCGCTGGCGCGGATATTGCTACCGTTCCATACAAGGTTCTTATGCAGTCCATAGCACATCCGCTTACTAATTTGGGCTTGGAAAAGTTTTTAGCAGATTACGATAAAATGCAAACAGAAAAACAAAAATTTATGAGTTTATAAGATGATAATTTCAAAAAAGCCCGCTTATTAGCGGGCTTTTTATTTATGTATCCTTCAATAAAATAATTGATTTGATTTAAGTAAAATAATAATTAATTTGCTTTTCTATTTTTAACAAAATTAAAAATATTTAATGGGTGATAAATGAAGACAAAAATTGAGCCATTTAAGATTAAAACTGTTGAAGAAATTCCTATAACTACTGTTCAAGAAAGAGAAAAATATTTAAAAGATGCTTTTTACAATCCATTTTATTTAAAATCTGAACAAATTACAATTGATCTTTTAACTGATAGTGGTACTACCGCGATGAGCAGCAAACAATGGGCAGCATTGATGGATTCAGATGAAGCATATGCAGGTTCAAGAAGCTACTACAAATTCGAAAATATTGTTAAAAAGATAACTGGATTTAAACACATTATCCCAACTCACCAAGGGAGAGCTGCTGAACGTATTCTGTTCCAATGTTTTGATGTTAAAGGAAAATATATCCCAAATAATACACATTTTGATACAACTCGCGGCAATATCGAATATAATAATGGAATTGCTCTTGACTTACTAAATGAAAATGGAAAGAATCCAGCTTTTCATTATGATTTCAAAGGGAATATAGATATTGATAAACTCGAAGAAGTAATTAAAAAATATGGCGCTGAAAATATTCCATTAAGTATGATTACTGTAACTAATAATAGTGGTGGTGGGCAGCCCGTGTCGATGGAAAATATACGCAAAACTAAAGAAGTGTTAAGTAAATATGGTATTCCATTTTACATAGATTGTTGTCGTTTTGCTGAAAATGCCTATTTCATCAAAAAGAGAGAAAAAGGCTACCAAGATAAATCAATTTTAGAAATTGCTCAAGAAATGTTCTCTTACGCTGATGGTGCCACTATGAGTGCTAAAAAAGATGGTTTATCTAATACTGGCGGTTTTATTGCAACAAATGACGATAAGATTGCCGAAAAAGCACGCACAATTCTTATTGTTACAGAAGGTTTTCCTACTTATGGTGGTTTAGCTCGACGCGATTTAGAAGCTCTTGCTGTTGGCTTCGAAGAAGTATTGAATGAAAACTACCTGGAATATAGAATTGGCCAAATCGAATATTTAGGCAATAAATTACTCGAAGCAGGTGTTCCTATTATTGAACCAACAGGTGGGCACGGTGTATATTTAGATGCAAAGCGTTTTGCTCCACATGTTGCACCAGAATTTTTCCCAGGTCAATCTATTGCAAACGAAATATATCGAATTAGTGGTGTCAGAACTGTGGAAATTGGTTCCGTTATGTTTGGCAAAAAAGATCATAACGGCAACCATATAGCACCAGAAATGGAACTTGTTCGACTTGCAATTCCCCGCCGTGTTTATACTCAAAATCATCTTGACTATATAGCCGAAGCAGTTATTGAAGCATATAAGAATAGAGATAACCTTAAGAAGATGAAAATTGTATGGGAAGCAGAATTTTTACGTCATTTTACTGTTAAAATGGAATATATCGACTAATATAAAATTTTTAAAATTGAATGCTAAATATTTTATTTAGAGAGGCATAATTTTTATGTCTCTCTTTTTTATAATGAATAGTATTTGTTATTTTTGCTATTATTATTACGAAAGATTAGAAAATGAAAGTTGGTATTTTCGGCGGCACTTTTAACCCTGTGCATAATGGGCATTTAGTAATGCTTGAAAAATTTATTTCTCATATGCAGATTGATAAGTGCTATGTCGTCCCAGCTGCTATTTCACCCTTTAAAAAAAACTTTTCAGTTTATCAAGCTACTGATTACGATAGGCTTTTTATGCTTAAATTAGCACTGAAAACGTTTAAAAATGTTGAAGTTTTGGATTATGAAATTGTCAAAGGTGGTGTTTCTTATACAATTGATACGATTGTTTTTCTAAAAAACATTCATTCCGAAGATGATTTTTATTTACTAATCGGTGCCGATCAAGCAATTGCATTCGACAAATGGAAAAACTGGGAAGAAATTCTTGCTAACTCAAATGTTTGTATCGTTCGTCGTCCAGATATTGATAATTCTTATTTACAGCAAAATATTAAGGTGATATTGGGACATTACTTAGATAAAATTCATTTAATTGACGCTCCAATTATTAACATAACAGCAACTCAAATTCGCGAAAAATTAAAAAACAAGGAAAGTATTTCGGGTTTAGTCCCAGAAGAAGTGGAAGAATATATTACTGAAAATAAACTTTATATTAATTGAAAAATTGTTAAATTAATCGTTGTTTTCAAACAAATTAGGATAATTATGAGTGTTACAATAGTTGTTGGCTCTCAATGGGGAGATGAAGGAAAGGGTAAAATTGTAGATTTAATTAGTCAAGACGCTGATATAGTTGCTCGATACCAAGGTGGTGCTAATGCAGGGCATACAATTGTAATAAATGGAAAGCAGTACGTATTACATCTCATTCCTTCTGGTATTCTTCATCCAAATTGCATTTGTGTTATTGGTAATGGAGTTGTAATCGATCCAATTGCGCTAAAAAGTGAAATCAAAATGCTCGAAGAAAACGGTATTGATGTTCATAATAGACTATTCATAAGCCATAAAGCACATCTTATTATGCCGTATCATAAATTACTCGACCAGGTTCGCGAAAAAGATGCCAAAAGTTACGCTATCGGCACTACTGGACGGGGAATAGGACCTGCTTATTTCGACAAAGCTACTCGAGTTGGTATTCGTATTGTTGATTTACTCGATAAAAAAGGTTTCGAGCAAAAACTTCGTAATAATTTGGAAGAAAAATACAATATTCTTCATAAAATTTATGGTTTTGAAAGGTTCAATATTGATGAACTAATGGAAGAATATCTTTCGTTTGATGCCGAAATTGACGACTTGATTACTGATACAACACTTTATCTTAACAATGCAATTAAAGAAGGCAAAAAAATTATTGCTGAAGGTGCGCAGGGTGCTTTACTTGATATTGATCATGGAACCTATCCTTATGTTACAAGCTCAAATCCTACCTCGGGCGGAGCGTGCACTGGACTTGGTATTCCTCCAACGTCGATTTCCAACGTTATTGGTATTGTGAAAGCATATACTACACGCGTTGGCAATGGCCCATTCCCAACGGAACTGCTTGACGAAACAGGTGAGCGTTTGCGACAGATTGGGTCTGAATTTGGTGCAACAACTGGACGCCCACGTCGTTGTGGCTGGTTCGATCTTGTTGCTTTAAAATACTCTGTTATGGTTAATGGTATTTCAGAAATTGCCATAACAAAATTAGATGTTCTTGATGATTTCGATGAAATAAAAGCCTGTATCTCTTATTCTTACGAGGGGAAAACATTAAAATCGTTTCCTGTTGATATTCATACCCTTAATAATGTTAAATGTGAATATAAAGCATTTAAGGGATGGAAAAGAAAATTAAAAGGAATTGATAATTGGAATAAATTACCAGTGGAAGTTTTAAACTATTTCAATTATATTGAAGAATTCACAGGAGCAAAAATAAAGATTGCTTCATTAAGCCCTGATAGAGCCGATACAATAATAAAACCATAGTTTCAGACTTTATTTAATTTACTAAAATATAAAAAAACGTAACACAATAGTTACGTTTTTCTTTTTTAGGTTTTTCAACTATTATTTTTTCTGTTGTCAGCATAAGGCTTGCAACTGATGCAACGTTTTCCAAAGCAACGCAGCTAACCTTAGTTTAGTCGATTACGGCAGTTTCGCATAAATTAATTTATTCTTTTGTTCCAGAATCAAAATCCAATACGAGTTCACCTTCTTTCTATTTCTTTAATGATAATTTCATCAAGATACAACTTAATTTAAAATGATTATCAGAAAATCATGAAAAAGCATTTGGCGAATAAAAAAATATTAATAAACTCAAAGCACAAGTAAGTATTTGTTTAAATAATTACAGGTGTTATTATGATAATCACAAATCACAAATGTATGTATCTTTCTTATTAATGATTTTATCATTTAGTTCTTGCGGAAAGAATGAAAACATAACTTCAAATCAATCTATCCTAGGCGCGATCATCCAAGAAGAAAATTTGGAAGCTGATTCATTGTTTGTTTCACAATCTGGTGAATGGCATAATTTAATGATAAACCCAGTAGTGAATGAGATTCATAATATCGATTCTATTGCATTTCATAACTATTATTTGTCTAATAGAGATAGATTCTGGGAAACAACAGGATTACGCTTACTTAATACTTTTAAGAGTTCCGTTCCATCATTAAGTTTTTTTAATCCAATAAAAGATTATAAAACAAGGTATTTTGGTGGGATGTACTCTACCTTTTGGTTATTTGAAGATAAAGATATTACTGTTGAAGAATTGAAAAATATTATTCAACACAAATTGGATATTAATACTAATGATACATTCTATTCAAATAAAACAAATTTGATAATTGATTTAATGCTCCAAACAGGCTATAAAAACAAAATTATTTTGGAAATTCAAAATTCATACAAGAATGAAACATATAATGAATTGCAAAAAATATATACCAATTTTGTTGGTTCATTTGCTATTTCAGTTAGAGAGTTTTGGTCTGGTCCTCGAGTAAACGATAGATTATATCCTGACTTTACAGGGAGTGGATATATCCCAGTTCTCGATGCTGAAAATGAGGATAGTGAAATTAGTAGTGTATTGGGATGGGTTGCTTTACTAGATTTAGCAGGAGCTATTATGTCAGCTGCTGAAGACATTGAAAAGTGGATAGATCAAGTGAAAAAACCTACTAAAGAAGAAATTGTTTATCACGTTCTGGAAGGGGCTTAGGTGGTTTAGCTACTGCAAAAATTGCATCTCCTGCAATTAAAAAATTGATTATTAAATCTTTAAAATTGTAAAGGTTGAAAAGTTATGATAGAAGAAGTTTTAAAAGAAATGTTAAAGTATATCATTGTTATCATTATTCCTTTAGTGCTAAGTATTTTACTTACTAAGCGTTTAATAAAAGGACGACTCTTTAAATTAGTACCTTACGAAAACGATAAAAAAGATTACAATGATAAAAATATTGAAGATGGTAAACTTGTATTTACATCAAGAAAAGCTAAAATTATTTTTTTAACATCTATAATTACTTTATCTATATTATTTTATATTGGGTATATACTCTTTAGGGTGTGGTATTATTAAGAGAGTATAAAAAGCTCCGCTCTGATCAGAGCGGAGCTTTTTATTTCGATTATTCGGACTATTATTAATAATCCATTCCAGTTGGCATTTGAGGCATTGGTTTTTCTTTTTCAGGTTTTTCAACAATAGTTGTTTCTGTTGTAAGCATAAGGCTTGCAACTGATGCAGCGTTTTCCAAAGCAACGCGGCTAACCTTAGTTGGGTCGATTACGCCTACTTCGTACAAATCACAATATTCTTCGCGAGCAGCATCAAAACCAAATGCACCTGTTCCTTCTTTTACTTTATTAGCCACAACAGAAGCATCTAATCCGCAATTTGAAACAATTTGACGGATAGGTTCTTCCAATGCACGACGAATTATTTCGATACCAGTTTTTTGATCTTCATTTGCTGGTTTCAAATTTTCCAAAACAGAAAGAGCTCTTAAATATGCAGTACCGCCACCAGGTACAATCCCTTCTTCAACAGCAGCGCGAGTAGCGTGCAAAGCATCATCGACGCGAGCTTTCTTTTCCTTCATTTCAACTTCTGTTGCTGCACCAATCTTCAAAACTGCAACTCCACCGGCAAGTTTTGCAAGTCGTTCTTGTAGTTTTTCTCTGTCGTAATCGGACGTTGTTTTATCAATTTGAATTTTAATTTCGTTGATGCGTTTCTTAATGTCTTCTTGTTTGCCAGCACCTTCAACAATTGTGGTATTGTCTTTATCTACAATTACGCGAGTTGCTGTTCCAAGATATGCAAGAGTTGCATTTTCCAACTTAAAGCCCTTTTCTTCACTGATAACTGTTCCACCAGTGAGAATTGCAATGTCTTCGAGCATTGCTTTGCGTCTATCACCAAATCCAGGAGCTTTGACAGCTACAACACGCAAAGTGCCGCGTAGTTTATTTACAACTAATGTTGCAAGTGCTTCGCCTTCAACATCTTCAGCTATAATTAAAAGCGAACGACCAGCTTGCGAAACTTTTTCGAGAACAGGGAGTAAATCTTTAATTGAAGAAATTTTCTTGTCGTGAATTAAGATGTATGGATTGTCCAAAATTGCTTCCATACTATCAGCATCAGTAATGAAGTATGGCGAAAGATAACCGCGATCAAACTGCATACCTTCAACAGTTTCCATCGAGGTTTCTGTTCCTTTTGCTTCTTCAACTGTTATCACTCCATCTTTACCAACTTTTTCCATTGCTTCAGCAATAAGTTCACCGATTGTTGGGTCGTTGTTTGCAGAAATTGTTCCGACTTGAGCAATTTCTTTTTTGCTCTCAACTTCACGACTAATTTCTTTCAATTTTTCTGTAATTGCTGCAACTGCCATATCAATACCACGTTTTAGATCCATTGGGTTTGCACCAGCAGTTACATTTTTCAAACCTTCACGGAAAATTGCTTGAGCAAGAACAGTTGCAGTAGTTGTTCCATCGCCGGCTAAATCGCTTGTCTTGGATGCAACTTCTCTAACCATACTTGCACCAAGATTTTCGATTGGGTCTTCAAGTTCAACTTCTTTTGCTACGGTTACACCATCTTTAGTTACAAGTGGAGCACCGAATTTTTTATCTATTACTACATTGCGACCTTTGGGGCCTAAAGTTATTTTTACTGCGTTAGCAAGTTGATCCACGCCTCTTTTTAATGCTGCACGTGCTTCAACATCAAAAGTTATGATTTTTGCACCCATTATTTTATCTCCTTGGTTTATGATACATTTTTAAATTTTTTTATTATTATATTACAATATTTTTATTTAAAAGTTTAGTTAATTATTGCAAAAACATCGCTTTCACGCATAATTAAATATTCTTCACCATCAATGTTTACTTCTGTGCCTGCATATTTGCCATAAAGGACTTTGTCGCCAACTTTTAAATTCATTGGGATTAACTTACCATCATCAGCAACTCTGCCCTTCCCAACTGCAACGACTTCGCCTTGCATTGGTTTTTCTTTTGCAGTATCAGGTATAATGATACCGCCTTTGGTAACTTCTTCTGCTTTTGCAGGTTTTACGATGATTCTGTCATGCAATGGTGTTAAGTTCATATTGTACCTCCTATTAAATTACATTTTAATAATTATTAGCACTCTACATAAGTGAGTGCTAACAAAAATACGAATTATTATTTTTTTTATTTTAAATATTTCAAAATTTTTTAGTTTTTTACCCAATTTTTATTTTTGATTGAATTTTTTTATTGATTTTTTATTTATTTTTCATAATTTAAAAATAATGTTAAGCACAACTAAACTATTATTTATGTATAATCAAAATATTTGCATATGAAAGTAATTTTTTTGTTAATAGCATTTCTTTTTTGTAATTCAGTCTTTGCTTTATCTTCTGAAATTCAAGGCATTGTTAAAAATCCAGAAGGGCAGCCGCTCTCCGCTGTTTCAGTACGTATCCCGGATCTTAAAATGCAAACATCGACAAATATTAATGGTGTTTTTGTTATTAAAAATGTCAAACAGGGAACTTACAGTCTTAAACTATCAAGAGCAGGATGTCGCTCTATAGATACTGTAATTACAGTTGACAAGCTACCCTTGAAATTAGAAATAACTATGCTGGACGTTTATAGATTAAAAGAAAATGTTGTTGTTACCGGTACTCGTACTGCAAAACAAATTGAAACTAATCCAATCGCTACTGATGTTGTTACTGGTTCTTCAATAAAATCTGCTTCAAGATTACGCCTTGATAATGTTTTAAGTGAAGAGCTTGGAATGGTGGTAGTAGAAGACCACGGTCGAGGCGTTCAAATTCAAGGGCTTGACCCAGATTATGCTCTGATTCTAATTAACGGTGAACCTATTATTGGTAGGAGTGGTGGAATACTCGATACTCGTCGTTTTGCTATGGGCAATGTTAAAAGAGTAGAAGTTATCAAAGGACCGTCATCCTCACTTTATGGTTCGAATGCGCTCGCTGGTGTTATAAACCTTATAACAGATGATAATGAGGATGCAACTACAATTCGTACTAATACTCGTTATGAATCATACAATACATTAGATTTGGGAGTTGAGAATAGCATCAATTCCTTTAATGGCAAGTTGTCAAACAGCTTATTTGTTAATAGGCTTTCGAGTGATGGTTTCAAATTATCTGATGAGTATTATGGAAAAGCCGTGCCTGAATATGTCAATTATACTATTCATAATAATTTCACATATAAATTTGATCCAAATACATTTGTCAAAGTCGGTTTGCGCATAAATACTGAGGATCAAAAAAACTACTTTAATGTTCGTCAAAATGCTGACACTTTTACTATCGATGACAATAGCAAATTGCGTGACTATGGTGTTTCTATTTCTGGCAAACATCAATATTCAGACCTTTTCAATGTAGAATCACGCCTGTATCATACAGAATATAGGACTGAATCGAAATATAATTATAGAATTGGTGGTGCTTTATATGATAAATACTCATTTACTCAATCTTTGACCAAATTAGAAACTCAGTGGAACTGGATGATTTCCCGTCAACATATACTAACATTTGGTGGAGGCGGCAATTATGAATCTGTCGAAGCTCAAAGATTAAATAATGGCAAAGTTTACGCTCATTCTTATTATGCTTTTTTGCAAGAAGATTGGATTGCTTCAAAAAAACTTAACCTGATTGCAAGCTTAAGATATGATTGGCATAGCGATTATGCTGATAATTTAAGCCCAAAGATTGCTTTCTCTTACAGCCTTTTTGATGGATTTGTGCTCAAAGGATCTGTCGGTTCTGGTTTTAAAGCACCTACATTTCAGCAGTTATATCTTAACTTTACAAATTCCATCGCAGGATACAGTGTTTTTGGAGTTGCTTTTTTCAACGATCTGTTTGGTAAACTTGTCAATGATGGTGTAATTGTTGATACAATTTTTGACTTGAGAAAAATAAGCAATTTAAAACCAGAAAAATCAATTTCATTTAATTTTGGCTTCATTTGGGATATTAATCCATTTATCGAAACAAAAGTTAACATTTTCAGGAATAATATTTCTGAAATGATAGAAACAATTCCAGTTGCTAACAAAAACAATGGTGCTCAGGTATGGTCGTATATTAATTTAAGTGAAGTTTATACACAAGGATTGGAAGCTAATTTGAAAATTAATTTCTTTGAGAATTTTAATCTTTCTTTGGGTTATCAGTACTTAGAAGCTATTGATGTCGAA
This sequence comes from Eximiradius sp., assembly GCA_937127445.1. Taxonomy (GTDB): domain Bacteria; phylum Bacteroidota; class Ignavibacteria; order Kapaibacteriales; family UBA2268; genus JAKIZO01. The sequence continues at coordinate 7,848 of CAKZLY010000022.1, read as the reverse complement.
ACTTACGATGATATAAAAAAAGGCAAGATTTTTATGCTTACCACCGATGGCGACCGTCGAGTTAAAATTTCAGAATATGGCGGATTATGGAATCGCTCAAAACATTCTGCAAATGTTAAATTTGAATACAATAATGCAAATTATGGTTTAAATGCTTTTCTTCGTGGAACTTACCGCGGACGTTATGGTTTTAAAGATAGAAACAACAGTAACGTATTAGACCAAGATAATGAATATGCTCCTGCATACTCAATTTTGAACTTAACTGTTTCAAAAGAGCTCTTCTACAACTTTTCTTTGCAAATTGGTTGCGATAATATCTTTGACTTGAAAAAACCTATGTATCTGCCATCTAATCCTGGAAGAACTTATTTTGCTAATCTTATATATAATTTTTCATTTAATTAGGAGGTTTTTATGAAAAAATATTTATTATTATTTGTTGCGTTGTTTGGTTTATTATTTGTGGCTTGTTCTGATGATGATGACAATAATACTACCAATGGTGGCAATGGTGAACTTCTGCCAAGTATCACTGTGAAAAACATCAAAACTTTCAACCCTGAACAAGGCGACACAATGACTTATTTTAGCCTTCGCGAGAATAAAATTATTGACAAATCACGCGCTAATACAACCGAATGGGATATTTGCTTCCATCGAACAAGCATTTATATTAATCAGGGATACCGTGGTCCTGGAAACGGTGGCGCATTTGTGCTTCGTGGAGTAGATTTTGAGACCCTTGCGGAATTACCGAAGGATTCAACTTTTTATGAAGAAAAGTCTGAAACAGAACGCGCAATTCCAATAGGTAGTGGCAAAGGTTGGTACAACTATAATCATTCTACTTTTGAGATTACTCCGATTCCGGGTGTTGTTCTTGCTATTAGAACTGCTGACGGTAAATATGCAAAAGTTAAGATATTAAGTTATTACTATGGTTATCCAGATAGTATTCCATCTGATGTTTATAACAGGATTGATCGAACCTACTCATTCAAATATGTTTTCCAACCAAACGGAACTAAGAAATTTACTAAATAATACTTTTTGTGATAATAAAATAAGTGGCTACTCTTTTTGGAGTAGCCTTTTTTGTATTATAAGCAAGTAAATCCAAAAAGATATTAATTATCTATCCAACTCTGTGAATATCAGTAAACATACTGTTCAAATTATAATTGAGTTATACATAATATTACTTTTATTTAGTATTAAAATTTATTGTTTATAAAAAATTACTAATCTTTATTAAAATAGTTTGGAATATTAATTGATTTTTATTACCTTATTTTAAGACAAAGAACTGATAAGTTTTTTCCCTTATGTCCAATCATTTTAAAGAGGAGATTGTTATGAAAACAACCTTATTTAAAGGTAGTATTATGTATTATGTTAGTTTCTTCAGATTCTGTAGCCGATACAATTGATTGTCCATTAATTTCTAATCAAAATGACATTGTTTGTGACACAACTAATCAAAGTGAAGTTCGTTATGTGTATGTTACGTTAGCCAAAGAAAACAACAAATATGGTTAGGATTTCCCTCATTGTGAAATTAAATTGGGTTATCATTTATTTAGATGTATGGTTCTTTCAACAGGTAAATCATTTTATTTTATTTCTGGATTTTATTCGCAATATGACAACGAGAAATGTAAAGGTTTCGATTCATTGTTAAGTTCAAATCCACTTTTGGTTAGTGCAGTTTTGCTATATATGGGTACGGAAAAACTAATGAAGACATTAGGAGAGTCTATTCCTGATTGTAATGGTGAGGAGCAACTTTATATAGTACCGTTCTGGCGAGATTGTTATTCAATTGCAACATATAAAGATACCACATCCGGTGTAATTCAACAAATATTGTTATCTTGTGGGGGTGAATCTCAATGTTGTGCAGTATATTCGAAATGCTATGATCATCAGGAGAATAGATGTATTACAAATTTTGTCATAAATTACCCAAGTACTAATATTTATTGTCCTGATACTCCGATGACAGTTCCAAATCTTTCAAATAGTATTTTAGTAAAAATCTCAAAATGTGAAAAAATGAGCGATATTATGGATCAATTAATGAAAGGTTAATAATTATGTTGTTTATTTCAAGGATTAAGGAAAATGAACAAAATTCTTATCGTGCTAACTTTTTTCTTTTATTTATATGGTTTTTACCAAGTGAGTTCCCAAGAACTTAAATCCGTTTACAATGCATATCTATCGGACAGAGATAACATATTTCCCAATACTTTTGGAGCAAATTTTTACAGTAAATAATGGATATTTATATGTGTTGATTGATACTGGGAACGTAGGTGTTTTAAAATTTTTTAAAATAAAAAGTGGAGAGCACTATCATCTCAGCATTGAATATCGTGATGACAATATTGAATGGAACATATACTTTGGCAATATTAATGAATACTATTTAGGGACAAAACATCTTGTTTATAATGTTGGGAATAATGTACGATTAATATTAATGCAAAAAGTAGATGAAGAGCACTGTAAGATAAGGATTGTGGACGTTAGTCCTAATGGGGAAATAATTTCAAACAAAGAGCTTGGATTAGTCTTTGGTAACGACTTGATGTTAGCAGAAAATCCATTAATGATGGGAAAAAATTATGGAGAAATATTAACAGGTATTTATACAGTAAAAAATGATGGAGAAAAATCGTATGTAACACTCATTCAATTCAATACGGAAGGAGAGATGTTACAAACATATACAATAGGAGACAAAGCGCATTCTCTGATAGCAAAAGACGTTTCGGTTGCAGAAAATGGAGAAATTGGAGTGGTAAGCATTTACCATATTTCTGATTGTTATTGGGGATATTGTATACATATTTTTGATTCTAATTTCAATTTGTTAAATAAAAGTAGAGATAATGCTGAACAATATGCTGATTTTACTGATGGAATTCTTCACGGTCAGGTAAAAATTTGGCGTGGTTTTAGGCAAGATGAAAGAGTTTGGAAACACTTAATCCAACTGTATAATCAAAATTCTTCAAATAAATATGAGTTCCAAGAATATACTTTTAATTCTTTCTCAAAAGTATGTGAATTGTCTGGGAAACCACCAATTCCTGTTAGTGGTAGTCAGCGAGATAAGCCTCGAAGTTTTTACTATGTTTTCCTATCATTTTTCGATTCATATCCTGGAATGACTTATTATTTTTTTCGACCAGTTTCAAGGAAGAACCTATGGGAAATTTGCTCTGAAACTGATTCCAGTTACAATGGTTCTGCGAATATATATATTAAAACTCCTTTCAAATTTAATCATTTTTCTGTCAATCAGTATATTGTTAAAATTTTCAATGCTAAAATTAGGAGTGAAGATACTGTATATTATTCAGCAATTGCAGATCCTTACACAGATAGCGATGTCTCAGTAAAAATGATTAGAGTTGCTATGATTTTTTTTAAAGATTTCCCAACAGAAATATATTATGACAAAGGGGGTGATCCCAAAAATACTTTTTACGCTTTCAGCGGGGATTATGCTATTGTCAAAATAAATAATTCGAATTTTCAAAATTTAACTATTACTTTGTTTGATTTAGTTGGAAATAAGATTGGTGAGAACAAGTTATTTATCAACAACGGTAGAGTATATATTCCAATCAGTATGTTACAAAATGGAATATATTTCTATCATATAAAAGAGATAAATGAAAGAGGGAAATTTGGTGTAATCAGGTAATATAAACTTTTTGTTGAAATTTTTTTGGCTACACTTTTTGTGTAGCTTTTTTTGTGGGAACAAGTACTTTGCTATTAAACTTTTATTGTAAAATTCTGCAAAAAATATGTAAATTTTAATTTATATATTTTTCAATAATATTTTAATTTTTACTTATGAAATTTATTCTGTGCATATTTGTATTTTGTATTATAGTAAATTCCAATCTGTTTTCATCAGGGATCAAAATTCAAGATATTGAAGTTGAACAATCATATTATTTTCGTCTTGTTAATGGTGATGTAATTACTGCTAAGGTATTGGGGAAAAATATTAATAGCGATATAATTTCTTTAAAGATCAGTACAATTATTGGTAGTACAACCATTTTTGAAAATGAAATAGTTGAAATCAGGAAAATATCAGAAATTTATCGACACAGCCATAGGGTTTTTTTGCTTCCGACTGCATTACCGGTTAGTAATCATCATTTTGCAGGGAATTTCGAATTAGGATTTTTTTATGCGGGTGTTGGTATCTGGGATTATTTCTCTGTGTATGCCGGACATAGCATATTACCATTTGCTTATCCAAATCAGGAAATAAGCACAACTAATGTGAAATTTTCCTATCCTGCAATGTCTATTAGCGATATACCTGCTACTATTTGGTTTGGAGGCGGAGCAAATCTTGCTTTCATAAATTCTAGCAATAAATTTGTACATTATTACGCAAATGCCACATATCAAGGCGAAAAATCTTCTGTTTCTGCATTATTTTTCCTAAAAAACGGGAATAAAGAAATATATCCAATTAGGTTCAAGAATGAACTCTATGAATTAATCTACCCGAATGGTTCTTTTGGGATTGCATTAGGGCTCGACACTAAATTTTCTTCAAGAAATGATTTGCATTTTATAGGCGAACTTTGGAACAGCGATGTAAATAATCCCTCGAATACTCTGATTTTACTCGGTATTCGCCTTGCTGGCACTAAATTTTCTTCGGATTTCGGATTGGCTTTTATTACTGAGCCGTTAGCATTTCCGTTTGTAAGTTTTGTTTGGACACCATTTTAATTTTGAAACTTTTTAATGAATTATCACGTATTAGTATACCAAAATATTCTATTTTGTATGTTTCATTTTTCGAAGAATTGATATGTATAAGAAAACTTTATCTTTGTTGACAATTGCCGCAATCTTCGCAATTGTATTATTAAGTAGTTCTTGCAAGAAAACAGAAAAAACAGAAGGGACTGCTCAAATGGAAAAAAGATTAACTGAATTTATTAACAAGTATGTGGAGAAAGCAAAACCATTAGAAAAAGCTTTAAATACTGCTTATTTCGATGCTTCTATCAATAGTAAAGAAGAAAATTGGGCTAAAGTTGCAAATCTCGAGAAAGAGTATAACCTAATTTTCTTCAATAAAGATGATTTTAATACTTTAAAGCAAATTAAAGAATCAAATGCTGTCAAAGATCCACTCTTAAAACGTCAGCTGGACATTCTTTACAATATGTATTTATCGAAGCAAGCTGATACCGCTAAAATTAACCGCCTCACAGACATGGTTTCGAATATCGAACAAATGTATTCCAAGTTCCGTGCTAAAGTTGGAAATAAACTGCTAACTGATAATGATGTGGAGGAGATACTGAAAAGCTCCACTAATAATGAAGAATTGAAAAAAGTTTGGCTTGCTCATAAAGAAATTGGGCCAATAGTTGCAGATAGTATTATTGCTGTTGTAAAATTACGTAACGAAATAGCTCGTGAACTGGGCTTTAAAAATTACCACGAAATGAGTTTGAAACTTTCTGAACAAGATCCAGAAGAAATTAGCCGCTTATTTGATGAACTTGATAATTTAACTCGTGATGAATTCAAAAAATTGAAATCTGAAGTTGATGAATTCCTTGCTGCTCGACTGAAAATAAAGCCGGAACAACTGATGCCTTGGCATTATCAAAATAGATTTTTCCAAGAAGCTCCACATATCTTTGAAGTGGACTTCGACAAATATTTCAAAGATAAAGACATTGTTAAGTTGACCGAAAAATATTATGCAAGCATAGACCTTCCAATTGATGATATTATTGCTCGCAGCGATTTATATGAAAAACAAAATAAAAATCAACATGCTTACTGTATTAATATCGATAGAGAAAACGACATAAGAGTTCTTTGTAACGTTCGTCCTAATGCTCGTTGGATGGAAACTATGCTTCATGAATATGGACATGCACTCTATGAAAAGCATTATGCGAAAGATTTGCCTTATTTGCTTAGAACTCCTGCACACATATTTACCACAGAGGCAATTGCTATGCTTTTTGGTCGCAAAGGTGCTGAAGCACAATGGATTCAAGATATGGTGGGTATTTCAAATGATGAAAAAGCAAGGCTTTTCGACATTGCTAATAAACGTCTAAAATTGCAGCAATTGGTATTTAGCCGTTGGTCTCAGGTAATGTATCGCTTCGAAAAATCAATGTATGAAAATCCAGATCAAGATTTAAATAAACTTTGGTGGGATTTAGTTGAAAAATACCAAATGATCAAGCGCCAAGAAAATCGTAATTCACCAGATTGGGCAACAAAAATTCATATTGCAACAAGCCCTTGTTATTATCATAACTATCACTTAGGGGAATTATTTGCTTCGCAACTTTATTTTACAATTGCTGAAAAAATATTGAAGGATGATCCATTTAAAGTTCTAAGTTTCACCGGTCATCAAGAAGTTGGTAAATTCCTCATTGACAAGGTTTTTTCTGTTGGAGCGAAATATGAATGGAACGATATGATAGAGAAAGCTACCGGCGAAAAATTAACCCCTAAATACTATGCTAAGCAGTTTGTTAATTAATGTTTCTTGAAATTTTGAAGGGCTGGTTTTCAGCCTTTTTTTAAAAAAATAATGCCATATTTTTTTCGTTTATTAATCATAAATTAACATTTTGAGGTATAATATGAAAAAGTTTTTACCTTTTTTATTTCTATTTTTCATACAGGTTGTTAATGCGCAACAGGTTTTAGAGTATTTTACTGCAAAAAATGGTTATGAATCTGCTTTCGATCAAGCTTCTACTGTCCTTATGGAGCCAAAATTATTTTTTGTAGCTACTACCTTTATGGATAACGAAGTATTAGGTGAGCTAAAATATGATTTGAAAACTGGGAAAGCTAATTTCTGGCTTTATGGTTTTGTTGATGGGCAGGATACCACAAAGAAAGTAGTCGTTGGTACTTTTAAATTATTTATTTATTTCTCCCAAGTTTTTGACCCAGAAGATATTGATCCAGGTGATTTTCCTTTTTTGAATGAACATTATTTCGACAATCTTGAATGGCTGGATAGTGATAGTGCTAATTATTATTTCAATACCTGCCAACCTTACGTTGATTTTGCTAGTTCCGGTGAAAAACCCGAGTTTTTCAATCTCGGACTTTTCTATAACACTAATTTTGATGAATTGCCAGCTAATATACCTGTTTGGGGTGCATATATTCTACTTACCAATAATAAGGGATTTATTTTCCCAGCGGTTAATATTGAGACACGTCAAACTTTTTGCAATTATTTAATTGCTTCCATTAAAGATAAGGGAATTGCATTCAATGCTATTAACATCATAAAAAATGGGGATTATTTGATGCTTTCCTCTGACGATATACTTGGTGATGTCGAAATTAATGTCTTTTCATTAGATGGTAAAAATATTTTCTCTAAATCATTTTTTTCTAATGGACAGCAAGAAAGTATATTTGTCCCGTTTAGTAGTTTTTCCAATGGAATTTATATAATAATTGCCAAGTCTAATAAAAATGTTGGAATTTCTAAAATTAGTATCTTAAATTAATTTTTTGTAATTTGTCTTAAGGCAAAAGAAATAGGGTATGATTTATAATCTAATTATAATATTTTATAATATTGATTACAATCTTTTTAATTGGGGGGCGAGCAATACGCCCCAATAATTTTATAAGTAATTACGTAACAATTGTATATTTTATATAACGATATAACTAAGCTGAAGACAAGGCTGATGATACTGCTTTAACAAGCGAAATAATCTTTGGATAATTCATTCTTTTCGGACCAATCAGCCCAATCGATCCATAACTAGAACCCAATTTATA
>CAKZLY010000021.1 GCA_937127445.1 Eximiradius sp. | reverse complement strand
AAGGGTTTGGCTGTTCGCCAATTAAAGCGGTACGTGAGCTGGGTTCAGAACGTCGTGAGACAGTTCGGTCCCTATCCAGTGTGGGCGCAAGATACTTGAGGGGACCCGCTCTTAGTACGAGAGGACCGGAGCGCCCGGACCGACGGTGCATCTGTTGTCATGCCAATGGCACAGCAGAGTAGCCATGTCCGGAAAGGATAAGTGCTGAAAGCATCTCAAGCACGAAACCTACCCCAAGATTAGGTATCTCTTAAGGACCCAGGTAGACGACCTGGTTGATAGGCTTCAGGTGTAAGCGTAGTAATACGTTCAGCCGAGAAGTACTAATAGTCCGTCGACTTACCTCTCTCGTGTGTTGTTATACTTGCACTCCTATTGCTCTCTCCTCTTACACAATAGCTCTTTTCGCTTGGTGACCATAGCGTAGGGGAAACACCTCTTCCCATTCCGAACAGAGAAGTTAAGCCCTAACGCGCCGATGATACTGCTACGGTGGGAAAGTAGGTTGTCGCCAAGCTCATCCGTAAAAAAGAAGCCCCCAATCTAACTGATTGGGGGCTTTTTTTTTTTGAGGGGGTAATACTTTAAAGTATTTTTTTTATTTGTATATATATATATTTTTTATATCTTATATGCAGATCTGCATCGTATTTAATATTTACTTTTATTTTTTTTACTATTTTTGGAGGTCATTATGAGAAAGTCTTTATCTTATCTTATCTTATCTTATCCTATTCTTTTTGATTTCATGTGCAGAGGATAAGGTAGTATCTTTTTCTGTTAATCCTGCAGAAAAATCAATTTTAGAGGATGAATATAAATTATCATCCAGTGACTTTTGGTTTGTTGGGGAGGCTCATAATATGGGATTAGATTTTATTTTTTATAATTATGTTAATAATATTAATGAGCTGCCTACAGTAACTGAATATGAGCAAACTATAATAGAATTGAGTGTTCAATACGTTAATGATAATTATCCTACATCCCCAATTTCTTCTGATATACTTATTACAGAGGATATTTTAAAAAGCTATAAAAATACAGAGTCTTTGGTGAACGAAATTGAGACATATTTAACACAGAATCAATTGATGGTTTTTTCTCAAATTAAAAATGTTTTTTTTTAATAACAATCCTTCGATAGCTATTATGCAATTGGATAGCATTGTTCATATTATTGATTCCTTGAACGATGATGATGAAAAGATATTTTTATGGTCGGCAGTTGCAGTTGCTCGTAATTCTATTCAATATTGGACAAGCAGTAAAGGGCAATTATGGATAAATAAGTTGAATTCATTATATTCAAACAAAATAAATTCAGATATTAATAAAAATACAAATATTATAGTTGGTATAGATGATCAACAAAAGGTATGTGACATTAACTGGAATGCAGTAGGATACGCTGACTTTGTAGGATTTTGTAATGCAGTAAAAAATAATGCTGCAAAAATTGCTGTTATTGCTGTTAGAAGTGCAATAGTAGGTGCTCTAAATTCTGGCGGATTAGCAGCAGTTCCAGCCGCGATACTTGGTGCTGCAGGCGGGGCTCTTCAATATGGAATTAAAGGTGCAATTGTAGCATCTGCTGGTTGTATTGCCTGGCAAATCGCATTTGGTTCATTATAGTCAATAGATTATTTATTATTTGGAGGGAATTTGATTTATGAAAACGACTGAAAATGAAATGATAGATGAACTATCAAAAAAATACGATAAGGCTGCAATCGAAACAAATCTCTCTCGATACCATAAACTAATTAGATTATTTGATAGTGAATCTCTAAAAGTATTCGACACTATTCTACTAATATTAATGTATTTGATGTTTGTGATTTCTTTCAGATTCGAAGTGTATGTATTTGGTTTGAACTTACTTAAAGCAATACCTATAACATATTTTACTTATTATGTCTGCGATAAACTATATTTAGAAAAAATTTTAAAAAACAATTTATATTTCACATTAATTTTAATTATTTCTTTAGTCAATTTGTATTTTATTCGAGCTATCGATATAAATATGTTTTTTGGTTTTCTGATATTTACGATTGAAATTGTAAATAAAAAAATCAAGGTAAGCAAGTAAAAAGCATAATCATTTGTGGGGGACGGTTTGACGTCCCCCTATTTATGTGTTGTTGTGAAATTCACCTGGCTGGTGGACACCCCCGACCCCTCTATGAGAGGGAAACACCCCAAAAATTCCCCACTCTTTTAGAGAGAAGTAAATTGTGTTTGCATCCAAAATTACAAAGATGCAGATCGAAAAGCTTCCAAAGGTTATGACAAAGCAGCATATTCACAATTTTATATCTCCAAATTTTTTAAAATTTTAAAACAAAAATTAGTGTGTTTCGTAAGTATAAATAAAAGTGAGAAGAAAATTATGTCGGAAGATATTAAAATATCGCACTCAAAGGAACTAATTTCGGACGATGCAATAAACGAAATTGCTTCTTCGATAGATACTTCTGATGATGCTTTGAAATTTGTGTTTTTCAGTTCGAATTACAATAAATTGAGAATGCAGAATGCATTGAGCAGGACGCTTGGTAAGAATGTAATGGCTTGCTCGACCGCGGGCGAAATTTCTCCTGCTGGATTTACTAGATACTCAGCTGTTGGAGGGTCCATCAGCAGCAAAATAGTCAAGTTTAAAAAGTATGAAATTGAAGATTTAACTAAATTTAATATTAACGAAGCTTTGGCAATTCGTCGAGATTTTGAAAACGAATTCAATTTTAATATCAACGACGCGGATAAATACGTCGGTATATTGCTAATTGACGGGAAATCGATGCTTGAAGATAAAGTCATAGCACTGCTTTACAAAGTGTTTATGCCGATAAAAATTGTTGGTGGATCTGCGGGTGACGATATGCACTTTGTTGAAACGAACATTTTCAATAATGGCGAGCTTAGTTCGAATGCTGCATCGTTTGTATTACTTCGCTGCGAAACACCTTTCCGAGTATTCAAAACTCAATTTTTCAAGCCGATGAGCGATAAAATTGTCATCACCGACGCAAGTCCACGTCAAAGAATTGTCTATGAAATAAATGGTGAGCGTGCTGCAATTGAATATGCAAGTATTCTAAATATTCCCGTCGAGGATTTGAATCCATATACCTTTGCCAAGCACCCGTTTATCCTGCAAATTGGTAATAATCTTTATGTTAGATCATTCGAGAAAATGAACCCTGATTATAGTCTATCTGTGTTAAGTGCAATTGATATTGGGCTTGTGGTGAGAGTTGCCGAACCTACTGATATTGTGCAAGACTATAAAAAATTATTTGACAATTTGAGAAATGAATTAGGCGAAAACTACTTTTTCATTGCTTTCGATTGCATACACCGTCGCTATATTGCTGAACAAGAAGGAATTGATGACGAGGTCAATAATTTATTCAGACTTCAAAATGTTGTTGGGTTTCACACCTATGGCGAACAATTTATGGGTATGCATATAAATCAAACACTTACAGGAATTGCTTTCGCTTTGTAAGCTCTACTTTATAACTAAATTTTTTTGATTGAACTCTGATATTTTCTATTTATGTGTCCGGACAGCACATAAATAGGTGAAATTATGGGAATTGAAAGATTAAAAGGTGAACCCCAAAAAGCATTCGACGAGTTCCAAAAATTTTTGAAATTGCCAAAGCCCCGAAATTTGGAATTGCTTGCGAACGACAATAAACATTTGCAGGAAATTCGCCGATATTACGAAAAATGGCGGTGGGACGAACGTATAAGAGCGATCGATTTCAACTCTCAAAGGAAATCAGAAACAGAAATAACACTCGACGCACTTAATAGCAAACTTATGGCAGAATTCAAAAATTTTTCGTGGATTTTTGCCGATGCAATACACTTGATGAGCAGGAGTTTATCGAATATTATTAGCAATAATCAAGAGATAGATATAGATGTCTTTTCTAAACAAATCTCTTTAATTTTGAAAAACTTGCAAGATTTTCTAAAAATCAAAGAATTTTTGCAAGAAACTGATAACCAGGAAATTGATTTAATTGAAACAGTCTTCGATAACGAAAAAATTAAAAATGCTCTGTTTGATTTGAGGAACTTAATATTAGAAGAAATTGGGTCGTAGATGTTGAAAACTTTAAATTATATTTTTTGATTATTAGAAAAGAAAAAATTAGTTTTAAGTTACTAAATAATCACATTCACAATATTATTTTGGTGCTAAAATGTCTGAGCAAAATATTAAACGTAATGGCTATATGTTATTAGGAGTTGCGCTTGCAATTGGGATAATCATTTCGTCATTTATTATGGCACAGGCAATTAAGTCAAGAAACTATAATTCGATATATGTCAAAGGGGCGGCAGAGAAGACAATTGTTTCAAATATTGCAGTATGGGAGCCGCAAGTGCAAGCTTGGTCGGCAAATTTAAGTGAAGCCTATACGAAAATTAAGCAAGATGCTGATAAGTTTTACAATTTTTTGATTTCGAAAGGTATCCCCAAAGACGAAATTACTCTGGTTAGCCTCGAAAACACGATTACCTACGAAAAGCATGGCTTTGAAGATAATGTTGCTCGGAAGACAGGCTATCTGTTGGTTCAGAAATTTCGTGTAGAGTCGAAAGATGTGCAAAAAATATCACGGATTTCTCAGGAAGCTTCTGAAATATTAAGTCAGGGCGTAGAACTTATTTCTGAGTCGCCAGATTATTTCTATAACGGATTAGAAAATGAGAAAATTGAACTATTAGGGATTGCTACAAAGGATGCCTTGCGTCGTGCTGAAGAACTTGCAAAAGTTGCCGGGACAAAAGTTTCTGGGCTTAAATCTGCTTCGCAAGGTATTTTCCAGGTTACTGATAAGCATTCTATGGAAGTGTCCGATTGGGGTATCTTCGATACAAAATCGGTCGAGAAATCTATTAAGTGCGTGGTTAGCATAGAATTTTATACTAAATAAAAATAGATTTGTTTATATAATATTATTTTGGTTTTACAATGAAGTTTACACGAATTTTTACTCGTGGGGGAGGCAGTCCCTACGAGATGTTTAACTATACTCTTCGAAAATCCATTCTACGAAATCCAGACGGTTCGGTGGTTTTCGAAATGAATAATGTTGAAGTACCTACTCACTGGTCTCAACTTGCAACCGATATTTTAGCACAAAAATATTTCCGCAAAACTGGAGTACCACAATACAATAGCGATGGCAGTCCGGTTCTGGACGAACACGGCAACCAGGTGCTTGGCAGCGAAAATTCAGTCAAACAGGTGGTGCATCGTCTGGCAGCTACCTGGAAGCATTGGGGCGAACAGTATAATTATTTCTATACACCCGAAGACGCAAGTATTTTCTACGACGAATTAGTTTATATGCTACTCAATCAAATGTGTGCTCCGAACTCTCCTCAATGGTTCAACACCGGGCTTGCTTATGCTTATGGGATAAAAGGAACGCCCCAGGGACATTATTACGTTGATCCAGAAACAGGCGAAATTACAAAATCGCAGGATGCATATACTCGTCCGCAGCCTCACGCTTGCTTTATCCAATCGGTAGAAGATGATCTGCTGAACGAAGGTGGAATATTCGACCTTGCTATGCGCGAGGCACGCATTTTTAAATTCGGTAGTGGTACTGGCACAAACTTTTCTTCGCTTCGTGGTGAGCGTGAGCAATTATCTGGCGGCGGCTACTCTTCGGGGCTTATGAGTTTTCTTAAAATATTCGACCGCGCCGCAGGAGCGATAAAATCAGGTGGGACTACTCGCCGAGCTGCCAAAATGGTTATTGTGGATATCGACCACCCCGATATTGAAGAATTCATCGATTGGAAAGCACGAGAAGAAGAAAAAGTTGCGGCTCTTGTTGCTGGCTCGCGTATCGCAAATGTTTTCCTCAATGCTATTTTAGAAGAAGCGGTTCATAATGGGACTGACATAAACAAGAACAAGGCTTTGCGTGTGCTTGTGCAAAAGGCTGTAAATCGTGGGATACCACTCAATCACATCAACCGCGTATTGGAACTTGTCGACCAAGGTTTCACCTCGCTTGAATTTCCGGTGATGGATACTCACTACGAAGGCGAGGCATATATTACAGTTAGTGGGCAGAACTCAAACAATAGTGTTCGCGTAACAAACGAGTTTATGCGTGCAGTAGAAAATGATGAAATGTGGGAACTCAAATGGCGAACAACTAAAACTGTGAAGAAAACTGTTCGCGCTCGTGATTTATGGAATAGAATTAATCTTGCTGCTTGGAAATCTGCTGATCCGGGGTTGCAGTTCGATACTACAATTAACGAATGGCACACCTGCCACGCCTCGGGCAGAATTAATGCTTCGAACCCTTGCAGCGAATATATGTTTCTCGACGATACCGCTTGTAATCTCGCAAGTTTGAATTTGTTGAAATTTTATGATGAGAACGAACACGTTTTCAAAATAGATGAATTTCGCCACGCAGTTAGAATATGGACTGTTGTGCTGGAAATATCTGTTCTGATGGCTCAATTTCCATCGCGTCGCATTGCAAAATTGAGCTACGACTTTCGTACATTGGGTTTGGGGTACGCAAATCTTGGAGCATTGCTGATGGTTCACGGCATTCCGTATGATTCACCTGAAGCACTTGCTTGGACTGGGGCAATTTCGGCAATAATGACCGGCGAAGCATATGCAACATCTGCCGAAATGGCGGGCGAATTAGGGGCGTTTCCCGCATTCAAAGCTAACCGCGAAGATATGCTACGAGTAATTCGCAACCATCGTCGCGCTGCATACAATGCAATATCTGCTGAGTACGAAAACCTAACAATTAAGCCGATGGGAATTAATCCTCGCTATTGTCCAGAATATTTGCTTAATGCAGCTCGCGAGGTGTGGGATATCGCTTTGCAAAGAGGAGAAGAATATGGCTATCGCAACGCACAGGTTACTGTAATTGCTCCTACTGGCACTATTGGATTGCTGATGGATTGCGATACAACCGGTATCGAACCTGACTTCGCAGTTGTAAAATACAAAAAGCTTGCTGGCGGCGGCTATTTCAAAATTATCAACCAATCTATCAGAAAAGCGCTTACTAAGCTTGGATACAGCAAAAAGCAAATCGATGAAATCGAAAAATACACTATCGGACACGGCACTCTTTCCGGCTGCCCGCATATTAACAAGCAATCACTCAAAGCAAAAGGATTTACACAAGAAAAAATCGACGTTATAGAAAAAGAATTATCGAATGTGTTCGATATACGTTTTGCTTTCAATAAATGGACGCTTGGCGAAGATTTCTTGCTGAAACTTGGGATTTCGCAAGAGGAACTCGACTCGCCGAACTTTGATTTGTTGAAGCGTTTGGGCTATAAAGAAGAAGAAATCGAGCAAGCAAATGATTATGTTTGTGGAACAATGATGATTGAAGGTGCTCCACACTTGAAAGAAGAAGATTTACCGATATTCGATACTGCAAACAAATGCGGGAAGCGAGGTCAACGTTTCATCAGTCCGATGGCGCATATTAGAATTATGGCAGCTGCGCAGCCGTTTATTTCTGGCGCTATTTCGAAAACGGTTAATTTGCCGGCAAATTCAACTGTTGCAGATATTGGCGACATTTACTTGACTTCTTGGAAGTATATGCTCAAAGCAATTGCCTTATATCGCGACGGTTCGAAACTTTCCCAACCGCTCAATTCATCTAATTTAGCTAATATCGACGAAGTAGTTACTCTTGGCGACGAAAACACATTGGACGAAACCAAAGGACCACGCGAAGTGCAGGAAATTATAGCCGATAGAATTCACTACAAACTTGTTCGCCATAAACTTCCGAAAAAACGCCGCGGTCACATTCGCGAAGCGCTTATCGGCGGGCACAAAGTGTTCCTTCGCACTGGCGAGTACGAAGACGGGTCGCTTGGAGAAATCTTTATCGATATGTACAAAGAAGGGGCTTCGTTCCGTGCATTGATGAATAGCTTTGCAATTCTTACTTCCAAAGCTTTGCAATATGGTGTACCGCTCGAAGACCTTGTTGATACATTCACTTTTACTCGTTTCGAGCCGTCGGGTCCGGTCGAAGGGCACGAAGCAATAAAATTTGCTACATCTGTCCTTGATTTTGTATTCCGTTCGCTTGGCTATGATTATCTTAACCGCACAGACTTTGTCCACGTTAAGGCTGTGGACGAAGTGCCCGGAAACGGTAATGGCAAAAACGGCAATGAATACAAAACCGACGAACCAGCCACCGAAGAGAACAAAAATATTTCAAACGAGCCAGGTAACTCAACACCCGACGAAACCATTAGCAATATCAAGATAAACGAAGATGGCGAGCTTATTCCCGAAGAAGTTGTAGCAAATCCGAAATCTAATGGGGCGGCAACTGCAAACGCATTGAAAACTTCTGCCGAAGCACGTTCTATGGGATATACCGGAGAATATTGTGTCAATTGTGGCTCAATGAAGGTGAAAAGAAATGGCAGTTGTACTGTTTGCGAAGATTGCGGTTCTACAAGTGGTTGCTCATAAGATGGTTTTTATGCATTAACAAAAAAAGCTGTTGTGATTTGTTCAGCAGCCTTTTTTGTTGATATACTGATTTCTAAAAAATCTTTCACTGGAAATAATAATTGCTTATTTATCAACAATTTGACCATTTGGAAGCACCATCGGGTAGTCGGGTAGGATTTGCCCTTTTTCTATTTTTTTTAGTTTGTTTCTTATAAGCATACGGCGAAGCGGTGCAATGCGTTCAAAGAAGATGATGCCTTGCAGGTGGTCGAATTCGTGCTGAAATACGCGTGCAAGAAAACTACTAAAAGTGGTTTTATATTCTTTCATATTCAGATCATTATACTGAACTTCAATTTCAAGTGGGCGTTCAACATCTTCCCACAATTCGGGAACACTCAGGCATCCTTCCGTTTGGATTTCAGTTTCGTCCGAGAAGGCGATGATTTTTGGATTGATAATAACAATTGGGTTCGGTTTTTCTTCTTTGTTCAAATTTGTATCGATAACGAAAATGGATTTAGTTTCTCCAATCTGGTTTGCTGCAAGTCCAACACCATTGCCGGTATTTATCATAGTATCGATTAAATTATCGGCAATTTTTTTTATTTCATCGTTGAAATCAACAACATCCTGCGTTTTTTGTTTCATCACAGGATGGAAGCAATTATATACTGGAACAACCGCCATTTTTCACCATAATTAAATGTTTAAAAACGATAAAAAATTGTTTATATTGCTATCATTTAGATAATCATAGTTCAATAATGCTTGGAGGGACAAATGAAAAAATTAAATTTATTAACAATAATCGTGTTGTTGCTGGCGACGGCATTTACTTCGGCAGAAATTCAACGCAAAGAAATAGGCAATCTTGTAATTGAGAATATCCCGGAAATACCGGCAAGCTTGCAAGAGCGATTAGAACAATACCAGAATGTGCGTTCAGCTGGATTTGCTGGCTGGGCCAACGACAGCAAAGGAGTATATATAATTACACGCTTTGCGGAAACAGCTCAGGTGCATTTTGTTGGGCAAGCGGGCGGAGCTCGTCGTCAATTAACATTTTACAAAGAGCCAATTGCTGGGATTGCTGTACGCCCATCAAAAGAGCGTGGTTTTCTTTTCAGCAAAGATATAGGTGGCAACGAGCAATATCAGATATATTATTTTAACGAGGAGAACGGGAGCATACGAATGTTGAGCGATGGGAAATCGCGTTATGGAAGTTTCCGTTGGTCGTCTGATGGGGAAAAATTTGCTTATACTTCGAATGAACGAAACAACCGAGACTTTGATATTTATATTTATGATTTCAAAAAAGGCAAATCAGAACTTGTTTTTGAGGCAAAAGGGCAATGGAGTTTTTTAGATTTTTCGCCTGATGCAAAGCAAGCCTTGATTTACAATTATATTTCAATAAACGAAAGTTCAGTTTATTTGCTTGATTTAGGAACGAGGAAGTATGAGAAATTAGTTGATTACAAAGAAAAAGTGGCAATGGGCGATGCTGAATTTTCAAAAGACGGCAAAGGTGTTTTCTTCCTTTCAAATTATGGGAGTGAATTCAAGAAATTGTTCTATATTGATTTGAAGACGAAAAAAACTACACCAATAACCGATGCAATTGATTGGGATGTCGAAGGCATTACAATATCGAAAGATGGAGCTAATCTTGCTTTTTCGGTAAATGCAAATGGTTCGAGCAAAGTGTATATAATGAACACAAAAACATTTAAGTATTCCGAGCCGAAGAATTTGCCAAAAGGAGAAATAGGGAGTTTTGGTTTTTCGCCAGATAACAAAAAATTTGCATTTACAATGAATTCTTCATTTTCTCCGGGCGATGTGTTTGTTTATTCGTTGAAAGAGCAAAAAGCAGAACAATGGACATTTAGCGAAGTTGGTGGGCTAAACACATCAAAATTTATTGAACCGGTGCTAATTCAGTATCCTACGTACGATTCGGTAGATGGAAAACCAAGAATGATACCAGCATATTACTATAAACCAAAGGGGAATGGACCGTTTCCGGTTATTATTAATTTCCACGGCGGTCCCGAAGGGCAGTTTCGTCCGGGGTTTGCCTCATATTTTCAGTTTCTGTTAAATGAACTTGGAGTTGCCGTAATTGCGCCGAACGTTCGCGGAAGCGATGGTTACGGCAAGACGTTTCTTGATTTAGACAATGGGTATTTGCGTGAGAATTCAGTGAAAGATGGTGGTGCATTACTCGATTGGATTGCAAAACAGCCAGAGCTAGATGCAAAACGCATTTGCGTATATGGTGGTTCATATGGTGGCTATATGGTGCTTGCAATGATGACGCACTACAACGACCGTCTTGCTGCGGGGATAGATGTAGTTGGGATTTCCAATTTTGTTACATTTTTGGAGAACACAAGCGAATATCGTCGCGACCTTCGCCGTGTGGAATATGGAGACGAACGCGATCCTGAGATGAGGCACTTCCTTCAGATGATTTCGCCGCTGAATAACGCGCATAAGATTTCAAAGCCATTATTTGTTATTCAGGGATTGAACGACCCAAGAGTGCCTGCATCCGAAGCCGAACAAATTGTTGAGAAAGTTCGTCAGAATGGAGGGGACGTGTGGTATTTGCTTGCAAAAGACGAGGGGCACGGCTTCCGCAAAAAGTCGAACCGCGATTATTACAATGCAGCGATTGCATTGTTTTTGAAAGAGGTGTTTAGATTAAAATAATATGTAAGTGATGAAATAAATTTTGGACGGGCTTGCCTGCGGAACGGGCGAGCCCGTGTTTATTTTACTGAATTGTTCATTTTTATTTGAAATATTTGGAAATTATTCAAATTAAATAGTAACAGAAGTGATTGTTTAAGTGTATATATGTTACTAAATAATTATATTTTGTAAAATTTATTGGTGTTTTATGAAAAATTTATGTATTGCTGTTTTAATTGGATTATTACTTCTGCCGAACATTATGTTTTCTGCAGACAAGTCCGAGATAAAAAAGAGATTGGAACAATTAAACAAAAATGATTTTCGCAATTTTTTCTCTTCCCACAAAAAATATAAAGCACTGGACGAAAATATTAAGTCTATAGTTCGGAAAAGACAATTTTCTGGCAGTTCAAAAGAAAATATCACAACACAGAAAAGAGTTCAAATGGAATTACCTGCCGAGCGGTATTTCCCAGCTGAGTTCGAGGAAGTGCAAGCGATACTGATTGGCTGGCCCTATTATTCATTCGACAAAGAAATGAAGATACAATATCCGCTTGAACAACTTTTCGAGGGCAAAGCATTGTATTATGATTATTTAACTCAGGGATATAAATTGATAGATGTTGTAAATGTTCCTGATGTTTTTGACGACAGCGAATATGCGTATATTTATGCAAGTCTTGCTGATGCTATCCAGAAAGAAGCGCAAGTATGGATTAATGTATGGGATGCAGAAGATACAACTGATATTCTTGAATATACAGCAAAGGTTGGCAAACCACTCTACAACTATAGATTTTTTGTAAATCCAGGGAATTCGTTCTGGTATCGCGATTGTGGGCCGGTTGCGTTCTATTATGGCGACCAGGATAGTATTGCATTTTTAGATTTCGAATACTATGGTGGGCGTCCGCTCGATGATGAAATTCCTATGAAAATTGGCAATGAACTTGGTATGCCTGTATATTCGACTACAATAGAATTCGAAGGTGGCAATATATTAGTAGATGGTGATGGAACATTGTTTACAAGCAATGCAATTGCCGATGCCAATGCTGATGGCGAAGGGCGCTTGTATTTGGACGAAACAAGCCCGCTTGGATTTAACGTAGAGGAAAAGCCTGTGCTTACTCTTGCTCAGGTGAGAGATAGTTTGGCATATCTTATGAACCTGAAAAGAATAAAAATACTCGACAAACTTCAATATGATGGTGGGACAGGTCATATTGATTTGTATGCAGATTTCTACGACGAAAACACTTTTGTTTTTACAAAATATCCGACCGAGCTCTCATCGTTCTTTGATGCAAAACTTTTATCGAAAAATATTGATACACTGCTTACGCTTACTTCGAGGAATGGTAAAAAATATATGAGTCGCAGTATTCCACTACCACGAAAAGATGATGGCAATTGGTATAAAAGTTCGCAAGAATACGAGCAATACACGAGAACATATTCTAACCATTTGTATGTAAACAAGACAATAATTCAGCCGGTGTTCTATACCGAAGGGGTTGGAGGAAGCAAATCAGATTTCGAAGTAGCAATGACTGAATTGAAAAAAGCCTATCCCGGCTACAAAATTGTCCCAATTGATGTTCGTTCTTTTGATGGTTCAGGCGGTGCCATCCATTGCATAACTAAACAGATACCTGCAGAAAACCCGCTACGTATTTTCCACTACTCAGTTTCTGCGACAGACTTATTTGAAGACGGTTACAGAGTAGATGCCGAAATTACCAACAAAAGCGGAATAAAAAATGCAAAAGTTTATTGGAAACGCACCTACGATATGAACTGGAACGAAGTAATGTTGCAGCATGCCGATGGCAACAAATTTTCAGGATTTATACCAAATACCGTTCTCAACGAAGGCGACACAGTTGAATACTATATCTTTGCCGAATCGAACAATGGGAAAGCAATAACCAAGCCAATCGTTGCACCCGAAGGCAACTATAAGTTTGTTGTAAGCTACGTTTCGGTTAGAGACAATTATGTTAGTAATGATGAAGTAAGCGAGGTATTCCCAAATCCTGCAAGTGAATTTGCTTCTATTGAGTTTAGAAACATTAAATCAGGTAAAGCAAAGATTAGCATCATCAATTCAACAGGAGTGCAAATTTATGTAAATACAGTGGATTTGCTCTCGCAGTATGATGTAATTACAATCAACACATCGAAATTACCTGTTGGTCTCTATTATTTGAATATTTCGTTTGACGAAGGCAGTTCGATAATTCGAAAATTGAGTGTGGTAAGGTAATAACATTTTCCATGATAATTTTAGGCTACTCTAATTGGGTAGCCTTTTTTATTTATTAGCAATTGTAAGGTGTAAAAAAATATTTTACGGAGTCGCTCTCAATTTCGCGTCTCCGCAAATTTGCTCAATATGTTCATGTGTGCTTGTTTTACTTCTTTCCTGAAAAATTTGCTATTGCTCAACTACTGTGGTTTGAACATCGAACTCGGGTGGGTCCTGTATGGTTTTCTTAACAGCGCAATGATTTGCGGCTGCTATCAATGCAGGTAGATATTTTTCGGGGAAGCTCGATGGCACTCGTATATCAAGAGTGATTTTCCCAACTTTACGATTTATAAAATCGTATTCAATATCTTGAATAATCTCTATTCCTTCTGCGGACAATCCGCGACTATCGCAAAATCCTTTTACGTAAATACCGGCGCAAGTGCCAAGCGAAGCAAGGAATAAATCATAGGGTGCGGGTGCTGTTGCGTCGCCGCCACCTTCGATTGGTTGGTCCGTCTGAACGGTGAAATCATTGAATTCAGCATATACTTTTTTGTTTCCTGCAAAGTAAATTCTCATTTTAAAACCTCTTTTTATAAACAATATTCCATTTTGTTCATATAGTCGTTTGTAATAAAAAAATATTTTATTATGAATAACAACTGAGAAAGTTACAATATTTTTACTGTTAAATACTCTTAATCTATTATTTCAAAAATTCTCGTGAGCATATTATGATAGAATTAAATCAACATTCAGAACGCACTACTTGCATACTATGTGGGGAAGAATTGCACCGAGTAGATAAAATGGAGGATAGAATTTGCGATTTCTGCGGGCAAGTGAAAACAGTTCCTATGGTTTGCGATAATTCGCATTGTATCTGTTCGGATTGCCTTGCTAAGACCCCCGAAGAATTTGTAATTGATAGATGTTTGAAATATAAAGGAATAAGTCCGATTGAACTTGCGGTAGAGATAATGAACTCACCTGTAATTCGTATGCACGGAGCCGAACATCATATGATTGTTCCGGCAGTGCTTACTACTTGCTTGCATAATTACCACAAGTCAGAAGAAAGCCTGAACGCAAAACTAAATGCAATTGAGCGACGTGCGACCGAAGAAACACCTCGCGTTTGCTCGTTCGATATTAACACTTGCGGTGCGGCTATCGGGCTGGGTGTGTTCTTGAGCACTTATTTAAACCGCGAACTTATCGACGAGGACGAATGGTCGCTTTCGAACCAAATTACGGCAGTTGCGTTGAAAAAAATTGCTGATGCAGGTGCTCCACGATGTTGCAAGCGAGACACTTATCTTTCTCTTCAAGCAGCAATTGAATTTCTGAAAGAGCATTTTGCAGTAAATTTGCCTTATGCGGAAGCGAAATGTACTTTTTCGCTGCGTAATCGCACTTGTAAGCACGAAGAATGTCAATTTTACAATTTGAGTAATTCTTTGGTGTAGAGATTATTTTATAATTTACCGATAAATAGTTCCCATAATGCAATTTGATCTTGATACTTTTGTCATTAAGAGTGTTCATAAATTATTTGGAGAAAAAATGAAAATTACAGTTATCGGTGCTGGCAATGTCGGTGCAACAGTTGCACAACTGCTTGCAAATCAAGAGCTTGCAAGCGAAATTTATTTGGTTGATGTACTTGAAGGAATTCCGCAGGGCAAAGGGCTTGATATGTATCAATCTATGCCAATTCTTTCGAGCGACAGCAAGATTTTCGGAACGAATACGTACGATGAAACAGCGAATTCCGACATAGTGATAATCACAGCTGGGCTTGCTCGCAAGCCAGGAATGAGCCGCGAGGATTTGCTCGCAAAAAATGCTGAAATAGTAAGCACTTGCGCAAAAAATGCTTTCGAGAAGTCGCCAAACGCAATTTTCATAATCGTTTCTAATCCGCTTGATGTGATGACATATCTTGCAATGAAAGTTACAGGACTGCCTAAGCATAAGGTTATTGGTATGGCTGGAATACTGGACACTGCTCGCTACCGCGCTTTTCTTTCGATGGAGCTTGGGGTTTCGATGCAAGATATTCAGGCGCTGGTTTTGGGCGGTCACGGCGACACAATGGTGCCATTAAAACGCTTTACAACTGTTTCGGGTATTCCAATTACCGATTTGATTGATGATGAAAAATTAGACGCAATTATCAAGCGAACTGCATCGGGCGGTGCTGAAATAGTAGGCTACTTGAAGACTGGCAGCGCATATTATGCCCCTGCGTCGGCAACTGTGCAGATGGTTGAAGCAATTGTTAAAGACCAGAAGCGGATTCTTCCTTGTTCGGTTCTGCTTGAGGGCGAATACGGAATTACAGATACTGTTGTTGGAGTGCCAGTTGTGCTTGGGAAAGATGGATTGGAGAAAATTATTGAACTGAAATTGAACGATGAGGAAAAAGAAATGCTCAAAAAATCATCTGATTTTGTGCATAAAAACATTGTTGAGTGTATGGAAATGATGGGAATAAAGTAGAAGAAGACAATATAGAAAGTTGAAATTTTGGGGCATATTAATATGCCCCATTTTTTTTAAATTTTAATTAAAAAATTAATTGAATTTTAAATATTTTTGATAAAATGAAAATAAAATAATAATTTGTTAATTAATATTAATTAGTAATAAAAATAGGATTAATATGAGAAAATTTATTATTACGCAATTATTGATTTTGGTGGTTTCGTCATTAAGTTTACTTGCGTCAGACACAATAGTTGTCCCGGCAATCGATTACAACAAGCCAAAATACGGTTGGTTCGAGTTTCCCGATGCTAACGTGTCGTTTGAAAAGATATTGATGAACTACACAATTAAATGCCCGTGTGGTGAGTGGGATTATATTGCAAATGTATATGTAAAACAATTCTATTTACCAAGTTTTCGTGTTGAAGGGGATGTAGTCGATAGCCTTGTATTTAGAAATGACACTTCCTGGCGCTACGTTGTAACATGGGAGGGGGGAAATTACAAAATCGATTCGTTACCAGTGAACCCACTTGCGATAAATTTTTATGAAACAGACGGCGAAAAAACTATTGTCAAGCAAACCAAATATGTTTGGCTTCCATATTATCAATACTTTGTAAATTCGAATGGGGAGGTGGATTCTGTATATATTGGAGGCGATGAAACTATTTATTTGCAGAAGGAGCGAGTATATTACAACGATGATATTACTATTGCAGAAACATACGAGATAATGCGATTTATCACACCATACGGAATAGGGCTGAATGTTGGAAATGATGGTTTTACCTGGGTAATTGATGCGAGTGATTTTCTGCCATTGCTTACTGGCAAAGTCTACATTGATGCACCAAACCAACAGCAAGAAATAAATATTACATTTGATTTTATTAAAGGAGTTCCAGAGAGGAATATTAAGAGATTAGAAAGAATTTGGGTATATCCGTATTTGGTATATAATAAGGATACAGAAGAAAAGCTTTCTGCTCGGGAAATTTCCCTTATGCCGGACGAAAAAATGGTAAGGCTCAAGGTTGTTCAGACAGGGCACGGATTCGGTGGGAACGAAGATAATTGCTGCGAGTTTTGCCGAAAGAAAGCGTTTGTCAAAGTAGATGATGAGATTAAATATACACAAGAGGTATGGAGAAAGTGTTCGGATAATGCTCTATTCCCACAAGGAGGGACTTGGTTGCTTGACCGAACAAATTGGTGTCCGGGTGCAGTTGTGTACCCGTATGATTTTGAAATTACACCATTTATTTCGGGCAGTAATTTTAAACTTGACTACGATATGGAGTTTTACAACAAGCCGTATCAAAGCGGTAGCAATACAGTTGGCTATTGGGTAATTACATCATATTTAGTGGTTTACGACAGTTTGAACTTTACAATGGATGCTGAAATTGCAGATATTATGCGTCCAAGTAAAAAAGACATATATTTGAGATATAATCCATCTGCAACAAGCCCAATATTAATTGTTCGCAATCGTGGATCTGAGACAATTAGTAAAATAGAATTTGAATACGGAATTGAAGGCTCTAATGTTTACACGTACACTTGGGAGGGGAGCATTAAATCACTTGAAGCTGTTGAGATTGCTCTTCCACCAATTGATTATACTGATTGGGCATCATCGTCGAAAAAATTTGTTGCTAAAATTATTAAAGTAAATGATGTCATTGATGAATATACGCAAAATAATATTTCTGTTTCCGAATACGATATACCTGCTTCATATTATCAAAATTTATCTTTCAATTTATTGACTAATAACTTTAATGTTTTGTTCTCAAATTATAATGGATATAAGCCTTATAAATTAAGACTTCTGGATGCAGCAGGGAATGAAGTGTTATCAAGGAATGACTATCAGCCAAGCACACAGTATAGCGATACTGTAAATTTAGAAAATGGCGGTTACGAAGTGATTTTTGAAAACTCTCTAAATTGTGGACTTGGTTTTTGGTACTATCAATATTACTATCAGCTTAACAATGGCAATTTAAATATAAAAAGTGACGATTTGCTGATGTATCAGTTCCCGGTAGATTTTGGTAGCGAAATTCGCCATAGTTTTATCGTTGATAATCAGTCTACTGCTTTGTATGCGCCTGATTCTTTGCTCTTTGGGAATGTGTTGGTTGGAAATAATAAAACTATTTCAATGATTGTGAAGCCAGCAAATAATAAAGGAATTACTTTAGCAAATCCTCAAATAATCATGGGGGCAACCAAGGGGTTGAAGATAGAAACAATCATACCTGAACTCAATAAAAATGGAGAAGCATTTCTGGGTGAAGGTGATTCGCTGATTATCAAAATTTCGTTTACTCCAAATAAAGTGGGGAAAACGACGAGTTCGCTCTCTTTTAGCACAAACGACAGGAAAAAAGGAACTATCAATATTCCAATTGTAGGTTACGGTATAAATCCTGATGATGTTAGTTCAACACCTGAAGATAAAAATGTTGATATTTACTTCGATAAATCATCGAATGCTATTTTGCTTAATATTAGAAATGGATTTATGCACATACAAAGTATTGAAATATACTCAATCTTAGGTGACTTATTGCATTACTCCGGCGAAATATTAGCCGATGGCAAAGTTGAATTAATGAGATGCGGGAGTAATATTGCCAACGGTGTCTATATAGTTAAAATTGCAAGCAAAGAAGGAATAATATCGAAACCTGTCATTGTAGTTTCGAGATAAAATTGAAAGCACCGAACAATGTTTCGGTGCTTTTTTATTTTTGCTTGTTCATAATTCTTTGGATAGTTTTTTCGTTGCGAAGTTCGCGTAGAGCGTCGCGTGCTATCCAGCGAGCAGAAGGCGAATCTGGATATGTTTGCAAGATAGTTTCAGCAGTTTCGATTGCTTTGCTATTTAGTTCTAAGTTGCGTTTCCCAATTTGCCGAAGAGCCCAGTTGACGGCCTTTTTAACAAAGTTGCGTTCATCGGTGGAATACTGAACGATTAATTTCAACGCTTTTTGGAATGGCTCATTATTTTTTTCTTTATAATGCAAGCA
The DNA here is from genome assembly GCA_937127445.1 of Eximiradius sp. GTDB lineage: Bacteria > Bacteroidota > Ignavibacteria > Kapaibacteriales > UBA2268 > JAKIZO01. The sequence goes on along the minus strand of CAKZLY010000021.1, from coordinate 85,199 downwards.
CAATGCAGCGAGAGTCGCAAAAGCAGCACGCCTAACAAACCCTTGTTCGCTGGCAGCCCACTCAAAAACCTTTTGCCATGCGAATGGAGTTTTGCAATAGAGCTTCAATGCTGCTTGGTCGCAGATATCCCAAGAATTAAAGTCGTTCGTCCATTTGTCCATCATTTCTGGCGTGTTTTTTTTCGGATCAGCTATTAGAATGGCTAATATGCGAGCTTCGTGGTAGCCCGTTTCCCATAGTTCGAGCGCGAGTTCATGATTTTTCTTGATTTTTCGAGCTACTGGTTCGAGAGTTTTCATAGAAATTCCAAAGGCGCATTCGGTATTAATTCCGAAGCGAGCCATACCCAACTTATTTTCGGGGTTTTCGAGTGAACGAAGAAGTTCGATTATTTCCTTTGCATTCATAGAAAAATTATAATAGTGTAAAATTAATTATTTTAATATACAACTTTTCGTATTTTTGGATAGAATATTTTTGGTAAAATATGCAATATATAGTTTTCGATATTGAGACTTCATCGCTTCCATTCGATAGTTTCTCGGAAAGTCAGCAGGAATACCTTCTTCGCTATGCAAAAGACGATGAGGAAGTGGAACGAAAAAAAGCAGAAATGGGGCTTTCGCCGCTTACTGCTCAGGTCGTTTGTATAGGGATGGTTCGCATTTCGTCAGAAGCGGCTGCAAGCGAATTCAAAACGGAGAGCAGAATTGCATTATGTTCACATCCGACAAACGACAAGCCAATTGAGAGCGGCGAGATCAATTTGTTTGTTCAGAGCGACAAAGGAAATTTCAAAGTATATGAACACGACGAAACTGTCTTTTTCCTTTCTGAGGAGAAATGGGTTGTGGAAAAATTTTGGAGTGTATTGAGTAAATATCGTGATGCAACATTAATTTCGTTTAACGGGAGGAATTTTGACGCACCTTTTTTGATGTTGCGATCGGCACTGCTTGGGTTGCGACCAAGCAGGAACTTGATGGATGGGACGCGCTTTAATTATTCGCGGCACGTGGATTTGCTCGATGAACTCACTTTCTACAATGGTTCGCCGTATGGGGCAACCCGCAGATTTAATTTTGATTTCTATGCACGTGCTTTTGGGCTTGTTTCTCCAAAAGCCGAAGGGATAGACGGATCGAAAGTATCAGAATATTTTCGTTCAGGGAAAATATATTCGATAGCAAAATATTGTATGAGAGATGTTGCTGCAACATTTGAACTATTTAAAATCTGGAACGAATATTTAAATTTCGGGAAAAATGGATAAGCGAAAAGCATATTTTACAACACTGTCGGGGGTTATGCTTGGGCTTGCGTTTCCGCCGATACCTTTGTTTTTGCTTGCTTTCATTGCGTTTGTGCCGCTACTGTGGATGCTCGGAGAAAATGATCAAATCAAGCACAAATATTTATATGTATATATAACATTCTTTTTTTATCATACAATTGCAAATTGGTGGATAGCAAGTTTTCAGAGGGAGACAGATCCATTTTTGCTCGGGAGCGGTATTGCTTTATGTTTTATTCACCCACTGTTTTTTTTAGTTCCGTTCTGGTTCTATTTTACAATTAAGAAAAAATTAGGCAAGAATATTGCTTTGTGGTCTTTTCCTGTCGTTTTTTTAGCATTCGAGTATTTGCATTCGCTGGGCGAAGCATCGTATCCGTGGCTAACTCTTGGATATACGCAGATACAAAACACAATGTGGGTGCAGTTTATTGATATAACGGGAATTTGGGGTGCCTCTCTTCTAACTTTATATGCAAATGTATTGTGTTTGAAACTTGTGGAGCATTTGCAAAAGTTCCCAAAACGTGTCCGTTTGCGAAATTTATGGGAACTTCCGCAGAGAAAATATACAATCTATTTTTTGGCGATATTGCTTTTGCCTTATATTTATGGTGCTTACTCGTATTGGAAATATCATCACGCAAATCTGCTTGAGCGAAGCCCGAAAATAAACATTGCTCTAATTCAGCCGAATATTAATCCTTGGCGAAAATGGGATGGCAATCCTATTGAACAAATTTATTATCATCTGAACCTGCAAGATTCTATCTTCAAAGCGTACCATGGGAAAATTGACCTTGCTGTGTGGAGCGAAACCGCAATACCAACAGTTAGCTTAGCTGTCAACTGGGGGCATTTCTACCCGTTTATCACAGACGAACTGAATCAAAAGCAAATATCGCTTCTCACGGGTTTTACTGAATACTACCTCTATTCAGATGCGAACAAGGCACCGGTAACCGCACGGCAGTGGCTTTTAGATACAAACGAACGTTATGAGCCGTTCAACACTGCATTGCTGCTTAATCCGAAACCTTATGAAGCAGATAATCCGCAAATTTACAGAAAATCGCGGCTTACACCATTCGGCGAGCGTTTTCCTTATGTGGACTTAATTCCATTCGCACAAAACTGGTTGCGTTGGGGCGTAGGTATATCCTCGTGGGGCATTGGGAGGAAGCAATATGCAATGAAGGTACAGAACAAGGATAAGTTTGCACAAATTGGGACGATAATTTGCATTGAATCGATATATCCCGAATTTGTTACGCGGTTTGTTCGAGACGGTGCGCATCTGCTTTCTGTGATTACAAACGATTCGTGGTACGACTTTACTTATGGTCCTCGTCAGCATTATCTGATTGCAGCGGCTCGTGCTATTGAAACCCGTCGGTATATTGCTCGGTGTGCGAACTCGGGTGTTACAGGTTTCATTAGTCCGATTGGCAAATCTATTCTAGAAGCGCCACAATACACAGCAACAGCAGTGGCAACAACGGTTCCACTGATGAACGAGAAATCTCCTTACGTGCAATTGCCCGATGTATTGCCAATGGTGTCTCTTGGTGTTGCTTTTATTTTGTTATTAGCTGTGATTTTTAACAGAAAGCGATAAACCAGATTATTAATCATTTAATTTGCCCTACTTAATCATTCATATGCGAATGATTGAAGTATTTATTTTTACTTTAAAGGTTAATAAATAATGAAAACAATATTAATTTATTTTTATTAATTAATTTTCTTAAATTTTTCCTATGTTATTAATTTTCTATTCATTATATTTTAATCAACAGGGTATTATGAAGAAATGAACTATGGAAGCGAGTGATCATCTTACGGCTCTGATTGAGGAACTAAAAGTCGAGACGTCTGAAATTGACGACCTACTAAATCGAATCCCGGTTGGTATTTATCGTTCGCGTTTAGATGGTTCTATTGTTTATGTGAATAAATATTTTAGAGATTTATTTGAAATAAGAGGTAATGTTATTACTACAAAAGAACTTTCTTACAACCGAAAAGATTTCTTTGAATTAGTTTCTAAATGTGGGTTAATAGATGATTTTACAGCGACAGTAACGCTTACTAATGGCAAAACCCTTCATACAATTGAATCTGCCCGTGCAATATACAACGGTAGAGGCGAAATCGAATTTGTAGAAGGAATTCTAACTGACATTACGAAGTTCAAGGTTGTTCAGGATGCGCTCGCTGAAAGCGAAGAGAAATACCGCTTGCTTTTCGAACGATCGGATGACCCAATTCTGCTTATTGATGGCGATAAATGGGTTGATTGCAATGAGGCAGCGTTGAAAATGCTTGGTTTGAAAGATAAAAGTGAGATAATTGGACGCAGTCCCTATGAAATTTCTCCGCCAATGCAGCCAGACAATGTAAGTTCGAAGGACAAGGCTTTGGAATACATTAGAGAAGCTTATTCCAATGGCTACAAAAGATTCGATTGGGTACATACTACCGGTGACGGAAGAAATATTTTTGTCGATGTTTCGCTAACAGCAATCCCTTATCGGAAGCGAATTTTGTTATTCACATATTTCCGCGATATTTCAGCAAGAATCGAAAGCGAAAGGAAATTACGCGAAAATGAAGAAAAATTTCGTCTTGTATTTCATAATATTAACGATGGTATTTTCCTTATTGACCAAACGGGAACTATTATTGATGTAAATCGAGCAGTAGAGAATATAACTGGCTATGAATCTTATGAATTGGTTGGCAAAAAAATATGGGATTTTTCTAACAAAGTAATGCTCAATGAGAATTTTAAAAATAGCGAGAAGAAATTTAAGCAGAATTTAATGCTGTTAAAACAAAACCCTTCATTTAAGCAAAGAGAAGATGAACTAATCATAAGGAAAAAGGACGGCAAAAGTGCTTATGTAAACCTAACAAGGTTGCTAATCAATAGTTCGCAAGGCGTATTAGTTTGCAGTATTTTAACGGATGTAACAGATATTAAGAATATAACAAGCGAACTCATTAAGCAAAAGGAATTATATGAAGGATTGATAAAGACGCTACCAATTTCGGTTTATCTGCTTGATTTAAATGGGAACATCTTATATGCAAACGATGATGCCTATAATTATTTTGCACAGCTTGATGTTGATTTTAGCACTATCAAAAGTGTTTTCGACTTAATAAATGAAAGCGATTATGACAAATTAAAAGAAGCGTTGAATATTACTTTAAGGCAGGGTTATATTAGGAATTTTGAGATAGAATCAAAGCCGATTAATGGGAAAGTAATTGAAGTTGAAATAAATGCGTCGCTAATATACGATAGATTAGGCAACCCGCAATCTATTATTACAAGTGTTATTGATATTGGCGCTCGCAAGCAAACTGAACGCATTCGCGAACAGGCACTTCGCGCAACAATCGAGGCGGCAAAAGCACGCAGCGAAGCACTTGAAATAATTCACAACTCGGCACGCCTTGCTTCGATTGGGGTGGTCGCCGGTGGTATAATTCACGAAATTTCCCAGCCGCTTAATGCTATCAGAATTGGGGCGGAAAGCATTCTTACGTGGGATAAAGCAAATAAAAACCCATTACCCGGTGCAATAATTAATATGATTCAGGGGATATCCAAAGCAACGCTTCGTATTGACGATATAATTCAGCATATGCGTTCGCTCTGGCTGAATTCAAACTCCGAAATGATCGAAATTGTTGATTTGAACAACTGTATAAAATCTGCTATTAACCTTACAAAAATGAGAGTGCAGTCTCACGAAATATTGTTCGAAACATCTTTTACTGAAGAAAAATTACCTATTAAAGCTAACAAAATTCATATCGAACTTATTGTGAATAATTTAATTACTAATTCAGTTAATGCTTTGGACAGTTGCGAAAAGCCAAATAAAACTATTCGAATTGCAACAAAATCAACTGGTGGATACGCATATTTAATAGTATACGATAACGGTATCGGGCTGCCTGATGTGAAGGAAGAAAAGCTTTTCGATCCATTCTTTTCTACACGGCAAAGCGTTGGTGGGACGGGGTTGGGGCTCGCAATTGTTAAAATGTTTGTCGATAAATACAAAGGAACTGTTCAGCCAATGAACAACGAAGATGGCGGTGCTACTTTTATTATAAACTTCCCTATTTATAGAGGTGAGTAGTATGAGTAGCGTTGTAATAGTAGATGACGACGATAGTAGCCGTGAGATGCTTGCGGTATACATCAGAGATTTCTTGTCTATACAAGTTTCGCAATTTTCTTCAGCTTACGATGCTCTTGAATATTTGGGACAACACAATACTCCGATTGTTATCACTGACATTCGTATGCCAGGAATGAACGGGATGCAGTTGCTTCGTGAAATTAAATCGTCGAAAAATATCAAAAATACTAAGGTGATTCTTGTTACTGGATTTGCAAATTTAGATACTTGTATTGAAGCAATTCGACAGGGTGCATATGATTATTTAGTGAAACCTATTGAAATCAGCTACGTTGCCGATGTGATTAGTAGAATTTTATCCGAGAAGAACCAAATAAATGATACTGCAAATGAAAAAGACGAAAAAAAACAAATGCTGCATTATTCGTGTTTTGAACATCCTGTTATCGGGAAAATAGGCGTTTTTTCCGATCAAATGCAGAAAATTGTCGAAACAGCTCTAAAACTTAGCCAGGACAATCTGCCCGTGCTAATCGAAGGCGAAAGCGGAACCGGCAAGGAAATAATTGCATCGCTTATTCATCACGGCGAAAAAGGGAATAAAAAACCATTTGTTACAATAAATTGTGCCGCTATTACACCCAGTTTATTCGAAAGCGAACTCTTTGGTTACGACGAAGGGTCATTTACCGGTGGCAAAAGCGGTGGTAAACGTGGGAAACTCGATATTGCTCAGGGTGGTACTCTTCTGCTTGATGAAATTGGCGAAATACCGAACGAGCTGCAGGCTAAATTGCTGCGTGTTCTCGAAGAAAAGGCGTTTTACCGTGTCGGTGGAGTGGAGAAAATCCCTTTGAATGTAAGAATAATTGCTTCGACAAATAAAAATCTGAAAGATATGGTTGAGAGCAACCGTTTTAGAATAGATTTGTATTATCGCTTGTGTGCTGCTCATCTGGTGCTGCCTTCGCTGCGACAGCAGAAAGAGGCAATTGCTCCGATGGCTCAAATGTTTGTGACGAATTTCGCAATTGAACGTGATAAAAAATTCAGGCTTATTGATAAATATGCTGTAAAGATATTGCAGGAACATCCCTGGTATGGAAATGTAAGAGAACTGAAAAATGCTATCGAACGGGTTGTGTTGCTCTACGACGACTATGAACTTCGTTCTAATCATATTTCATTTCTCGAAGAATACAGTCAATTGGGAGATGCAGATAAATTTGTCTTGCGTCCAGGCAGTTTTGTGCTTCCAGACGAAGAAATTAATCTGGAAGAACTTAATTATGAGATAGTTCAAAAAGCGCTTGCTAAGTTTAACGGCAATAAAACTCAAACCGCTCGTTATCTTGGGCTTACAACGAGTGCTCTACGCAGTCGTCTGAAAAAGTAAGTTTTTATTTTATTTCAATAGTTTAAAATACTACTGAATAACTACACTCCAATATCTTCGTCCCAAACGTGAGGTTTTTCCTCGATGAATTTTTTCATTAAATCAATACATTCCTGAGAGTTGAGAACGACAACTTCGACACCGTGTTGGCGGAGCAAATCCTCTGAACCAAGGAAGGTTTGATTTTCACCGATAATCACTTTGGGAATACCATAAAGCAAAATTGTGCCTGTGCACATTGGGCAAGGCGATAGCGTTGTATAAAGCACGGAATTTTTGTAAACGTAGACGGGTTGGCGACCTGCGTTCTCGATGGCGTCCATTTCGCCGTGCAAAATGGCACTACTTTTTTGTACACGCTGATTATGCCCTTTCCCAATGATTTTGTTCTCATATACTAACACAGAACCAATTGGGATTCCACCTTCGTTGTAACTTTTTCGTGCTTGATTGAGAGCTTCGTAGAAGAATTCATCCATTTTACACCCTAATATGTTAGAGGAATGAGAAATTAATAAAGTAAATGACTTATAACTACTAATATCTTTGTTTGAAGGAAATTATGTAGGCTATTTCTTTGTGCTCCCTGCGGGACTCGAACCCGCGACCCACTGATTAAGAGTCAGTTGCTCTGGCCAAACTGAGCTAAGGGAGCGTTGCAAAACTATAAAAAAAAAATCACATATAAAAATCTTTTTTATATTGAGTTATTTTCCTTATTTTTGTAATCTTATTTATGGGGAAAGGTGCAGGAGTGGCTTAACTGGCACGCCTGGAAAGCGTGTGTACCGGAAACGGTACCGAGGGTTCGAATCCCTCCCTTTCCGCAAAGACCATCGAACTGAAATTTCAAACGATATGATTGGATATAATAGATGTGCCACACCTTCGCAGGTGCAACACATCTTTGCAATTTAATATTTCCTCGTCAAATATATTCTTCACCGAACTTATTTTTTACGTCTTCTACGCTTTGACGCACTTGTTGCACCATCTCCACTGGACAAACAAGCACTGCATCGTCTGTTACAACCACGGCAACGCTTTCCATTCCCAGAACAGATACAACAGCCCTTTCGCTTTCATTGATAACAATAGAATTGCTTGTATCAATTAGTGACGCTCGACCTATGGAAATATTCCCCCTTGCGTCTGCCGAACGTGTTCGCCGCAGCGCGTCTATCGCTCCCACATCGTCCCAGTTGAAGAGAGCACGAGCAACAGCAACATTTGGCGTCTTTTCCATTAGTCCATAGTCAATAGAAATATTAGGGAATTCTTTAAAAATATTACCAATGTGATTTGATAATGAATTGGCTGGTTCATTTATTGAAAGATTTAAATTTTTTGCCATAAGTTGAATTTGATCCCCAATTTCAGGGAGGTATTGCTTCAATTCAGAAATAAAAGTTGAAAGTTTGTAGAAAAACATTCCACTATTCCACAGGAAATTGCCCGAGGCAAGGTAATGCATTGCAGCATCAGAAGAAGGCTTTTCGCGAAAACTCAATACACCAAAAATCAAGTTCCAGTTGTCAACCTTTTTGCCAAGTTCTATATATCCATAGCCAGTTTCTGGACGAGTTGGTGGAATACCGATAGTTAGTATCTTCTCATTTCGTTCGGCATATTTCATTGCTTCGTCCACTGTTGCAACGAAAGCGTCCGATGGGTAAATATGCTGGTCGGCGGTAAGCACTGCCACCGATAAATCCTGCTCATTAGGATATTTTGCAAGCAGCACGGCGGCGCCAAGTGCAAGGCAGGACGCAGTGTTGCGTTTATATGGTTCGGGAATAATATTCTCAGGAGGGAAATCTGTAAGCATATCACGCATAATTGGCGCAAGCAGTTCGCTTGTGATTATATACACATCTTGCTTATCGATAAGCGGGGCAATGCGTTCAACTGATTCTTCGAGCATAGTTTTGTCATTAGAAACTAATTTTAGCAGTTGTTTCGGTTTTTTACGACGGCTCAGTGGCCAAAATCGTTCGCCCGAACCACCTGCCATAATTAATGCAACTCTTTTCATTGTAGTCCCTTATTTTTTTTATATAAATATGCAAAACTTTTATAAAATGCAAACAACGAAATTCCCAAAATAATAACTGCCCACATCCAGTATGGAAGAAATAAATATTTCTGCAAATAACCCGTATCGGAATACATTATTTGCCCATCCATTTCAACTTTATCAATAAAGAAATATCCAATGTTTTGGTATAAACTAAGCATAGAGGAAACCCCAAGCAATTGAAGCACCAGTTGCTTGGTTCGATCCGACGATTTTGTTCCAATATACATTAGTAATCCACCAACCGCTATCAAAAACAACACGCCAAATACAGAACGCACCCAAATTAGAACAGTGATAATAATCAACGCACCTACAATTACAAGCAACCTTTTAGTTGCTTTGACTGATGCAGAAGCATAAATGAAGAGCGTACCAACGAAAGTAGGACCGAGCGGACCGCCAATGGCGACAGTCGCTTGTCCAATTGAGCCAAGAAATTGCACACCTGAATGAACCGCCACGCCCGAGCCGTCGGGATGCACCAGCAGATAATGAAAATTGCCACCAAGCAACAACGCAGCAAGCCCGTGTCCCATCTCGTGAAAATATGTTGCCAGAATTGTTAGCGGGTAAAGGTAATAGAAGCCGTCGGGAATATTCCAGATAATAATAATGAGAACGGAAAAACCCGAGAAGTACCACGGCGAGTATTTATTGAAGTGCTTTTCTGAAATTTTTTGCGGGACAGTCATATTTTAAGCCTTTTTGTTCAATTTCAAGAGATTGCGAATATGGTTTAATTCCGAGGGAGTAAAAAATTTAAGCAAATATAGAATAAAAATAAAAGAGGCAAAAGCAACCGTCCTGACTAATAATGCCCATTTCATTTCGAGGGACAAAGTAGCTTCTTTTGCTATGAAATAGACAATAGCGGTTGAGAAAATAATTATCCAAACACGTCGCCATTCGTAAGTAATGTGGTAAATCTTTCGCTGATATATGTATAAATTGCTTGCACCTACCAGATAGCCTGCTACAATTGCGATAGCCGATCCCCAATAGGAAATATGCGGAATTAGAACTAAATTGAGAATTAGGCTGACAGCCGCACCAAGTCCGACGGAAATACCAACATAACGTGTGTTCTTTGTAATAAGAAAACCTGCAGCAAAATGCGATTGGCTGCCATTTATGAAAAATGCAAGCAAAATAACTGGGACGATCGCAAGCCCTGTCCAGTAAGAAGGTTCGATGAATCGCCCGCCGATGAATGGTAATTGAACTACGTATTCAATATATAGCGAAGTTGCAAGGAAAACTCCCGAGCAAAATAGCACATAATAAGTAAAGATTCGAGCAAAAAGTTCTTTTGCTCCTTCTTCGTTGTAGCGGCTCAAATAAAATGGTTTCCAGGCATAATCGAAAACTGTAACAACTATCATCATCGGAATAGCAAGGCGGAAATTAACTGCATAAATTGCTAAATCGTTTGTCGAGGCAAGCGCTTTGAGAAACGGGCGGTCTGCCACTTGTAGTATCATTGCCGATAAATTTGCGGGAAGAGTGGGCAGCCCAAATTTGAACATATCTTTGATTAGCGTCCAATCAAAATACTTGACAAAGTTTGTTCTTACTTCTTTGTGTACTATCATAATTCCGAGTGATGACGCAATAAGTTGCGAAATCATAACACCCATTGCACCCCAGCCGAGCGACACAACCAAAATCAAATTATTTGCAACAGCGATGATTATCAACAATAGTCTTGTTTGAGCAAATTTTCTTGCTTGACGTGTCATACGCAGATAGGCGTAAGGAATTAGAATTAAGCTATCGAATAATGGAATAAGTATTGAAATTCGGACTATTGTGGCGGCTCGTGGTAAATCTATCAAATCGTAAGCAAAATAATCGGCAGTTAGGATTACAACCAAGGCGAAGGAAGCAGCAATGCTGGCAATTACAAACATTGCATTTGAAAACACTTTGCGGCACTGCTCAGGATTATCCTTTTGATAGAAACGGAAGTAAGACGTTTCCAGACCGAAAGAGAAAATTATATTCAAAAAAGCAAGAATGGAGTAAATAAAAGTAATTTCAGCAAGTTCAGTTTTTGTAAGGTAGTTAGTGTAGAGCGGTGTAAGCAAAAAAGAGAGGAACCGACCGAGTACTTGAAATACACCATATATAATTGTGTCGCTTGCCAGCGACTTAATTTTATCACGCATACAATGACGACAAAAATTAAAATGTAAAATTAATTAAATGTTAACATAAAAAGTAAAGATTTTTTCTCAATAAAATTATAAATAAAACTTCAATAAGTAATATTTGTAAAATTATTAAAAATTCATTTATGAAAACAAAACTTGAAAAATTCGAGAACTATTGTCTGATGAAGCTGGATGGACAATTTGTGGGTGGGGACGAAACAGATGAATTTTTCAATCTTGCTATGGGTGCCCTTGCGGACGGCTGCAAAAATCTTGTAATGGATTTCAAAGATGTGCTGTATTTTAGTTCGATAAGCATCGGTAAGTTGATAAAGCTCAATTACGAATACAACTTGAAGGATTCACGTTTGATACTAACGAATGTGAATAAGACACTTCAAGATGTATTCAAAATCACAAAGGTCTCGTCCATTTTGCGGATTACAATAACGATGGAAGAGGCAATGGAGCAGGTGAAATAAAAAAGACTATCCTTGCTTGTGGATAGTCAGAAATTTTACGCTAAGTTTGTTATAGGAGGCATTCTTAATTGTAAATACGCATTATTTCAAAAAGTGTTTCAATTATTTCGCAAGTCGTAAAATAAAGTTTAATTGCAAACAAGTTTGATTATATAAAACAAAGGTTACTCATCGAAGCAACCTTTGTTTTATATTATAAAATATTCTACTTTTTACGTTTTGGGCGGTTTTGGTTTGGCTTGTTGTTATGATGTGTTTTTACTCCGGGTAGAGTGCGCCCTTGGGCTTCAGCTAATTCCTGAGCTTCCCGCATTTTGCGTTGCAGCCAGCCTTCTTTTTTGGGCATTTTCTTTAAGTCTTCGAGTGTTAAGCGTTTTTTAGAAAACTTGTTTATATAGATTTGTTGTCCAATCGACAGCAAATTAAAGAAGAAATAATATAAATTCAGACCTGATGGGAAATTCGAGAACAAGAAAATAAACATTACCGGCATCATATAAACCATTGCTTTCTGACGTGGGTCCGTAATGGTCATCTTCTGCTGAATGAACATAGTTGCACCCATTAGCAGCGCTAAGCCTGATAGATGGCTAATTCCAAGGAACGAAAAACCGAAACTCAAAATTTTGTCGGGCATCGATAAATCGGTAATCCACCAAATAAATGGTTCTTGACGAAGCTCTATTGCCGAACGCAGTACAGCCCACAATGCAAATAAAATTGGCATTTGTAGCAGCAACGGCAAGCATCCGCTTGCTGGATTTATTCCATATTCGGAATAAAGTTTCATTATTTCCTTTTGTTGAGTTTGTTGGTCGTCTTTATATTTGGTGCGGATTTTTTCCATTTCAGGCGAAAGAAGTTGCATCTTTTGAGCTGAACGCATTTGAGTAATCGATAGCGGATGCAGCAAAAGCTTGATTATCAGAGAGAAAATTAAAATTGCTATACCGTAGTTTGGTACAAATTTATGTACAAACTGGAATATTGGTAGCATAAAGTATTCACCAATCGGGCGAATTAAGAAACGCCAGCCGAAATTAATCAAAGCATTCATTCCATATGAACGAACTATATTGTATTCGAGCGGACCGATGAACACTTTGAAGCTGTTCACCTGCTCGCCGCCTTTGTACGGTATACGATAGTTTATAGAATAAGTTTCGGTAATTCCATTGTTGGCGTGGTGGCGAACGAACCCCGAAATATCAACTGTACCATCGTAGCTCTGCCACGGCTGCGGCATAATCGAAGTAGCGAAATACTTTGTTTTGATTGCAGCATAATCTATTATACCTGTAAAGCTCTTTTCGGTTGGTTTGGTTTCGGTTGCATTTACTTCTTCAACTTCACCATTCATCTGGACAACTGCCATAGCATCGTTTGCTTCGTCAACGCTATTATATTCTTGAGGTGGCAATCCCTTTTCCCATACTAAATTATAACCACGCGATGGAAGAATGTCCTCTAAATTAGAAACAGTGATGTTCTGTTCTATATGGTACTTATCGCCGAAGAACTTAATGACTTTCTTAATTTTGCGATTGTTCCCTAAATCAAGCTCAAAAACAAGGTTGGCAGATTGATTACCTTGAATTTTTATGTTAGTTGGGGATTGATTGGCAAGCGAAAAATTCAGATCGCGGGTGTCTATTTTTTTAGCTTCCAGAGAAACAAAATTCATATAAAGTTCGCCATTGCCGTGTCGAACGAGCTGGACAGGTGTTTTATCCCATTTCTTGTAGTTTTTAAGTTTCCAGGATTTAAGAGCAGCGCCTCGGGAGGAAATTTCAGCAACGAAAAGATCATTTTCAATTGTGTAAATTGTTTCGTTTCGCGAAGCGAATTGTGAAAAAATACCATAGCGTTGCTGAGTTTGTAGAGTATCAGCAATTGTTTTTACGGATGCAAGGCTATCCTGAACTTTCTCGGGCAATTGATGAGCTGTTGTGTCCGCTGCTTTGTCTTTTGGCGGAGGTGGCGCTTCCGTAACTGACATATAGAAGAGCCAGCCAAAGATGAGCAACATAATTAAGGTCATTCCGATAAATGAATTTCGATCCATATTCAACTTCAATTAATTAATAATCTTTTTTTTTTAACAAAAAATCGGGGACTGGGTCGAACCCACCTTTTGAAAATGGGTTGCAACGGATAATACGTTTTATTGCTAAAAAAGTTCCAAGTAGTGAGCCGTGCTTTTCGATTGCTTCAATTGCGTATTGAGAGCAAGTTGGGTAGAAACGGCAGGACGACGGGAAAATCGGCGATATAGCAAATTTGTAGAATTTAATCAATATTATCAGGATTTTCTTCATCAACTTGCCTTTTGATACAAGAGTTACGAAATTTTTCGACAATTATCATAAACTCAGCGAAAACATCGGTCAGCCTTATAAGCGACGGCTTTGCAACGGGTGTCCGCCAGAAAAGTATTATTGCTGATATGTGTGGGCAGCCCACCAGCAACAAATGAACATATTGACGAAGAACTTCTCTCAGCAAACGTTTAATACGGTTTCGGACAACGGCCCGTTTCGAAACTTTTTTACTTGTAACAACTGCATATTCAATAGCATTAGAATTTGTTTCGTTGCATTCGATTACTACAAATAAATTAGAAGTCGAAAATTTTTTGCCATTTGCGAAAACTTCTTGGAAACGCTTTTGTTTTTTGATTGTGGCAAGCCGACTGCACGGCATTTTCGACCTCTTGAATTTATTTGCATAACAGTGAGCCTCGTTGCTCAAAGTCTATGCATATTATCAATGTACTATCTTTCGTCGCTAACGGTTAAGCGATAGCGGCCTTTTGCTCGGCGGTTAGAAAGCACTTTGCGGCCATTTTTTGTTGCCATACGTGCACGGAAACCGTGCTTGTTAACTCTTTTACGACGACTTGGCTGATACGTTCTTTTCATAAATCACCTTGATCCGATAATTTATTATAAATTATAGTTTTACGAAAAAATGAACTACAAATATAAGAATTTTTTTAGATTTATAAAATTATTTATCTGAATGAATAAAAAGAAATTATATTGTTACAGTAAAGACGAAAAACGTAATGCGTACGTTGGAAAAATCACAGGCAAATATTTTGGATTTGTACATATTGTATCTGCATTTGGAAAAGGGTTCGCTTCCTCAATACTTATTAATTTTTGTTTTCAATCAGTTGGGTTAATTTTCGGGTGAAACTTTTTGGTTCGGCATTTTTATAGCGGGAATGCTCAGAAAAAACAGAATAAAATTTATTTGAACATTCGGGGAAAACAATAATTTTATCTTTGTAGTTGGAAATATCGAAATAAGCGCCTAATAAATAGCCCAGAGCAATGGAAAGTGGCACAAGCAACCAATCGGAAGAGTTGATTTTGCTATTTTGCTTGTATTGAGCAGCCACAAGTCCACCGCCAATAAGAGCACCAATGGTCGAAAACTTAATGCGTTGAGAAAAATTTGCAGGTCTTTCAAGGATTTTTACGTAGTCAATTTCGTTGCATCGAACCAGAAGCAGGCTGTCGAATTGCCTGAAAATTTGTCTATCGTCTGCAAACGGGATTTTTGACAGCACAATAAAGCTATCACGAGCAGTGATAATTTCACCGTAACAAAGGGTGTCGCTTTTAGTTTTGACATAAGCAAGACGACCAAAATCAGCCAAAGAAATTTGCGGTAGAAGCAGGAGAAACGAGAGAAGAAAAAACTTTCCCATCTCAGTGTTCTCGCGATAGTGCAAGCTGACCGCAAGCCGCTTCGATGTCCCATCCAAATGAGTTCCGCACAATCACTGCGATTTTATGCGAACGCAGGTATTCGACAATTTGGGCAACTCTTTCGGGAGGCGAAGGCTTTAATTCGAGCGATATCCCTTGCGGCTTAGTGAATGAAATATCGTTGAAGGGAATGAAATTAACGCGCGAGGGCACTCTTTGAGCAATTTTGCGTAGCCGCTCGGCATCTTCCATCGTGTCGTTTATTCCGTCGAATGGGATATATTCATATGTGATTTTCATTTTGGTTTGTCGGTAATAATATTCTACAGCATCCATAAGTGACGATAAATCAAAAGATTGAGAAATTGGCATGATTTTGTTACGTGTGCCGTTTGTTGTAGCATGAAGCGAGATTGCAAGCTTTGGCGGATATTCAGTGTGGGCAAGCTGACGAATGCGAGGAACTATTCCCGAAGTTGATAAAGTGATTTTCCTACGGCTGATAACTTTAGTTTTTTCATCGACAAGCAAGGATATAGCACGTGCAACGTTTTCGAAATTAAGTAACGGCTCGCCCATTCCCATTAGAACAATGTTATTTGTTTTTTTGCCTAACTCCTGTTCGACAATGAAGATTTGGTCTATTATTTCCGAAGGTGTTAAGTTTTTCTTAAATCCGAGAGTTCCAGTAGCACAAAATGCACACCCAACAGGGCAGCCAGACATTGTGGAAATGCACAAGGTTGAGCGTTCCACTTCACCCTCATCGTTTGCCCAGGGCATATAAACTGCTTCGATGAATTGGCGGTCGGCAAGTGAAAACAAAAATTTAATT
The DNA here is from genome assembly GCA_937127445.1 of Eximiradius sp. Classification (GTDB taxonomy): domain Bacteria; phylum Bacteroidota; class Ignavibacteria; order Kapaibacteriales; family UBA2268; genus JAKIZO01. The sequence continues at coordinate 69,076 of CAKZLY010000021.1, read as the reverse complement.
GAACCATCAGCAGAAACACGTTTTTCTTCCAATGAAATTGAAGTAATATCGAAAACATCGGCAAGCATTTTACGCAAATGCTTCGGTATCTGCGTCATTTGGTTGAAATCGCTTGCCCGATTGACAAATATCTCATATAGAATTTGGTCGGCACGATATTTTTCCTCGCCCGCCGCACGCAAATAATCAATAAGCTCATCGTAAGAGATGCTTTTTATTTGCTTTTTTGTTGAGGGCTTAATTTGAAATCTATTTTCAGGATATTCAAACATATTGTTTCCATTTTATTTTTTATAACGAATAAGTGAAGAAATTATTAATAGTTATGAAGTTGTAAGAGAAAATTATTCGGTGGGGTCACGCATTTGCCGAAGGTGCTAAATTACCATACGATGACGGAGGCATCTGAGAAGTAAATGGAGGTAAAAAACAAACAATAGAGATGAAAATTAATTTTGTGATTATTACAAAGAAATGAATGAAAAAATCCACATCCTTTAATTCTTCGATAGTGAAGGGCAGAAAAGCTTTGTCCACGCTGGCGATGTTAATTTCTTAACCTACCGATGATTAAAATATACTTATATTGTATTTTTGAGATAATTAAAATTCAAGTAAAATTTACTTGTTAATTATGTAAATGTTACGTAAATTTGATTGCGAACATTGATTTTTTTGGAGGTAAGTATGAAAGAGGAAGTTGTTCGACAAATTCGATTAGATGAGCTTCCCGATAATTTGAGTATGCTTGCAGAATACTGTGGGCTCGATGCTGTGCAAAATATGCTGCTAAACCTCAACGGTGGAATGTTCTATGTACCTCGCATTTCTCATCTTGATAAGTTTGTTGAGCGATATATAAAGGAAAATTGGGAGAAACCCACAAGCGAATTGGCAAAAGATTTGAATGTGTCGCTGGTTCACGTGCGACGAATGCGAAAAAAAATTATCGAAGAGCGGCGTGCCGAAAAGAAATTGTCAAAATGTGTATAATTTATTATTTTTATTTGATGGGAAACGATTATTTGAAAAATATCGGGCGACGGCTTCGGCTGGTAAGAAGCATTTTTAATGAAGGGAAGAAGCTTAGCACAGAACAGTTTGCACACCTGCTTGGCGAAAGTCGAGATAATATTGCAAACTACGAGCTTGCTCGTGCCTCTGTTCCTGCAAGAGTGCTAATCGAACTTTACAGGCGTGGGATTAATCCAACCTGGGTGCTTACCGGCGACGGCGATATTTTTGCAAATAATTCCCAGGGCAAACAAAGACGAAAACTGCTGAAAGAACACAACATCGACCTGAACGGAATCAAACAAATGGCATTGGTGGAATTCGAAGAACATAAAGAAGTGAAGGTGCTTAAAGTTGCGGCAGGAAAAATCAAAAATAGAGGCTCTTAGCAACTACGAACTTTATTTGCTTGTTCGCAAATGCACTGTTTACGAATATTTCAAGAAAAAGCCTTACAAAAATCGCGACCTGATTTTTGACACGGCTTCATTGCGAGACAAGCGTATTGTTTCGTTTGCACTGAAAGATGCTTTGTGGACAATTAATTCAATGAGATATGGTATGAGAGAACTGTTTGTAGCAGACATCAAACGCATCGATTTGATGTCTGCCGATGAAATTAATGAGTTAATTCAGAAAATTGGGGCTGCTCGCAAGCAACCTGTGGTTTCGGACGAACTTATCGAGAAACGAACACTGCTGGATATTGTTGGAATTTCCAGCGAGAACTTGATTATTTGCTCTGTTGATGGTGCTTCGATGACGGGTGTAATCGAGTCTGGGGATATGATTTTTGTTGATACAGCCGAAAAACCTACAAACAACAAAATTGTGGTTGTCAATATCGATGGGAATCTGCTTGTTAAACGTTTTGTGCAGGAAAATGGGACTGTGTGGTTGCATTCGGACAATCCTGCATTCGAGCCAATTAAAGTAAGCGAAGATTACTCGTTCGAGATTTTCGGGGTTGTCAAAAGAATTATGCGTTCAGTTTAAATTTTCCTTGCAAGTTCGAGAATTAATTATTAGTTTTGTAGCGAGATTGCCCTGTGGTGTAATTGGCAACACGTCTGACTCTGGATCAGAAAAGTCCAGGTTCGAGCCCTGGCGGGGCAGCTAATCATTCAAAGTATAGTAAATATTCAAGTAGCTTTGATATCTTTCAAAGCTAATTTTATTTTTTTCGACAGCCCATTTTACGCTGCAACCGGGTTCGTGAGTGTGAGTGCAGGCAGCAAATTTGCAATCATTTATATACTGGCGGAAATCCGGGAAAAGCAAGCAAAGCTCATCTTTTGAAACGTCCCACAGTGCAAATTCACGCAGTCCAGGCGTGTCTGTCAAGTAGCCACCGAAAGGAAGTTCGAATCGCCGGACAATGCTTGTTGTGTGGCGACCTTTGCCGCTCCATTCGCTCACATCAGCAATTCGCTGTACTTCATAGCCGAAAATTTTATTGATTAGAGATGATTTACCGACTCCGCTCATTCCAACGATTACAATGTCCTTGCCTTTTATAAAAGAATAAAGAAAGTCCAGACCTAACTCCTCGGCTACTGATACAGGGAAAAACGGAATTTTCAACGCTTTGTATGTGTCGAACATGTCGAAAATTTCGTCGAAATCAACTAAATCAATCTTGTTTATGCAAATAATAGGATCTAATTTGCCGAGTTCGGCGGCAACAAGAATTCTATCAATGAGGCGCAGATTAATTATTGGCTCATCAATAGACATAAAGATAAGCAAATGAGAATTGTTTGATGAAATAACTTGTTCACGATTTGGATTGGCAGGGTCGCGGCGGGAAAGTTTAGTTTTGCGTTCCTCAACTTGAAAAATCAACCCGCTTTGTTCGTTCGAAGAATTGTCATCAATTGTGAAATTAACGTAATCACCGCAGGCAATGAGATTGGAATATTTATGCGGCGAAGAAATTCGTCCCGCAACAAAACACGAATAAAGTGATTTCGTTTGCAGTTGCTCGACGACGTAATATTTGGGTTTAACCTCAATTACACGACCTTGCAGGAAATTATTAATGTTTTTGGGGACATCTTTGATTAAAGTTTTTCTAAAAGTTTTGCTTTTTCTGATGTATTCTTTTTTGGGTTCGTCAAAATTTTGCTTGTTTCTCATAAAAAAAACTTTTTATTTTCAAAATTTATGTTTTATTTTGTAATAGTCAAAGTATTATTAATAATTACAAGTTAGCAAATAAATAAACAACCTGCAAATAAATAAAGGGAAGTATATGGAAAAAAATTTCCTAAGTGGCACAACAACGGCAATAGTAACTCCATTCAAAAGCGACTTAACGATTGATTACGACGCATTTAAGCGGTTGCTTGATTTTCAGTTGAAAAATGGAGTGAAAAACATTTGCGTTTGTGGTTCGACAGGCGAATCGGCAACAATGACGGCAAAAGAAAAAGTGTCTTTGATTGTAGCAGCGGTCGAACACGTTGGAAAAGACGCAACTATTATTGCTGGGACAGGCAGTAACGATACTCGTGCGACAATTGATTTGACAATTTTGGCGAAAGAAGCAGGAGCCGATGCAGCCTTGCTTGTTGCTCCATATTATAACAAGCCAAGCCAGGAAGGGCTCTACCAGCATTACGCTACAATTGCTGAAAATGTTGATTTGCCACTGATTATCTATAATGTACCATCACGTGCAGGTGTCAATATTTCTGCCGAAACACAAATTAAACTTGCAAAAAGCTACAAAAATATAGTTGCCACCAAAGAAGCATCGGGCGATTTAGACCAAATATCTGAGATTATCAAGTATTCGCCGAGCAAATTTATTGTGCTTGCGGGCGACGACTCTCTTGCTGTGCCAACAATTTTGTTTGGTGGGAAAGGCGTGGTTTCGGTGATTTCAAACTATGCTCCGAAAATTTTCTCACAAATGGTAAATTTAGCTCTTGATGGCGACTATGAAAGTGCAATGAATATTCATTATGATTTGCTCGATTTGTTTGCATTGAACTTTATCGAGACAAATCCGATTCCCGTCAAAGCCGCCCTTGTTCTTATGGGAATGATTGAGGAGTATTACAGATTGCCGCTTATTCCGATGCGTCCCGAAAACAAGAAATTGCTGCAAAAAGCACTGAAAAAACATAAGATGGTGAAGTAAGATAATTTTATCTTGATTAGATATTTAGCAACTGCTTGCAAAAATGCAAGCAGTTTTTATTTATTGTAAATTATTCTTTCAACTGCTGTAAGGCAATTTGCTGAGTGTGATTTGATGTCGAAGTTGTTGGGCAATTTTGTGTAGTTCACTTGCAGGGTAAGTGGCTTGTTTGGTTCGTCCGCAACAGAGAAAAAGTAGGAAAGGCTATCGCTTTCGGAAAATTCCCGCGACTGATAATAGCCCGAATATTTCTTGAATTCATACACATTTTCGTTGTAATAATTTGTGAGAAATTTTTGAAAATCGTTGCTTGATATGCCTGATGAAATAGAAATTGTTTTAACGGTACTTTTTCGAAGAGCACTTGCACCAATTTCATCAACTTTATGAGAAAAATTACTCCATTTGTATAGACCGAAAGAGATAATCAGAAGTGCTGCGATTATAGAAAATATTTTGGAGTCGAGTATTTTTGTAATGAATATTTTCATAATTTTACACTTTAAAATTATTACAAATGCAAAACGTAAATAAAACAAATATATAAAATAATTAAAGGAAATTTTATGAGCAGCGACAAAATAACAACTGTTAATCCTCATAATGGGGAAGTTATCAAGGAGTATAACAAGCACACTCACAACGAAATTGAGCGAATTATTTCAACTACCACAAAACGACAAATTGAATGGGCGCGGCGCCCGTTTTCGGCTCGTGCAGAAATGTTTCTTACTGTTGCAGATTTATTAATGAAACGTAGGGAACAATATGCAAAATTGATGGCAGAAGAAATGGGTAAGCCAATTTCACAGGGACTTGCTGAAATCGAAAAATGTGCAAAAGTTTGCAAATACTACGTAGAAAATTCGGAGCGTTTCCTTTCGGATAAGACGATCGAAACAGAAGCAAAGAAATCATACGTAACATACAATCCACTCGGAATAATATTGGGAATTATGCCGTGGAACTTTCCATTCTGGCAAGTGTTTAGATTTGCCGTCCCTACATTGATGGCAGGCAATGCTGTTCTGCTCAAACATTCAAGCAATGTTATGGGTTGTTCGCTGGCAATCGAATATCTTTTGCTCGATGCAGGACTGCCGGAAAACGTCTTTACTTCGCTTGTTATTTCGGGCAACGAAGTAGAAGAATTGATTGGTAATATCAATGTTGCTGCTGTCTCGCTAACAGGGAGCACGGAAGTTGGACGACGTGTTACTACTGTTGCTGGGAAATATATGAAAAAATGTGTTATGGAACTTGGCGGCAGCGATCCATATTTAGTGCTAAAAGACGCAAACATCGATAAAGCTGCAAAGGTTTGCGCGGCTGCTCGCCTTGTAAATAGCGGTCAAAGCTGCATCGCTGCAAAAAGATTTATCGTCGAAGCAGAAGTTTACGACGAATTCCTCGAAAAATTTACCCACGAAATGCAATCATACAAAATGGGCAATCCACTTGAAAAAGATACTGACATTGGCCCGCAAGCAAGAGCTGACTTGCGCGATGAATTGCATTCACTGGTGGAGAGAGCGCTTGATTTTGGTGCAAAACTGCACCTTGGCGGAGAAATTCCCGACGGTGCGGGATTCTATTATCCTGCTACAATAGTTACGGGGGTAATGCCGGGAATGCCAATTTTCGACCAAGAAACTTTCGGACCTGTTGCGGCGGTTACTCGTGCTGAACGTGAAGATCTTGCTATTTCGCTTTGCAACTTCACTAATTATGGGCTCGGCGCTGCTGTATTTACCGAAGATATGGAAAAAGCAGAATATTTAGCTAAAAATGTGCTCAATGCAGGAACTGTTCATGTTAACGGACAAGTGAAAAGCGATCCACGGTTGCCATTTGGTGGTATCAAAGAATCGGGCTACGGCAGAGAACTTTCCGAGGAGGGTATCAAAGAGTTTGTAAATATCAAAACTGTTGTTGTAGAATAGTTTGAATTGATTATTTTGAATACGAAAATAAAGGCTGCCTCATATCAATGTGGCAGCCTTTTGATTTTTGAAAGTTGGATTATTTAACTCCAATATTATTTAAGTAGTCACCAAATTGCTTATCGGACGACAAAATATGGTTATTCAGCCATGAACGTAGAAAATTAAGAGTTGGAACACTAATAGTTGCCTGTCCAGATTTAAATTTGTCGTAAAGATCTTTTGCTTGGCGAGTAAGATCGGAATGCTCAACTTTGTGAAATTCAGTTTTGGGATAATTGTGTTGCTCCATTAATTTTTCTTCTGTTGAAAAATGCTCTACAGTATAATTTAGCAAACCGTTGAAAACATCGTTCAGTACATCGTTACCTTTGCCTTCGCTCATCGCATCGAACAAAGAATTAACAATATCAATGAGCTTCTGGTGCTGAACGTCGATGGTATTTACGTTCACTTTTAGGCCATCGTTCCAGTTAATAAATGCCATTTTTCCCCTTTTTGAAAATTTTACATTGTAAAAATATCAGTTTTACCGTGAATTTAAAAATACAAAATAATTAAAAAAAATTAATGAAATTACAAATGTGTAAAGGTGAAGAAGGGATAGTCGCATATTAGAATATGCCACAACTTAGATGTATTTACATAAATGGGATAATGATAACTTTAACCTTCGAAATGCTTAGAAATATAGGGTGGGGGCAAGTCATTCTGTGCCCTTACAAAAATTCCATACCCAAACGCATTTATTAAAAATATAATTATCAAAATTTACATAATTCAAAAAAATTACTTAAATTTAAATAATGTGTAAAATATAATGGTTCGAATTGTTTATGATTATTGATGCATTTTTGGTGCCAACTGCAATAGACGAGAACACCTATTTTTCGAATTCTGTTGTGATTATGATTGATGTTCTGAGGGCAAGCACAACGATAGTTACCGCACTTAGCAACAATGCCCGCGAAATCATTATCACCGATACAACCGAAAAAGCAGTAAAGCTCTACAACACAATAGATAAACAAAATGCTATTCTTGCCGGCGAACGCAATGGAATGAAACCCGATGGGTTCGGTGCAGGCAACTCACCCACCGAATTTACAAAAGAAAAAGTCGAGAGTAAAATCGTTATTCTCACAACAACGAACGGCACGCAAATATTTACCCGTGCGAAAGAATCGCCCTGTCGTATAGTTGCTTCGTTTGTGAATTTGTCCGCTGTTTGCGAGTATGTGCTAAACCGTGTTAAGAACGACCCGGCGGTGCATTCAATAATTTTGTTCGCTGCGGGCAACAAAGGAAGAATATCCTACGAGGATACTCTTGCAGCGGGGGCGTTTGTGAGACATTTCCACAATGAACTAAACTGCAAACTCACCGATGCTGCTCATTTAGCTAAATCTATCTACGAGATGTACAAAGGCAATATCACAGACTTCATAAGAACCACCGAACATGCTAAATTGCTTGAAAGCTTGGGATTTGATAGTGATATTCAAATTGCCTCGACAATTGACCTTTATCCAATTATTCCGTATATTGAGGGCAATAGTATCAAAATGCTCAAAGCAACCGAGGTAAAAAATGGCTGAAAGCAACGACGAAATAGTGATTAAACGCAGCAGCAAAAAAGAGCAACCCAAAAGCAAACCCGACAAATCGCCCAAAGAGATGAATTTTTCGCTTTATTCCAGAATTTTTGCTGTGCTGCTGATGATTTTTTCTATTTTGTTGTTCCTTTCGATTGTTTCATACACGCAAAAAGATGAATTAAATGCTAAAATTACGCTTTCAGAGCTGCTGACGATATTTTCGTCGGATTCAATGATACGAATAAAAGCAGAAACAACGCAAAATTGGCTTGGGCTTACGGGGGCGGTGCTTTCGGACCTGATGATAAATGGCACCATCGGTTACATAATTGTTTTCTTGCCTGTGTTTCTATTTGTCTGGGGATTGAATGTTTACAAATCATTCGAAATCCCTGACCGACTTATACGCAACACAATTATTTACTTACTGTTTGGGATTTCGTTTTCATCCTTGCTTGGCTCATTGAGAAATTTTGAAGCGTTTAGCAAAATAGATAAAGAATGGCTCGGGGCAATTGGTTTGTTTGCTGGTTCGGTGATGTCGAAATTGCTTAGTCCGTTCGGTGCGACTTTGTTTTTCCTGATTGCTTTGTTTTTGCTTGTGTATTTCGGGACAAATATAAATTGGAAGCCAATTTTTGCTAAAATTTGGGAGATTTTGCTTTTAATTTACAAAAAAAGCATTGCCCTTTTCAAATTTCTATTTGTGAAAGTAAAAGATTTTGAAAAAATCAACAAAGAACTGCTTTCGGAGGAATTACCACAAGACATTCAGCAACAAAGCGACGAATTATCTAACGAAAGTATCCGAGAAAACAAAAATATCGAACAAGCAACAGTTCAGGAGAATCTTGTTGCAACCGAAAGCAAGCAAGAGCAACCCAGACAGCCTGAGCTGAAAATCAACATAAAAAACCCGTTCAAAGAGCAAGCACCACCAATTGCACCGCTTGGATTGCGTAAAATTGACGTTGAAAGTCAGTTTGTTGATAAATCAATTTCGAAAATCAAGCAAAGTGAGGAAAGCGAGCTTAATATACAATCTGAACAAAATGAACATAATCTGGGAAATGAGATAATTCAACAGAATGAAGAATTTACCAAAGCTGAAAAGCAAGAGCAGAAAGATTATACTATTTCGCAGAAAATTGCAACTGAAAGAACGGAGACAAAACTTGAAATAAAGCAGCAAGAAAGCCCGACTAATGAATATTTCCCAGTTGAGGATAACTCTGAAATCCCAGAAATCGACGAAGCCCTAATTGTGAAGCCGAAGCCAACACAGCCAATTAAAGAGGGAATAGATGAAGCAGTTATTCGCCCAAAACCAATTGAAATTAAACCGTCTGAGACGGATAGACCAAAACCTTTAATCATAGAAGTCGAAGAGCCTGCACCAGAAGACGAACCCGTCCTCAACACTCCGCTCGGTGTGGCAATTCACGACGAGGATATTCTCTACACTCCGCCAAGTGTTAATCTGCTCGATACCAGCGCCGAGGAAATTAGAGTAAGCGACGAAGAATTGAGGATGAACGCCAGAATTTTGCAAGAAAAACTTGAAACATTCAAAATTTATATAGAAAATCTTACTGTAACACCCGGACCTGTCGTAACTCAATATGAATTTGTGCCCGCTGCTGGTATAAAAATTAGTCGCATAGAGAGCCTTGCCGATGATCTTGCAATGGCATTAAAGGCTCGTGGCATCAGAATTATCGCTCCAATTCCCGGACGCGGGACAATCGGAGTGGAGATACCGAACCAACATCCATCAATTGTTCGGTTCAGCAATGTTGTGAATACTGCAAAATTTTACGAATCGAAGGCACACTTACCAATCGCTTTGGGCAAGACGATTTCGGGCGAAGTTGTTGTTGCCGACCTTACAAAAGCTCCGCACTTGCTAATTGCTGGTTCAACTGGGTCGGGAAAATCTGTTGGGATAAACACAATAATTAATTCTTTGCTTTTCAGGATGCATCCGCGAGACTTGAAATTTGTGATTATAGACCCAAAGAAAGTGGAATTACAGCAATATAGCCGATTACGTTATCATTTTCTTGCGATGTCGCCTGATATACAAGATGCAATTGTAACAAATCCGCAAGATGCAGTTGCTATACTCAAATCAACAGTTTTAGAAATGGAAAATAGATATAATATTTTGGCGATGGTTGGGCAACGAAACATTGCTGACTATAATGCTAAAGTTAGGGCGGGTGCTTACAAGCATATCAAAGAATTTGACCACAGGCCAATGCCGTATATTGTTGTGGTAGTTGATGAATTAGCAGACTTGATGCTAACAGCATCGCGTGAAGTCGAAGAACCTATAATTCGTTTGGCACAGATGGCTCGTGCTGTTGGTATTCATCTAATTATTGCAACACAAAGACCGTCAGTAGATGTAATTACAGGTATAATCAAAGCGAATTTCCCTGCGCGTATTGCTTATCTTGTTGCATCGAAGATTGATAGCCGAACAATACTTGATATTTCAGGTGCAGAGCAATTGCTTGGCAACGGTGATATGTTGTTTTTGCCGAGCGGTTCGCCAAAACCAATAAGAATACAGAACGCCTTCATTTCGACAGATGAAGTTGAAAATGTATGCAATTTTATAGGGAAGCAGTCTGGATACAGCAAGCCGTATATGCTTCCGAGCTTTCTGGAAGAAAAATCGTCGTCGGGAAGCATTGCAGCGGAGGACCGCGATCCGCTTTTCGAGGAAGCGGCGCGTCTTGTTGTGCAACTGCAACAGGCTTCTGTGTCGTTAATCCAGAGGCGTTTGAAAGTCGGTTATGCTCGTGCGGGTCGTATTATCGATGAATTAGAAGATGCGGGAATAGTCGGTCCGAACGAAGGCAGCAAAGCCCGAACAGTTCTATTAGAAAGCGAAGCAGATTTAGAAAGAATATTGTAAGAGCAAACTAATAAATGCTGTATATGAATTTTCTGAGCAGAAGGTAATTTTGGTAAAAAAGTGCTATTGTAAAAAAAATCAAAATTTTTGCAATAGACAAAATTATTTTTTATGTTAATATATTTTGCATTTTTCTAATTATTGCGGTTGCAATGAAAAACGAAAATTTTACTTTATTTGAATTTAGTGATGATTCTTATAAAAAGTTTGATAATAAAATAGATTTAATTATCAATAAGAAGATCTTTCTTGAAGTTTTGTCGAATATTGAAACATTACACGAGACAAGTAAAATTAAGTTAGAAGTTCAAAAAGTATTAGAAATTGTAAAAAATATAAGAAAGGATGAATTAGAACTACTGAAGATTTCAATTGACGGGGATATTCTGAAAATAAAAAGAAATACGCTGCTTGAAGATTTAAGCCAAATTGTCGAAGCTCAAACCGTTGAAAGAGCGAAGTATTATATATCTCGCCTTAAAAAAAGTCTAATAGAGATTAAAACAAGTAAAATTAATGATATAAACTTAAATCGATGGAAAGAATATGATGATATAATTACAGATAGCTTATGGATATTAGAAAATAGGGATAATTCTGGTGCGCACAATGCTGGGTATTGGGGCAATTTTATACCACAAATCCCTAATCAATTTTTACGAAGATATACTAAACAAGGTGAGAATGGGTGTTAGATCCATTTTTGGGTAGTGGAACGACGCTAATTGAGTGTAGAAGATTAGGGAGAAATGGAATTGGAGTAGAACTTCAACAAAAAGTGGTGGAAGTTGCCAAGAAAAATATTTTTGCAGAGGAAAATATATTAAATGTTAGAACAGAAGTAATAAATGCAGACAGTGCAGAATTAAATTTTAGACAGGAATTAGAAAAAAGAAATATCAAATCTGTTCAGTTCTTAATTATGCATCCATCCTATTGGGATATAATAAAATTTAGCAATAACAAGAAAGATTTATCAAATGCTTCAAGTATAGAAGAATTCTTGAGTTTATTTAGCAAGGTTTTGGATAATACTTATAATATTTTAGATTATGGAAGATATTTAGCAATTGTAATTGGAGACAAGTATTCGCAAGGTGAGTGGATACCGTTGGCATTTTATACTATGAATGAAGTCCTGAAAAGAGGATATATTTTAAAATCCACAATTGTTAAAAATTTTGAAGAAACAAAAGGAAAAAAGAACCAAAAGGAATTATGGCGATATAGAGCTTTAGTCGGTGGATTTTATATTTTCAAACACGAATATATTTTTTTGTTTAAAAAGGTAAAAAGATGAGCACAACGCATGTTTTCATTGTTGACACTAACACATTTAAGTATCATTTAGAATACCAATTTGCTGGGACAGGAGCAAAAGAAAACTATATTGATTTTAATGATAACCCGAGATCACAGTTGAATTACTCAACAGAAAATAATCTGGTTGGAATGATTGCTGACTCTCAAAGAATCAGAAAGGGTGATTTTGTCGTTTTCTATTTACAACAAAATTACTCTGAAAAAGTATGAGAAGGTAAATTCTATGGTATTTTTAAAACCAAAGAAGATTTATCTTTTTTGGATAATAACGATTCCAATCAATTTTTAAAAAGTGAACTTATCAAGTCATTAACATTTAGAACTTTGCTTGAAACTTTTGAGGTTTAAGAATGGTTAGGAAATGAGGTTGCTTGTGGTGTTGGTATGCAAAAAATGGGTATAATGCTTTCTCTCATTGGTGACAACAGAAGACTTGTTTTGCTTATCGAACTTAAAGCGACTGAAGCGAGAATAGATAATACTCTTCAAATCCAAAGATATGTTGATTGGTTAGAGCAATATTATGTCCCTAATAGAATTAGCGATATTCAACCAGTATTGATTTCTAAAAAAATACTTAACAAAACTTCAGAAAATTATAAAAAAATAATAGAAAGTTTAAAGCATTTCAATGATATGAATAATAGATGTGTTCCAATAAAATATGTTGAATACGAATTAGAAGGGAACGACCTATTATTTAAAGTAATAAATTATTAATTACACTTAATTATAGAACAATTTGTTATTAATCGATAGACTTTTCTTTATTAGTTGGGAGCTACTCCGATCATATCAATACAAGATAGATTTTGATTTTATTTTGTTGTATATTTCTATTTGCGAATACAATGCAATATTTTTTTGAAAACTCATATAATTAAACTAATTTTGTGTTTTGTATAAACATAATTATTATTTGGAGTTATATTATGCCTTTCATTCCTAATACAGATAGAGAGCGTCAAGAAATGCTCGAACGTATTGGTGTAAAAAATTTTGAAGAACTTATTGCAGCAATTCCAGAAGAAATCAGATTAAATAAAGAACTTAATCTCCCTACGGCAATGTCCGAATACGAAGTTGTAAAAATGATGGGCGAACTGGCAAATCAAAATATTACAACTTCATCTCATACTTGTTTTATGGGTGGCGGCAGTTACGACCATTTCATTCCGTCCATCGTTGGTGCAGTTATAGAGCGTCCTGAATTCAAAACAGCCTACACGCCATATCAGGCGGAAGTCTCGCAAGGAACACTTCAAGCAATGTATGAATATCAGTCTATGATATGCGCTCTTACAGGAATGGATGTGGCTAATGCGTCGATGTATGATGGTTCTACTGCTCTTGCCGAGGCTTGTATGATGGCAAACGCACATAACCGCAAAACAGAATTTGTTTATGCCGGCACAGTCAATCCAAATTATAGACGTGTGGTAGATACAATTACTGCTGGCAAGAATTATACTTTCCACCAGGCTAAATTAGAAGATGGCACTTGCGACCTCGAAAGTCTTCGTTCGCTTGTTACCGACAAAACGTCGGCTGTAATTGTTCAGCAGCCAAATGCCTATGGAAATTTAGAAGATGTCTTTGAAATAGAAAGAATTGCACACGAAAAAAAAGCGCTGTTTATTACAGTAATAAACCCAATATCGTTAGGTGTGCTTGCTGCACCTGGTGAATACAATGCTGATATTGTTGTTGGCGAAGGTCAACCGCTTGGCATTCCATTAAGTTTTGGCGGACCTTATCTTGGGATATTTGCCTGCAAAAATGAATTTATTCGCAAAATGCCCGGCAGAATTGCTGGCATAACAGAAGATTTGGAAGGCAAACGCGGATTTGTGTTGACACTGCAAACTCGCGAACAGCAAATCAAACGCGAAAAAGCAACTTCGAACATTTGCTCAAATCAAGGTTTGTTTATGTTAGCTGCAACTGTTTACATGGCAGCTATGGGCAAGCAGGGAATAAAGGAAGTTGCCGAACAGTCTATGCAGAAAGCACATTATTTAGCAGGACAAATCAAAAAAATCAGTGGCTTTAAATTGTTGGGCGATAAGCCATTTTTCAATGAATTTTTGGTTATTCCCCCAGTTCCAGCGTCACAAATCATTGAAGAAGCTTCGAAAGTTGCAATTATGCCTGGAATTGATACAAGCCGTTTCCCTGAATGCCATCAAGGGCTGCTTGTGGCTGTTACTGAAAAACGCACAATAGACGAAATGAATAAATTTGTTGGGTTTTTGCAGAAATTTGCAAAATAATAATGTCTGAACAAGAAAAACAAACTCGAAGCAACGCCAGAAAGCGAAAATACACTTTCTGGCTTGTTTTGCTTTTGGTGTTGCTGCTTGTTGTTTTCTCGGATTCAGGGTTATATAAGCGTTTTCAACTCGAAATGGATAAACGCGAGATAAAAGAAAAGATTGAAGAAGAAATGAAGCGAAAAGATTCGCTCAACACAAGAATTAAGAAGTTGCTCTACGATACTACTGAAATAGAACGGATCGCACGCGAAAAATATGGTATGACCAAACCAAATGAAGAAGTGATTATTATTGAAAGAGAGAAAAAATAAATGTATCTTGGGATTGATGTTGGTGGGACAAGCATAAAATCGGCAATTTTAGATGGCGAAAATCTTGTCGCCCAAAGAACTATTCCGACAGAAGCAAATCTTGGTGCTGCAAGCGTTTTGATAAAGTTAAGAACGCTCATAAGGGAGTATTTTGGAGAATATCCGAAAATTAGAGCAGTTGGGGTTGGTGTACCCGGTGTAGTTGATGCGATGGGGAATGTGCTTGTTTCACCTAATTTGCCGGATTGGGAAAATATTCCGCTGCTCAAATTTTTGCGAAATTATTCAGATGTGCCATTGGCTGTGGAAAATGATGCAAATGCGGCTGCACTTGCTGAAATGTATGAAGGAACTGGCAAAGACAAAGATTCTTTTATCTACGTTACCCTTGGCACAGGAGTTGGTGGGGCGATTATCTACCACAAAGAGTTGATTCGAGGGGAAAGCAGCGGAGCCGGGGAAATTGGATACACAATAATTGATTATAATTGTCGCTCCAAAACTCAAATTAAATACAAGCAAGGTACTTTTGAATCGTTTTTAGGTAAAAATTCTATACTTTCAATTGCAAGTGATGAAGCAGCAAAGGATAAGTCCTCGAAATTGAATATAAAAAGTAATTTAGATGTTGTTGATATTTATAATTTCGCAGTAGAAGGCGATACAGCAGGCAGGAAGGTTCTTCAAAAAGCAGGTGAAATATTAGGTTATGGCTTATCGAGTGCGATGAATTTACTTGATATTAGCACGGTTATTGTTGGTGGTGGTGTTGCAAATGCTGGAGAACTGATGTTTGAGAGTGCAAAAAAAGTGATGCGAATGCATCTGCTTCCGCCACTTGCAGAAAAATTTGAATTGCGATCGGCTCGGTATTTGAGTGATACCGGTGTAAGAGGGGCTGCATTACTTGGGAAATCATTAATTGAAGTAAAATTTTGATGCCTATGTTCATTATTAATTTAATATGTGAGGTTTTAGTATGAAAGAAGTTGTATTTTCGAAAGAAGCGCCGGCACCAATTGGTCCGTATTCACAAGCGATTAAAGCAGAAGGTAAATTTTTGTTCATCTCGGGGCAAATTCCATTCACTGCTGAAGGGAATTTAGCAGGAGAGGATATTAAAACTCAAACTCACCAAGCTATTAAGAACATAATTTCTATTTTAAAAGAGGCTGGGCTCACAGTTGAAAATGTTGTGAAAACAACAGTTTTGCTCAAAGATATGAATGATTTTGCTGTGATGAACGAAATTTACAACGAATATTTTGGCGAAAGCAAGCCTGCTCGCGCTGCTTTTCAAGTAGCTCGTTTGCCGAAGGATGTATTGATTGAAATTGAGGCTATTGCTGTATTTTAATTTTGTTCTTTTGTAGAGAGGTTCCCCACTAAATTTAGCGGCAAACCGAACCTCTCTACCAAAAGTATTCTGCGTTCTTGATGTTCTTTTCTTTAATTATGGCAATCATTAAAATAATTTTTAGAACAGTTTCGAAAATTGTTTCATTAGGCGAGAATTTATTTTTCCCAGAGCATTGTTATGTGTGTGGGGGAAAAATTGTGGGTGATGCGGAGCAGTTTGCTTGCTTGCGGTGCTTATCTTCTTTGCCCTTGCCGGAAAGTAGCGAACAAACGATAAACAAGCTTGCAGAGATACACGGGTTTGATAATTTAAATTTTATCAATGCCTATTGTTTGTTTTCATCGACAGATGAGTTCCCATTTGAGAGATTAATCTATGCTTTGAAATATCGCGGAGTAAAAGACATTGGGCAGAAGTTTGGTTCGATGCTTGGGGAGGCGGTAAAGCGAAATTCCGATGTTGGATACGATTATGTTGTGCCTGTGGCAATACATTCGGCAAAGAAGCGTGAGCGAGGATATAATCAATCTGTCTTTATTGCAAAAGCAGTAGCCGAAGTGCTTGAAAGCAAACTTGAATTAGAATTAGCCCGGCGGAAAGAATATACTTGCTCTCAAACAAAATTAAGTGTTCGTGAGCGTATTTTCAATGTAAAAAATATTTTTGAGATTATTGAAGCAGAAAAAATTAAAAACAAAATTATTTTAATAATAGATGATGTTCTTACAACGGGTTCGACTGTGAATGCGCTTGCGGGTGTATTTCTTGAAGCAGGTGCGCGACGGGTAGATGTAGCTGCGTTGATGAGAGCATAAAATTCAAAATGATATATAAAACTAAAAATTTTTATTATTTTTGTGAATATAAAACTTATGAATTAGATTATTTCAATAATAATTGGAGTTACTATGTTTAGAAAAGTGTTATTATTATTTGCAATTTTTGGTATTGTATTGAGTGCTTGCACAAAACAAGAATATTCTAACACAAATGTGATGAGCGAAAAAATCACATTGCACAATCTACCTGAAATTGCCGCAAAAGTGAAAGCAGAATCGGCTTTGACCAAAGAAGAAGTAGAATTATTCACAAATGGACTGGTTCGCTTAGGGACTTTCAAAGATTCTGTAGTTGGGAAAACAGTGCTTGATATTATCAAGTCGCAAAAAGAGTATGTGATGCAGCAATCCAAAGCATTCTGCGAAACAACGGCTAAGCGAGTAGATTTAGCAATAAATCATAAGTTTTTATATGTTGGATTTCAACCGCTTGAAAAGGACGGCCAGCAACTTAATGTGATAATTTTCGAAGTTACAAATCTTTCAGATAAAGAAATACGCTTTGTCAAAGGTGAGCTTGATTTCTACACACCAGAGAACACACTGCTAAAAGCATTTAATATAGCAAGCGACCGTCCAATTAAGTCCGGTGAAACTCAACGTTTCGCGATGCCGTTTATACACGATAAGACAAACCAGAGAGATGAAGTTTTCCGTAATTCAAAGAATTTAAGAGCAATTTGGTCGCCAATGAGTATTGAATTCACAGATGGCAGCAAGAAAGAAGTATTAGCCGCAAGATAAAATTTAAGAATAAATGCACAAGGCTGTCTGCAGAAGACAGCCTTGTTTTGTAAATAGTAATCTGAAAAATTAGAGACCAAGCAAAAATTTTGCAGTTGAGAAATATATCAAAAGCCCAGTAATATCAACGATAGTAGTAAGCGCTGGACTAGCAACAACAGCGGGGTCGAGCTTAAATTTAGTTGCAATCAGCGGAAGCATAGCGCCAATTAAAGTTGCAGTAACAACTTGAAGTGAGAGAGCAATCGCAATAACTATACTAATTTGTTGTAAAGAAAAGTTTACAGGTATTTCTGAATTGGATGAAAGAAAAACGACTTTGATCCACGAAAGCATACCTAATGCCAATGCAAGCAGAAGAGAAATTCTAAATTCTTTCCAGATAACCTTGAAAAAATCACGGGAGGTAACTTCGCCCAGAGCTAATGCACGCACAACAACCGTTGCAGACTGACTACCTACGTTGCCGCCAGTATCAGCAACCATAGGCATATAAAGAGCCAATATCATTAGGTTCATCAGGGTATTTTCGAATGAATGAATAATCATACCTGAAACTAACCCAATTGCCGCAAGCGAAACAACCCACACGGCACGATTTTTAAAATGCGTGATAACGGGTGTTTTGTTGTAGGCGGCGGCAGCGTGAGCACCGGCGATAGCCATGAACTTTTCAAGGTCTTCTGTTTGTTCTTGTGTGATGATGTCGATAGCGTCGTCGTGGGTAACGATACCGACTAACACATTATTGCCATTGACAACGGGTATGGCGATTAAGTCGTATTTTTGGATTTTGCGAGCAACTTTTTCCTGGTCCTCGTCGATTGTAACGTAGATTACATCTCTTTTCATTATGTCTTTAATGCGGGTGTTGGGATGAGCCATAATCAAATCGGTAAGAGAGACAAACCCAATAAGTTGTCGCTTTTCATTTATAACATAAATATAAAAGATAGTTTCTTTTTGAGATGCTTCTAATCGAATTCTACGGATAGCTTCATCAACAGTGATGTTATCTGGGATAGCGACGTATTCCGAGGTCATAACGGAACCGGCGCTACCTTCGGGGTATTCCGCAAGGCGGCGAATATCCTCGCGTTCGGCTTGTGCGAGCAACGGGAGAATGAGTTCCTGCTTTTCTTCGGGGAAGCGTTTGAAAAGGTCAACTCTGTCGTCGGAGGACATTTCGGTGAGCAGGTCGACAAGTTTGCTGCGTTCAATAATTTCGGCAATATCGACCTGTATCTGAAGGTCTAAAAAACTGAAAATTTCAGCACGGCGGTGTTTGTCGAATAGTTCAATTATTTGCCAGGCTTCTTCTGGCTCGAGGACTGAGATTTGTTCTGCAATTTCGGCGGAGTGAGAATCATAAAAAATTTCTTTGATTACATCGAACTCCTTAGCTTCGATAAGTTCTTTTAGCTCAGGAAGAATGATGATGTTTTGCATATTACCTCCACACTTTAGGCGGAGATAGCTGCAAAACCATCCCCGCAACTACATAATTTCGTTAATTAAAGAGATAACCCAACTGCCAGGATCATCAGATTTGGACATTTCGTTCAAATGTTTGTTAAACATAAATCATACAAAATTATCAAAAATAATGATAAAATAGAAGGGAAATTTTGTAGTGGTAAGCACTACAAATTGAAGTGGTACTTTACTACAATAAAATCACATTTTAGACTATAATTTTTTAGAAAAAAAATCGATTATTTTGTATCAAGAAAAAATGTGTATTTAAAAACATCGCAAAAGCGATGAAATCGGCAACCGTTGCTCTGTATCCCGCCGATTAAAAATCAGCGAAAATGTCATCCCCTTGTTAAAAAATTTTTACAGAGCAACGGTTTTTTTATTTTTATTTTTCTTTTGTAACAATTTTATTATAAATTTGTTATATTATCATTATATTTATTTCTATAAAAATTGTTAATTTTAATGTAACTTGCTATTTGCAATTATTTAGTGAGCATAAAAATATATTTTGTTACTATTTGAGAGGTTATTAATGAGAAAATTTTTAAGATGGTTTAGCATTGTAGCAATAGTGCTTTCAGTGCTTGCTGGGACTGTTCGTTCTCAAGAAATCCAGATTGGAACGGGAACAGTTACAAGTTTTTATCCGTTTAATGATAATCCAGATGCAGCTTGCTTTTATTTGTATACGGCTGCTGAAATCATTGGTGCCGGTGGCAATCCTGGATTGATTAGAGGATTCTCGATTAATGTGATAAGTCCTACATATGCTTCTTATGCTGGATTTTCCATATATATGCAGAATACAACGTTGACCTCGATATCAGCTCCTGTTGCTTCTGGATGGCAACTTGTATATTCCACTCCTTCATACACAGTAACTTCTTCTGGGTGGAATAAATTTAGTTTTCAGCCAGCAAATTACTTTAATTATACTGGCGGAAACTTGTTAGTGAAAATTTGCTATAATAACTCAAATTATGGAGCGATAACAAACGTATATGGCACTAATATTTCTGGGCGAGCCCATGTTCGCTACGGAGATGGCGACGGATGTGCTTTGACTTTTTCTGGGACAAGCGCTGGAACAGTACCACGTCCCAATGCAAGAATAGAAATTCTTTCAAATCCTCAAATGACAGCTGTTTATCCGCCTGCTTCAACAGTTTTGACAGCGGGTTCAGTAATCCCATTTGAACACAACAATCATCCATCTGTAAATATTAAACGTGCTTCTATTCAACCAACTGTTTACGTAAGTTATGCTATTGTAGGCCCATCGACAAGTCCAAATCCAGATACTATTTATGTTGCAACAGCAGAAGGTAATTTGAGTGTAACAAGAATTCCATTGACAATTGTTGGAGATCCTAACCCTGTTCGTTATAGATTTACTCATGCAAAAGGTATTGCAGCAAATGTTGATCCGCTGGAGGGTCCAACCGGTCAGCTTGACCTATCAAATCCTGGTATTGCGAGTGGTGAATATACTATTTATTCTCGATTTGAAGTAGAAGGAAGACCTGATCTGACACAAGATTTCCAACAAAAGTTTTATATTGCGTTACCGTGGGATTTGGTTGCATTGGGCATACCATATCCGCTTAAAAAAGAGTTCACAAAATATCCACTTTCTGGTACAACAATTCCTCTTGGAATTACAGTTCAAAACTCTGGAATTAATCCTGTTGATTCGTTCCGCGTTGAATGCAGAATTTACAAAAATAACGTTTTAGTTCATCAGCCACCAAATGTGATATGGGTAAATAAAACTGCACCGCTACAACCTGGGACAAACACAACAATTTTCTTCCAGAATTTTGCTCCAACAGAAGTTGGCGAGTATGAAGTTCGCGTAAGAGTATACTTGCTTAACTCGCAGGATCTAAATCCATCAAACGATTTCTTCCCTCCGATGGGTGGAACGCCACATATATTTAAGGTTACTTACGGTGTTGATGCTCAGCCTGATACATTGTTTTCACCTACTGCAAGCGATAACTACAAATTGCGTCCACAACCTGTGGTTATTAGAGTGCAGAACAATGGTTTCGAAGATATTTTTGGTGCATTAGCAACTATTACTATTACCAACTCACAGGGGCAGGTTGTTTTCCAGGATCAAACAGATATCGATATCATTCCTTCGACCTTTCCACCATATAAAATAGTTCGTTTCCCGAATGAGTTTGTTCCAACTGCTACTGGGACATATACAGCAACAATAATGATAGACCATCCATCAGAAGGTAATCCTGTTGACAATACTTATACAACAACGTTTGTTGTTAAATCTGGATTGGTTGGAACGTACAAAGTTTGTTCGAGTTGCACAGGAAGCAATAATTTTACAAGCCTTTCTCAAGCATTTGACGAAATTTACAAAAAGGGTATTTCTGGCGAAGTTGTATTGGAATTAGAAGATGATACATACAATTTAGGGGATATAAATTTATCATACCCTGCACTTGATTTGAGAACCAAGATTATTGGTGCTTCAGAAAACGCTAAAATAATTATTCGTCCTTCGCAACAGAAAATGGCAAATCGTGCAAGTGTGGTCGTCAATCTTTATAGCGCATCAGGTATTGGGATTTTGTTTGGTCAGAATCATAATCAAACATCTGCGTTTGCTCCGATTAATTCGGTATTGAACGAACATAAGAACGATTATGCAGCAAGCGATGGATATATTGTATTTGACGGTGGTCCTCAAAAATCACTTGTCTTCAAAATGCATACTCCGCCATCTGTAATGTTCCGCGTTCCGTTCTATTTCAGCAATGGTTCTCGCAACATTACTGTTAAGAACTGTATTGTTGATGGCGAAAGCAGCACAACTTCGTATGCTTCGAGTCTCCCAAATGTAAAATTCGAATTTATTGCAGACCGTAGCCTTTATACATTCGAAGAAAATGTTCGTACGTCTGGGACTTATTCTGCTGGCTTTGTATTAAGGAACACTCCACCATTCTTCACCAGCACTCAAAATAACTATTACAAGCTGGATACTCTTAACATTAATAATATAGTAATTGAGAACAACGAAATTACAAAATTCGGTTATGGTATTGTTTCTCTTGGCTTGGGCGTTTTGGATAAAATTAGAGGTCCAGAAGTAACAATTACCAAGTATTTGAACAACAATAACAAATTTATCAAGAATAAAATTTATGATGTTGGACGTGCTGGTATTTTTGTTGGCTACGAAGAAAATACATTGATTGCTCAGAACCGTATATATAATATTAATGCTACAACAAGCGATGCAGCAGGTATTATTGTCGGTGGCGAAGACAAAGCAGGATTTTTGGGATATCACAATAACAATATTAGAATTGATGGTAACGAAATCAGCAATATTAAATCATCGTTTATTACTTTCGGCGTGAAAATTGAACAGGCTTCTTATACACTGCAGGAAGGTGCAACACGCACTCAATTCTTCCCGAAAGACAAAGAAAAATTCGTAGTTGTAAATAATATGATCTACGATTTGAAGGTTAATAACGCTGCTGCTCACATTGCAGGTATTTATCTTGCTACTGCTCGTAACATTAATGTGCCAAACTTTAACGATAGAATACTTTCACCAGCAAAAGCTGGTTTCTTTACTCGTGAAGATAAAATTATTAACAATACTATAATTATTCCAAACGATCAGTTTGCCAACACTGGTAATATTGCTGGCATTGCTGTAATGCAGAACAAAGATTTGACTATGGGCAACAACGCTATTGCAATTCTGGACGATAACATTGCAAGTTCTGTTGAAACAAAAACCGCTGTATTCTATTACAACGAAAAACCAAAAGAAGATGGTACTAAAATTGAACGTAATGCGTTCTGGCTTGCAAGCGGAATTGACTATTATCGCTATATTGAAGTAGATGTTGAACGCAACTTGCTCACTCTTGGCTTTACTGGAGAATTCAAAACATTGAACCAATGGAGATATTGGACTGGTTGCGATATTTATTCTGTTGACTACAACTTCTTGCAAGATCACGAAATGATTGGTTCCAATCCTGGCAATTTGAGAGTAAAATCGAACCCAACTCCAATTAACTCTAAGATTAACAACCGTGGTACAAGATATGATGTATTAAGCTCTGATATTGATGGTAATTTACGTGGTTTTGCAAATCAACGTTATGATATTGGCGCTTGCGAATTCAATGGTAGATTGCTCAATAACGATATAGAAATTCACTCGATCGTAGCTCCTGGTGCTTATCAAGACCTACGTCTAACATCGCTTTTCAATGATGCTGAATACATTATGACGCAGTCGCCGGTTGAAGTCAAAGCAATTGTTCGCAACAATGGTAATATGCTCCAATCAGCTGCTCAAATAAAAGTAGAAATATTCCGCGAAGATACATTAGGCAACTTCGTTATTCCAGCAGTTGCTCCTAAAATCGTTACTGCTCAGATTAGCCCAACTGATGATGCTGTTGTAGTATTCGGATTGGGTGATGGTAAAGACAACGACGACTTTATTCCACTCACTTACTCGCAAGTTGTTGGATACAATGTTCCTCAACACTTCTCTACAATGCTGCCTAATGTTACTCCTCGTTATAGAATAAGAGTAAGCCTTGCTCAACCAGATGAAATGACTTCGAACAATGTGCTCGAAGATAAAATTGTTCGCTTCTATTTGAAACGTGCTAAGCTCGATTTGCTCTTATCTGTAGAAAATAGCTTTGTGAATATCGATACCGTTTCGAACCCGACACCACAGCAGATGGACCAAATTGCTGGACGTTTGAATGCTGATACTTTGATTACTGCATTCCGTAGAATCGGATGGTTCCAGATGAAGGGTGAAGCAGACCACGACTTCGATATTTTCGATCGCCGCGGCTGGGAAGAACGTTCGGTAAACTATACAATGTATCGTTCGCTCTTCTTTGGTGATGCTAACGATAAAATGTACACAACCTACGTAATCGGCGATGTTTTGAAATTCTTAAACAAAGGGAAATTGAACGATAAGAGCAACTTTATCATTGCAAGCCAAGATGTTGTTCGTCAAAATGGTATTCCTCAATACCTTGATGGAACATACTTCACAGAAAAGATATTAAGAGCAACTCCAAAGGTAACACGTCCGTTCGATTCATTATCAGTGGTTCGTGGTTTCGCAGTTGCTCGCAATATCGATTTTGCAGCAGTTCCAACTGGCTTCCTTGGCGATCCGAAACCTGTTGGCGACGTAGTGAATATGACTGAAAGCGGTGTAGGTGTTGCACGTGTTGGTATGTTCTATATCAATCCTGACACAATAATGTTCGATCAAAAAATTATGTGTATTGCATCATCATCGCTGTTTACAAATGTGATTTACTTCGGGCTTGATTGGAGACATTTCCCAATGGCAGATGCTCTCATTCGCGCTTCGATGGACTATGTTCAGAACAATGGCGGAACAATTATTCCAATCGAACTGTTCTCGTTTGATGCTAATGCTGTTGGAAAACGTGTCGAACTTAACTGGGTAAGTGCATCAGAAGTAAATTCATCAAGATTTGATATTGAAAAAGCAAAAGTTAATGAATTCGGTATTGGTGCATTTGCTAAAATTGATGAAGTTAAGGCAAAAGGTAATTCAGCAGTTGCTACTGAATATGGTCCAGTTATCGATAGAAGCGTTTCTGCTGGTAAGTCATATGCTTATAGATTGAAGATGATTGACCAAAATGGTGAATTTTCATATAGCAACACAAGAGTAGTAACAATTGAGGGTGATGGTGCATTCGAAATTTCTGGAATTTCGCCAAATCCTGCGAAAGACTATGCATACGTTTCGTTCTACTCACCTGTTGAAGGTTCAGCATTAGTAGGAATTTATAATATTGCTGGAAGCAAAGTTTTTGCTGAATCGTTTGGCTCGATTGCCGCAGGTGAAAATCAATTGAGATTGGACCTCAGAAACCTGACAGCAGGCACCTACACTGTTGTTGTTAATGCTGGTAACTATTCTACAACAACAACCCTAAAAGTTGTGAAATAGCGTAGATTAATAAATTGAAAAGGGAGTTGTAAGAGATTATAGCTCCCTTTTCTTTTCTTATATAATGTGTCAAAAAAGTGTGAAAAAAATCTGACAGTGTTTTAAAAATAGTCAAATGATTGTGGAAAATTTAAGAAAAAATTTAAAATTAGGATTAAAAAAAACTATTAAAACTTGGTAGAAAAATTCAATAATAATATATTTGTATGCCAAAGGGTCGAATAGTTTCTCATTGTTACGAGCGCCCGTAGCTCAATTGGATAGAGTGTTGGATTCCGGTTCCAAAGGCTAAGGGTTCGAGTCCCTTCGGGCGTGCAAAGAAAATTAGTATCATTAATAAAATAAAGGATTTATGAGCGACAAGATTAATAACAAAAATGAACAGAATTTAGATGACGAACTTGAAAATCAGGTTCAGGAAGAAGGCGGCGAGGTTAATTTTATTCAAAAGTATGGTAAATTGATAGCAATAGCAGCGGTTGCAGTGGTAGCAATAGTAGCTATTGCATATTATTTTACATATACGAGCAATAAAAATAAAGAAGAAGCAGCTTTGGCGCTTTCGAGAATTAGACCGTATTTCGACAAAGAAGAATATGCTCGCGCATTGTTTGGAGGCGACTCTGTTCCAACCGTTAGAGGAGAGAAAGTATTAGGTCTTGTGAAAATTGTTGAAGAATATTCATCAACTCCGTCAGGGGAAATTGCTGCATTGCTCGCAGGAGATGCTTATTTTGCATTGGACAAAATATCAGAAGCGCGTAAATACTTTGAAATTGCTGCAAAAGCAAAATCCGATGAAGTCTCAAAAGGTGGTTACGCTGGGCTGGCTGTTTGCAGTGAGAAGAACAATAATTTAAGCGATGCAGCGGAAAATTACGAAAAAGCAGCAGGATTAGCTATCGACCCAACATCGAAAGGACGTTATATGCTGTTTGCTGGTATTTGCTATGCACGTATGGGAGAAAAAGATCGCGCAATAGAGCATCTAACAATGATTGCAAAAAATCGTGATTTCGCAGAATTTGCAAATACAGCTAAAATTGAACTTGCTCGACTTGGCACGATTATTGAATAAAACGTATTTATGTATATTTAATATTATATGATGCAAAATGAACATAGATTTTTTAAGCAACATAGATTTTATAACAAAATTTTCACATTTTGGAGGTAACATGCAACGATTTTTTCGTATGAGTTTCTTGGCAGCGTTACTATGCATATTCCTTGGCGTTGAAGGATATGCACAGTTGCCAACTGCTTACGTTTCCGGCAGCATCGCTCCCGGAGAAGTAAGAGTGTTCCAAAGAGACTCAATTTACGTAATCAACAAAAAGCTTGTTGTCGGCGGTACTCTTATTATTGAACCAGGGACAACAGTAAAATTCCTTGACAACAGCTGCTTAATCGACTCAACAGGCGGTCGTATCATTGCTGACGGTTTTGCTCGTATTACTTACGACCAAACTGCAGTTCCAGATCCTGTAACAACATATCCAGCAGACCAAGGTGGTTTTGGTTATGCTGATATGCGCTATTTCTTATACGATGATGGTATGACAAGAACATTATCGTATAACACACGTCGCGACCCAACCGTTCATCCAAGTAAATACAACCATATTTTCAATGTTGTATTGGACACAGTTGCTCGCAAGATTGTAAACTTGGATCCTAACAATTTGCCTACTGACCCACGTTATGTGATTATTCCTTTCGAATATGCAATCGCATTCCAGGCAGCTCGTTTATACTTAAATCCAGGAAATGATCCAAACCTGAAAACATCACCTTGGAAGAGATTTGGTGGCGCAGCAGTTCCTTTCACACAATCAAGAATCCGCTTCATTGGCCAGCCAGTGAATAATTTCTCACGTGAATGGGGACATATCGTTGTGCTTCCAGGCGCTCGCGCTGCATTCTTCCGTAATGTAGTATTTGAAAACTTCAAGAAAGATACAACTGTTGACCGTCATCCTTACTATGCTCAAAGCGACCTTCCAGGCTTGAATACATTTGAATATAACGCTTTGATGAATAGAATTAAGAGTTTGGCTAATGGTGCTGGCGGTGCTTTGACTACATTCTCGTCAAGAACTTGGCTTATTAATGTAACTTTCAAAGATAATATTGCTCGTGTTCGGGGCGGTGCATTGCAAATTTTGCAAGCCCCAGAGGGTTACCCAGTTTATAATACACCTACTGCATACTATCCAGATGCTAAAAACCCACAGTTAACTGATCGCAATGGAAACATTTCTGAAATCAATAAAAGCTACAAAATTCCATTAATTGACAATATTGACGATCCGACTGCAGAACCTCTTCTCGATCTTGAACGTATGGCTTGGGACGACGCTCGTATAGCAGTTTATTTAGGTCGTGTCCGTAATGTGAAATTCGACAGAAATAAAGTTATCCTTGCAAAAGTTGGACAAAAAGTATTAAATACTGTTCCTCCTGTTACAGTTGTAACTGAACTTACCGACGTTGCCGCAGATTATCCATTTGCTTATGGCAATAAAGCTTTCGGCGGTGCACTCTACATTGCAGGTAACGAAGCTAATGAAAACCGCCGCATGGAAATTGCATTGGGTTTGAACGACAGATTACTTATCAACGGAAACGTTGTTGAATTAGACCCTGGTTATAACGACGCATTAGAAGTAACCAACAACGAAGCTTCAAACTATCAAGGACATATGAGCTCATTCGGTGCTCGTGGTGGTGCAATTTATGTTGGTGCTAATACAAGCGTTATTTTCAGCGGTAAGTTTGAAAACAACCAAACTAAAGCTCCATTCCTTGTAAGTGCAAACAATGCAGAATCTGGAAACGGCTTCTTCTCGATGGGTGGTGCTATATTCGCTGAAAACACGCTGAACCGCATTCAAATTCGTGGCGGTCAACGCGATGCACTCAAAGTAAGATCAGATGTTGATGCTGCATTGACAATTGCTAATCAAACATACTTTGTAAACAACCAAGCTGGTGCTGGTGGTGCAATTTATGTTGATGGTAATGTTTATAATTTAGTATCCCCTGTTATCGGTGGTCACGACAACACTTGGAATACACGTGATTATGGGTTTGATATTAAATTTGTAAATAACATAGCTTCTTCATTCGGTGGAGCTGTATATTCAAAGAGAAATACAATCATCACTGGTGCAGGTGGCGTCAATGGCTCCTTGCAATTCTATGGCGGCAAATATCCTGTAATATTCCAGAACAACAAAGCTGGATATTATGGTGGCGCTCTTGCATTCAACATTCCTAATAATGTTGGAATGGATCCATTCAAACGCTTAATCCAAGTGGTTCGCGCTAACTTCGACGGAAATATTGTTGGCGAAAACGTTGCTGATGTTAATAAGCCAGATATCCGTGGTGGTGGTGCAATATACTCGCTCAATGGCGACTTGAACTTAGTAAAAGGTTCGCTCTTTATCAATAATAAGGTATATAATGGTAATGGTGGTGCAATTGCTCTTGCAAATCCAATTACTACTATTCATAAAATTTTCGTAACCGACCTTGATGTAGTTCATTACGATATGTATGATGCTAAAGATGGCTTTGCTATTGGATATACATCAGTAAATGAACCATTTACATATTCAAATGCTCCAATCGTTGCTGATGTTCGTATGCTTACTCGCTTCCTTGATAATACAATCATTCTTGACAATGGAATTATTGATTCACAAATGGGAAGCGGAACAACTCAAATTGGTAAAGGTACACCTCTTCCAAGCGATCATATCAATGCTATCTACTGGCTTGATAACAAAGAAGGTTATGCTGTTGGCAACAATGGTATGATCGTTAAATTCAGCAACGGCGGTGCTAAATGGGACTTTATGCCATCCAACACCAACGTTGATTTAACTGACATATACTTTACAAGTGATGATATTGGCTACGCAGTTGGTGCGTACACAACAATTTTGAAGACAACTAACAAAGGTCAAACCTGGACTAAATTAACAGTTCCATCAATTACTAATGATCCTAAGATTAATGATATATTGTTCGTTGGTACGCAAGTAGGTTATGCTGTTGCTGACGAAGGTTATATTTTGAAGACCACAGACGCTGGTGGAAACTGGACAGTAAAACGTCCTGCAACTCGCAATTTACAATCAGTTGCTTGGGTTGGTGTAAACAAAGGCTATGCAGTTGGCGATAGAGGCTTAATTCTCTACACAACTAATGGCGGTGATAATTGGGACGTCCAGATAATGCCTGGTCTTACTTCGGACCTCAACTACATTATGTTCAAGAGCGCAACAGTTGGTTTTGCTACTGGCAAAGCTGGTGTGATGATTAAAACTGTCGATGGCGGGAATACTTGGGATTTCGTAAATAGCGGAACAGACCAAGAACTTAAATCAATCTTCTTCTATGGTCAAAATATTGGTTATGCAGTTGGTGCAAGTGGTACTATCGTAAAGACAACTGACGGTGGTAACAACTGGACAGCTCTTACCTCAGGAACTACAAATACACTCAATAGCGTATATTTTGTAAATAACAACGAAGGTTTCGTATCAGGTAATGTTGGATTGTTGCTCGCAACAAAAGACGCTGGTGCAACTTGGTCGCAAGTAACACCTGCTGATATGGCACTTATCGATGTAAAACGTTGGCATAAAGAAACTAACTTACCAGAGAATGGCGTTGGTCTTGGTGGTGCAATCTATTTATTAGATAAAGCTACACTCGATAGAACTAACCGTATTGATGCAGTATTGTTCAACCGCGTTAGAATTCAAAACAACGTTGCATTTACTGGTTCTGCAATATATTCAGATAACTACGACCTTAAACTTATCTTTAACCGCTCACTTGTAACTGGCAACAAGACTGATGAACGCAATACAATTGGTATGAGCCAGAACTACATTAGCGGTCCAGTGATTAAAGATGCATCGAACACAACAATTGGCAACTTTGCTTCTTCAGATTTGGCTCCTGCTACAATCTATGGCGAAGTACAAGGTCCATTGCCATCATATATTTTCAGCGAGGCTGCAAACTCATTCTATGGCAACACAGCTCGCTTTATGATCCGTCTGCCAGACGCACCAAACACTAAGGGCGTTCTTGCTGGAACAACAGGTATCGGTGCAGGCGGTACTGATACATTACGTGGCAACTACTGGGGTCATACCGAAGCTAATGTTCTTTTGAACATTGAAAACAATCATAATTCACCAGAACTTGCAAGAATGGAAACATTCTTTGTAAATATTGCTCCAGCAGATCAATATAATGTAGTTAATGCTGATGCTAACTATCTGCCATTCTTGTTCCAAACAAGTTCAGACCCAAGAACACAAGGTCCATTCGAATCAATTGATAAATACAACTATACTCCAATTGTTCTCAAGAACGGACAAGATGAAAATACAGTTGGCGACAACAGCATTGCTGAAAAATACTTAATGAGCGGTCATATTTATGATATTTACGATAAAGGAACTGATATTAAGACAGCTGACTATACAAAACGCCGTATGAGCCCGATTGAAGACTTTGCAGTTGGTATCGCTCCAAAAGTTAAGAGATACAGCGTTGCTAACGCTCCATCTAATGGTAAATACATAAAACGTTACTTGCGTGATCCATTCGCAGTAGAAGCTCGCGACGACCAAGGTAACTTGAAGTATCCATTCTTATCACAAGTTCAAGGCGAATGGAAACCAGATGAAACAGGTCGCTACTATCACCCAATTGGCTATCCATTGTTCCTCGAAACAATGATTGATTACAACACTGGTGAAGTTGAAAAGAACAACCACGACACAAGAATGCTCAATGAATCAGTATTCTTTGTAATCAACGAAACAACTGGCGACTATATCCGCGTAAACTTCAAGCAAGTTGGCGAAGATGCAAACTATCGCGAAATCTTCCGCGCAAGAGTTGAATTAGTACCTGACTCATCAAATAGAAATCCAAACTCGTCAATTAGAAGAAGTGCTGAAGGTCTTTTGAACCTTGGTTCAAATGGTTTGTTCCCATTTGCTCCATATTCAAATCCAGTTCTTCTTGAAAAATTATATCGTGATGCTTATAACGAAGATGCAGCAGCATTGCAAGGACGTAAATACCACGCAGATTCGAACGCTTTAGCAAAAGTATTCAATCTGTTCAGCAACCGTCCTTCGATGCCAAACAACAATAGAACATTTGTTGGAACAACTCCTGTTTCCAATACAACTTACTTTGCTGGCGAACGTTACCGTGCACTTCCAGTTGATACAGGCGACGTAGTA
This sequence comes from Eximiradius sp., assembly GCA_937127445.1. Taxonomy (GTDB): domain Bacteria; phylum Bacteroidota; class Ignavibacteria; order Kapaibacteriales; family UBA2268; genus JAKIZO01. The sequence goes on along the minus strand of CAKZLY010000021.1, from coordinate 37,806 downwards.
CGCATCATTTCACGTACAGTTCTATGGCGCGAAGGCGTATTGGCTGCATACAATGATGGTATTGTGTTTAAGGTAACTCGTTCGACAATGCCACCAGTATTTACTGGCGATCTTGCTCGCTTAGCACAAGATACAGTGATTAAGATTGTCGACTCTGAATTCAATCCTGGTCAGAAGGACACATTAATTATAACTGACTTTATCAATAAGATATTCGTTACAGAAGATAGAACATACCCAGCTGCAAACGGTACATACACTGGTCGTGGATATGATCGCGGTCGCGATTCTATCTTGACTGTTACAGCAATTGATAGCAATATGTTCTACGATCCACGCTCACTGCTGCACCCAAATCAATACTCCAACTTGCTCTATAATTGGTTAGTTGATGACAACTCAGGTCTTAAGAGATGGTTGTTGGTTGATACACTAGCAGCTACATATCAAAAAGATAATGCAAGTGGCTACTTTATGTTCAAAGGTCAACCGCTTAACCCATACGTAGTGCCAGGCGGTGAAGATCTCTATCTCGAAGTACGTAGCTTCCCACCACACTACCGTAGTGTTGATGTGTTGAAAGCTCTCAATACTCCACAAGACATTATAGACCAATTTGTTAACATATTCCCGAAATATATTAGCAATCCAATCTATGATGTAACAAATGCTCGTTACTTGCAACAAGATACGATCGATTTTGCTTCGAACTACTTAACTCGCCAAGCCGTAAAAGTGTTTGTAGTTGACAGCGCTCCACGTTTCTTAGAGCCTGGAACTACACTTGGTGCAGCTATGGTTAAAGTTAATAAGAACTCAAGCGATTTCGTAATGAAAGACTACTTACCTACTGTATACACTTGCGGTAAGACAGCAACTGGTAAACTAAAAGCAAATCTAACTGATAGATTACGCTTCAAAGTTGACTTCAACACTGACGACGAATTAGAAGATAGCTGGGCATTGGATTGGGATTATCGCTACGGCAGAACTTCATACGGATTTATGAATGTTGCAATGCGTGGCGGCGATGCTCCTGATACAGTTGTGTTCGGTATGAAACAATTGCGTCCAATTTGGATGTCCAACCAGTATATGGTTAAATACGATAATCCAACAGTTGCTGATCCTTATGGATTTGACTTCCTCTCGAAAGGTCAATTGCATTACAGCATTGATAGAACTACTGCTTTGGGTCTTTTGAGACGTAACGACCAAAATCCAACATCATTAATTAACGATACAGTATTTGCAATCGTTGCAAATGATGGTCATGGTGGAGTAACTGAAAAATTATTAGATGTATATATTAACTACGCACCTGAAATCCTAACTGATGCATTACCAAATGCACAAGAAGGTGTTGACTACAACTTATCAATGATGGATAGCACAAGAATAGTAAAAGTGTTCGATGCTAATACTGGTGAACGCTTAATATTTGCACTTGCTTACGATACTTATCCAACAGATTCTATAGCAATAGATCCATGCTTCCCAGAAGCAGGCAAAGTCTATGTAGAAAGAAAGACGCCAAAATGGTTGAAGATTAACGCAGAAAGTGGCTTGCTCTATGGTACTCCTGGTATGCAGGACGCTCCAAAAGATGAAAAAGTAACTGTTATCGTTACTGATGAAAATGGATTGTCTGCTGTTAAAACACTTAACTTGAAGGTTCTCCCAATGAACCATACACCAGAACTTTCTGGCGTACCAGCAGTAGAGTGCATAGACCAAGGCGAACCATGGGAGGCATTCATCACATTGAAAGACTTAGATTTGGCTCGCACAAATTCAGACGAAGTTATTACATTAACTTTGGTTAAACCAAGCGATCCAACTAAGCTCAATATTACTCCTTCGTCAATTCGTGGACCATTGAGCAAAGCTGATACAACAATCCGTATCTGGACAAACAACTTTAACCTTAATCGCGATCCAGACGGTAAGGTTACTATTCGCATTGAAGCTCGCGACAGAGCTGGTAAAGTTGCTGTTCTTGAATTCAGATTGCAGCTTTCATTGCCAACAGACTTCTTAGTACCTGTTACAGTTGCAAACGCAATGGGTGCTAATCAAACTCTTGTGTTTGGTACTGCTCCAAATGGTGCAACTACTGGTGATGGAACAGATGGCGATAACGTAGGAACAATTGACTATGACCTCTGCGAATTCGAAATCCCACCATATCCACCAAACGACGTATTTGATGCTCGCTGGTCAATCCCATCGCGCAATGGTTTGCACCGCAACATCTATCCAAGAGCACTGACTGGTCAAAGTGGTGAAAGAGTATATCGTGGTCGCTTCCAAGCTGGTGGCGAAAGAACAACTGGCAGTGGCTCGCTCCTCTACCCAGTAACTATTACTTGGCCAAAAAGCGCTGTTCCTGCTAAGAACGATCCTGTTAACCCAACAGGCGCAAGCTGGTACATCCGTGATGCTTATTCAAACGGTAACTTGTTCTCAGTTGATATGAAGACAGGTGCTGTAAGAAATAGCCAGAACGTGATTGTTGAAAGCTCAGTTAGCGGTAATCCAGATTTGGCACGCATCACAATTCTTTCGGACGCTATCGATGCCTTCATCATTATCTATGATATGGCAACAAGCGTAGATGGTCAAAACGATATTACTGAATCACGTATAAATAGCGTTTCACCAAACCCAGTAAGAGCAGCTACAAACATTAACTTCAACATTGCTAACGCTACAAATGTTACAATGGAAGTATTTGATAATCTTGGTAACAAAGTCGCTACAATTATCAATGCTCCATACAATGCTGGCAGCTACAACGTTGAATGGAATGCAGTTGATGTGAAAGGTTCGCTCTTGCCAAGCGGTACTTACAACGTAAGATTGGTAGCCGGTGAATCAGTATCAGTCTTCCCGGTTGTTGTAGTAAGATAATATGTTGTCGTATGGCTTTCCCCGAGAAATCGGGGAAGCCATATGAAATTAACTTATGAAAAAGATATACATAATAAATAATGGAGTTAAAATGAGAAGATTATTTTTCCTTGCTACCGGGATTTTGGTTCTGATGATGACTGTATTCCCGGGTAAGCAATTGAAAGCGCAAGTTTTTGGTGAGTTCGAAGGCGTTCAATTGGTGAATCGTCCTTTTGAATTCCTCCAAGGTGGCACTGCAATTCCTTATCAAAATTTCGTGGTCCCACCTAATAATACATTAGATCTCGATGATGGATATGCAGAAGTACAACTTCCATTCCCATTCGAGTTTAATGGCGAAGTTTTCACAAAAGTTTGGATTAACGTTAATGGTTTTGTTACTTTCGGTAAAGTTACTATCAACGGGACATTGGAAGGTCCTCCAACATTAATCGCTGGGACAAAGAATCCTAATGCTATGTTCTATGATGATCCATCATATCCAGTTAACGTTATTGCTCCTTTCTGGGGAGACCACTATTTCCGTCCAGACAGCGTGAAGTTCAAAGGTTATGCTCCTACTACAATTTCTTACAAGAGCGAACCAGATAAATTTACAATCGAATGGAAAAATTTAAATATTAACTATTTCCCAGATTTCAAAGCAAGTGTTGCTGACTTCCAATTGATTCTTTATAAGTCAACTGACCCATATTCTGCACAAGGCGATATAGAATTCCGCTATGGTACAGTTGGTAAACGTACTGAACAAATCCCTTACTGGCAAACAGGTCTGCCAGGGTTCGACGAAAGATTGTTTACTAACAACTGTGCTGTTGGTATTAAAGGCGAAGGGAAAGGCTTTTTGCAGAAAGCTGACTTTATGAACGCATTGTTTAATGGCGGATATCTACCATACGATCCAGTAAAAGTTGTTACTGATACAGTTAAAACAACTGAATGGACTCCAACAAGAAACAATGCGCTATCAATTTTCCTCCGTGCTAAAAAACGCTTCAACATAGCTGAATGGTGGGGAGACGGTGATGTTGATTTTTCGAAAGCAGCCGGTGAACCACACTACAATAAACCACAAAATCGTTTTGTAACAATCAACGATGCTCGTCTTGTGATGAGAGCAATTGCTACAAACGTTCCTCTCGATTCAATTCGCCGCCGTGCAGCATATCACGCTGATGTCAATCATAATGGTCGCTTCTACTATGATACATTAGGTAATAGAAAATCTATTCCTTGGAGAACAATGAACTATGCTGATAGTATGCATAGAATTACAGACATCAGCTCACTCAAACAAATTATGTTCCAAGCAGATGAATATGATGCAGCATTGATTATTGCTTACATCTCAGGCAGAATCCCATATTTGCCTTGGATTTGGGACACAGTTCCTCAATACGGCAAAGTTAATAATGAAATTGCATCAATTCGTTTCGGCGAATGGACAAGAGTAAATGAAAACACTTACAATATCCCAGTTTATGTGGATGCTAATTTTGCTGGTCCAATTGGTGCTAAATTTCAATTAGACGGTGAAGTTGTAGCAGTTAACACAAATGATGAAAATGTTATTGCAATGAATGGTAAAAATAATGTTGTAATTAGCGGTGTTGGAGAATTTGCTGCTAATAAACCATTCGCTTATGTTACTGTTGCAACAAATAATAATGAAATTAATGCAAGCAATATTAGATTTAACGAACGTGATATTGAAAGCGTAAAAATTAAACTTGCAGAAGGTATTGCAGGCGATGAATTGATAATGGCTGCATATCCAAATCCTGCAAATTCAACTACTAATATTGCTGTTAGCATTGATAATTCCAGCAACTACGAATTGGCAATCTTTGATGCACAAGGTAACTTGGTTAAAGTATTGCACAAAGGTACGCTCAAAGCTGGACAATATTCATTCAACTGGAATTTGACAGACGAAGCTGGCAAGAAAGTTGGGAACGGAGTATATATTTACCGTTTGACTGGTAATGGAAACACTGTTTCGAACAAAGTTGTTGTTTCGAGATAATGCTGAAAAGAATTTGCGGCATCGGGCTGCTGATAGTTACTTTGTTCAGCAGCCTTGTAGCCCAAAATAACACGATAGTGCCAACGCTTAAAAGCGTTAAAAAAATAGATGTATGCGAAAATATTGACGAACACGAAGTTTTAGTTCTTTTGACAATTGGTAAGATTACGAAGGCAGATTCTTTATTCGGTTATAATTTCGAAATAAAGTATGACCCTTCGAAAATTAAATTCAATTTTGTCAGTACCTTTGGTACATTGTCAGAGTTCTTTGAAATAAAGCAATTTACAATTTCGGCAGCCGATAGCGCTATTTATGGGACTGCAGGGCATCTAAATCCGTTCCTTGCACCTGTGGAAGGCGACTTGCCACTGCTTGCTATTCAAGGCATTTGGCTCGGCGATTGCTTCGATACCTCGGAAGTAAGTCTTTCGTACATTGCATTTACCGAGGAATTCAAAAAAGATATCGCTGAACCACAGAACGCAATGGTCGAAGCTGTTATCGCAGATAAACCTGATAGAAAATTCACAGTGCTATTTAGTGATAACCAGCTGAGTTTCAATGATAAAGGTACAAAGCAAACGAAGCTCGTATTGAATAGCAACGGGAAAAAGGTTAGCAATGTTAAGCTGGATTTAATGCAAATGGGCAGTTCATTTGAAATCTCTCGTATTGAGCCAAGCAACGATAATATTGTGATAAATAGTATTTCACAAGAAAATGGCTTGGTAAAGATGGCTATATCAGTTAATAATCAAGTTCTAAAAGACACATTGATTATTGACATAATGAATAATAGCGATATTGGCAGGACAAGTGGCTGGATTTCAGTTGATAATGCCATAGTTGGCGATTGCGACTGTGTTACTCAATATGAAAACAACAACCTGGAACTTGTATCAGATATCCCAGATACAACAACAGTAGTTGAAGAAAGTGCAGAAGCAATTGCTTATTACAACCGAACTTGTGATTGCATAACAATAAAAACAGACAACGACAATGAAAAAATTGTTAGAATATACGATATTAATGGTAAAATGATATTTTTAGAAAATACATACGAAAATCACATACGAATTAATGCAGAAAAATTTGCACGTGGTATCTATATTGTAGAAATAGATAGTAAAGCAGAGAAAATTATAAAAAATCTAATAAAATATTAATTTATTAATTTGGGGGTATCATGAATAAACTCTTATTAACTCGCAGGGTAAGTCGAATGCTACTCGGCATATTAGTTGTAGTCTTTGGACTTACAACATATGTTGAAGCACAGGCTCAATGCGATGTAATTATACCACAGCTGAATTTAACCGGCGATTTAAGCGGTTACAATACAGCTTGGTATCCCGATGGCAGAATTTGGATTCCGCCTTCATCGAAATCGAAGCGTGAATTCCTTTTGCCAGTATTTATAGAAGTAACAGACCAAACTTTTGCTCCTATCAAAAGTTTTGAGTTTTCTCTTTCGTATAATGGTAATGTTTTCAAAGCAGTTGGTATTCAAACTCATCATCCTGTTACTGCTCAAGAAGCTCAGGCAAGAAACGACAATAGGTTCCTTCCTTACGTAGAACCTCTTGCTAAAAACTTCAATTTCCAAACATTCGATTTGCGTGATACTAACTATACTAAAAATCTTTTCCCAACAAGAAAAGGAACAGACGCAATTCCTTCTGCTGGTAGAAAATTCAAAATCGTTGGAGCTTCGACAACACCACTCCCAGCAACTACTGTTGCTAACCGTAAATACAATGTATTGCTCTATGTAGTATTTGAAGTATTGGTAGACAAAGAAAATCCAAACTTGCCAGTTAATACTCCAATCTACATCAATGCAGACATTATTAAATATAACGGCATCAATATTCGTGAATACGTATTTACTGTAAATAACTTCCCTTGTACTCCTCAATCACTTGCATTCACAAACGCTGAAGGAACAACCACCAATCAATTGCCTATTACAGGTCTTACAGGTATGCGCAATGATAACTTGCCTGCTGCAGTTATTGATTGGCAAACATATCCTGAAAGATATATCCCTGGCTCAATTTGGGTTACTATTTTCGAAAAAATTCCTGAATTCCGCTTTATGCCAGGTCCTGGTGTTGTTCAAAGCACAAGCCCAACTTCCAGCGACTCAATTATGAAGATTAGCGAAGGCTATTGGAAAATATATACTCCACTTACGGTTGACAATGCAGATATTCAACCACGTCGCGCTCAACGCATTGTACGCGTTAGAATTCCTGATGCTCTTTCAAAGACACGTATTCAGGATATCGTTGTCGAATCAGACAAACCTTGGTTGAACTTCCAAACTGTTACTGTCGGATCAATTTCCAAAAATCCTATACCACAACTTACAAGAAAAGGCTTTATTAACTATATCGACGTAGGAATCCTTGGTTCGCAAGACTTTAAAGATCCAAAAGGTCAGCCAATTGGCCCTGATCCTGAAGTTTATCTGTTAGTTGATTGTGACCCTTCTAAACTTACTATTTCGCCAGTTGATAATGAAAAAGAAGGTATCTACACTGGTCATATTACATTCACTACTCCATACATTGATGAGAACCCAACTAAACTTGAAGTAAACTTCATTCTCTTCAAAACTCCTGTTGAACCAATTGTTAAAACGAATATCGTTCCAGGTATCAAACTTACAGTATCAAACAGCAAGGGTGAAAGCAAATTGTTGGTCTTCGGTACTGGCACACGCGCATCGGACGATATTGATACGCTTTATGGCGAATGCCCATACGAATGGCCATTAGGTCAAGACCCACAAGGCAATTCAATATTTGATGCTCGTTGGTTCCCTGTAAACCCAGTATTGGCAGCTAAATATCCAAATGGTTTCTGGGACTTTGCAGCAAATGAAGCTCAACGTCGTTCCAACTCACGCGATATTCGTGATTTTAATTATACTGCAAAATCACATATCTTCTATTGCAAGTTTGAAGCTAACAATGGAACTCCAGTAATTTTAACTTGGGATACAACTGATTTCTATCCTGGCTCACAACTTTATATTCACGACAGACAAAATGGACTATACTTCCCAGCAGTTAATATGCGCGAAGCAACTCCATTGGGCGATGGTAAATTCTCATTTACAATTCTTGATCCAAGAGTTAGAGAATTTGTGATTGAGTATACATTGCCTACTGTTGTTGATTACGTGAACAAAGCTGGCGAACCTATTATTAAGAAAGGTTGGAACTTGCTCTCAATGCCAGTTCGTCCTGTTAATCCATATTATTCGAACTTCTATAAGAATGCAATCAATATCCCAATATTGTTTACTCAGAACCAATATCAAACTCCACCAGATGGTATTTTGCAACCTGGTATTGGCTACTTTGTAAAATACGATTCAATCGTTGATACTAAATTCCCAGGTACATTTATCTACGACCTTGATAAAAATGTTGCTCCATTCAATGGTATCCGCCTATACACTGGCTGGAATACAATTGGTTCGGTTTCCGTTCCACTGGGTATTGACCACATTAAATTTGACGCTTTAAGTGCTGGTCAAGATGCACCTGATGTAACCTTCACTCGCCAATATGGTGTTTGGGCTTACGAAACTAACAGAGGATATAAAGAAGTATCCGAAATTCTTCCTGGTCTTGGATACTGGATTAAAGTTAATACAACTGGTTATCTGAAAGTAAATGTTCCACAGAACTTACGCTTTGGCTTCAAGCTTAACTCAATCGATGGTTCTGTTGTTAAGAAGTCTGTCCTTGCAAACTCATCAGTATTGAGCATCAAAGACAGCGACAACAACAATGGAACATTATACTTATCCAATGATTTAGCTATCAGCGGCAATACATTCGAACTTCCACCTGCACCACTTGCTGAAATGTTCGATGTTCGCTTTGCTGATAATAGCTACCTGACAACTGAGAACGAGGGCGTTGTTCGCGTTCAAGGCGTTAAATATCCTCTTACTGTATCAATTGACAACGTAAAAGGCGCATACAAAGTGGTTGATGTAGTTACTGGCGAAGTATTTGGCGAAATCAATCGCTTCAACAACTCAATAACTATCAACCGTGCTACTTACAATGTATTCAAGCTTGTAAAAACTGATGCTACTTTGAACGCTACATTGAGCGTTAATCCAAACCCAGTTTCATCGACTGCAACCGTTAACTTTGCAATTCCGATGAATGCAAATGTTACAATTTCGTTGTTCGATGCACTTGGAAATGAAGTAGCTACATTGCTCAGCAGCAGCTTGAATGCTGGCAATCATTCATATACTTTTGATGCTTCTCGCTTTGCAACTGGTAATTATATCGTTAAAATCGTTGCTGGCGACCGCACAGAAGTAGCTAAAATCAATATTGTAAGATAATTTTCTAATTATCTTTTCCAAGACAAATGGGCATCTACAACAAATGATGCCCATTTGTTTTTAGTTTATAATAAGGAAGGTAGATATGAAAATAAAACTGTTTGCTATTGCAATAATTACGATACTTATGTATTCAGAAGCAACAGCCGACGAATTTGATGTGAAAGTTCGGCTTACAATTAATAATACATTCGCTATCGATACGCTTCTTGTGTTTGGGGCGGTTTCGTCGGCTACTGACGGATTAGATACTCATCTTGGCGAAATAGAAATACCGCCATTTCCACCACCAGCATTTGATGTATTTGCTGTTTTCAATTTAGATACCATAAATATAGAAGGCCTATACAGCTACAAGGATTTTAGAAGTGTCCCCGCCGACGAAAATGAATTCCACCACCGTTACAAAATTGATTTAAACAAACGAGTCCCTTCTGTTGCAACTATTTCGTGGAATAAGTTGCCAAATTACATTAAATCTGCAAGAATTTATGATGAACTGGGACTTCTCTTTTCGGCAGATATGACAAAGACTACTTCTGTTGTAATTAACAATGAAAACCTACCGAAAGTGCCAATTTATATTGATGTAGTATATACAAAAGTGCCTACTTCTATTCCAGAAAACAAAGAAATTTTTGAAGTTTTTCCAAATCCATCTAATAGCTGGATTTCCGTAAGTAATAGCACAAAAGTCAGTAAGATTGAAATTTATAATGAATTATCTGAACTAATGTTTAATACCAATTTACCTACAAGCGAAAAAATTAATCTTGTAAATTTAAAGAATGGTATTTATTTTATTAAAATTTTAGACATCAACAACAATATTTATTTTAAAAAATTAATAATTAACAGATAGATTATGGACAAAAAAAATAGCAACAATAGAAAAGAAAGCCAAAAAAAAGAAAAAATCAACCAAAAAGAAGGGCAAAACGTAAAGCGTTCTAATCAAAACCAACAGAGCCAACAAAAAAACAGTAAAAGCGAACTGTTGATTTCTGTTGTAATTCCACTATATAATGAAGAAGAATCAATTCCCGAGCTTGCATTGCAATTAGAAAAAGAACTCCAAGAACTCACACACGGACGCTATGAAGTTATTTTTGTAGATGATGGCTCTACAGATGGTTCACTTGACTACATCAAGCAGATACATCGTCGAAATAAACGATTTCGCTATATTAGTTTCCGACGCAACTATGGAAAAAGTGCCGCTCTTGCTGTTGGTTTCGAAGCTGCTCGCGGAAAATTTGTTGCAACAATGGATGCAGACTTGCAGGACGACCCCGCCGAAATTAAAAATTTAGCAAAGAAAATGAAAGAAGGCTACGACCTTGTTACTGGCTGGAAGCAAAACCGCAAGGACCCAATATCGAAGACAATCCCCTCAAAACTATTCAATTTTGTAACATCAATGGTAAGCGGTATAAAATTGCACGATTTTAACTGCGGGCTTAAGCTATATCGGAAGTCTGTAACCGATACACTGCAAGTATATGGAGAGATGCATCGCTATTTGCCTGCACTTGCCTACTGGGAAGGTTTCCGTGTGGCAGAAATTCCTGTAGTTCATCACGCTCGGCGGTATGGCAAATCCAAATTTGGATTGTCCCGATTTATTAATGGATTTCTGGATTTGCTTACCTTTGTGTTCATCACACGGTTTATGAAGCGACCAATGCACTTCTTTGGACTATTCGGGACGATTTTCACGTTGATAGGATTTGCAATTAATGCATACCTGACTGTCGAATGGTTTCTTGGTAGTACGTATTTAAGCAATCGCCCGCTTGCGAATTTTGGCATCGCTTTGATTATTGTTGGTGTACAGTTCTTTTCAATCGGGCTGGTAGGGGAGATGATAGTAAAGCAGAACTTCGAAAAGACAAAAAATTATTCAATAAAAGAAAAATTGTAGCAAAAGAGCACTCTTTTTTGTTATTATGAATGATATTTTTACACAAACAAACAATAATATGAAAAAATTACTTTCAATTGCACTCTGGATATTTCTCTTTGCTACAGCAGTAAAAGCCGAGATATTCGATGCATATTCTATTGGAGCAGGAATATCAACATTTTCAATATTAGGTGACAATCCAGCCCAGTTGCCGATAATACAAAATGATACGGCAAAGAGATTTGTTTATGGTGGTAGTTTTGATGCTGTCCAATCAGGATTTGCTGCGCGACTGACTATGTACAAGGGCGAAAAAATACGTGTTCCTGTTGATATTGATTTTACTATATATTCATCAGGCGAACGCTATCCTGTGAGTGGCTTGCTTACGATTTATTATTGGCACGAGGTGCACAATCTTTCGATTGGCTCAGGGTTTTATTATGTACTTACTCATTTAGATTGGGCAAAAACCGATATTTATGTCGGTGCAGATTTGCGTGGTAATATAATAACTCGAGCAGAACTGACCTACCGCGACCACTGGCGGAACGACGTAAATCGTGATACCTCCTATGTAGTAAATAGAAAATACGGGGCGTTTCGTATTGGAAGCTTTGCCCGATTGGGAATAGAAGGGCAACTTAAATCTAAATTAAAAATTGATGCCTCTATTGGCGTTGGGGTATTGAACCTCTTTCCAAGAGACAATAATCGCGGAGAATTGCTAACCCCGCTTCGATATTTTGAAAAGAAAGAACAGATAGTTCCTGTTTTTAATTTTATGCTTTTGTTGAAATACTCATTATAGGTGAGAAAATGCTGTTCAAAGAAGATTGCAGGTATTTTCGCGGCGATATTCCCTGCCGTCCGCATAAAAAAAATGGCTACCATTGCCAAAATTGTCCCGAATATTCACCATCGAAAGAAAATATATTAATAATAAAGCTTGGTGCTATTGGAGATGTAATACGAACAACACCTCTTATCAAACGCATAAAACAGGAGTTCCCAAAATGTATGCTTTGGTGGGTAACAAACTCGCCTGAAATTATTCCGTCCTCAGTCGATAAAGTGTTGCTATTTAATCTTGAATCTGTAATAAGTTTGCGCAGCGTGCATTTTTTCAAAGTAATCAATCTTGACAAAGACTATCACGCTTGTGCGTTGGCGTCGCAACTGAATGCAGATTATATCGATGGCTTCACACTTGTCGAAGGCAAGCCAATGCCCGCAAACCAACGTGCTATGCACAAATATTTAACAGGGCTTTTCGACGATGTCAACAAAGCAAACACAAAAAATTATCTTCAAGAAATTTTCGAAATATGCGGCTATGAATTTTCCGGCGAAGAATACGAGTTGGAAGTTAGAACTGATAAGCAGTGGGATATCTCAGATCGAGGGAAAGGTGTAATCGGATTGAATACCGGATGTGGCGCTCGCTGGGTTTCACGACTATGGAAACAAGAATATTGGATAGAACTTGCTAAACATCTGCAAGATGAGGGTTACAAGGTAATTCTATTAGGTGGGGAGCAAGAGCACGAGCAGAACACGATAATATCGCAAAAGAGCGGAGCACAGTATTTTGGTTTCTTTGACTTAAACACGTTCATTTCGCTTGTTAATCAATGCGATTTGGTGGTAACTGCTGTAACAATGGGGCTGCATATCGCAATTGGACTGCGAAAAAAAGTTGTGCTAATAAATAATATATTCAATAAAAACGAATTTGAACTTTATGGTCGAGGCATAATAGTTGAGCCAGATAAAGAGTGCAAATGCTTTTTTAGCCCGAAATGTGTAAACGATGAGTACTTCTGTTTAGAACACCTTCTACCTGAAAAGATATTCGATGCAGTAAAAAAAATAATGAATTTTTAAAAAAAATGCTAAAGTAAAGAAAAAAGTTGACGATAATATGAATGAAAGGAAAATGCAAATCTGAAAAACATTGAAGGATTAAAGTTTTTCAGAAAAATGCCGAAAAATAAAATAAGAAGATAGGACTAAAAATAAATATTGATGGCAGGATGCCCGAAAAAACAATTAATTTACATGGAGGTTTATTATGCCATCAGCAATTAGCGGAGATAGCCGCATTCGTACCAACATCCCGGCAGAAAATGCCTATAATGCATTATCAGCATCAAGCAGTAACATAGCTCTACGCCAGCTGCGCCTTTCCACAGGCAAACGCATTAACTCAGCAGCTGATGATGTATCGGGCTATATCACTTCACGTGCATTGCAAGCTCGCAATGGTGCCTTGAAAGCTGCTCTCAACTCTGCCGGAGATGCAAAGAACGTAACATCTATTGCGCAGGATGCTCTTGACCAGATTTACTCATTAATGGCTCAAATTAAGGACGCTACTGCAACTGCATCATCAGGAGCTTTGGGCACCGACGAAAAAGTTGCTCTCGCAAAAGGCGCATACCGCCTTGCTCAGCAAATTCAGTTTATAACAGACTCAACTGTGTTCGGCGGCAAGCAACTACTTCAAGGTAACTTTACAGGTGAGTGGGTTACTGGTTACTATGCAAACAACGATTTGATGAAAATTTCCATTGACCTCACTGTGAACAACAGGGACTTTAACGTCAATGGATTGTTCGACTTGAATGCTACAAGCGAAGCAACTGCCGTTCGTGGTTCAGTATCTGGCGCATCGAATAACTTTGCAGGTGTTACAGGCTTAAATTTGGAAGAGTTCAACAATATCAGTTCCTCAGATTTGGGCTATTTCGGTTACTTAAATGATTCGACTGGTAAGTCCAATGTTGTTAGAACCTTGCAATCACTTGCAATGGCAATTGACAACATTAACAAAGTTGCATCATATCTTGGTGGTATTGAGGTGCGTATCAACTCGCAGGAAGCAATGTTGAAATCTCAAATCACAAACTACAAAGCAGCTATTTCGCGTATCGAAGATGCAGATGTTGCAACAGAACAAATGGAACTCATTAAGTCACAATTCTTGCAGCAAGCTTCTTTGGTATCATTAAGCCAGGCCAACCAAAATCCACAACAGTTCTTGCAGCTATTCAGATAAAATTATTTTGAATTAGCTGGATAGAAAATTAAGAAAAATAATTTTTCGGGACGGAAAAATTTCCGTCCTTTTTTATTAAAGTTTTTGTTATAATTGCCGATAATATAAATAAGATTAGGATGTAAATTTTTGGTGGAGGAGGCACCAAAATAATACTTTACTTTGGGAGGGGCTTATGCCAACAGCAATTAGCGGTGATTCAAGAATACGGACGAATATTCCCGCGGAAAATGCTTACAACTCTTTAACGGCGTCCAGCAATAATATTGCTTTGCGCCAACTACGTTTATCGACAGGCAAGAGAATTAACTCTGCCGCTGACGACGTTTCTGGTTACATTACATCACGTGCATTGCAAGCTCGCAATGGTGCATTGAAAGCTGCACTCAATTCAGCAGGCGATGCGAAAAACGTTACATCAATAGCTCAAGATGCTCTTGACCAGATTAGTACCCTTGTTACCCAAATCAAAGATGCCGCTGCAACAGCATCATCAGGAGCTTTGGGAACTGACGAAAAAGTTGCTCTCGCAAAAGGTGCATACCGCCTTGCTCAGCAAATTCAGTTTATAACAGACTCAACTGTGTTCGGCGGCAAGCAACTACTTCAAGGTAACTTTACAGGTGAGTGGGTTACTGGTTACTACGCAAACAACAACTTAATGAAAATTAGAATTGACTTAACTACAAGCAATCCTGATTTTAATGTTAATGGTATCTTCGATTTGAATGCCACAAGCGAAGCAACTGCTGTCCGTGGCACTACAACTGGTGCTGCAACAAACTTTGCTGGAGTTGCAGGACTGAATCTTGAAGACCTAAACTCTGTTTCAGCATCTAACCTTGGTATATTTAATAACGTAGGGGCTACTTCTGCTATTACTCGAACAATTTCATCGCTTGCTATGGCTATTGATAATATTAACAAAGTCGCATCGTACCTCGGCGGAATTGAGGTTCGTATCAATTCACAGGAAAATGTGCTTAAATCGCAAATTACAAATTACAAAGCTGCAATATCACGTATTGAAGATGCAGATGTTGCAACAGAACAAATGGAGCTAATTAAGTCTCAGTTCTTGCAGCAAGCATCGCTTGTTTCGCTTGCCCAAGCGAACCAAAACCCACAACAATTCTTGCAATTGTTTAGGTAATTGGGCATAGTTTTTGCTTTAACTAAAGAGCGGTATCAGGAAGATACCGCTCCATTTAAAAAACAAAATGTGAGGATGAATTTATGTTGACACAAGCACAACAACTTGCCGCCTCGAAAATGTATGGTGGCGGAAAAGACAAAAAAATTCCTGCTTATCTCGAACAGGAAGTCCTTTCGTGGAGCAAAGAAAAAATTATCCTTAAAATGTATGATTTATTCATTGTAAGCTGCAAAAGACAGGATGTTAATAAAATGAGCAGAGTGCTTGTTGAACTTATGGGTGCTCTTAATTTCGAATACGAAGAAACTGCAACCCGTCTCTATCGGCTTTATGAATATTGTCAAAGATGTATTTTCCAGAAAAAATACGACGAAGCGCTTTACATCATTTCCGAACTTCGCAACGCTTGGGCTAAAGCCTTTAATCTTGAATAGCGAAGGAGGCTCTGACTATGGCAATAGACTCATTTGGAATATCAGGTAGCGACAAATCTTATAGCGAATTGCTTGTTGAATCCTATAAAAAATCGCAAGCAACTCGCACGGAAGGTTTGCAATCGCGCAAACAAACGCTTCAAACTCGCCAGAAGTTTTATAATAATTTGAATAGTAAGCTTAACTCGCTTATTGCTCAACTCGATAAATTTGGCGAATATAAGAAGGTTGGCGATAATTTTACATTTACGCCTACAAGCGGAATTAATGACAAGTTTAAAACTCGTAAAGCGACAGTCTCTGATAATGATTATTTTACAGTAAAAGCAGACGGAAATGCCATAGTTGGGTCTAATTCCATTAAAGTGAATCGCATCGCTACAAATGATGTGCTGGTTTCCAACAGACTTAATCTTTCTAATTCGTTCGGAGAAACTGCTGGCGAAAAGTCTTTCGACCTCTCCGTTAACGACAAAACTTATACCGTTACGGTCAATTTCACTGGAAGCGAAACCAACGAAGAAGCAATGAGAAAAATTGTCAATGCTATTAACGGAATTAAAGATGTTAAAATTAGCGCTTCACTTGTGAAAGATACCGAAACAACCGGAAGAATTTCTCTTATGTCCAAAGAAACCGGCGAAAATAATAAAATTACTTTTACTCAAACATCAACTACTGAATTACTTGGCTGGACTACTTCGCTTTTCACAGATCCGAACGCCCGAACCACTATCAACGGTGCTTCGGCTGGCTATAAAGTATCCGATGCATCGCTCCTTAATGCAAGCTTCGATGCAAATGGTATCGCTATTACTAGAAATTCAAACGAAGTAAAAGATGTGCTGCCGGGGCTTACTATTAACTTATTGAAACCACAAGCAGCCGATGCCCAACCAATCGGAATTACCACCGATATAGATGTAGATGGATTTGAAAGCTTCGTCGATGCTTTGATTAAAGAATATAACGGCGTTTTGTTCAATTTAAATCAAAATAAAGATATACAAAGGCAAGACACTTCAATCTCTTCGCTGCAACAAAGATTAAGATCTATTGGAACATCCGTTCTAAATCCCTCGAACGACTTAGATGTTCCAAAGCGATTAACTGATATTGGATTTAAAGTAAATAATGATGGTACTTTAGTTCTAAGCGACAAAGATAAATTAAAAGAATTTCTCGCAAAAGATAACGGGGCTGAAAATATTGCCAAACTTTTCACTTCCGAAACGGGGTTTGTTGCAAAAATCAATGAAGTTATTTACAATCTCAAACCACAAGGTGGTAATAGCGGGCTTTTGAAGGTAAGAAATGAGTCTATTACAAGAGAAATTACTAATATAGATAAAAGAATTGCTTCTATTGAAGCAAGCATAGAGCAACAAGCTCAAAGCCTCAGAAAAGAATATGAAAGTTATCTGAAAGTGTTCTTACAGGCGCAAGGACAATACTCTTTGCTTTCTACAATGTCAACTTCTTCATTAAGCTCGGGCTATAATAGCTTGATTGCTCAACAAGCAACATTAGGACAATAATTAAAAGAGGTCCAAAATGATAAATGGAATTCAGCCCACTGCTGCAATAAGAGAGACCTCTCTCGAAGATTTGCAGCTGGAGACCAAAAAAGAGCGATTTGCCCTGCTCGCCGAGCAGTTTAAGGCAGAATTTAGCTCTGATAAGGAAGAAGGGTCTTCTGTCGGTGCAAAACTTGATAAGGAAACCCAGACCGAAGAAGTTAAGACGAAAGAAAAGGAATTTAAAAATAAAGTGAATTCTGATTTAAAAGAACTGGGGGAAAAACTCAAGAATATCATTAAAGAATCCGATGTTTTTCTCGAATTTTCCATAGACAAAGATACAAACAAAATGATTTTACGTGTTATTGATAACAAAACAAAAGAAGTAATTCAGCAATTACCGTCTGAAATTGCTCTAAAGATTGCAAGAATTGTTAGCCATCTCGAAGGTGAAGGACAAATAGCTAATGCAAAAGTATAATGAAATACTGAAAAACATCGAACTTGTTCTCGAAAATACTAGAAGTATTTTCGAATCACTGGATAATGGCAATTTCGAACTCGAAGATCTCGAGAAAATTTCTTATCTTTACGAAGAAAGAGAGAAAAACATCCTTTATCTGAAATCTTTGCTCGAAACAGATATTGGCAAGGAATTTGTTGCTAAACAACAAGATGAATGGAATGAAAAAATCAATTTGATTGTTAAAATGGATTCTGTTAATTTAGAATTGTTGCGAAAGAAGACTAAGGATACAGGAGAAAAATTAAAGCAACTGAATAAACAAAAAGCGGTATTAATTTATTCAAAATAATCAAGGTGTGATATGGATATCAGTTCAATAAAACCGCAGGGAGTGTCGGGACCTAAAGATAACGAGCGGGTTTCTGATAAGAAGGACAAATCAAAAACTTCATCGGGAAAAACGTCCGCTACATTGGGAGGCGATACATTATCTATTTCAAGTGAAGCTCAAAAGCTCTCTCGTATTTTTTCACGTATTTCTTCGGGTTACTATAATTCTCCGGAAGTTCTGAGGGAAACCGCTCAACGTATTTTGAATGAGTTGGATAAACAAGAATAGTTTACTTACGGTTCTTCAGCAGAAGCTTTTTGATAGATTCTATACTTTTCTTTTCGTCTTCTTGATAATGCTTCAAAATAGTGTCTGATTTGACAACGGGTGTAGGTTTTTCTTCCGAAGTGGGCGTCGGCTCGGCTGGGGGTGGTTCTTTTGTGCCTGAAATCGCTTCGAGCATCTCTTCCTGTTTTTGTGCTAATACCTTTTCATTTACATACAATTCTTCTGGGTCTATCGGGATACCTTTTATTATCAATTCTAATTTTTCAGTGCCAAAAATATCTACAAGTTTATCATAAACAGTTGCTTTGGTGAAAGGTTTGGAAATAAACCCGGATATGCCATTTTTGACCGCTAAACCTAAATTTTCTACGTCGGAAAGAGCAGAAACCATTATTACCGGAATATTCTTAGTAGTTTTGATGTACTTCAAAATTTTCAGTGTTTGATGTCCGGACAGTTCGGGCATAAGAATATCAATGATAATCAGTGTTGGCAGATGCTCCACCGCAAGTGCGATGCCATTATATCCATCGGACGCCAGATATGAGGTCTTGAAACCATAACTTGCTAATGTTTTGGACAAAATCCTCTGCATCCAAACGTCATCGTCAATTATTAATGCAGAATATTCAGCCATGTTATTATTCCTTGTTATTTAATTTTTTTATGGCTATGCTATTAATATCTTCGTCAATTAGGTGCGAAAACTTAATATTGGAATTTGCAATTGCATCTTTTAGTGCCATTAGCTGAGTTTTTGCTGCCTGACGATTAATCTGGATTATCTTCTCGTATATTTCCTTGCGGTGCACAGGCACCGATTTGGGCGCTTCTATGCCCAAACGCACTACCCCACGATCGTAACTCAAAACAGTAATCTGAATTGAATTGCCGATAGTGATTACTTCTCCTATCTTCCTTGATAGAACTAACATTTTGCTATTCCTTTATAGTTTTTTGCTTTTTTGCAATGACACAGTTTGTTGTGTATTTGTCTGATGGCAAGATAATTTGTTCTCCTGTTTGCTTCTCGATGTTGAATATAACCGGCGCTTTCATATTAGCGCTCATCTCGCCGTTTTCGTCCTCCAAAGTGATTACCACAAAAAGCACTTGCTTTTCGAGGTCATAATTAATCCCGGGATCGTAATATACGTCTATATGCCATGGACTAAGCAGAGGAAACCCTATTTCTGGCTCGTCAACAGATATTAGCCATTTAAAAGGCGCGGTTGATTCCTCGCTGATTAATATATAATCATGCAAATCTTCAAATCCGAGCATTCCATCTTTGAATTTAAAAATATACTCCTCGTCTATTTCCAACTCGCCGAAGTAGTTTGTCTTTATTACTCTTTTTTTAGCCATAGCAATTCTATAAATAACAATATAATTAACAAATTAATAAAATATAATTATTTTCACAATGATAATTTTATCATTTCAAATACTTTTTGCAAATACTTTTTGTAATTGCAATCCGCCATTTCATTCATTGTGTTTTCAAACTGTTCGAGCGAGATAAAGCTACGATTTAATGCGATTTCTTCCAAACAAGCAATTTTTGTGCCCTGACGCTTCTCTATGGACATAATAAATAGCGATGCTTCGGTGAAATTCTCGGGCGTGCCCGTATCGAGCCAGGCAACTCCTCGCCCAATGGGTGCCACTTTCAACCTGTTCTGACGCAAGTAGTGCTTGTGTATGTCCACTATTTCAAGTTCGCCACGGTTGCTTGGCGAAAGCGAGCGAGCAATTTCGACAACATTTTCGTCAAAAATATAAAGTCCCGGAATTGCAAAGTTAGATTTCGGGTTCTCCGGTTTTTCCTCGATTGAAAGGACATTACCACTTTTGTCGAACTCAACTACGCCGTACATTTGTGGCTTTTCTACATTGTAAGCGAAAATTGTTCCGCCATTGTTTTTTTCAAGCGATTTACGGAAAAATGTAAGGTCGCCATAGAACAAATTATCGCCCAAAATCAAAACGCTCTGGCTATCTCCGATGAAGTCAGCACCAATTATGAATGCTTCGGGCAATCCTCCGGGGTGAGGTTGTTCGGCGTATTGCAGATTAATTCCCCATTGCGAACCATCGCCAAGCAGGGTGCGGAACGAAGGAAGGTCTCGCGGTGTAGAAATAATAAGAATGTTACGAATATCAGCAAGCATCAAAGTGGAAAGCGGATAATAAATCATAGGCTTGTCGTAAATCGGCAGTAGTTGCTTGCTGATTACAGACGTCATCGGATAAAGGCGCGTTCCTTTGCCTCCTGCTAAAATTATGCCTTTTGTGTCCATACTAATCTATATTCAAAAACTTATCAGACGCCTTGTTGCTCTTCCACTGAGCAAGTGTCATACCTTGCAAATCGCGTTCTTTTACTAAGACATCTTTGTTAAACGCTTGCTTGATTTTCTTTGCAATTCGTTTGTCGCACAACGACCAATCAATGTCTTCTGCCAACGGCGAAATAACTCCTTCGCAACGTGGATTATAAGTCCCACTGCAAAGATACTGCACGTAGCTATCCTTCGTAAGTAGCATTCCGTGAGCAAATCCGGGCGGTATCCACATCCATTCTGAATAATCAAGATCTGGAGCACCCGAAAGTTCGTACGCAATAATTTTGCCAAAAGTTTCTGAATCTTTGCGAATATCTATTGCCATATCAAGCAAATTCCCGCTTATGCAGCGTACTAATTTGCCCATATGAGGATTCCATTGGAAGTGAAAGCCACGAAATGTATTTTTATATGAAAATGATTCGTTGAACTGCAAAAAATCATACCGCCTGATAAATGCAAGCTCGTCAATTCCGTAGAAATCGTCTTCGCGGTAGGTTTCTGTAAAATAGCCTCGTTCGTCGATAAACTTTTCGAAACGAATAATTTGTATCTCGTCTATTTCAAGCGATTGTACGCTAAGAATTTGCATGAGTTCATCCATGAATTATGAATAAATTATAAATCCTTTAACGTAATTATCGGCTATTTCATTTAAAATTTTAGAAAAATTTTCAAATCCATAAATATTTATGAAATTTATTGGTGAAATTTGCCTTTCTTGCAAACGTTCGTTTGGCAGAATAATACTTCGAATTTTTCTAAACTTTCCTATGTAATCGGAATTTTTCTTTTTGAGAGCGGAAATATACTTCTTATGTAAGTTGTCAACGAACTCAGATGATTTGTGGGAGTAGCTCTCCAAAGTTCTAATGAGAGAAATGTCGGTTTCGCTTAGAATAGAAGTCAGATGCGAAAAACTTTGTTGAATTTCGTTTTTCACCTGTTCAAAAATTTCGTCCGATGTATCATTTAATATTAAATTACTTAAAAAACTTTCGAATTTGTTTGCGGACTCGAAAAAATGTGCTAAACTGAAGCCGTTTTGCTCAATGAAATGAATGTGCCGTTCAGGAATGAAGCAAGCCATTGCTCTATTTGTTACCGGCGGGAAATCTACTCCAAAAAATTCATAAGATTCTTTGAGCATTGCAAAATATGAGATTTCGCCGGGGCCAAGCACACAGACAGCCGAAGGAAAACATACTTCCTGAAAAACAGGTCGCAGAATTGCCTTCGGCGAGTAAAAGGTGGGGTTTTGGAATATATCTGAAACGATTTCTTCGTAGGTGTGTAGCGTGTGATTTATCGAATAAAGCGAATTTTCGAGTGAAACCGTGCGAACGGAATGTCTTTTGTTACCAGTATGCTTGCAATAATTGAAATAGTCGAAAGCTATATTTACCGTGTGTCCGTAACAGTTGAGCAAATCCTTGTTCTGCGAAAAAACACGGAACAACTGCTCGAAATTTTTTTGTGTGGTGAAATTTGCTTCTGCAAGTCGGGCAATAGCACCGCTTTTGCGGGCAGCCGTTGCCGATGCAAAAAGCAACCCTTCGCTTTTGAATAGCATTTGATAAAATTCGAGCATCGCATCAGTCCAACGCTTGCCCTTATAGTAAATCGAGTGTAAAGCGTCAGCAAGTTGCTGCTTATTTTGCGAAAAGGGGAGAGTGTTGATTACTTCATCTATAGTTTTATCGATTTTTTCGTCGAAAATGAGTTCGGAAACAGGTGTATTTTCGTAAGCAGAATAATCAGGGTGGAATAATCGCGGCACGTGATTAGCATCGAAAACATAAACTTCGGCTGCTTCTTTTGCGTCGTGGTCATTGTCTTCCAGCCAGAAAATTGGGATTACGTGAAGTTTGGTGTGTCGCTGTTGAAGTTTCTTTGCGATATTTATCACGGTTGTTATTTTCAGGCAAGTATAGAGAGCACCGCCCAAAAATCCGACCTGCTGACCTGTAGAAACAAACAAAGTGTTCGGATTAATTACCAGAGAAATGTTGTTTTTTTGCATTTCGGACAAATCGAGCGATTGCATTGTGTCTGAAATAATTCGCCGAGTGATTTGCCGATTGTCGAAATTTTGAGCTTTTCGGCGAAGGTATGATATGTCTTCGATTTTCGAAATTGAGGCAAAACGCGATTTTGCAAATTTGTCGCCTTTGATGAACTTGCGAAAGAAATCACCATTTTGCGGAATTTCAGAAAAATCAAGGAAAAGCATAATCAAAAGTTGTAAATTTTTAGAAAACGAAGAGCAATCATCACAAATATTGCAGTTGTGGCAAGATATCCGATAGTTAAACCAATGCGACGGAAGCGATATTCCCAGATGTGTTGTAGCCGGAAACGCACAACTAAATTGAACCTGTATTCGAACATTGCAAATCCGATGAAAGCTATAAAGTTCGCCGCAGCAAGCTCGAACCTATGCAGCAGAAAGGTAACAACTGCAAAGAAAAGAAAAATCAGTACGGAAAATTTATTCAACCTCGGTCTCCTTTGGTTTATTTTTTATTGTTTTAGGGAAAACGCCTGCCTGGGCTGAAATATTGAGCAGCACACCAATTGCAATCGAATAAAAAATTACAGCCGTTCCGCCATAGCTAATAAATGGCATCGGCACACCGGTTGTCGGAAGAAGTCCTGTATTAACTCCTGCATTGACAAACACATAGATGGCAAATGTTGTAATAATTCCAACTGCAAGAAAGTAACCGAAATTGTCGGGTGCTTTTTTTGCGATAATCATTCCACGCCAAAAAATAATTGCAAAAGCAAGAATAATAACAAGCAAACCGAAAAACCCGTATTCTTCGCCGATTATCGAGAAGATAAAATCCCCGTAAGACTCGGGAAGGAATAAATGGCTCTGGCGGTTTTGGCCTGGACCAACACCGAATAGCCCACCATTCCCAATAGCGATAAGCGCTTGATTTAACTGATAATTTACTGTTTCTAGCGGATTTGTGTCCCCGCCCAAGCCAAAAAATGCTTTAATTCTGTTCATTCTGTATGTTGCACTTATGGCATAAACGCCAGCTGATGCAATGCCTATTAAGCCCATTGCAAATAAATGAATTAGATTTACATTTCCTATGAACATCAACGCAATAGAGATAAAGAAAATTACAATCATAGTAGAAAAATTGGGTTGCAAAGCGATAAGTCCGCAAATAATAAGCGTCCAGACAATAAACGGCAAAAATCCCTGCTTGAAATCCTTTATCACATCTTGTTTTCGCGTAAGAAGCGTAGCAAAATGCAGTACCATCGCAAATTTTGCAAGTTCTGATGGTTGGAAGCTAAAAAATCCGAGTCGCAACCAGCGCGATGCTCCTTTTGCTGCTTCCCCTGCGAAAAGCACGACCACAAGCAGGAAAACGCTTGCAATGAGCAGTGGCTTACTGAATTTTTGCCAAAAGTGATAATCTACTCTTGATATGATTAGCATTATGATTATTCCAGTGAATACTCTTATGCTGTGATTGAGAACCAATTTCTCCGGCATCCCAAACTTCATCTCAGCTATGGTTGCACTTGCCGAATAAACAAACGCCAAACTGAACAACATAAGCCCAACGACGGGAATTAGTATAAGCCAATCCACGTATCCGACATTTTTCTTCATTGCTCTGCCTGTTTGATTACTTCAAGTTTTGCATATTGAAGCAGCAAAAGCTTTTTCCCGATATTCGCAAAATTGACGGTTGCTTTTCGCATTGAACCCTCGCCGCTTAATCCAGTAATTTTCCCAACTCCGAACTGGTTGTGTCGTACTAAATCGCCTATGCGAAAGTCATAAACAGTTTTTTCTATCTGTGAATATGAATAATCGTTGTCAATTTGCTGTTCGTAGTGATTGGATTTGTAGGATTGAGCACTGTAGTTTGACTTTGTTGAATTAATTGGTGCTCCCGAAGCGTCCAATTGTCGAATTAAGTTTGGGTCTATTTCTTTAAGGAAATATGAGGGTTTTTGCATAATAATATCGCCAAATTTCATTCTGCTACGTGCATATGTAAGCGTTAATTTTTCCTTAGCGCGTGTGATTCCTACATAGAAAAGACGGCGTTCTTCCTCTTCTTCGTCTTTGTTGAAAGTTGCACGCGAAATTGGGAACGTTCCGTCCTCGATTCCAGCGATGAAAACATGCTTAAATTCGAGTCCTTTTGCAGAATGTAGCGTCATAATCGGAAGGCGTTCTTTGTTTAAATCGCTTGTGTCGATATCGGCAACCAGAGACATTTGTTGGATGTAGTCGTTGAGAGTGCTGTCGGGATTTTCCTCGGCGAAATAAGTGATGTCGCTAACGACCTGTTCAATATTTTCAATGCGGTCGTAAGCCTCTTCTGTCCCAATTTCTTGATAAAATTCAATGAGCCCGGTTTTTTTGATAAATTCAGTTACAACACTTGCGTAGTTTTCGCTGTTGAGTTTTTGTCGGTAACTGTCAATAAACTCAACGAATTGCTTGATTGCACTTTTTGATTTTGGGACAAGGTCATCGATATTTGCTGCATTTTTCAAGGCATCGTAGAACGAAAGGCCATTTTCTATTGCATAAGAATTAATATGCTTTAAAGAAGTTTCGCCAATACCTCGTGCAGGTTCATTGATGATGCGAAGGATTGCCTCGCGATCGCGTGGATTGACAAGCGTTCGCAAATAAGCGAGCACATCTTTAACTTCTTTCCTTTTATAGAAGGACATGCCGCCAACGACTATATAAGGAATATTATACTTTCTGCAAGATTTTTCAAATTCGAGCGATTGAGCGTTCGTTCTGTATAAGATGCAGATATCATTAAGCGGGAGGCCGCTTTCGGAAAGTTTGCTGATTCTTGAAACTACAAATTCGGCTTCTTCACGGTCCGAGCTACATTCAACAAGTTCAATTAAATCACCTGTTTCATTGTCTGTGAAAAGTTTTTTCTTAATTTGATAAGTGTTGTTCTGAATAACCGAATGAGCTGCTTCCAAAATAGTTTTTGTAGAACGATAATTTTGTTCAAGTTTGAAAATTTTAGCGTGCGGGTAGTCGCGTTTGAATTCAAGAATATTTTGAATGTCTGCGCCACGCCAACCGTAGATACTTTGAGCGTCGTCGCCGACAACACAAATGTTCTGATATTTTTTTGAAAGAAGGCGAATAGCAACATATTGAGCGTGATTTGTGTCTTGATATTCATCTACCATTATGTAGCGGAAAGTGTCCTGATAGAATTCAAGCACGTCAGAATGCTCTTCGAGTAGACGGATGAAGTTCCAAAGTAGGTCGTCGAAGTCCATTGCATTACTATCATGAAGGCGTTCTTCGTAAAGCTTATATATTTCAGCGAAAATCTTTTCTTGTGGGTTTCGAGCGTTATCGTAAATCGATTGCCAAGTTTGTAGTCTATTTTTTGCTTTAGAAATAATCGAAGCAACTTGTTGCGGACTAAGCGGTTTTTCTGGCAAGGATTTTTCCTTGAAAATTTTTTTGATTACGCTTAGAGAATCTTCCGAATCGTAGATAGTAAAATCAGATGTATAATTTGTGAAATCTGCACTTTGACGAAGAAGTCGGGCGAAAATCGAGTGGAAGGTGCCTGCTCGAATTAATCCAGCATTACGTTCGCCCACAAGTGATGCGATACGTTGCTTCATTTCGTTGGCGGCTTTGTTTGTAAATGTAAGAGCAAGTATGTTTCTTGGCGAAACACCGTCCGCAACCAAGTAAGCTATCCGGTGGGTGAGCACTTTGGTTTTGCCACTGCCAGCACCTGCAACAATAAGCACTGGACCGTTTTTTGCTTTTACTGCGGCAGCTTGCTGCTCATTCAGCCCTCGTAAGATTTGCTCAGGTTCGAGATTTGTAACTAATCTATCAGTCATAATAATCTGCCAAAATAAATTTCAAAATTAATCATATTTATCTAACTAACCAAAGGAGTTGGGATTAAATTAATTTCTTAACCATAACTATTTGAATTGAAAAACTATTCAAATGAATTACATTTTGTTACATCAAAATGTATTAACATATGGAAATATTCTATAAATAATATAAAATAATATTAAGAGTTTAAGAAAACAACTTTCCCGCCGACAATAGTAGCGAGAACGTCAATCTGTATATCGGGATCATTTTGCAACAGGAGTGGGTTGGCAGAAAGAATAGTTAGATCTGCTATTTTACCTATTTCTAAACTACCGAATAGAGAAATATCATTGTGAATTCTGTGAGGGGCGACGCAATATGCGTCAAGTGCTTCGAAAATGGATAATCTTTCGTTCGGAGAGTAAACCACACCATCGAGGGATGATTTTCTTGTGATAAACGAGCGAACACCGTCGATAACAGAAGGTTGTTCTATCGGGAAGTCGCTACCAGCGATGATTGTTGCTCCATTTTGTATGAAGGATTCCCAAAGATAAGAAAATCTCATACGTGAGCCAATTCTTCGCTGAGCCATTCCATTGGTGTCCGATGTGTAA
Source organism: Eximiradius sp. (assembly GCA_937127445.1). Lineage (GTDB taxonomy): Bacteria > Bacteroidota > Ignavibacteria > Kapaibacteriales > UBA2268 > JAKIZO01. Next base: position 10,478 of record CAKZLY010000021.1, on the reverse strand, counting down.
TGATAAGGTTGGACAGAAGCAACTACGTTCAATTTGGCAAATCGAGGCAAATCATTTGGCAAGACCATTTGAGCGTGTTCGATACGAATTGTTCCACGACCACCGACCAAACTATCAGTGCGGAGCTTTTCAGCAACGTTTAGAGCTAAATTTACTGCTGCATCGCCTATTGCATGCATTGCAACATCGAAATTACTTAAAATTCCACGTTTGGCGTAGTTAAAAAGTGTATTTTCGTCAAGCAGGAGAAAACCGCTTTTCCTTTCGTTATCGTCGTAACCACGAGTAAGAGCAGCGCCGTAAGAACCCAATGCGCCGTCAAGGAAGTATTTAAGTCCTTGCACTTTGAAAAAATCACCTTTGTATGGGAGGACACAATCGCGTAACCATTCATTATTTTGAGCGCGAACAAAAGATTTTACACGAATTGACATTTTGCCGGCAAGTTCCAGTTCGTTGAAAATTGGTACGAAGCGAGTTTCAGTATCCATATCGTGAGCTTGGGTGATGCCAAATTTAGTAAGTTCAGCCAGAGCAATTTTGATAAATTCGGTGTATTGTTCGATAGAATAATCTGGGATATGTTTTTCGACAAGAGCCATAGCATTATCGATAAGCATTCCGGTTGGCTTGCCATCGTAGGTGCGAACAATTTCGCCGCCTTGTGGGTTTTGGGTGAGTTCGTTGATATGAGCGATTTTGAGAGCGGCTGAATTCACAAGTGCAGAATGACCATCCTGCCGAGTTAGATAAACAGGAGTATCAGGGAAGGCTTCGTCGAGCGGTTCTTTTGTAGGGAGCGAATTATCTGTCCAGCTCTCGTGGTTCCAGCCGAATGCGGTAATCCATTCCCCGCGAAATAATTGGGTATTTCGTAATTTTGCAATGCAGTCTTGAATGTTTTGGCAGTCTTTGAGAGATACTTCGGATAGTCTCATCCCGTATCCCGCGATATGACCGTGGCAATCAACGAACCCCGCAACTGCCGTAGCCTCTGGCGGGAATTTCAAGGTGCGACCATCAATTGTAATTTCCAGATTGTCAGAGTGAGATATTTCAGTAATAATCCCACGTTCGATAATAATTTTTCTGCTTAAAGCAAGCATACATAATTATGAAACTTTATTGAACTTAAAACTTAAATAATGAAAATATAATGAAAATTTATTAGAAATTATAATAATTAAAATTAACACCTACAAAATTTTCTTTTGTAAAATAAAATGAAAAACTTATATTTGTAGTCTTAAAATTATGTAAATAATAAAATTGAGAACGAAAAATGGCTAAACAGCAAACATTTGGCGATAAACTTAAGAAAAAGAAAGTAGACGAAAAGATAAGCGTGAAAATTATCAAAGGTTATCGCAGCGAAGCAGGAACAACACGTTTCCTTGAAAAATTCGTAAAGGTTGATACGTTAGACCAGATTAATAATATTGATATTAGTAAATAAAATAAATAGGTCGAGAAAATGAAAAAAGGAATTCATCCATATTATCATACTGTTGAAGTTGTGATGACAGATGGAACAACTTTTAAAACTCGTTCCTGCATTAATAAAGATCGCTTGGTGTTGGATATAGACTCTAAATCGCATCCATTCTATACCGGCAAGCAAGTGCTTGTAGATACTGCAGGACGTGTTGACCGCTTCAACAAGCGTTTCGAAAAATCAAAATCAATGATGGAAGCAAGGAGGAAATAATAAAATGAACGCAATCTATCCAATGCAAACAAACAGCAATTTTAAAAATAACAAGCAACGTACAGTTCGCAAAAAGCAAAATCCATTGAAAGATGCAAAAGTTGTAGATTATCTTGATGTGAAACTTTTGCAAAAATTTACAAACGACCAAGGAAAAATTCTTCCCCGCCGTATCACTGGAGTTACTGCATATCAGCAACGTCAAATTGCTAATGCGATTAAACACGCTCGCCATTTGGCATTGATGCCATTTGTCGCTCAAGATATTGCATAAAATTTTGCTATATATTTTAAGGAGAAAGTGGCTGTTCCGAGAGAGCAGCCACTTTTGTTTTTTGCAACACATTTCACCAATTTTACTCACCAGCATAGCCACGAAGCTTAAAGTAAAAGGGATGCAAAGCGTTGCATATCTAATTATATGAATAATTTTGCAATTTCATTTACCTTTGATTAACTTCGACAATAAATGAATAAAATAGAAAGTCCTTCGTCTAAATAATTAAGTATATATTTCGACTTGAATGCTAATAGTAAACAGTTGGATTGATTGAATAACTGTTGAAATATAATGCTGATGGTTGTAAATGCAAGAAAGCAAAAAGAATTAGTAGCAGTGCAGAATTTGAAATAATTTTTGGCATTATATTTTCTTACAAAAATTGCTAAATAAAGATTTTTAACTATTTGACGATAAATGTAATTGGAGGTATAAAATGACAGACGAAAAACCACGAGGCGAAGAGGTTGTTCACGAGCCATTAAAAAAGGAGAAAAAGTCACTGGGCGTTTCTCTACCTTTGATGATTGGTGCCGGTGTGGGTATATTGGTTATTATTATACTGGGTGTTATATTAGGTGTGTTCTTTGCTTCGAAATTTATGGGAGTGCAGCATCCGGGTGGCGCCCCTGAAAAAGGAAAAACAGAGAAAGTGGCTAAATCTGATACTGCTGAAGAGGAGGGAGAAGAATACTTGTCTAAACTGGAAGATATTGCAATAATGGAAACCGGGCGAATAACCACAAATCCAAAAGGGGCAGCATCAGTTTTTGTAGTAGTGAATTTCGGCTTTGAGTTCAAAAAAATGGATAAAGAGAACAAAGAATTAAAAACTCTGGTTAATGAAGGTGCTGTAAATATGGAGCATCCTGTTATTAGAAAAATGATGGCAAGAATACGTAGTACGATTAATAATATGATTGCGTCATATACAAAAGAAGAATTGTTGAATAAACGACCTGAGATTACTGAACTGGTAAAAAAAGAGCTTCGTCCAATTTTTCGTGATTATGAATTGCTATTAGTAAATGTAACAATACAAGAATTTATTATACAAGAATAAACTATGTCGGATGTATTATCACAACACGAGATAGACAGTCTGCTCAGCGAAATGTCGAGTGGACGAGTTGCAGTTGATGATGTACTTAGTGGAAAATTCACTAAGGGTGATGTTACCAATTACGACTTCCGCCGCCCGAACCGAATTTCAAAAAATCAAGTGCGTACTTTAAGTTCTGTTCACGAAAGCTTTGCAGAAGTGTTCGGGTATTATCTTGTTTCCAAACTGCAAACTGTTGTTTCGATTTCAGTTACATCAGTCGACCAGCTTTTCTATAGCGAATATATTCTGTCGGTGTCGAACCCAAGTTGTCTTTACGTGTTTGATATAGTCGGAACAGACGGAAGTGGTATTTTGGAAGTAAGCCCGCAGCTTGCGCTGACGATAGTCGAGCGTCTGCTTGGTGGTTCTGCAGAGCAATTGCCAAAAACTCGCACAATCACACCAATTGAACAGGCGGTTGTTCGCGGTATTATTGAGCATGCTTTATACGACTTGAGAAATGCTTGGCGTTCGATTGCGGAGATAGATTTTCGTTTCCAGAGATTAGAGATGGAAGCGGACTTTGTTCAGGTTGCACCTGCATCAGAAATTGTAATCGTTGTTTCGTTCGATGTGAATGTTGGGGTGCATACATTTTTGATGAACCTGTGTTTCCCGACTTTCGCACTTGAGGAGGTGCTTGCAAAGCTCAATCGACAGCAGGTAACAACGACAGTTGGGCGGCAGTCACCAAAGCGTATGAGAGAAAATATGCAAATTCTTAATCAGCAAATTTCTACAACATATTTACCAATTGTTGCTGAATTAGGTAAAACGTCCATTACTGTTGGTGATTTGATGGAATTGAAGGTGGGCGATGTAATAAAATTAAAAAAGCGAATTAATGAAGAAATGGAGATTATCGTAGGCGGGAAACGCAAACTCGCAGGGCGTCCGGGTTCGGTCGATGGCAAACGCGCTGTCAGAGTTACTCGTCCATTGACTGAGGAGGACCTTGTTGAAGAAGATATTTCATATAAACCTGAGGAATAGAATATATGACAATGACCCAGGAAGAAATCGATGCTCTCATTGCCGGTGGAGCCATCGAAGCGGAGGAAACCCCGGAAGTAGAGCAAGAGGCAGTGGAAGCCGAGAGTGCCGAATTTGGTGAACTGAAACTCGGCTCTGCCGATACTATATATTCACCGCTCGACCCGAAACTTGAACTGTTGTATGATTTGCAACTGCCAGTTTCGATTGAGTTGGGGCGGACAAATATGCTAATTCGCGATATCCTGCGATTAGGGCGTGGTTCTGTTATCGAGTTCGACAAACTTGTCAGCGAACCAGTTGATGTTCTGATTAACGGAAAGAAAGTTGCCGAAGGTGAAGTTGTCGTTATCGATAAGCACTTCGGTATTCGTATTACAACTTTGGTTGATCCAACCGATAGACTACGCGGCTTGCGTAAGTAATTTAATTTTTTGAATCAGGGAAGGAGATTGCTATGGATGGCGCTATTCTTAAATCATTTGCTATTTTGCTTGCAAGTGTGGCGATTGTTTTTTTAGTGCTTACACTTATAAAAAAATATTCGAATAAATTTATAAATCAGCCTAATAAATTCCCACTAAAAATAGTGGCTAAACTCCCTCTTGGGCAGAAAAGTTTTTTGTGTGTGATAGAAGCTGATGGCAAAACTTTGCTTGTTGGAGTTACCGATAAAAGTATCAACCTTATTTCAGAATTAAGAGATGAGTTCGATTATACCAACATTGATTTAAAACAAATAGCAAGCAAAGTAAAAAAATCGAAAAGTCCGGAAACAGAGAGCAAAAGCAAAGAATTATCATTTATGAACTTCCTCAAAGATTCTATTGGATTGCGCGCACGAGAAAATTGATTTTTCTGTTTCATTATTTTTTGCTATATTTGTTATCTTAATAAGATTAATATAATTAAGGGTATAAAAATGTACACTTTTTTGACAATACTATTGCTTTTAATTTCAATTTTGCTTATTGCTGTGGTGCTTATCCAACCTGGGAAAGGTGATATGATTGCGGGTTTAGGAGGATTAAGCGGTACTTTTTCGTCGATGTTTGGCAGTCGTCGAGCAATGGATTTATTGCAAAAAATTACAATAGGTTTAGCAGCTGCAATTGCTATAATAGTAATTGTTATCAATATGTTTCTTGTCGGTCCGAAAGAAACTATCGAAAAACCAGTAATTGAGGGGACAGAAGTTCCGATGCAACAAGCACCAGTTCCAAATCAAATTCCCAATACTCCTGCACCGAATAATTAAAGTAAATTTAGATTAATAAATATTAATTTAAAAATGGCTGTCTCGAAAAAATAGAGGCAGCCTTTTTTGTTTGATAGGTACAAAATACATTACATCTCTACGCAACGAGGTTTTTGGAAATTATATTTTGGGAAGTATTCTTATCAATTTCGTTAAAATTTCGTCGATTTTCAAAACAATTTAATGAATATTTCGTCAAAAATTTGTCTTCATTAATTTTTGAATATTCTGGAGGTCAATTAATGGATGTAGAACTACTTTCTCGCATTCAATTTGCTTTAACGGTTGGTTTTCATTATATCTACCCTCCTATGAGCATTGGGCTTGGCTTGTTACTTGTGATAATGGAGGGGATGTATATGAAAACAAAAGATATTCGCTACCACAACATGACAAAGTTCTGGGTCAAAGTGTTTGCATTGATTTTTGCTTTGGGAGTGGCTTCTGGCATTGTGATGGAGTTTCAGTTCGGAACGAACTGGGCGGCATATTCGCGTTTCGTTGGGGATGTGTTCGGCAGTGCGTTGGCGGCAGAAGGAATATTCGCATTTTTCCTTGAGTCGGGCTTCCTTGCTGTTCTGGTGTTTGGATGGGATAAGGTCAAACCAAGAACCCATTTTATTTCTACTATTATGGTTGCATTTGGGGCACATCTTAGCGCTGTGTGGATATTGGTAGCAAATTCCTGGATGCAAACACCCGCCGGCTTCCACATTGTTGGCGAAGGTGCTATGGCAAGAGCCGAAGTTACAAATTTCTGGGAAGTTGTGTTCAATCCATCAACTCTTGAAAGACTGTCTCATACTATTTCTGCAGCGTGGATTACTGGTGCATTCCTTGTAATGAGCGTTAGTGCATATTACTTGATTAAAAATCGCCATCATTTTTTTGCAAAACAATCTATTAAAATTGCCTTACTTGTAGCTGCTTTTGCTACTTTGTTGCAGTTATTTACCGGTCACGCGAGCGGTGTGCAAGTTGCAAAAACACAACCTGCTAAAATGGCTGCATTCGAAGGGCATTATGAAACTGGTCCAGCTGACCTGTATCTTTTCGGTTGGGTCGATGAACAAAATAATAAAGTGTATGGATTGAAAGTTCCCGGTATGCTTTCATGGCTTATTTATGGAGATAGCAAAGCACCTGTTACCGGACTAAATGAATTTGCAAAAGAGGATAGGCCGCCCGTTCAGATTGTTTTTCAAGCATATCATATTATGATTACAATTGGAATGCTATTGATACTGATCGCATATCTTGGAATATTTTTCTGGTGGCGTGGCAAGTTAGAAAATGTTCGGTGGTATCATCACATTTTAGTTTGGAGCGTGCTTTTGCCACATCTGGCTAATCAAATAGGTTGGATTGCAGCAGAGGTTGGTCGCCAACCATGGATTGTTTATGGAATTATGCGTACAAAAGATGCTCTTTCGAAAACAGTTAACTCAAGCGAAGTATTATTCTCCTTAATTTTATTTACTGCTATTTATTTGCTTTTGTTTTTGCTATTTTTGTTCTTACTTGATAGAAAAATCAAGCATGGTCCAGATGTTTACGAAGATACCGATGATGTATATTCCCAACAAAAATATATCTTTGACAAAAATTAGGAGGAAAATATATGTTTGAGTTCTTAGATTTAAATTTTGTCTGGTTTGTTCTGATTGCAATATTATTTACCGGCTACGCTATATTAGATGGGTTCGACCTTGGGGTTGGTTCATTGTATTTGCTTGTGAAAGATGATACTGATAGGCGAATACTTCTTAATTCTATCGGGCCTATCTGGGACGGCAACGAAGTATGGTTAGTAACAGGTGGTGGCGCTTTGTTTGCAGCTTTTCCACACGCTTATGCAACAGTTTTTTCTGGGTTTTACGTGGCTTTTATGATACTTCTATTTGTGCTAATTTTCCGTGCAGTTGCTATTGAATTCCGAAGTAAGCACGAATCAAAAACCTGGCGCCGTAATTGGGATATTGCTTTTTCGGTTTCGAGTATTTTGATAGCGTTGCTAATGGGCGTTGCTATGGGCAATGTTATTGTTGGATTGCCGGTGCAATCAGATTTTGAATTGCGAACAACTTTGTTCAGTTTGCTAACGCCTTATCCAATCCTTGTTGGGATAACGACAGTTGCATTGTTTATGATGCACGGGGCAATATATCTTGTTATGAAAACCGAAGGTGAACTTCAAGCTAAAGTACGTGGCTGGGTAAATAATACAATTATTTTCTTTGTGATTTGTTATGTTTCAACTACTATGGTAACATTAACATTTTTCCCGCAAATGATAGAGAACATCAAGGAATATCCATTTTTGTTTGTTGTTCCGTTGTTGAATATGCTTGCTATTGCTAATATTCCACGTGAAATTCATCACGGACGAGAATTTCGGGCATTTATGTCGTCTTGTGCTTCGATTTTGGCATTGCTTACTTTGTTTGCGATAGGTATTTTCCCAAACATTGTTCCTGCGGCAGATCCAGCAAATTCTCTCACAATTTACAATGCTGCGTCCTCGCAAAAAACGCTTGGTATTATGCTTCTTATCGCATTAATTGGTATGCCATTTGTAGTGGCTTATACATTTACAATATACTGGATTTTCCGAGGCAAAGTAAAATTAAACAAAATGAGCTATTAGTAATTTTGCTATTTAGAGTTATCTAAAGAACTTTGGAAATAAACTGTTTTTGATTATTGAGAAAAGGCTGCTCAAAGATTGGGCAGCCTTTTGGTCTTTTTATTGACAGAATTTTTGAATATTTCTTGATTTCTTAGATTATCCCAAATTACCATAATAGATATTTGATTATTACAAGCATTACTTTATACAAAAAAGGCTGTCTATCGAGACAGCCTTGAGAATTATTTTTAAATGTATTAATACCGGCCAAAATCATTTTCGTCGAGTTTAATTATATCCGATGGATTAATGTCGCTTGTGTAATCCATATCGCTGCCGAGATCGACTTCACTATGACTGGGTTGTTCGCTCTGGTGGTGAGGAAGTGAACGGCTGCGGCGTCCAGAAACATAATGTGAACTTTCGAAATTACTGAATTGAACATTTTCATTGCTCAATTTGAATCTTGCAATCATAGATTTCAATTGAGCAGCTTGACCGGAAAGTTCTTCGGCGGCGGAAGCACTTTCTTCGGCGCTTGCCGTGTTGGTTTGAGTAACTTTGTCGATTTGCGAGAGCCCTTCGTTGATTTGCGAAATAGCAAGGGCTTGTTCGTTAGAGGAAGTTGCAATTTCACCAACAATATCAGCAACTTTAACGGAACTGTTTTTGATTTCTTCCAAAGATTCGCCCGTGCGGACAGCAATCATAGAGCCATTTTCAACTGCTTTGATACTGTTTTCGATTAGTTCGGAGGTTTCCTTGGCAGCGGTTGCCGAGCGAGCGGCAAGGTTGCGAACTTCTTCGGCAACAACTGCGAAGCCTTTGCCGTGGCGACCTGCGCGAGCTGCTTCGACTGCTGCGTTCAGCGCAAGCAAGTTGGTCTGGAAGGCAATTTCATCGATAACTTTGATGATTTTCGAGATATTGCGGCTTGATTCGGTGATTTCTTCCATTGCGCTATTGAGTTGGAGCATTTCGCGGTTACCTTTTTCGGCTGCTTCTTTGGCTTCGAAAGTGAGTAGATTTGCCTGGTTGGCGTTTTCGGCATTTGTTTTTGTTTGTGAACCGATTTGAGACATAGAGCTTGTAATTTCTTCGAGCGAGGCTGCTTGTTCGGTTGCGCCTTGCGATAGTGCAGTGCTTGCATCGGACACCTGCATAGCGCCGCGAGTTACTTCATCGACAGTTACAGCAACCTGGGTGAGAAGTTCGTTTAAGGCTTCAATTGAGTGGTTTGTTGCTTCTTGAAGTTTTTTAAATTCACCTTTATATTCACCAGTCATTCTTTCAGTTAAGTCGCCATTTGCTAACTTTTGCATTATCTCTATTTCTTTTGTAATCGGTTCAACAATTGTTTGTAAGAGTAGATTGAGGTTCTCAACAATATTTTTAAATTCACCTTTGTAATGAGTCTCGTCAGCTCTTTCATTTAAATTACCATCGGCAGCTTCTTTTGCAAGTCTGATTACATCATCTTTTATTGCAAAAACAGTATGTGTAAAGTCTCTAATTGCACTTCTTATTTGAGCTAATAATTCAAAGTTATCCTTAGTATCTTCGTCTGGTTCGTCGAAATCAGCTTTTGCATTGAAATTGCCAGCTGCTAATTCTTCTAATGCTACTATCATTTTTTTAGTTTGTTCATTCATATAGTCAGCTTTTTTCTTTGCTGTATTGAGGAATTTTTTAATGTTTGTTTCATCTATCACTGCTTCATACGAACCAATGGCTTCGCCCTTTTCATTTAGAATTGGGAAACCAATGTATTTGATTTCTAAATCTAAATTGCCAGGATGTGCATCTGTTTCTTGTTCAACTTGTATTTTCTTTTGCATCGAAAGATGGCAAGCACAATCGTTGGTTTGGCAGTGAGAAGTTTTTAAATGATTGTAACACTTGCTACCAATGAAGTCTTTCCCGGTTTTGTTGTCGAGCGAAGCGCCTGCATTATTTATGTATAGGATATTAAACTCTTTATCAATACCCATCAATGGTATAGGCAATTTATCCAGTATGCCAACTAATGAATCTAATGTGTCATTGACTCCTTGAACAATTGCTTTAAATTCACCTTGATGTTTTGATGCGTCGGCTCTTTGAGTAATTTTGCCTTCTTTTGCAGCTTTTGCTAACATTATTGAATCATTTGCTAAGGCTTTGAGACTCTCTACAATAACTTTCATTGATTTTATTAATACATCGTTTTCAGAACGAACCGCAAGAGATACATTTAAATCACCTTTGGAGAGCGATAAAATATCGTCTGCTATTTTTTGAGTGCTGTCTATTAAAAGATTCAAATTATTCTTAATTTCGTTGAAATCGCCTTTGTAGTCATCAACGATTCTTGGTGGAACGTCGCCTTTGGAAATACGGTCGATATATTCTGCTGCGACGTTTAGTGGTCCAATAATAGCATCGAATATGCTATTTAATCCTTGAACTAATTGCTTATATTCGCCCTGGAATTTTGATGCGTCTGCTCTTACATCAAGTTTGCCT
>CAKZLY010000020.1 GCA_937127445.1 Eximiradius sp. | reverse complement strand
ATTATTTATTAATATTATAAAATTAGGAATATTATATTTGTTCACTCTACTTATTTAAAATTTACTTATTTAAAATTTACTTATTTAAAATTTACTTATTTAAAATTTACTTATTTAAAATTTACTTATTTAAAATTATATCTAAACCATCTAAGGCATAAAATTATTTTGTTTTAATAATACTAATGATTATTTATTTTTGCTGTGAGATTATATTTCATTTATGAGTATAATATGAAAAAATTCCTATTTCTGTACTTGTTTCTTTGTGTTTTGGAACTGAACGCTCAAATTACACAGGAATATATTCTTTCTAAATATGAGAGTAAAGTCGATAGCCTTATCAAAATTATAATGGAAGACGATACATTTTACAATCGTCTCGGTTACTTGTGTGATGTATTTGGGCATAGGCTCAGTGGTTCGGAAAATCTAGAACGTGCACTTGATTGGCTGTATTCGGAAATGAAAAAGGACGGTTTGCAAAGTGTTGCAAAAGACAGTGTTTGGGTGCCTCATTGGGTTCGTCAGGAGGAAAAATGCGAACTTATTTATCCAATGCAGAAAAAAATCCCGGTTATGGCATACGGCGGCAGCATATCTACCCCAAAAGAAGGAATTGAAGCCGATGTTTTAGTTGTAACAAGCTTCGAAGAACTCAAAGCAAAAGCTGATTTAGCAAAAGGAAAAATAGTTGTATATAATGTGCCATTCATTAGTTATTCTCAGGCGGTGCCATTTCGATTTCGTGGTGCTATAAATGCAGCAGAAGCCGGAGCGGTTGCAAGCCTTGCTCGTTCAGTTACTCCTCAAAATAATTCGCTGCACACAGGAATGATGATTTACAGCGATGATGTCAACAAAATACCTCACGGAACGCTAACCTCCGAAGATGCTGATTTGCTCTATAGACTGCAAAATCGCGGTATTACTCCTCGTTTGCGATTAACTTTACTTAATGAGACATTGCCAGATTTTTTGTCTTGGAACTTGCGGGGCGAGCTTGTCGGTTGGGAGCATCCGAACGAATATATTGCCTTAGGTGGGCACATCGATTCCTGGGATGTTGGCACTGGTGCTCACGACGATGCCTGTGGTTGCGTTGCTGCTTGGGCTGCTGTCAAGTATATCAAAGATGCTGAGCTGCGCCCGCGTCGCACTCTTAGAGCGGTAATGTGGGCAAATGAAGAAAACGGCGTCCGTGGCGGTAAAGCCTATCGCGACCAACATTCTCATTCCCCTCATTCTCTTATGTTCGAGTTTGATGCTGGCTGTTTCCGTCCTTGGAGAATTGGCTTCTCCGGTCCAGATACTATATTCTCGATTGTTAAGTTTTTTGAGCCGCTGTTGCAAAAAATAGACAGTATTTCTGTTGTAACAGGTGGCGGTGGAGTAGATATTGATCCAATGGTCCGCACCGGTGTCCCAGCAATGAGTTTGTGGACCAATAGCGAAGGCAATTATTTTCGCTATCATCACTCTGAATGGGATACTTTCGACAAAATTGTAGCGCAGGATTTCAAAAAATGTATTGCTGCAATTGCTGTGGCAATATATCTTTACGCCGATTTACCTGTTGATTATTTAAATTTCATCAAGCAGGCAACCCACTAAGCACTTTTTTTGCTAAGATCTCATTGTATCTTTTCAGCAGCCATTCGCCCGCCGGGTGAATTCGTTTGACTGCTTCTTCATCGGTGCGTCCCCAGTGGTCCGAAGCGCTCAGCTTATATAAATCATATATATTTATTCGCTTGCTAAGCCTCAATATCGCTGCGTCAGAAACATCTTCTCTGTTTTTATACAACTGTATTGGTTTTAGATGCTCCATTATATATGCCGAAACAAAAGGAAAAAACTCGCTTAATCCTAATTTGTTGAGAAATGAATTTGTCGGCGGCAACCCCATCAAATCATGCAAAGGACTTTTTATCCTACCTTGCTTCATAATCGTAGCGTATGGTTTTCCAAAATCGTGGCAAAGCGCCCCAAGCATAAATGATAAAGCATCTTTTTCCGTTTCATAAGTGCATCTGAATTCAGCTGCAACATCGATTACCATTAAAGTATGGGTCCAGACACTTCCCTCGGGATGCCAACTTGCATCCTGACAGGTTACAATCAAAAAATACAATTCAGGAAAAGAATACAATTTATTATTTTTTTTTAAGTATTCTAAAAAATCCGATGGTTTTTCTGAATTAAGTAATATACTTATAAAATCATTAGCCAAAATCTTCATCTCAATTGATTATTATTTAAAATAAATTTCAACATAGAGAAAATATATTTTGCAATTAACATATTTTTTGTTAGATTTTTAAAAATTCGTTAATAAGTTGTTTAGTAATATTTGAAATATGTCGTATTTTACACTACAATATTTTAGACATTTTGAAGAATTTATAAATTTGGAGGGTATTTAGTATGTCAAAAGGCGGCGGAGCAGGGAAAGTATATTTCGTACTTTATCTTGCCGTTGTATTGGAACTTCTGATTATCATCGTTGAACGTGACGAAGCAGAAGAGCATCTCCACAGAAAACAACAAGAAACAATGAAAATTGTTGAAAGTATTCTTACTCAACTTCAATCCGGTGCCGGTACCGAAGGAATTAACACTCGTCCACAGGACGAAATCACCATTACTCCTCCCGGTATCAATATGCGTGAAATGATTGGCTCGGACATCAAATCCTATCGTCGTTACAGCGTGGAAGTCGGTGTAACCGATGTTACTACTGCTCTCAAAAGGCGTGAAGGCGAAACCGACAAAGAACACGTCGAACGTTTACAGAAACTTGTTGAACTTGCAAATGTTGCGGAACTGCAATATCAAATCTTCTACAGCGGTAGTCAGGATCCAACTAGTGCTCCTTTGTTCCAAACCGACGAGTACATTAAAAAGAATAATATAGATTTCCTTAAAATGCAGCCCGGACAAAAGTTTCCCGGTCCCAATGGCGAAGATTGGGAGCTCCTCGCTGTTCGTCAATTAAATTTGGACTCTAAAGCAACTTTCGATAAACTCGATTTTGCAAATTTAAAATCTACTGCTGATATTTCTCCTGTCTATCCAAAAAGCAACGAAGTTATCATAGGTCCTTCGTATGCACCACCAAACTTATCCCAGGATAGTGTATTTTTCTATTCCGAAACTGAAACAAGAAAACTTGCAACTGCAAGTGGTTTAAATAAACGCTCATTTATTGTTAATTTTCAGCCACCAAGCAGAGCAGGTTGGTATAAATTGCGTTTCTCTTCGCGCACTAATCGTATCTTAGGTGTTCGTTCCGATCAGAGCGCTGCCGATATTAGCGACGATGCTACTGTCAATATCGGTACCGTTCAATTGACTGTGCGCGACCTCAGAAAAGTGCTCAAAGAACTTCAAAATAACCTCGAAAAATTCAACCTTCCTGACGCAGAAGAGTTTATTAGAACTCGTGATATGGATAAATTCAATCAGAAAATTCAGGCTGCAATTGAAGTGGCTATGTCCGACCGCGAAGCAACCGAACTTATTGGTAAAATCAGATTGTTTAGCTACATTGCTCAGTTGCTCGCTCCGGGTATGTCCTCCAATTTCGATCAGAATCGCGGCAGCATAGAATTTAACGTTCGTGTAATCACTCCTAAACCAAATATTGCAGAACCTACAATTAATATGGCCGCTGCGATGTATTGCTTCGATGCTGTTAATCACGTCTTTGATATATCGATTTCTCCTTATCAGCCCGGTCAGAACACTGTTACTGGCAACGTGCTTGATAAGAGTGGAAATGTTGTCTCGAGAATTACTTTCAGAGCATTGGATGAACTTCCAGGCTCTGGTGTCCCGACACCTCGCCAAGGCGAAAAACGTGATTATCGCGGTACTGTCGAATCAAAACTTTCACCGGGTGAATATAAAATCGAAGTTGTTCACAATTTACAATCCCGTCGTGCTACTCAATCAGCTACACTTGGAATATTTAGAACTGGTCTAACAGATGAAAGTGAGCGTAAGATTGTTAATACTATCGATGCTTATGCTTATTATGGTGGTTCGCTCCTGCTCGATGTAATACCTGAATCTGGCAACAAAATTGCTGCTAACCAGTTCCGTATTTATGCTTACTTCGACAATGATATGCAAAAGCCACCTGTCGAAGGTCTTGCAATTACTCGCAATATGAATTTCGTCTATACTCCTGATAAAGATAAACTTTCAATCCGTGTTACCTGGATTCAACCAGCCTCGGGTGTAGAAGTCGAACTCTTCCCAACTCGTACATTCGAAATTAAGCAAGAACCAGCTTCAATCAATACACGCGATATGAGAGTTGAAATTTCAGGACAACCGCAAAGAATCAAGATTTCTATCAAGGGAATCAGAATTTCTAAGCCTACTACGGGCGTCGAAGGCACTTTGGCTACAGTTCGTGCCGAAGCTAAAACTATTTCTGAAAAGACTGGAACTCTCAACGCTTACGAACTTGCTGCCGGTCCGGAAATCGAGGATGCGGGCGACGGTACTTATAACATTAACCTTGAAATGTCCGGCAATTTGCCACGCGGCGAAACAAAAATTAAAGGTACTTTGACAATTCCTGTTAATGTTGTGGCAATTAATCCGATAAATAATAAACAATCGCGTTCAAGTGCTCAAAGAGTTACTATTAGCATCGATTATTCACCTGAACGTGGCGGTCCAAGACGTAGATAATTCTTATATTCCTGAGCGGAGACTTCGACGCCTCCGCTCAGGCAATTGAAATAAATTTATTATTGAAATTAAGATTTTACAAGGGATATAAAATGATGAAGAAATTATCATCGGTATTAATTCTAAGTATACTTTTGGGGGTCGCTTTGAGCTTTCAATCTAATGCTCAAATTGATGAATCTTTCCGCATCAAACTCGAAAGTATTTTAAACAAATTCAAAAATTACAGATTTTCAACTATTTCTATTTATCGTATCAAAGATATTGGCGATATTCGCAAAGCAATTCGTGCACAAGACGAAGCGCTTACCCGTACAGTTGCTGTTGCAGACGAAGCTTGTGTCAAAAATGCAGATAGAACTATTGTAGACTTCGTACGCTCCCAGGTTGAAGCTGGTGCAAGCGACATCGCAATCAAGCAAGGGATGCTCTCTCGTGGTTATGAGGTCCCTGATGATATCGATTGTATCATCCAGAGCTTGCAATCGCAAGGTCAATCCATTGCGACTGTTCAAAATGTTTATGTTGTTACTACTCGTATGGAACGCGACCAAATTGTTCCTTCTTCTATCATAGCTATGCTTGTCTCCTACGACAGCGAAGATGATATTGAAAAATCTTTACGACAAGTGCCTCCTCGTAATGTATATACTAATCCAGAACTTTTCTCTTTCACTCTCGACGAAAATGAGTACCGTGCTTTCAATATGTACGAACTTATTGTTACAGCTTTCCGTCAGGGTAACGTTGAAAACAAAACTCTTGAAGCACAGGGTTTTGGCACTTTCAAAAAATTTGCTCCAAAAGTTTACGGTACTTCTCAATCGCTTGTCAAAAACGAATACGAAATTACTCCTTTCGATGTGCAAACATTTATGAGAATTTCCGACGGACAACCTCTTGATTATGAACTCCGTAAAAATGAATTGATTCTTAGCTCCGACTTGATTAGCTGGCGCCACTACGAGCAACCTATGATTGTCTATTCCGATGGCTATGTTGACACTCTTTCTACTGTTACTAACCAAAGCTTGCCTCAATATGGTGTTGAGCTTAAATACGGTATAGACGAAATCAACTACCCAAGCTTATGGAGCGAAAGATTAACCTTATCCGCTATCTGGGAAAATGTGAAACTTGGTTTCATTCTGCCTACATCTGGCTGGGCATCGCTTTCGAAAGACTTCTATAATGTTGATAGAAAATTGACTTCTGGAAGTATTGGTATCTCTGCATCAGGGGATTTCCCAATAAAAGTGATCCCTCAAAGTGGTATCTTTAATTTCACTTTCGGATACATTTTCGGTGATGCAAACGAACCTGATTACAAAAATCGTAAAAAGAGCATAGATGATTATACCGATATTGCTGCAATGCGTAATGCTTTGTTCAATGATGAAGATTATATGATTAGATTTAATGCTTCTCTGCACTATACATTCGGTATTGCTATTGATGACGATTATTGGCTGCGTTTTGGGCTCGGCGGAACAACCTATACCGCTGATAGATGGTATAATAAAGTTATCGAAGACAAAGAAAATGATATTATTAAAACAAAATATGTAAAGAAGTCTTCTGATAATGTTACGGGCATTAGTGCTAGACTGGACTTCATGGCAAAAAATGCTCGTACCCCGTATGGTGCTTCTATCCAGTACTTTGATGAATCAATCTTTGCGAATATCTGGCTTTCTGTTCCAATTGTTCGCAATCGTGTTGCTGTTCGTTTCGATGCAAAAGGTTATTCCGCCGCTATGAAAGGCAAACTTCGCGATTGGGAACTTAACAGTGTATTTATGCCAACCGCAAGATTAATTTTTACTTTTTAATTAAGAAGATTAGTTAAATTAAATAGAAAGAATACTATGAAAAGATTTTTCTTGACAGTTATCTTAGCAATCGCAGCACTGAGTGTTGTTAATGCTCAAACAGGCAGAATTACTAATGAAAGGGAAATAGTTGATTCGCTTACAACTATCGACCCCGAAATTATTAAATATTTCCCACGCTGGAAGGTCTGCGAACCTGACCTACAAATACAAATTTATCAAACTTTTCTCTTTATGGGGTTCAGTAAAAGTGATTTAAATGAGCAAAACATGGAAATTCTTGCTGCTCCCCGCGAAGACGAACGTGACCCTTTCGAATTACTTATGATTAATTGCGGCAAGGCTTCAATGAATGCTGTTCAAATTGAATATTATATGGGCGATAAACTTGTCCGCTTCCTTACTGGTGAGTATGTTTATCAAGGCAAAGATAGAGGCTTCCCTGCTGATGTCGCTCGCAGAGACTATTGCTACACCGAAGTTCCTATCGAATATCCTTTGCAAGCTTCGCAAGCAGAAGTTATCCTCGATTATATAAAACAACCAACAAATGTAAAACAAGCTTTTACTGTGTCGCTTTTCGAACAATCTCTCAAAGTTGGTGCTACCGGATTTTGGCTTCGCTCAATAGTTGGCTCCGACCACATTGGCTATCCATTCTGGTCCGCAGGCGAATCAAAAATCATTCTACAAAGACCATTGTACGTTAATAGCGATTATGCTACTCGTCAGGGTATCCCATATCTGATAAATGCATATTTGGGTGGTGGCTATCGAATGACTTCCGGATTAGGCGATAATGATTTGTTTTCGTGGGTGCCAGAACGCGTTTTGAACGCTGCTCCCGGCGGGAAATTAATCGCAGGATTTGATTTCCATATGCCTTTCCATCCAGCATTAGGATTTGCTTTTACCGCTGAAATTCCTCTCGAAAAACTAACCACCTATGGTGTCGATAGAACTACTTACGGAACCTATGTCCCTTCGCATTTCGACCAAATCCAGTTTAAAGAAGGTGATGTCCGTTCCGATATTTCAACAATTGCTGCTGTTGCCCCTGTTATCCGTTCTACTGGATACGCAACAGTTTTCTACAACTGGTGGCTCGACAAAGCAAACCCAGAAAATTATTTCCGTTTCGACCTTGGTCTTAATTATTCAGAAATTCGCGAAACTGCACTTTACCACTACCCAAATACAACAAACGGACTAAATTATGAAATTACTGCTGAAAATGTGACTGGACTTAAAACATACAAACCAAAGGAATTTGCCGACTGGATGTTTGCCAAAGTTGAATACCGTAATCAGGCAATTTTTCCATTCGG
Source organism: Eximiradius sp. (assembly GCA_937127445.1). Classification (GTDB taxonomy): domain Bacteria; phylum Bacteroidota; class Ignavibacteria; order Kapaibacteriales; family UBA2268; genus JAKIZO01. The sequence continues at coordinate 97,542 of CAKZLY010000020.1, read as the reverse complement.
TGCAAGCATACAATACTCTAATCAGATTATGCTAGGACGCATCTGGTTGCCACTGTTTAGCAACTGGTTCTATCTCGAAGCTAAATTTTCTACTCCTTTGCGTAACGAGCGTCCTTATGAAATCAAAAACTTCTTTATGATTTCGCCATTATTGAGAATTACAATATAATTTCGTGTATTTCTATAATTGCCCCACTGTATTTATTCAGTTGGGGCAATTTTTTATGTATAAATAAAATAAAAGAATTAAGATGATTATTAAAAAATCAATTTATTGTCTATTAATTTTTGTATTTGTTGCATCTGCTTTTTCACAAGATAAGTTCAATCGAATTGAACTATTGCAAGAAACAAAAGTAGAATCAGCCCGAAAAGAAATCGAAATATCTATCCGAAACGTTGATATTTCGAAATTCCCAGAAATGAGAGTTGTTATCGAAGCTTACAACAAGCTCGGTGAGCCAATCGATACTCTAACTTCTGATAACCTTTTCGTTTTTGAAAAAGGCGTTCCTAAAAAAGTAACAAAAGTTGAAAAAATCCCTGTCGTTGATAATGTTTTGGTTGATTTTATTTTTGCTATCGATATTACTGGATCGATGCAAACTTATATTAATCAAGTTAAAGATAATATAGCAGATTTTACTAATAATTTAGCTAAACGTGGCATAGATTACAGATTAGGATTAATTCTTTTTGATGATGATATAAATAAAGTATTCAAACCTACTAATAAAGTTGCTGACTTTATTGGTTGGTTGGCTCCGGTTCGTGCGTTCGGCGGTGGCGACGAAAAAGAAAACGCTCTGGAAGCACTCGACGAAGCTACTCGTTTCCGTTTCCGTCCCGATGCTGTTCGTTGCGTTGTCCTTATTACAGACGCTCCTTATCATCAAGCTGGTGAAAAAGGTATGGGTTCCACAAAGCACACTACTCAATCTATTACCGAAAAACTTATTAAAAACGATATCAGAGTTTTTAGTATTGTCCCACCAAGATTAAAAAATTACGAACTCATCTCCCGCACTACGCGTGGTGCTGCTTTTGACCTTGATTTGCCTTTTTCTAATATTTTAGATAATTTCTCTAAACAACTTACTAATTTGTATATACTAAGCTACCGTTCAGACGAACCTGTTATCCCTGATTCAATTGAAATTGCTCTCTTTAATCCTACTGAAAATAAACTTGTTAAAAAAGTTATCCCAATCGTTGAACTTGGACGTAAACTCATCATCGAAAATCTTTTGTTTAAAACTGCCCAATATAACTTACCTGAAGTTGTCAAAGAACTCGATATTCTTGCAGAATTTATGCTTAATAAACCCAACATTTCGATTATTATCGAAGGGCACACCGATAACGTTGGCACTGATCCATTCAATGATGCACTTTCCCTAAAGCGTGCAGAAAGCGTAATGAATTATCTTGTTACAAAAGGCGTCGATAAAAACAGAATGTCCGTTGTTGGCTATGGCAAACGTCGTCCAATCGCAAGTAACAAAGATGAGTTTGGCAAACAACTAAACCGCCGAACAGAAATTGTTATCATTACTTCTCCAGAACAAAAAAACTAAATTTATACTTTTTGTTTTGATTGAAATTTTAAATAGTTAAATATTGATCAAAAGAGGGGCAATCGTTTATAAATGCCCCTAATTTTTTAGCTACAAAATATTTTACGATCTGTTTTTTCCCCTACTCTAAAACACATTTTTTGTAACTTTTTATTATATTTGTAATATGAATGATAAGATAAGCATATTAATAGCAGCAGGTGGCACCGGAGGACATCTTTTCCCCGCAGTTGCTGTTTGCGAGCAACTTAATGATATTACCGGTGGTAGATGCGAGTTTTATTTTGTCGGCAATTCTAATAAAATTGAAAGTAGGGTTGTGCCGTCTCTTGGCTATAACTTCCATCCTATTAAAATTATGGGTATAAAGAAATCACCTGCTGTACTTTTGCTCCCGTTTCAAATTGCAAGTGCAATTAATAAATGTAGAAAGCTGATACGTGAAAATAATATTTCTGCTGTCATCGCAACTGGCGCTTATCTGAGCTTCCCGCCCGGTTACGCTGCTAACTTGCACAAACTACCTCTATTCTTGCTCGAATCGAATGTTCGTCCGGGAAAAGCAATCAAATCTCTTTGCAAATATGCTACGAAAATAATCACTTCTTTTGATGAAAGCATCAATTACTTCGATAAATCATATCATAATAAAATTAGTGCTCTCGGAAATCCTATTCGCAAACAATTTTTGGACTTTCCGAACAAAATCGATGCCCGGAATTCCTTTGGTATTCCGCTCGATATGAAAACTATCTTTATTTTTGGTGGGAGCTTGGGGGCGTCCTCTATTAATAAAGCTGTCGAGAAGCACCTTGATAGCTTGCTCGAAAGCGGCTATTTCGTTCTCTGGCAAACCGGCAAGAACTATCAATTCAACGGTGCTAAACACAAAAATCTTATTGTTAAAGAATTTATCGACAATATAGCTGATTACTATTCAGCTGCCGATTTGGTTGTTTGTCGTTCTGGTGCTACTACTGTGTGGGAAATTACTGTTGCAGCAAAACCCGCAATTTTAGTCCCACTCCCGTCTGCTTCCAACAACGAGCAGCTTTTCAACGCTGAAATACTCAAGAAAAACGGTGCTGCTGAAATTATACTGAACAACCAAATAGAAACTAAACTTTTTGAAATAATCGATACGATTTTTTCTGATGATAAATTAGAGCAAATGTCCGCTGCTGCTCGAAAACTTGCCCGACCCAATGCAGCACGTGATGTTGCTCTGGAAGTATTAAAAACAATTGGCTATGAGTTGTAATATGAACGATTTAAACAATATTGAAAAAATCTATCCTCAGAGACTCGATTTCTACTATCAGACAATCGCTATCGATGCTATTGTCCTTGTGTTTTATAGTATTTTGAGAGGCACAATCGAAGGCGGATATATGACAATTCGCCTGCTCGACCCAATAACTATTTTGCTTGCGCTGTTTATCGTCGTTGCTTCTGTTTCCTTGTTCATTAATTCCATCAAACGAAGATTTATTGTTATCGGCAACGATTATATTGTTTTCCGTGTTGGGAAAAAAGAAAAAAAGTACAAATTTTCAGAAATCGAGAGAATTATCATTAAATATGAAAAATCAATTCGTATTCGCTCAAAATACAAAATTGCACTGGTTAAACTTCCAGAAAGAAAACGCTACCTACGTCTTCGCTTCTCTACTTATCAAAACGAGGACAAACTATCCGAAGATATTGAAAATATCAAGAAAAGTATTGAGAAATAAGCCTATCTTGGCGGGTTTTAATGCTTGTTTAATCTAAATACATAATAATTGCCAAAAATTTTGCTTAACAGGTAATTTTCTCTTATATACTCATCCAGGTTGCTTTCGCCAATTATTTTCTGTTTCTCACTTTCTTTGTCGTAATAAAGAACTAAAACATGGGTTTTTTTGCTCTTCAACTCTGCTATAATTTCATCTTGAATACTTGCTTCGGTTGCCTGTCCTGGATGAAGTTCGTGATATTTCGTCGCAGGATAGCGATTTGTAAGGTGGTAAAGCATAATATCATTTATGAATATTTTTTCGTGGTATAAAACACCCGAGTATAAATATTCACTGCGGTCGAATATTTGCACGTATTCGATAAGGTTGTTGTAGTTTTCTGCTTCTTCTTTGGGCAATTTGATGAATTTAGAAAAATGCGATTTTATTTCCGATGATTTACCCGAATATAAGTAAATCAATGATTGTGCCTTCTTTGCTATTGGCGGAAACGAAAAGAAAATCAGTAGAAATAATAAATAAAATTTATTTGCCAGATTAAGCCTTACCATAATTGACGTAATCATCATCGTGATTATCAATAATGATGGTAAAATATGCTCATACCCCGAACGAACCATTCCTTGTGCACTAAAAATTAGGGAAAATAACGTTATTGTTACGAAGAATTTGCTTTCGCTGCTGATTTCTATTTTCGATTTTATTATTAAATAAAACAAAGTGCCAATTAATACAAATGGTAGATAAAATATAATAGAGAGCCATAAATTATATACTCTGCTTCCAATAGGAACGTTCTCTTCAAAAAACACAATAAATGGATTTGGGAAAGGAAGTGAACGTCCCACACCAAATTTTTCAAAAACAAACTTGTATGCGTATTCAAAATAGTCTCCCAGCGCCCCAATTTTAAGCAGTATAAGAAAATACAAACAAAGAACAAAAAGTAATGTCATAAGATAAATCAAATACTGCTTTATGCTCTTCTCTTTTAATATCTTATTTTCAAATATTGCAACACAGATTGTGGAGGCAATTGCATAAATTCCGAAATCGTGTCGAGTTGCAAACAGCAAAACATTCAAAATACCAATAATTATATAATCCGAATTGCTTTTTTTATTCAATAGATAGTAAATCATAAGAAAAGTGAACAATAATGCCAGCGGGATTGCTCTACCATAAAACGGCGAAAGGCTCAGAAACATCGCGGCTGCAAGAGTGCCAAGATATGGATTGATATTTTGCGATTTAATAGTTTTATAGATAATAGAAATACTGATACTATTCAACAAAATTGTAAACAGTCTAATTACAAAGATCTCGCTACCGAAAAGTTTTATCCACAAACCCAATACATAATACCACAGTGGCGAATATATGGTCCAAAAATCTCGATATGGAACTTCGCCCATCAGAATTCGTTTGGCACCAACTATTCCAATTCCTTCATCGTATATATTTAAACCAAAATTCGCTCCAATCAGAAACCAGGCGAATGCTGAAAAAAACACCAAAAATGTTGAAATATAATTTTGCCGCTTCATTCGAACAAAAGAATTTAGTTGAATTATTTTTTTCATTTTTCTAAAATAAATTATTTATATTAAACTTCATTAAAATTTATTTGAACAGAATTATTTAGATATATTGGAGAAGAAAATGAAGCCACTTCATTCATTTGTTGTTACTGCTAATTTGCCAGCACGCATTGCAAAGCTCAAGGAACTCGCCTACAACTATTGGTGGTGCTGGAATTCTGATGCTCGCGAGTTGTTTATCAGAATAAACAGAAGTCTTTGGGAAGAAGTCAATCATAATCCCGTGCTTTTGATTAACAAAACATCTCAGGAACAATTGAAAAAGTTAGCCGAATCGCAAGATTTTGTCAGCTACCTTGATTATATTCACAGCAAATTCATTTCTTATATAAATGGGAATACCTACTATAAGTCCAAACATATTTCAACTGATGGTGTAATTGCATATTTTTCGATGGAATACGGAATAAACGAGAGCCTCCCTAATTATTCTGGTGGTCTGGGTGTGCTTGCTGGCGACCATTTAAAATCCGCAAGCGATCTTGGTTTACCACTCGTCGGTGTAGGACTGCTTTATCAGCAAGGCTATTTCCGTCAAAGAATTACTCAAAATGGCTGGCAAAACGAGCAATATATCTATAATGATTTCTTCTCGCTGCCGCTTACAATTGTTCGTGGTGATGATGGCGAACCACTCAAAATCACTGTAAAATTGCCCAAAGGAAATGTTTTTGCTCAAATCTGGAAAATTAATATCGGCAGAATTTGCCTTTATATGCTGGATACCAATATCGATGATAACCACGATATTGAATACAAAGATATTACCGACCAGCTCTATGGCGGCGACCGTGAAACTCGTATCCAGCAAGAAATGGTGCTTGGCATCGGCGGTATGCGTGCTCTCGAAGCTATGGGAATTAATGCAGAAGTGATTCATATCAACGAAGGACACGCTGCATTCGCCCTCTGGGAAAGAACAAAGCAGCTTATGAAAAAATACAACCTTGATTTCCGCTCTGCAAAAACTTTATGCAAAGAAAGCTCGGTTTTCACTACCCATACCCCGGTGCCAGCTGGCAACGAAACTTTCGAACTGTTTAGAATTGAGAATAATTTGCTTTATTTTAAAGATGAATTTGGCATCTCTCGCGAAGAACTTCTCGAAATGGGGCAAATCGGTTCTTTTAATCCCGAAGGCGATTTCTCGATGACTGTTTTGGGGCTGAAAATGACTTCGTATCATAATGGAGTAAGTAAATTACACGGACGGGTTGCCCGAAAAATGTGGCACTCTCTATATAAATGTTTCCCTGAAAATGAGGTGCCCATCTGTGGAATTACAAATGGCGTTCATACCCAGACCTGGATAGCACGCGAATTTGCCGAACTTTTCGATAGGTATCTTTCTCCAATTTGGCGTTCTGAAACCGATAGGGAAGACATTTGGCAGATGATATATTCTATACCATCAGAAGAAATTTGGCGCGAAAAGCAACGCCGCCGTGTTCGACTTATTCTTTTTGCACGTAATTATCTCAACACAAAACAAAAACACTCACTCCCGCCCGACCAAGTAAGCAAAATAAACGAATTGCTCAATCCGGACACTCTGACTATTGGTTTTGCCCGTAGGTTCGCTACATATAAACGTGCTTTGCTTCTGTTCAAGAATATGGATAGATTAAAGCAAATCCTGACCAATCCAGAACATCCAGTGCAAGTGGTTATCTCCGGCAAAGCTCATCCACACGATATTCAAGGCAAAGAAGTAATACAGTCAATTATCCAGCGTGTTCGCCAATGGGGACTCGAAAAACATGTCGTTTTTCTCGAAGACTACGATATGGTAATTGCACGTATGCTTGTCAAAGGTTGTGATGTATGGCTCAATAATCCTATTCGCCCGCTCGAAGCAAGCGGAACAAGCGGTATGAAAGCTGCAATAAACGGCACTCTAAATTTCTCAATCTTAGATGGATGGTGGGACGAAGGATTTAATGCTCAAAACGGCTTTGCTATTGGCACTGGCGAAGAGCACGACAATAGCCCAGAAATGGAAAATATCGAAGCAGATATGCTCTATGATACTCTCGAAACCGTTATCGTTCCAATGTTCTATAAACGTTCGGCAAACAAAGTACCCGAAGAATGGGTGCAATATATGAAAAACTCTATCGCAACTATTGCAGGGCGCTTTTCCACTCATCGTATGGTGCGCAACTACACCGACCAATTTTATCTGCCTGCTGCCGAAAAATACCGCACTCTCGCCGAAAATGGTGCTGCCGAAGCAAAAAAATTCCAGGTGTGGAAAGACAGAATTCGTATGCATTGGCAAAATGTTGATATTCTTCAAGTCGACTTCGAACATAAACGCGATTATTACGTTGGGCGTAAAGTGCCTATCTCGGTTAAAGTTAAACTTGGTGAAATTCAACCTGATGATGTTTCCGTTCAAGTATATTATGGTTCAATTGACCACCACGGCGAATTCCAAAATGCTGTCGCAGAAGAACTTCTCTATGTGAAAACAGAAAAAAATGTTCATTATTTCAGTGGCAGCTACATTTGCCCCGATACAGGTATGCAAGGATTTACTATACGTGTTCTTCCAAAACATAAATATCTTGTTCATCCTGCTGAAATGTATCTTTGTAAATGGGCTAATTTGAAGTAGTATTTTGCTATGAAATTATATAGAAGGAATTCATTATTGCTTAATAAATTGAAACTGCCCATAATGTGTGGCAGTTTTTTATTTTTCTTATCTTACTATAGAAGGTAAAAAACTTCTATTTCATTATTACACAGTAGATTATAAAAATATTTATAACTAATTAGTTGTTTGATTAATACTCTGTTAAGTAAGTTAATTCTTTTTTAAGTTTTTATTTTTTCATATCTTTGTATGTTTTACGAGAATAATTAACTATCATAAAGGACATACTGTGGACGTTTTTGAAAAATGTTTTGCCTTTACTCGTGCTGATGAAGTAAAAGCTCAGGGATTATACCCATATTTCCACGCTATCGAAGAAAACGAAGGACCAGTTGTTTCTGTCTATGGCAAGAAAATGATTATGGCTGGTTCGAATAACTATTTAGGACTTACTGCACATCCAAAAGTAAAGGAAGCTGCCCACAACGCAATCAATAAATACGGAACCGGTTGCTCCGGCTCGCGCTATCTGACTGGCACACTCGACTTGCATAATGAACTGGAAGCAAGACTGGCTAAATTCCTTGGAATAGAAGCTGTTCTGCTGTTCAGCACGGGCTTCCAAACAGCTCTTGGAATTATCTCTACTATTGCTCAAAAAGGCGATGTGATTATCTCCGACAAGGAAAATCACGCTTGTATCGTAAGCGGTGCGATGATGGCAAAAGGTGCTTTTGCTGAATTCAAACGCTACAAACACAACGATATGGAAGATTTGGAAAAAGTCCTTCAGTCAATTCCCGATAGTGCCGGCAAATTTATCGTTACCGATGGTGTCTTCTCAGTTACAGGCGAAATAGTAAACCTTCCTGAATTAGTTGCAATTGCAGAAAAATATGGCGCTCGCGTCCTTGTCGACGATGCTCATTCAACTGGCGTAATTGGAGTAGGTGGACGAGGTACTCATAGTTACTTCGGAATAGATGTCAAGCAGAATCTTGTTATGGGAACATTCTCGAAAACTTTCGCTTCTCTCGGCGGCTTTGTTGGTGGTCCCGAACGTGTTATTAATTACTTGAAACATAATTCTCCTGCTATTATTTTTAGTGCCAGCCCAACTCCTGCTTCCTGCGCAGCAACTCTTGCTGCACTCGATATTTTGGAAGAGCAGCCCGAACTTGTCGACAAATTAATCTGGAACGCAAATTATATGCGCGAAGGCTTCAAGCAATTAGGCTTCCATATTGTTGAAAGCAAAACAGCAATCGTTCCTGTAATTGTTGGACAAGTCGAGATAGCTTTCGTTTTTTGGCGTAAACTATTCGACAAAGGTGTGTTCGTCAACGCATTTATTCCGCCAGGCGTTCCACCTAATATGAGTATGATGAGAACTTCATATATGGCTTCCCATGAAAAAGAACATTTGGACAAAATTTTAGAAGTATTTGCAGAAGTTGGAAGAGAATTGGGGCTTATTAGTTAAACAAAAAAATTAAATATTTTATTCCATTTTATGCAAATATAATTTTGCATTATAATATATTTTTTGATTTTCAACAAATTTTTTCGTAATTTTGCATATAATTTTTGTTCTTTTTCATAAAGAGATTTAATATGGCCATAAAAAGAAGGTCTCGTAGAGCTAAGTACATTACTCTATACTCTCCCTTTTTAATGAAAGAAACCAAACACGAGCTCATCGGCGAACCAATCGAAACCGAAAACGGACGCCAGCAATGGGCAAGATGCACCAGAAGCCGCCACTCCCAACTTGTTAATTTGGATGCAATCGAACAAGACCAGGATAAGTCCAAAGCCGTTATTCATATTACACGTGAGGATGCAAAAACATACACACCTAAAAACGAATATAAAATCGGCGACGTAATCTATCACGAAGTGTGGCAAGATGTCGGCATTGTTCGCAAAAAAGAAGTTACTAGCAATGGTGGCCATTCAATCATCGTTCAATTTGAAAAGAACAACGAAAAACGTCTTATCGAAAAATTATCATAAATATGTTGAACTAAATTAAATCTGCGCGAAAGGTAGGTGAAAAATAGCAGTGATAGGCGTAACTCTTCAAACTAATGAAAATATCGACCGCGCTTTAAAACGCTTTAAGAAAAAATATGAGCGCTCGGGTATTCTACGCGAGTTCAAAAAAAGAACAGCTTATGTGAAGCCTTCGGTCGAAAAACGTATGTCGCGTATTAAAGCCGCTCGTCGTCAAAAGAAATTATCACACGAAATGAATGATTAATTCTGTTCTTAAATTTTCGAAAGGCTGCTCGTTTAGAGCAGCCTTCTTTATATTATAGATTTCAATTCACGTATTAATTCCTTTACCGATACTTCCCAATTTAGACGTTTTTCGTACTCATTGCGTGATTTATAAGCCGCTTCTTCGTAATTGCTACGATTTGCTCCAATCTCAATTATTTTTTCAGATATATAATTTACGCTTTGCTCATAATTCAAATAATCGAACAAAAAACCATTATTATTCGGATTTATTATCGTTGGCATTCCTCCATTATTTGCTCCAACAACAGGTAGTCCGTAAGCGTTCGCTTCACAAAATACAATTCCATAGCACTCAGCAATCGATGGCATAACAAAAAAATGCGCTTTCCTATATAATTCCTCAATTGTCTTCATATCATTGGGATTGGCTTTGTTAAGAAATCCATAGATTTTGATAAAATCATTGCTTTCATTTATTTCAGGTTGGCAACCGATTATATGAAGCCGCACCTTTCGCCCTTTTTGATTTATTTTGTGGGCTATTTCCAAAGCAGTCCTGCCACCTTTTCGCTCGAAGGCCACTCCTACAAATAGTAATTCAATAGCATCAAAGCTCTTATTTTCAATATAACTTGCTACTTCGCTTTCTGCGGGTGGATTATACAAATTTGCCCCGAACGGTAAAACCTTTACTTTATTCTTATCAGCACGGTAGAATTCTACTGCTCCCAATGCAGCCCATTCCGATGCAAAAAACATTCGAGATGCATTATCAATGCTTTTTTTCTCTAAAAATTCACCTTCTCGCAGCGTAGTCGCCGATAAATTCGAATATTCTGGATAGTAATTCACAAGCTGACGAAAAGTCGCATCAGCCCAAAATGTTGCAGGTACTTCGCATTTTAGCATAGAGATTTCAAGCGAACCAAGACTTAATAGAACATCCGGACGATACTTTTCTATAAGTTTCTTAGCTTTTTCTGCTGCCCTTTGCATTATTCGACTTTCACGTAATCGATGATGATTTTTCCCTATTGCCTTGTAATATAACGACTTAATCTTATACGATTCATCAAGCATACTCCCAATATCGTCAATCGGAACAAGCTCTATACCCATTTTTTCAAGTTCTCGGCGTATGAAATAGATAGAACCCGACCACGCTCGAACGTCTTTAGAATTAAAATATGATAAATACCCAATTTTCATTGCATTATACCAAAATTATCTTCCCAAATTAAGAATAATTATTGAAAATTAATAGTTTAGAAAATCGTCTTCATCTTATTAAGAACTAATTTGGGAATAGTATGAGAAAAAAAGTTTTACTGACAATATTAGACGGTTGGGGAATTGGCGATGGTAGCCAATCTGACGTTATTAGTGTTGCCAATACACCATATTGGGATCAATTAATTGCTAATTATCCAAACTCGAAATTGCTTACTTGCGGAGAAAATGTTGGTCTTCCTGATGGGCAAATGGGCAATTCCGAAGTTGGACACTTGAATATTGGTGCTGGACGCATTGTTTATCAGGATTTAGTCAAAATCAACAAAGAAATTCGCGAAGGAAAAATAGACAAAAACCCTGTTCTTGCAGATGCGTTTAAATATGCCAAAGAAAACAATAAAGCTGTTCATTTTCTCGGTCTAGTTTCCGATGGCGGTGTTCATTCACTCGACAAACACCTTTACAAATTATGCGACCTTACAAAAGACTATGGTTTAGAACGTGTATTTATCCACGCATTGACCGATGGACGAGATACCGACCCTCGAAGCGGCTATGGCTACATTAAAAACTTGCTCGATCATCTTGAGCATTCTAACGGGAAAATTGCCTCTCTCTGCGGCCGGTATTACACAATGGATAGAGATAAACGTTGGGAACGCATCAAACAAGGTTACGATTTAATTACGAAAGGAATTGGTAAACCTACAACTGACATCCTCAAAGCAATTCAAGAGTCTTACGACGAAGATGTTACTGATGAATTTATTAAGCCAATAGTTTGTGTCGATGACGGTGGAAAACCTATTGCGGTGGTTCAGGAAGGCGATGTCTTTATTTGTTTCAATTTCCGAACTGACAGACTTCGCGAAATTACAATTGCACTTACTCAAAAAGATATGCACGAATACGATATGCATACTATAAATTTATATTGTCTTACTATGACACGATACGACGACACTTTCCAGAATGTTCACGTAATTTATGATAAGGAAAATGTATCCAATACCTTGGGCGAAGTTATTTCCAAAGCAGGATTTCACCAACTGAGAATAGCCGAAACCGAAAAATATGCTCACGTTACATTTTTCTTCTCGGGTGGGCGAGAGGAAGTTTTCGAAAATGAAGATAGAATTCTAATCCATTCTCCAAAAGTCCCTACTTACGATATGAAACCCGAAATGAGTGCCTTTGAAGTGAAAGATGCACTTGCCGAGCAACTTAACACCCAGAAATATGATTTCATTTGCTTGAATTTTGCTAATGGTGATATGGTAGGGCATACGGGAGTTTATGAAGCAATTCGCAAAGCTGTCGAAGCCGTTGATACTTGTCTTGCGGATGTTGTCGAAATTGCTCGAAAAAACAATTATATCGTGCTAATTCTTGCTGACCACGGTAACGCAGACTACGCAAAAAATCCAGATGGCTCACCAAACACAGCTCATTCTCTCAATCCTGTGCCTTTCATCGTCGTTTCTGATGAATATAAAAAAGCAAAAGATGGTATTTTAGCCGATGTCGCCCCAACTGTTCTCAATATTATGGGGCTTGAAATTCCAGAGGAAATGACAGGCAAAATACTAATTGAATAAATTCACAAGGAGGTGATTTTAGTGGAATTTAAAGATTATTATAAAATATTAGGCGTCGATAAAACTGCAACTACTGACGAAATCAAGCAAGTATATCGAAAACTTGCTCGTCAATATCACCCTGATTCGAACAAATCTGACCCAAATGCAGAAAACAAATTTAAAGAAATTTCCGAAGCTTATCAGGTACTTTCGGATCCTGAAAAACGCCGAAAATATGATAATTTAAATAATTCCTTCAATCGCCATCGTCAAACTGGTGGTTCGAGCGACAATTTCGATTGGGCAAGCTGGTTCGCCGAAGCTCAGCAATCTGCGGGACGCCGCACACGTTCCACTTACCAGACGGTTGGTGATTTCTTTTCTTCTGGTGGCGGCTTGTCTGACTTCTTCGAACGAATATTCGGTTCGGGGTTTTCTTCGCGTCAGGGGTTCAAGTATCCACCTCAACGTGGCGAAGATGTAGAAGTAGAAGTTGAATTAACATTAGCTGAAGCATTCAATGGAGCAACTCGGCAAATACAGGCCAATGGTAAAAAAATAGAAGTAAAATTCAAGCCTGGTATCACTGATGGGCAGGTAATGAAAATAACTGGGCAAGGAGGCGACGGAAACTACGGCGGGCAGAAAGGCGACTTGCTTGTTAAAGTTAAAGTGTTGCCCCACAACAAAGTTGAGCGACGCGGAGACGACCTTTACTTAGATTTACCTGTTGATTTATTCACTGCTGTTTTGGGTGGTTCCGCTAAAATCAAAACTTTCAGTGGAATGGTTAAAGTTACTATTCCGCCAGAAACAAGCTCTGGTAAAGTCCTTAAGCTCAAAGGATTGGGTATGCCTAAATATAATTCTGATGGCGAACGCGGTGATCTTTATCTCAATGTTCAGATTAAAGTCTCCAAAAATCTAACAGACGAAGAAAAATCTCTTTACGAAAAGTTGCGACAATTACGCAAAGAAAACACTATCAAAGCATAATCGATTTTTATTCTCTATTTTTCTTCTTCAAAAAACAAGGCTGCCCTTGCGCGGCAACCTTTGAATAATTATATTCTTCTTTCTATTTAATCTAAGAAATGAACGAATAATCCATCACGCAATTTTGGTTCGAACCAAGTTGATTTAGGTGGCATAATTTTCCCAGCATCAGCAATAGCCATAAGTTCCTCAATCGAAGTTGGATACATTGAGAAAGCCACAGTCATTTCGCCAGAATTTACCCTGCGTTCCAACTCGCCCAGCCCACGAATACCACCAACAAAATCAATGCGTTTGCTTGTGCGTGGGTCGTCAATCCCTAAAATCGGTGCCAGAACGTGATGTTGCAAAATCGAAACATCAAGATTTTCTACAGGGTCATCTGGATGAAAGAGCTTTTCTCTTGCATCCAGACTATACCATTGACCGCCAAGATACATACCGATTTGTCCTTTTTTCTTTGGAGCAAATTGTCCATCAACTTTATTAACCACGAACAAATCTTCAAGCTTTGCAAGAAATTCATCTTGCGAAAGCCCGTTCAAATCTTTGACAAGGCGGTTGTAGTCCATAATATACAGGTGACTTGCCGGGAATAGTACTGCAAGGAAAAAATTGTATTCTTCTTCGCCTGTATGATTTGGATTTGCTTGCTGACGTTCGCGACCAACAATTGCGGCAGCTGCTGAACGATGGTGCCCATCTGCAACGTAGAACTTAGCAACACCAGCGAGCAGTTCACGGATTTTTATAATATCGTTTTTATCCGAAATAACCCACACCTGGTGGCGAATACCATCGACTGTGATAATATCTGTATTAGGCTTTTGCTCTATATATCTATTGACTATTGCATCGATTTCAGGTTTGTCTTTGTAAGTAAGAAATATTGGTCCAGTGTGTGCGTTAGTTACGCGTACGTGCTGGCAGCGGTCTTCTTCCTTATCTTTGCGTGTTTTCTCGTGCTTCAAAATAACATCATTCCAGTAGTCATCAACAGAGGCGCAGCCAACAAGCCCATACTGAGTTCTGTCGAACATAGTTTGAGCATAAATATAATAATACGGCTCGCTATCTTCGACCAAAACACCATCACGTATCAATTTTTGTAAATTCTCCTTACCTTTTTCATAAACACGTGGGTCGTAAAGATCAATTGATGGGTCTAAATCAATTTCTGGCTTGCCTACGTGAAGAAAAGAAAGCGGATGCCCTTTTGCTTCTTCGCGGGCTTCGTCAGAATTTAGCACATCATAGGGCTTTGCTGCAACTTCGGCAGCAAGCTCGGGTTTTGGTCTAAATGCTTTGAAAGGACGGAATACAGCCATTTCTTCTACCTAATTTATTAACAATTATTTTTTCAAAACATCAATAACTTTTTGAGCGATTTCTTCACCAACTCTATTTTGTGCTTCTACTGTGGAAGCTCCAATATGTGGCGTAACAGATACTCTTGGGTGATTGATAATCGCAGTCTGTGCTTCGGTTGGTGGTTCGTTTTCGAACACATCAATTCCCGCAGCAGCTACTTTGCCCGAATTTAATCCTTCGAGCAATGCTTTTTCAGAAACAACTCCACCACGGGCGCAATTGATTATAATTACTTCTTCTTTCATCATTTCAATTTCTTTTTCGCCTATTGCTGGACCTTCACCTTTGATAAGTGGCATATGCAGTGAAATTATATCCGATTGGTTTATTACTTCTTCTTTGCCTACAAGTCGAACGTTCATATCAGTTTGAGTAATAAATGGGTCGTGGGCAATAACAGTCATTCCAAGCCCAATTGCTCTTTTCGCAACTTCTCTGCCAATGTTGCCAAATCCAAGCAAACCAAGTGTTTTACCTGTAAGTTCGATACCTTTCGAATATTCTTTCTTTGGCCATTTTCCTTGTCGCATTTCAATATTACTCTGATTCAGGAAGCGGCATACAGCGAACATATGAGCAATTGCCAACTCTGCCACCGAAATTGAAGATGCTCCGGGTGTGTTCAGCACAGGAATTCCTTTCGATTTTGCATATTCCACATCGATATTATCCAGCCCAACTCCACCGCGTGCAATTGCTTTTAGATTTTTACCTGCTTCTATCACTTCTTTGGTAACTTTTGTTGCGGAGCGAACAATTATTGCATCATACTTTTCAATTTCTTTGAGTAATTCTTCTGGTGTTAGCTTTTGCTCTACTACTTCGAAACCAGCTGATTTTAGCATATCAGCTCCAATTTTTTCGATACCATCAGACACCAAAATTTTCATTGCTTTACTCCAAATTATTCTTAATATTAATTTTTAAGTTGTATCATAAATCTTTTTCCAATACAACTTAAAACATTTACAAAGATAATTATTAAAAGATTGAAAAAAAAATTATTATATTTGAGGAATTTATCCCGATTGCGACAAACAAAGCATTTATTCAACCACTCTCTTCAATAATCAGCTATTCAATTTAAACTCCTCTATCCGCCTATTTTATAACTCATTCTAAATTTAATTATTTAATCAGTTTGCGTATTTCTCCGATATTTGAAGAAAAATGTTTGAAAATGAGAAAAATCAAAAAATATATTCTTTCGCCCGCAGTTTTGGCAAAAATTATTACCAATGGTGCATACCAAATTCCACCGCATATTGAATTTATCGACAGCATTCTTTATCGCATCAGTTTCAACAGAAAACAACGATTGCTTGTGTGCTTGCCGCCTCGCCACGGCAAAAGCGAACTTATCTCGAAATATTTCCCATTCTGGTATTTAACCACTTTCAGTGGAAAAAGATTGCTGCTTACCTCTTATGAAGCAAACTTCGCTGCATTTTGGGGACGCAAAGTACGGGCTTTGATTGAAAACTATGGCAAATATTTCAATGTTTCAATTTCTAATGAAGCATCTGCTGCAAACTTCTTTGAGCTTTCGAACAATAGCACTATGATGACAGCTGGTGCAGGTGGAGCCCTCACCGGAAAGGGTGCCAATTTGCTAATCATAGACGACCCAATAAAAAATGCCGAAGAGGCTCACAGCGAAACTATTAGACAGAATATCTGGGATTGGTTCGTTTCTACTGCTTATTCTCGCATCGAACCCAATGGTTCTTGCATTATTATTATGACACGCTGGCACAAGCAAGACTTAGTCGGGCGTTTGCTTGAAGATTATTCAAGCGATTGGCAACTGGTGAAAATTCCTGCTATTGCAACCAGCGACGACCCACTCGGCAGAGTCCCCGGCGAAGCACTTTGGGCAGAACGCTTTCCCATCGACACTTTGCAGCAAATTCATAAACAAATCGGCTCCTATTGGTTCAATGCTCTATATCAACAAGAACCTTCCGACAATGCAAATTCGCTATTCAAACGCGAGCATTTCAAATATTACAAGCAGATTGACAACTACGCTATTGTTGAAGGGCGATATATTGATTTAACAGAATGCTTGAATTTTGGAACTGCCGATTTGGCTATTTCCACCAGTCATAATGCTGATTGGAGCGTTTTCTTTGTCTTCTCCGTTACTCCTGATAAGTCAATATTGATTAGAGACATTATTCGTATTCGCTGCCAACCAACAAAACACATCGAAATAATAAAAAATTTAACAATTAAATACAACGTTAGACTGTGGGGAATAGAGGCAGTTCAATATCAGTATGCTTTAGTGCATCAAGTATCTGCTCTTGGGATACCTGTCAAAGAAATTAAACCTTATTCGGATAAATTTACTCGTGCTATTCCTGTATCAGCAATGTTTGAAGCAGGCAGAATTTTTTTCCCAGATTACGCTGATTGGTTGATTGATTTCGAAAAAGAACTCACTCAATTTCCTGATGGGAAATACGACGATCAAGTGGATGCGTTTGCCTACATTGCTGAAATTTATAAAGAAAACAATGGTGGACAAATTATTGGCAAAAAATATCACGCAATATATTTACGCACTTTTAGCACAAAGTTCTGAACGTTTTGCACGACTATTTCCTCACCTTCCTTTATTTCCTCATCAGATACCGCATTCCAAATCTCACCAGAGACCTTCACTTGCCCTTTTTGCATAGGAGAAATATCAGTCATTGCAGTTCCTCTAAGGCCGATTAAAGCTAAATCGCCTGTTACTGCTCTGCGAGTTTGTGCTTTAATCCCGAAAACAATCAAAACAAGAAACAGCAAAGTTGTAATTATTACAACTGTTATTATCAAGTTCATAGAAATATCCATAATTTCATTTGGTGCATCTATTAACATAATTGAACCAATTGCCAACGACAAGATTCCTGCTATAGTGAGCAAACCGTAGCTCACTACTTTAATTTCAAGTATGAATAAAATAATTGCAATCAATATTAATCCAATTCCGGCATAATTAAGCGGCAACATCTGCAATGCATATAATGCAATCATCAGCGAAATAGCTCCTAATATGCCCGGAAACATTGCTCCAGGGCTCCAAAATTCAAACAGCAATCCATAAATTCCAATCATTAGCAAAATATAGGCAATATTAGGATTTGCCAGCCAAAATAGAAGACTTTCCCGCCATGTCATCTTGCGTTCGACAACTTTTTTCCCTTTGGTCGATATGATTTTCGTCCCGCTCGCAATTTTAACTTCATATCCATCTATCAATACAAGTAAACTGTCAATAGTTGGCGCAATAAAATCAATCGCACCCGCAAGCAACGATTCTTTCTCCGTTGCTGAAATGCTTTCGCGGACCGTTCGTTCTGCCCAATCTATGTTCTTATTACGTTCGTTTGCAATTGAACGAATAAACGCAGCAGCGTCGTTTGTAATCTTTTCATTCATTGTCGAGTCAATCTTTTCTCCACCCATCCCAACCGGGTGAGCTGCACCAATGTTCGTTCCTGGTGCCATCGCTGCAATATGTGCCGCCAGCGTAATAAATACTCCCGCCGAACCCGCCCTTGCACCCGATGGAGCAATCCATACTACTACCGGAACATTTGCGCCCATTATTTCCTGTACTATATCGCGCGTTGCATCGAGCAATCCTCCCGGTGTATTGAGCCGAACAATCAAAGCTTCGGCTTTTCTGTCTTCTGCATATTGTATTGATTTTTTTATAAATAAAGTTGTTGCAGGAGAAATCCCTCCCTCGACGCTTATCTTGATAACGTCAGATTTGAGCTCTTGCCCTAAATAAAGCAGCAAAATTAAAACTAGTGCTATATAATTATATCTTTTCATATTTTATTTGACGCAAACTTATTAATATTATTTACTTATTGTTTTCATAAATTAATTTATTTCTATTAATACCTTTTTATGAAAATAGTCTAATCGAAGTGTAATCAAAACATTAATTTTCCTATAGGAATGTGTTCGAACTTTCTTATTTTTGTGATTATTCTTAATATAAATTTCGAACTATGTTGCAAGTTGTTCAATATCAAAAAGATGGGAGATTAGAAGTAGCCGAACTCCCAGCACCGCAATGTCCGGCCGGTGGTGTTCTTATTCAAACTCGATTTAGCTTAATAAGCGCAGGCACAGAGCGAACCTCTGTCGAAAACGCTCAATCAAGTTTGCTATCGCGAGCCCGTAAGCAACCTGAGCAGGTGCGCCAGGTGCTTAATATGGTCAAACGTGACGGACTTCGCACAACAATTGGAAAAGTTCTCAATAAACTTGATTCATATAAATCGCTTGGTTATTCTATTTCAGGGGTTGTTGTAGAAAGTGATGTTGAAGAATTTTCCCCAGGCGATAAAGTTGCTGCTGCTGGTGCCGGCTATGCTGTTCACGCTGAATTTGTGGCAGTCCCGAAAAATCTTGTCGTCCGTATCCCCGATGGTGTTTCTTTCGAAGATGCTGCATATACGACTCTTGGAGCAATTGCCCTGCAAGGTTTTCGTCAAGCTGAACCTGTCCTTGGTGAAACAGTTGCTGTTGTTGGTCTTGGTTTGCTCGGTCAGATTACAGTCCAGCTCTTGAAAGCAGCTGGATGCCGCGTTATTGGAATGGATATTAATCCTGATACTTTCGATTATGCAAAAAAATTTAGCTGCGACTTGCTCCTGAATGCTAAAAATTCACCTGATATTGTAAATACAGTTAATTCATTCACTAATGGCTATGGCGTCGATAGCGTCATAATTACTGCAAGCACAAATTCTAATGAACCAACAGAGTTGGCTTTGAATATTTGTCGTAAGCGTGGTAAAATCGTTGTTGTTGGTGCAGTCGGAATGAATATCCCTCGCAGCCTCTTTTATACAAAAGAAATTGATTACCGTATATCTTGTAGCTATGGACCTGGGCGCTATGACCCATTTTATGAGGAATACGGTCAAGATTATCCTTTTGCTTATGTTCGCTGGACCGAAAACCGTAATATGATTGCTTTTTTGCAGTTAATTGCAGATGGGCAACTTGACTGTCGCACTCTTACAACTCACGTTTTCCCGATTACTGATGCAATTAATGCTTACAACCTAATTACCGGGAAAACACGCGAACGCTATCTCGGTATACTCCTTCGCTACAATGAAAATACAGAACCTGAGAGTACAATAAAAATAAAACAATCGGAATTTAGGCAAGAAAATAATATCAATATTGGATTTATTGGTGCAGGCAATTTTGCACAAAACAATTTGTTGCCTGCTCTGAAAAATTGTAATGTTCGTTTTTTGAGTGTTTCAACTGCTACTGCTGTTAATGCTAAAAGTGTTGCTGAACGTTTCGGCTTCGTTGAAGCAACAACTAATTCAGATGAAATTGCAAATGATACAAGGATAAACACTCTGTTTATTGCATCTCGCCACGATAGCCACTCTCGTTATGTGGTTGAAGGGCTCCGCTTTGGGAAAAATGTATTTGTTGAAAAACCTCTCGCAGTCAATTTCGAACAACTCGACAGCATCAAAGAAGTAATTTCAAGCAATAACGCAAGACTTCTTGTTGGATTTAACAGGCGTTTCTCTGCTCCATTTGTAAAAATGAAAGATTTTTTTGCCAACCGTCAGGGTAAAATGGTAATAAATTATAGAATTAATGCAGGATTTGTTCCAGCTACTCACTGGGTGCATTCTCCTGAGCAAGGTGGCAGAATTATCGGTGAAATTTGTCATTTTGTTGATTGTGCCGTCTATCTTACTGATGCTGTGCCAATTAGTGTTTTTGCTACAAGCGTTTCGGCAAGCCACTCGCAGATGCCAAATTCTGATAACGTATCGATTAATCTCAAATTTAACGATGGTTCTATCGCCAATATTGTATATTTTGCAAATGGTAGTAGTTTGCTCGAAAAAGAATATTGCGAAGTCCATTGCGAATGTAAATCTGCTATTATGAATAATTTTACAACACTTGATTTATATAGCCAAAAACACCAATCATTTAAATTCAATGGGAAAAAAGGCATTGCCGAAGAAGTTTGTGCGTTTATTGATTCTATTCGTTCTGGAAAGCCAAGCCCTATTTCAATTGAAGAAATATTTAAAACCACAGAAGCAACTTTCTACGCTATTGAATCTCTAAAAACAGGCTTGCCAATTCAATTTTAGCGTAATTTCTCTAAATCTAACGCAGAATGATTATCAATGATTTGCTTGATTTCAGGTGATTGCTGCAAAGCAATTGCCTGCTGTTTCTTTGTCAGTGAGCGGAAAGTCATTGCATACGAGTGCTGAATTAAAGTTTTCAATGCAGAAGTTGATAATACTCCATCGAAAACAACGGTGTTCCAATTGCGTTTGTTCATATGATAGCCGGGTCGGATGCTGCTGAATTTCTCCCTAATCTCATCAATAATTTCAGACGAACATTTAAGATTAACCGTTAGCGGAACTCTCTCCAACGAGGCAAGTGCAAAAATTTTGTTACATATTCGATAACAAACTGTGTCCGCATCGAAAGGAAAATCGAAAGTTACATCTGGCAAAGTAAGACAAAAATTATGTAAGTCTTCGGCATCCATCAATGTTTCCCAACCCACTCAATACCAAAATAGCGAGTAATTTTATCTGAATTTTTGAAGTTATTTAGCATATCCCGAAATTGAAATTGAAGAGTAAAACCATAGCCAAGAGAATAACGCAAAGAAGTATTCAAAAATCCGCGCCCTTTTGTTCTTCCTGCTTTCCATTCGAACATGCCTGCATTGTATTCAGCATTTACAGCAACTCTATTCCCAATAGATTGCTCAATTCCGGCGAAATAGTTAATAAAAAACTCGTCTGTACTATTTTCGAATGAATAATTCAATCCAGCGTGAGTAGCTATCGAACCTAAATCCCAACGGAAATTCTTGCTAATTGCAAGGAAAATCCCTGGTGATGCAATTGCATATCTGTTTGAACTGTTTGAATACATTCCCGAACCTCGTGTGGACAATCCTACTGCAAAGGCAGGCACTTCGATAGTTTCGTTTATAAATCTATATTTTAATAATATTGCGGGAATGTTTTGTAAAGTTATTTCACCCGAACCCACAAAATTTTGTGCCGAAAGGGCTGTGCCAATATTAAAATTTCGCCAACGTGCATAGTTGAAAGTAAAAGCTATACCGCCATTATCAAAATAAACTAAGTCAACTGCATAATCGCCTTTTGGTATTATGCCCGCTGTTGGCATATCCACTATATCTCGAGTTTCAAAAGCTGCCGAATTGCCAGCAGTTCCTTGGCAATAGCAATTCAACGAAAAAGCAAGCAATGATATAAAGAAAATTAAACGTTTCATATAGATTTTAGACTTTTCAAATTTCTTAAAAATACTTAATTTTACTAAAATATCATTAATATATTTATTGAAAGTTATACAAATCAATGACAGTAATTTTTTCTAAAAAATGCGAGTTGGCTCTTCAAGCGGTGCTATATTTAGCCCACAAGGATAAAGATGCGCTTACCTCGGCATTGGAAATTTCAGAAGAAATTGGTACCCCAAAGGAATTTACCTCTAAAATTCTTCAAACTCTTACAAAAAGTGAGATAGTCGGTTCTCGCAAAGGTAAATCCGGTGGTTTTTATTTAGCTCGTCCCGCAAAGGAAATTAAACTTATCGATATTGTTGAAGCAATTGATGGAACTGATGTTTTTCACCGATGTGTGCTTGGTTTCCCAAATTGCTCGGTTGATGAACCCTGTCCCGTACACGACGAATGGGGAAAATTACGCGAAGAAGCCTTGCATATGCT
Source organism: Eximiradius sp. (assembly GCA_937127445.1). Taxonomy (GTDB): domain Bacteria; phylum Bacteroidota; class Ignavibacteria; order Kapaibacteriales; family UBA2268; genus JAKIZO01. The sequence goes on along the minus strand of CAKZLY010000020.1, from coordinate 74,804 downwards.
TTCGGCTCGTTCATTAGAGGAACTTCGGCAACAAACTATTGCAAAAATTGAATCAATAAAACAAAAAAACAAAACTGCCGATAAATCGGACTAAAAGAAATCTATGTATTTTTCGACTGCTTTAATTGATTTCTGCAGCAGTTCGCTATCAACAAGGCTCGAATTACATTTCTCTGCTGCAAGCAAGCAATGATATGCTTTTTCCCACTGCTTGCGGTGCATAAAGCAGGCCGAGAGAATAAATTGTTTTAACCCTTCGTAATTACTATTCGAAAACACGTAATTCTGATGTTCGAGTATATATTTCCAGTCATTCAAACTTGTTGCAATCTGGAACAGACGCAATTGTGCAAGTTCCAAATTATCAACAGATAGCTCGCGTGAAGCAAGAATTTTCAGAAAAATTTCCTTCGCTGTTATCAAATTATTCATCGAAAATTCGGTGTTTGCAAGATGAAATAGCAAATAATCAGATGGATTTAGAGATAGTTCCTTCTTTATAAGTTCCAAATTACGTTGTTTCTTTTCAGTTGAATTATCTATGTAGCCAAAATGCTCAATCATTATATCAGTTTCATATATATCCAGACCAAGTTCGAAAATACTTTCAGAAATTTGTTCATGAACAGCACCTTGATAACGAATTTTGGGATGATTCCTGAAAATTCGGGTATAGCGGTGCTCAATAAAACTTGTTCTATCGTCCGTCAGATAATTTCTAATTATGCAGGAAATTCCTCCAATTCTATCATCTTGAAATATTTTTTCATATTGTTTTGCTGAAAATGGTAGCAGCACTTCGTCGGCATCGAGAAAAATAATCCAATCACGTTTAGCAAATCTCAAAGCATAGTTTCTCATCTCAGAAAAATCATTGTTCCATTTCTTGAAGTAAATTTCGCAATTTGAATTAGCAGCAATTTTGGGTGTGTCATCAATTGAGCCTGTATCAACAACTACTATCTGGGAACAAATAGGCAGCAACGAGCTTATTGCGCCTGCAATGTATTTTTCTTCATTTTTTGCAATTATGCAACCGGTGAAGTTCATTTTTCAGATTTCAATATTGGGAATTTTATCGAAACAGTTGTGTAAACATTTGGCTGGCTTTGTATCATTATATCACCACCAACTATTGCAGCTATTGCTTTAACGATTGCGAGCCCAAGACCGGACCCCTGCTGTTCATAAATATCACGTTCGAATTGAATATACGGTGCTATGTTGACAATTTGTTCTTGTGTCATTCCTCGACCAAAGTCTGTAATATGGATAAAGTAATAACCATTTGAAATGTTTGAGTCGATTTTAATTGGCTTACCACGCTCTGAAAACTTATAAGCATTGTCGAGAACTTCTTCGATTGCTTTCATAAATAAATCTTCGGGAACTGCTAAGCTTGCTTCTTCTAAATCAAGTTCGATATCGTTCGAACGTCCTGCATTTCCCGCCGAGTAAACCACAATATCTCTAATAAGAAAATCTGCAAGAGGTGTTTTCTTCTGACGCAACTTCGCAATTTCGTCTACGTTCGAAATGATTAATTGTAATTTCGAGAAAAAAAGATAATTCTCGAATAATCTTTGTATTCGTTTTGCAGATTCATTGATATTTTGCAAAATATCACGTGCTTCATTATAATGTGTTTGGTCGTAGTGCTTTCGCAAAAAATCAGATAAGCCCAAAATAATATTCAGCGGCGTTCGAATTTCGTGAGGCATATAACTTCGCAAAGTATTTGCAAGCGTTTCATATTTTGAGTTGAACTTCTTTTCAGCTGTTTCGGCTTTTTCGAGGCGTTTTTGCACAGCTGCAATCAGTTCATCAAAATCAAATGGTTTGGTAATATAATCATCCGCACCAAGGTTCATACCCTCCCGAATATCCTGGCGAGATGATTTCGCAGTTAGAAAAATAAAAGGGATCAGCTCAGTAGAAGGGTAGTTTCTCAGTTCTTTTAATACGGCTAACCCATCCATTTCGGGCATCATAATATCACAAATAATCAAGTTTGGGATTACAGCTAATGCTATATTAATGCCTTCTTTCCCATTCTTAGCTTGAAATACTTCAAACCCATTGATATTTAATATTTTTATAATGTCTTTTCTAATTTCCTCTTCGTCCTCGATTATTAATATTTTCTTTTTCATTTTAATTTCCTGAACTATATGGAATTGTTACTGTAAAAGTAGTTCCTCTATTAATTTTACTTGTAAAATCTAACTTGCCATTTAACATTTTTATTGCATTTAGCACTACCTGCAATCCAATACCACTGCCCGATATTTTCCCAACATTATCAGCACGATAGAATAAATCAAATATCTTTTCCTGTTCATCATCTGGAATTCCAATTCCATAGTCTCTTATTGCATACGCAAAATTATCTTCGTTGAAATATAGTTTGACATCTATTGGTGTGTCTGGCGATGAATATTTTGCTGCATTTGAAAGCAAATTTAGTAGTATTAACCTAAGCAACCGCTCATTTGTTGCAATTGTATTTTTGTAACCAATGTTTATGAAAGAAATATCCCTTCTTTGAAGCAAAGTGGTCTGAAATTCATTAATTAGGTTTTCAGTAAATTGAATTAAATCTATTTGTTCGACATTGTCCGTTTCAACTCCTTTGTCTTTTTCTTTGCTGATAAATAACATATTCTCAATTAAATCAGTTAAGTTGTCTACAGTTTTCATAATTCTGTTTAGATATTCTTGCTTTTCCTCGTCGGATAGAGAGTTCTGGTATTTCTCAAGCATTTGCGCTGCAGAACGAACGATAGTGAGCGGGGTGCGGAACTCGTGAGACACCATACTAACAAAACGCGACTTCATCTGATTTAACTCTTTTTCCTTATCTAACATTAATTTTAGTTCCTTCTGAACTTTGTGGTGTTGCTCAATTTCGTCTTTTAGCTTTTTAACCAATATTTGTAGGTCCTGCGTTCGCTCTTCTACTTTTAGCTCTAATGTTTGATTTATTTGTTTCAGTTCTTCTTGATATTTCTTTAGTTCAGTTATATCAATAAAGCAATCAATTCTTTTCTTTGTTGAGCCAATATTAACGAAAGAAGTAGTGCGGATTATCGGAATTTTTTCACTATTAGAATTAATTAAATAAGATTCGAAATTTTTATATGTTTCGGAAGAGAAATCGGGGTCATTGTAATCAATTTTTTCAAGAAAATCGTATATTTTCCCTCCCAAAATATCTTTCTCATCTAAATTTATTAATTCTACTGCAACAGGATTAATTTTAATTATTTCGAGTGAATCCCAGTTGTGAATTATTATTCCAGTTTGTACAGCATCAAAAATAGCATTTAATTCTCGTCTGCTTTGAGTTAAATCCATAGTTTTTGCAGCAACCATTTGCTCCAAACTTGACTTTGTAGCTTTTAAATTTTGTTGCAATAGCACATTTTCCAGACTGGCGGAAAGTACCCTTGAAAAAAGAGAAGTAACAATGTTTAGTTCAGTTTTGATAAGTGTATCATCATTAGAATTAATTAAAGCAATTCCCATAACTCCAAATGATGATACAAGAGGCACAGCAATTGTAACTAATTTATCAAAACCAGGCGAACCATAGGAAATTGCGCCATTTGCCAGAGCTTCTCCAATTATCCCGTTATGAACACACGAATTGAAAATCTTCTCTATGTTATTTTTTTCACTTTCAGGGAAATAACTATTTAACTCGAACTCAAACGAATTGTTTTTTAAAAGATAAATTGCCGATGAAACTGAATTAGGAAATTTAACGAATACATTCAGACCACTTTTAAGCAGATCAGGTAACCTGTTGAAATTTTTATTCATTACAATAAATTCTTGGATAGCGTCAAAATAAATGCTTTGTAGATATCCAATATGTTCGCCAATAATCATTTTTTATTAATACAATAAAACTAAACATCAATTTAAAAGAAAAATACCTATAGCTGCTTCATATTCAAGAAGCATTGCATCATAATTCTTGGACCAGTAGTTATCAGGTAAATTTAAGGCTTTCCACGCGTCAAGATTTGGAGTTGGAACAACATCGTCTCCTGCTTGTCCAAGTTCAAGTAAAGAAGCTACTGAATTTGCAATATGAACGCATCCAACAAGTATGTTATTTGCATTATCTACTTTGCCGACAGCATGATAGCGAATTGCATCTTTCAAAGATTGTGGCAGTTTCCATTTTTCAGCTAAAATTTCACCAGCGATAATGTGATTTACTCCTAAAACTGCATTCTCAGCTTCGCGAGCTGGCAGATTTTTTTCTATTGCATATTCAATTGATTTCGCATATTCATCGGGTATAAATTTTAAGAAAAGTAGCTTCCCTATATCATGCAAAATACCAGCAAGAAAATAATTTTCGAGATTAGTTATTCGAAGCGTTTTGCCAAGCACTCGCGTAATTGTGCCAACTGCTATTGAATGTTTCCACAAATCTACTGGATTTATTGGGAAATTGCCCTTCATATTCCGAAAAACGTCAATTATCCCCATAGCAATAACAAGATTGCGAACTTCCTCGAACCCAATAAAGATAATAGCTTGAGAGATTGTTGAAATTCTTCCTCTAAATCCATAAATTGGTGAATTTGCTGCTTTCAATACCTTTGCTGCTGCTGCCTGGTCCTCCGCAATAATATTGGCAACATCGTGTGCAGTAGAGCGAGGATTAGAAATTACATCCGACAATGTAGAATATATCGTCGGCAAAGTTGGAAATTCATCCGCACGGGCAATTAATTTATTTAAAATATCCATATTATTTCTTCACTGAGTGAGACATTTTTTTTGCAAGATGATAGACGGCAACTTTAAATAAATCTTCTTCTATTGGAATGCGAGGCGTCCATGATGTTCTTTGAGCAATGCTTTCCAGTATTTGTTGGCGCATCTCTTCCGAAATTTCAGAAGTTTCCTCGTCTTCTGTTCCAGACGACACTTTTATGGTCCTAATATTCCAGGTTTTTAGAAAAGTTGCGTGCTGCTGCGAAAGGACAACACCCGCAGCCAGAAGAACCTGTCCGTAACGATTTACAATCGGTTCGGCTATTATCATACCATCTTGTATGTCTTCTACTGCAATGACCTTTGCCATCACTCAACCTCGAAATGTTTCAATTCAGATAGAACATCATATTTTGTAAAGTCGAAATGAACAGGCGTAATTGTTACATAACCTTTTGCTAATGCAGCATCGTCCGTTTCTATATCATCTTCGCTTTCCAGACAATATTCACCCGCAAACCAATAATACTTTCGTCCAAACGGGTCTAACCTCATTTCATATGTATCTTTCCAATATGATGAACTATGTTTAGCAACTTTTATACCAAGAATATTTTCTTTTGGAATTGCTGGTACATTTACATTAAGCAAAAAATTTGGCTTCAGCTTGCTTTCGAGCAATTTACTTGCTATTTTCGAAGCATATTCTGCTGCTGCATCCATCGGAACACTTATATCGTGCGATGCAACCGAAATTGCTATCGACGGAACGTCCGCCAACATTCCTTCGGTCGCTGCTGCAACTGTTCCCGAATATAGTATATTTATCGCTGTATTTTGCCCGTGATTTATTCCTGAAATTACTAAATCAGGCTTTCCCTCCAACAAATTCGATAATGCAATTTTCACACAATCCGATGGCGTTCCATCAATCGCATACCCAAACACTGTCCCATTTCGCTTTACTTTTGTTATTCTCAATGGGCGCGCTACTGTAAGCGCATGACCAACTGCACTTTGCTGGCGGTCCGGGGCTGCTACCACGACTTCTCCCAATTGCGACATAGCACTTGCCAATGCGTAAATACCAGGTGAATCTATTCCATCATCGTTTGTAACTAAAATCTTATACTTTTTCTCCATCAAAGAACTGCTATTTTGTTAATAATTATTGATTTAGAAACGCAAAATAATAATAATTATTGAAACAAATTTTAATTTATATTTGTTAAATTATATTTTAAATGTTTCCAAATTGAAGTTTTTGAGTGATAAATGAATTTATATAGATATATTTCTTCTACAATTGCAAAATCACGAAAAACCAGATTTTTGCGATTTGCTCGGTTAGTGTCGCTACTGAGTGTTATGCTCGGTGTTTTGGCTTTGTTGATAAGCTTAGCCATTCTCCACGGTTTTGAAAATGAACTTCGCAATAATACAACAAAATTCACCTCTCACATTGTTGTTTTCAGCTATAACAAAGACCCTATCAGTAATATTAAAGAAATTACCGAACAAATTCGAGCTCATTTTGATGTAATTTCTGTGATTCATCCGATAATCGAAGGCGAAGGTCTAATCCGTTCTACCGGATTTATTGATGGCATAATGTTCAGAATTTATAATCCCAGCAAAGATCCTAATGGGTTTTCCAAACTTATTGCTGGGAAAAACTATTTTTCGAGCGATAGCGCTAATGAAATAATTGTCGGCGAACCATTGCTCAGAAAACTTGGACTTCAAATCGGCGATTTCGTGAACTTATATTCAATCAACATTAAGGAGAATACTCCTAAATATAAAATTAGAAAATTCAAGATAATAAGCACATACAAAACTGGGATGACAACATATGACGAAACTTTGGTACTACTGCCAGAAACTTCCGCTCGCTCTTTCATTGGAATGCCACCAAATTCTGCAAATAAGATTGAAATTTTCATCACAGATATAAACCAAGCAAAAGATGTTTCGCAATCGATTATGCAATTTTTGGGATTCCCGTTCTGGACTTTGACTTATTATGAAATACATTCATCACTGTTCGCCTGGATTGAACTCCAACGTGAGCCAATTCCTCTGGTGCTGGGAATTATTTCTATTGTTGCTATGCTGAATATTATCACTACTTTAATAATTACCGTCATCGAGAAAACTCGCACTATTGGAATTCTTCGAACCCTGGGAATAAGTAAAATTGGTATTATCAAGATATTTGCATACCAAGGTTTTCAAATAGGGCTTTATGGTGTTGCCGCGGGTTGTGTCTTGTCTTTTGTATTTTGCTTTTTACAGCAACAATTTAAATTTATTCATCTCAAAGGTGAAATATATTTTTTAGATGCTCTGCCAATTTTTATTTCACCAGTGCATTACGTCCTTGTTGCTTTGATTACATTTGTGCTGGTGCTGCTGGCATCAGTTCTTCCCGCTTTGATTGCAGCAAAAATAAAACCTGTATCTGCATTGAGATTTAAGTAGTAAGTTATTAAATAACTTATAAATTAATTAATGATGATTTATTGATTGCAGAAATTATTTTACTTTGCAAAAAAATATTATTTTTCTATTTTTGAAAATAATGCTATTGCAAATGTACGGGAAACAGGTGAAAATCCTGTACGGTTGCGCCGCTGTAAGAGCTACTTTGGCTTTACGCTTGCCTCTACGCAAGCAGCCACTGTTCAAACAGAATGGGAAGGCAAAGCGCAAGGGTTCGATGCTCAAGTCAGAAGACCGATTTGCAATACTCATTAACCACTTCGTGTGGTACATCAGCGCAAACTGATGAATGAGGGAAGCGAAAGGACAATCTGTATCTTTTCATTTCCTTCAGATTCTATAGATATTTAAATAATTGGAGGTTTCTTTTATGAAGCATTTGTATGCGTTTTTCGCATTAATGTTCGTTAGCATTTTTTATTTAAATGCACAAATTAATGTATCCGTTGGCTTACAGCCACTTATGATTTACCGCTATAATTCAGATTTTTATGTATTATGCAAAGGCGTTGATGCTAATTTTGATGGCAGCTACGACCCTGACACTGACGAGCCACCTTCACTTTGGCGTAATGACCCAATTGGGATGGGACCACTTTCGGCTTCGAAAATCATTGAATTCCCTTTCGGATTAAATAGCTTTCCTATAAGAGCGCTTTTCGATACCGAATTTCTCTATCTTCAAACAAATGGATATATCTGGAAATATAATATTATAAACGGTAGCCTTGTAGATTCAATTGAATTTGAACATACTGTTTATGGATTTTCAATAGATAATGGATTGCTCTATGTTTCTACACGAATAACCCCGCCTGGTTCTTGGACACCCGAACACAATTATGTGATTTCAATCGATCTTGCTACAAAAGAAGCAAAAGACACTATTGAAACAAAAATGAATGTGCAAATGTGCCAGATTTTCAACAACAAATTGTTTGTGCTTAACGAAGGAACTGGTGTGAAAGATAGTTACGTTACTGTTTATGATTTATCCACAAAAGAAGAAATAAATTCCTATCCGGTTGGCTCATTCGGAAATTATTTTGAAATCAAAGACAACCAGTTGTATGTTGTATCTAATGGGAGTCACAAAGTATATAGATATGCACTCGATATCGATGAAAAATTCGAATATGAAATTGGCACAAGCGGCTACGATGGTCCCCGCGAATTAGTGTTCAACCCAGATGGCACAAAATTCAGAGTTTCTGCTTACGATGGAAATATTTACGAATTCAAGACAACAGACAATCAACCGGTCAATACAATAAACGCAGGCAAGAAAATTGAAGGAATGCTCTGGACAAATTATTACGATAATGATGTTTTTATTGCTGCATTGGTAAACAACCTTGATTATTCTGCAAACGATTACGTTACTATTTGGGTTAGTCCACTTGCAAGCGTAAAGGATTTGCTACAAATGATAAAAGTTTATCCTAATCCTGCAACATCTTTCATTGAAATTGAAACTAACAATTTAAATTTCGATGATTTTTCAATTGTTTCATTAGAAGGTAAAATAGTAAAAGAAGGAAAACTATACTCAAATATAATAGAATTGAATGAAATCGGGGCCGGAAAATATTTCGTTCGTCTCAACAATCAAAAAGAAACTGTTACCATACCAATAACAATAGCTAAGTAATGTGACATAGCAACGCAAACAAAATCGGGGCTTCGCAATAAGCCCCGACTGTTTGCTTAAATGTATTGCTCTTCTTCGTCGTCGTTATAGAAATACTCTTCGTTAGCCATATCTTCGTATTCAGGCCACAAATCTTCCATTCCTTCGATAAGTTCGTCGCTATCTTCAAGTTCAGCAATGTTATCAAGCACCTGCTGTGGGCAGCCCGAGCGCATAGCGTAATCGAAAAGTTCTTCTTTTGTTGCGGGCCAAGGTGCATCTTCTAAATATGCTGCAAGTTCAGGGGTCCAGAACATAACACACCTCCAAATTGTTTTACTTTTATGCTAATATCGAATAAATTAACAAAGTATTTTAAATATTTTTGAATAAAAAACCCGCCATTACAAAAAATAGCGGGCATCGTATCATATTTTGACTGAATTATCTCGAGTAATATTCCACAACCAGAGAAACTTCGCATTGAATAGGAACCTCTTCTCTCTTTGGTGGATAGAGCAATTTTGCTGAAAAATCTGCTTTCGATACTTCAATGTAAGCAGGAGGAGCAGAATTGCGAATTGATTCCTGGAATGCTTCGATATTGCGGCTCTTTTCACGCAATTGAATAACATCAGAAGTCTTTACCTGATACGATGGGACATCCAAACGGCGCCCGTTTACCAGAAAATGACCGTGTTTAACAAACTGACGAGCAGAATAAATCGAGCGAGCAAATCCTGCACGATACACTACAGCATCAAGGCGAGTTTCAAGCAAAAGCACAAGATTTTCGGCTGTGTTGCCATGCATTCTTGTCGCTTTCTTGTAGTAATTGCCCATTTGCTTTTCTGATACGTTATATTGCAAACGAAGACGTTGTTTTTCAAGTAACTGACGTCCGTAATCCGAAAGCTTTGCACGTTTTTTTGCTGCACCATGCTGTCCAGGAGGATTTGGCTTTCTACTGCTGTATTTTTTAGCTTTAACGGTTAAATTTATCCCTAATTTTCTGGATAATTTGACCTTTGGACCCGTATAATTCATTTTTCCTCGCTTTTATAGTTATTTTAAATAATATCAAACAACATAAAAATTTATAAAATAAACGGATTACAAAAATAACATAATATTATTTATTGACAAAATTTTTTTTCTGAACTTATAAATTTATAATTTTATTGGCAAGTTCAATGATTAATTCCGATTGTTGCTCCAATGTCATTTCTGATGTATCAATCAATATCGCGTCTTCTGCCTTTCGCAATGGGCTAATCGCTCGGCTGCTATCGTAATTGTCCCGCTCAATAATTTGCTTCTTTATTTCTTCTATTTCTACGCGTATGCCTTTCGCTCGCAATTCCTTTGCACGCCGCTCGGTTCGTGCTTCTATTGAAGCAACAAGATATATTTTAAGTTCTGCGTTCGGAAAAACAACTGTCCCAATGTCGCGCCCATCCATTACTATTCCACCACGTTCGCCTATACGCCTCTGCTCTGCAACAAGTTTTTCTCGTACGCATCCAATCGCACTCACTGGCGACACCAACCGAGTAACTCCTGGCAAACGAATATCGTCCGATACATCTTCGCCATTCAGGATTGTTCGCTGTCCTTGCGGTGAAGTGCGAAGTTCAATATTAATTTCATCAAGTATTTTGCATATTTCTGCTTCGTTTTCGGCTATTCCACGACGCAGTGCTTCAAGCGTTACAGCGCGATACATCGCTCCTGTATCGATATAAATATAGCCAAGACGTTCCGCTACTATCTTTGCCGAAGAACTTTTTCCCGAACCAGCAGGACCATCTATTGCGATTACAATTTTTTTCATTTTTTTATAATTTGTTCAAACAATCAAGTACTTTTTTGTAATCAGATAAATCTTCAAATAAAACATCAGGAGCATAATGTTGCAATTCGCTTAATGATGCTTTGCCAGTGGCTACCGCTACAGATTTGAACAAGTTGCTCTTTGCCGCCTGAATATCACGAAACGTGTCTCCGATAATCACTGAATTAGAAATCGAGAAATTCTCATCAATAATTTTGCTGTTTTTTGCTCGGTCAATCGCTATTAAAGGTAGCTTATTGCGATCCGGACAATCATCCCCAAACCCACCGAAAAGAAAATAACTATCTAGACCAACCAGCGATAACTTCAAATAAGCATTCTTCTGAAAATTGCCCGTTACCAATCCCAATTCAAAATTATCTGCTTTGGCAATCTCGTCGATTAATTCCGCTGCCCCTGGCAAAATCGTTATGCTATCTCTTGAAATTCTTTGCTTGAATTTATCGAAAATATTTTCCCAGATTTGCTCAATATTGCTGCTATAATCAATACTATATAAATCAGCAATATCGGCAATTATTTGCAAATCAGTTTTCCCGTGAAACGATGGGATATTTTGAGAAATATCTATACTAAACATCTCGCCAAAAGCATCAATAAAAATACTTCTGGCGAGTGAACTTTCGACATTTAAAATAGTACCATCTATATCAAAAAGTACAATTTTTTTCATTGAACCTAAAATGGCACGTCATCGTCAGGTGTGCCTTCGTCGAACTCAGGTTCGTCGTAGGTTTCTTTTTCCTGATTATCGTTAGTTTTACGACTACCAAGAGAAATAACGGTGTTAGCAATAACTTCTGTTACGTGGCGAGTAACACCGTCTTTGCCTTCGTAGCTGCGGTGCTTAATTTTCCCTTCGACATATACTTTTGTGCCTTTGCGGAAGTTCTCAGCAACCTGCACTGCCAAATTATCCCAACACACAACAGTATGCCAATCGGTGATTTCTTTCCATTCTCCGTTGCTGTCCTTATAAGCTTCGGATGTTGCCATACGGAAACTGCATACGTTCCTTCCACCAGGAGTGGAGCGTAATTCTGGGTCTTGCCCAATATTGCCAACTAATGTGGCACGGTTAACACTTCTTGCCATATATCTAACCTTATTCTAAAAAGATAATAAAAACACAATTTTCAAATCAACGAAATTTTTTTGTAATTTCAAAATATTAATTGAAATCCTATGCCTGTATAATTTAATTTTTTATCATAAAACATTCCGTGTTCGTTCCAGCCATTGTGATTGTACAGATAAAACCCGATCCCTGTTTTCATTGTAGATTTAAATATTACACCTAACTGACCTGTGGCATTGAGTTTTGAGATTTTCTTTATTCTGCTAATTTTATAGTCGTAACCATAAGATAAATATAGATTCCGCCAGAATTTATACTCTCCATCAAACCCAAATTGCGGCACCCATTTACCCAGATTCTTCGGTAGCGTTGAAAAAATAAAAGTTGTACCGCCATAAAATCTTACATTTTTATAACGCACTGCACCAATCGCCTCGACAAATTCACGACTATAACTGAACGGGCGTTGCAGAAAAACACTGTCGCTTGCATAGCCATCTACCAAATGCGCTGATATATGGGCTAGCCTCACACGCCATTCAAATGGTTGCTCCATTAAATAGGTCTTTCCTGAAATATTTGCTCCAAAAAAGTAATCGCTTGCCTCTACCGGAAATTTAAAATGCCCAACTGAACGCAATCGTGTATATGTGAAAAAATCACCACCTAATCTTACTTCTGATGAATCAGATTTATGCAGTGTACTTAAATCAATCGAAGTGCCTATGTCGAGACGCAATTTTTCATCATCTATATTGTATATGGTTCCAACCCGCGGCTCAAATGTGTTCCCTACAAGTGGCTTAAACAGCAATGGTTCAATTGCAAACAGATTATTTACAGAAAAAACAACTAATAGCATAAACAGATATTTTTTCATACTCTCACCAAAATTTATATACTCAATCCAAATCTATAATTGTTAATTAGAAATTAATAATACACTGTTAAATACGTTAATTATTGTATGCTGTAAAATTTTTTGAAACTATTAAGTATTTTTTACGTTTTTTGTTCTGTGGTTATTCAATAACTTAAAGGAATTATGAAACTTATCATTTTTATCTGTTTGTTTAGCGTGTTTATTTTCTTTAATCTCAGCGCGAATTTAAATGCTCCGAATACATCCTCTGTCGCTGGTTTTGTTCGCGATGAAAAAAGCAAGGAAACGCTTATCTCTGCAACTGTTATGCTCAAAGACACAAAGCTTGGAACAAGAACAAACAAAAACGGATTCTACAGTATATCAAGCATTACTCCGGGCAACTATACCCTTGTAGTGTCATTTTTGGGATATGAACGCTTTGAGAAAAAAATTACTTTAAAAGCAAATGAGGAACTTCGCCTTGATATTTCGTTGAAACAAACTGCCGTTAGAAAGGAAGACGTAATTGTCGAAGCCGAACGAGAAATCGAACAAAAGCAAGTAATGATTAGCAAAGTAAACGTTCCAGTGGAAACAATTAAGGAAATTCGTATAGGCGGTGAATCAGATGTTTTCCGCTCTTTGCAATATTTGCCGGGCGTGCTTACTTCATCACAAATTTCAAGTGGTTTATTTGTTCGTGGTGGTTCGCCAGACCAAAATTTAGTTCTTCTTGATGGTTCTACAGTATATAATCCTACTCATTTGTTTGGATTTATTTCAACTTTTAATACTGATGCTATCAAAGATGTTGAATTGATAAAGGGCGGTTTTGAATCGCAATACGGTGGACGGCTTTCAGCGGTTCTCAATATTACGCAAAAAGATGGTGATAGAAGCCAAACTCAAGGATTAGCATCTATTGGCGCAATTTCATCGCGTGCTACTTTGGAAGGTCCTCTTGGACAAGGTTCCTGGTTCATTGGTGGGCGCCGCACTTACTTCGAAGTCGTCAAAAGTTTCATCGACAATGATCCTGAACAACCAATCCCAGATTTCAATTTCTACGATGTTAATGCAAAAGTTACGCAAGATATCGGAAACAATGATAAATTATCTTTAAGTGGATTTATGAGTAAAGATAACCTTGATGTTAACACTTTCGGGATAGGAATGGATTTGTCTATTGGTAATAGGCTTGCTTCTCTAAATTGGACACATATATTTTCTAATTCTCTTTTTGCTAATTTAAACCTTAGTGCAAGCCATTATTTCAATAATTTTAGTGGTGATCAGACAGGATACGAATTTTTGATTGAAAATTCAATTACTGATTATTCTGCAAAACTTAATTTCGAATGGTTTACTAATGAAAAAATTACTCATAATTTCGGTTTAGAAATAAACAATTACAATTTTCAGTTCTTGCAAAATTTCACTGGCGAAACCGATAGTACTCAGGTAGGTTCCTCTGCCGGAACCACAAACTTAAAAGTAAAGGACTATAATTATTCGGCATATGCTCAAATTAGCTATTCTCCGATTGAATTATTTGCTGTTCAAGCCGGATTAAGAGCTAATTATTGGGAGATGAGAAACATAATTTTGATTGATCCACGTTTAGCTTTACGATACAGTTTGACCGATAAAATTTCTTTGAAAGCTGCCTGGGGAGTATTCAGCCAAAATCTTCGTCTTGCTACTCAACCTGATTTCTCATTCTTCGATACCTGGTTACCTACTGATTCCACGGTTCCCGCAAGTCGTGCTACTCATTACATTTTTAGTGTCGAAACAAAGCCATTCCATGATTATGATTTGAACTTTGATATATACTACAAACAATACAGAAATGTTAGCGAACTTAATCAAAATGCTCTTCAAGGTTCTAATGTTCGAGATGTATTTTATATTGGAAATGCTTATTCTTATGGCTTCGAAGTATTTTTGCAAAAGCGAGTTGGTAGGCTCACCGGATGGGCTGGTTATGCTTTAGGGTATATTCGTGCCAAATTCGATAGTATCAATTATGGGCGAGAATTCAGACCTAAATATGATCGATTGCACGATTTTAAAGTTGTCTTGCAATATAATTTATCAGAAAAATGGGATATTGGTGCTACTTTTACTTTCCAATCTGGGCAATCCTATACTGGTGCAACTTCAAGATTTCAATCCTATCTGCCTACTCAAACCTATGGTCGTGGCAAAATCGTCCCATCTCAAAGATATGGGTTGCGACTTCCGCCATCTCATCAGCTTAATCTCAATGCTACTTATTCTTTTAAATCATTTGGTCTTGATTCCAAACTTATTTTTGATATCTACAACGTTTATAATCGACGCGATATCTGGTTCAGATATTATAATCTGCAAGAAGAAGAAACAAAAGTCGAAGATGTGCGTTTAATCCCGATTTTACCAACTATTTCTTATGAAATTAAATTTTAGGAGGAAAAATGAAACTGCTCAAATATATATTGATTTCGTTGGTGTTTCTTGCTGCTTGTGGTGATGATGTCCCAACTGACTACAAACCTGAAAACGTTTTAGAAGCCATATTGCTTGTCGGCGAACCAATCCAAAACATTGCTGTATTGAAAACTCAGCCAATATCGACAAAATATAATCATTATCAAGCTTTTATCAAAAATGCAGAAGTTCTTGTCAAAGGCGATGGTCAAGTTTTCCCACTTTTGTTCAATTACGATACTTTAAAGCCCGGCTATTACTACCCCGATGTTAATTATAAAGTGAAACCAAACACTGAATACTCAATTGAAGTTAAACTCCCCGATGGGACAATTCTGAGTGGTAAAACTACTACTCCAACGGAAATTTCCTGGCAAACCCGTATTAATAAGATTATTCAATACCCAAAGGATACTATTAATTTGCCTCAAAGTGATTCAATTTCTTGGACACGCGCTCCCGGTTTCGATTATTATATTATTGCCGAAACCTGTTTAGATACACTTGAATATGGTAAATATCTTGATTCACCAACTAATGAAAAAAATAGAAGAGTATATAATCCTTTCATTAATGAAAATAGATATAAAGAACAATCAGTTTCAGGATTGATCCCTGCTACAAAAACTCGTGTTGTGTGGTCGGCTTTCAAATGGTTTGGCAAGCACGAAGTTGCTATTATGGCAGCAGACTGGAATTTAGTCCGCTGGTATCTTCAAAACGTTGGAGTAAATTCTGTCAATCCTTTGCTTGGTAGTGTCGAAGGTGGCATCGGGGTTGTCGGTTCGGCTTATGCAATTCGTGATACCTTTATGTTGCTGAAAAATCAACCATAATTTGATAATATTATTTTTTTTTTTAAGTTTGCTTGTTAGTTTCATCAATTTTGTTTAAAGGTTTGCTATGAAAAGATTATTGGGTTTGTTCTTGGCTCTCATCGGTTTGAGTGTTGCTGCATATTCTCAACCAAAACTTGAGATTTACCCACCGAATGAATACAATTGGGGAAAGGTGAAATCATCCGACAACCCACTTAAAGCTACTGTAAAAATCTACAACAAAGGGAACGAAGAACTACATATTCTAAATGTTAAGCCTGGCTGCGGTTGCACTACTGCTCCGCTTGATAAAAAAATTCTTACTCCCGGCGACTCCGCTAATTTAGACATCACTTTAAATATTACCGGTTATTCCGACAATGTTGTCAAAAGCATTATGATTGAATCGACCGACCCCGAGAAAAAATCTTTCTACTACTATATCAAAGCAAATGTATTCCGACCGATTGTCGTTGTCCCTCAATATATCCCTTTCAACGAACTCTATTATATGCAAGAAGCAACTTCGAAAGTTATGCTAAAAAACAACACTGATGCTCCGATTAAAATTCTTGATATTAAAACTAACCCTGAATCATTAAAAATTAATCTAAAAGCAAATGATGTATTAAAACCAAAATCGGAAATCCCGTTGGAAGTAAAATTTACCCCAACTCAAATTGGTGTTAATTCAATTCGTGTCTCCATCACAACAGACAACGAAGAATCTAAAACTATTGATATTAATGGCTGGGGTAGCGCAGTTGACCCAAAGCAGAACAAAAATTAATTGAATAAATTAGTCTTTCTGAATCTTATATTATTAATGGCGGGTCAGAACCCGCCATTTTTGTTTGCCTAAGTACTTTTTCTTAAATCTTGAATGCTATCGAACACACCTTTTTCGGTTATATACTTCGAAACAAATTGGTTCGGGGTAATATCAAATGCATAATTCAGCGAATTAGAACCAATTGGAGTAATTCTAACTTTACAAATTTTATCCTGATGAATGCCTTCGAGAAAGTCTATCTCATCGGGAGAGCGCTCTTCTATGGGAATCTTTCTGAAATCTGGGATTTCCCAATCAATTGTGCTTGTTGGCAATGCTACCCAGAACGGAACATTATGTTCTTTTGCGGCTAACGCTTTCAGATAAGTTCCGACCTTGTTGCAAACATCGCCTTCGCCTGTAACTCTATCGGCACCAACAATTACGGCATCTACCTTGCCCATCTGCATAAGCAAGCCACCTGTATTATCAGCAATAATTGTGTGGGGAATTCCTTCGCCCAGCAATTCAAATGATGTAAGCTTCGATCCTTGATTTCGTGGACGAGTTTCATCAACCCAAATGAGCAATGGTATTCCTTCTCTGTGTGCGTAGTAAATTGGAGCAAGTGCCGTTCCCCAATCAACTGTTGCTAACCACCCCGCATTACAGTGCGTAAGTATATTTATAGGTCGACGATATTTAGAATATAGATTCTCTATTAGTTCAAAACCAAATTTCGCAATCTGTTTGCAGGAATTCACTTCATCATAATAAATTTGACGTGCCATCAAAAGCACTCGTTCGAAGTTTTTCTCAATCGAAAGCGAAAAATCAATTTTCGAAACAACTCTATCAACTGCCCACATCAAATTTACAGCAGTTGGACGTGCCATTCGAATTTCTGGAATAATTTCGATTATTCTATCTAATGTTTGCTTATTTTGAATTAATTCTTGTATTGCAAGCACAATTGCATAAGCACCAGCTATTCCAATAAGAGGTGCCCCGCGGATAGCCATGTCTTTTATTGCTAAAATCATTTCTCGATAAGTGGTAATTTTAGCGATTTTTAACTCGAACGGCAATAATCTTTGATCAATCGCATTTATCGCAAGCTTTTTACTGTTTTCTTCCCAAAGCGAACAATAATCAATACCGTTTATTTTCATGCAAATTATATTAATTTCAAATAAATTATTGTTAATTATCAAAAAACGTTCAACTCTTATTTTTAACTTATTGTATTTAATCGTAATTTTGCTTTTTTGATTAGGGAGAAAAAATGAACGAAACTTACAAAGCTTCAGGAGTTAATATAGAAGCAGGCGAAGAATTAGTCAGTAGAATAAAACCACTTGTAAAAACAACTTTCAATGAAAAAGTTCTTTCTGAAATTGGACTTTTCGGCGGACTTTACGAAGCAAAATTCGACGGGTATTCCGAGCCAGTGCTTGTTGCCAGCACTGACGGGGTTGGAACAAAGTTGAAAGTTGCTTTTGCTGCGAACAAGCACGATACTGTTGGTCAGTGCCTTGTAAATCATTGCGTAAATGATATCCTTTCCTGCGGAGCTAAGCCATTGTTCTTCCTTGATTATTTCGCTACCGGTCGGCTTGAGCCAGACGTTGCCGAGCAAGTAATTTCTGGATTTGTCAAAGCTTGCCGTGAAAATTCGACTGCTCTAATTGGTGGCGAAACTGCTGAAATGCCTTCGATTTATGCTGATGGCGAGTACGACGTTAGCGGAACCATTGTTGGAGTTGTCGATAAATCGAAAATATTGAATGGTAGTGCCGTTAAGTCAGGTGATGTTTTGATTGGATTGCCATCTGACGGACTTCATACTAATGGATATTCTCTTGCACGCAAAGTGCTTTTCTCTAAATATCAAGTTGATGATTATATTGATGAATTAGGTTGTTCCTTGGGTGAAGAACTCCTCAAAATCCATCGCTCATATTTGCACCTTGTCCATCCAATGGCTGAAAAAGGGCTTTTAAGCGGAATTTCTCATATTACTGGCGGTGGCATTGTTGGTAATACTTCTCGTGTTGTCCGCAAACCTCTCGAATTAGAAATTTTTTGGGATAGCTGGCAGAGACTACCAATTTTTGAACTAATTCAAAAAGTTGGGAATGTCCCAGAAGATGAAATGCGGCAAGTATTCAATTTAGGTATCGGTATGGTTTTAATTACAACCGAACAAAATGCTTATAGCATTATGGATAATCTGAAAAACGAAAAACCTGTTTTTATTGGTAGAATTAAATAGAGAACTTAATGAGAAGAAGAACAAAAATCATCTGTACTATTGGCCCTGCTACCGCAGATGTTGAAAAACTTATCGAGCTTATTCAAAATGGGATGGATATTGCTCGACTTAATTTTTCTCACGGCACCCACGAGCAGCATCAGGAAATGTTTGCAAATATTCGTCGTGCCGAAGAAATTACCGGAAAACCTATTGCCATTATTCAGGATTTGCAGGGTCCAAAAATTCGCACTCGAAACGTGCGTAATGGCATAGTATTTCTTTCGCCGGGAAGCGAATTTGTCATTACTGCCGACGATTTGCACGAAGGCGACGAACATCGCGTTTCTACCACATACAAAAACCTTGTTAAAGAAGTTTCAGCAGGCGACACCCTTCTTCTCGATGATGGCTATTTAATTCTGAATGTAAAACAGGTGATAGGCAACGACATTATTACCGAAGTAATAAAAGGCGGAAACTTAAAGAACAACAAAGGAATTATTGCTCCGGGTGTAAAATCTTTCGCCCCTTCGCTATCGGAAAAAGATATTGAAGACTTGAAATTTGGATTAGAGTTAGGCGTTGATTATGTTGCTTTGTCATTTGTTCGTTCTGCCAAAGATGTAATCGAACTGAAAACTGCAATGAAAATCTTCAAAAAAAGTGTTGGAATTATCTCGAAAATTGAACGCTACGAAGCCTGCGAGCGAATCGACGAAATTATCGAAGAATCCGACGGAATAATGGTTGCTCGTGGTGATTTAGGGCTTGAAACACCTGCCGAAGAAGTACCTGTTCTACAAAAAAACATTATAAAAAAATGTAATTACTATGGCAAGCCTGTAATAGTTGCCACTCAGATGCTTGAATCAATGATAACTAATCCTCGACCAACCCGAGCCGAAGCTAGCGATGTAGCAAACGCCGTTATTGACGGAACAGACTGCGTTATGCTTAGCGGTGAGACCAGCACGGGAAATTATCCTTGCGAAGCAGTTAATTATATGGATAGAATTATTCGCACTACTGAGAAAAATTTCCATCGTATGCTCGAACCGCGTATTGTCCCAAGCGACGAACGCCATAATTTTTCCGATGCACTATCGAAGGCTTCATGCGAGGTTGCTTCTCAGGTGAATGCCTCCGCCATTATCGCTATGACTACCAGCGGCTTCACTTCTATCAATATTGCTAAATATAGACCCCGCCAGGAAATTATTGCTTTCACTGAACTTAAAGACACTCAGAGAAAGCTCGCTCTTATTTGGGGGGTGCGTTCTTTCTGGCTCGAAGAACTCAATAATTCTGACGATATTGTTAAAACAATCTGTAATTTCTTAGTTGAAAACAATATTTTCGAAAAGAGTGAAAAGATTATTTTTGTTACGGGGACATCAGAAAAAACATCTCTTCCGGAAAATGTTGTCAAAATAATGAAATTGTGATTTCAGACTAAAATATATATTCGCCCAATTTAAAAATTGCTGTTTTCAAGCAAACAATAACGCTATTCCAACAAAAGCAACAACTGCACCTGACACCGAAACTAACGTCAGTTTTTCCTTATAAACAATTCTTGTCATTGGAAGAATCATTACTGGAACGGTTGCAAGCAGTGTAGATGCTACCCCGAGTTTGGTGTGCGAAATTGCAAAAAAACTAAGAGTTATTCCAAGATAAGGTCCAATAATAGATGCAATTGATATGTGTTTGAAGGATTTTTTGTCGCTCGTGTATAATTTGAAAGGATTTACGTATCTTTTCAGAAGAATTCCAAGCGGAAGAAACAATAAAACGGAAGTAGATATTCTGTAAAAAGTTGCTGTAAAACTATGTATATAACTATCATTAAAAGCATATTTAGCAAAAATTAATCCGCCAGCTTGCCCCAATGCCGAAATAAATGCAAAAATTATTCCAGGTAATGTAACTTTAAAATTCATTGGATTATCTTTTCTGGGCTTCTCGGTTACAACAAGTATGATACCAAAAAGTGTTAGAAATATTCCTATAATGCTTATAAATGGAAGTTTTTCATCAAATAAAATAAAAGCTAATATTGCTGCAAATGCCGGATTAAATGAATATATTAGTAAGCTTATTCTGGGGCCCATTTCACGAAAGGCTCTAAATAACGCCGTATCGCCGATAATCAATCCTACTATTCCACTACCTACAAGATAAAGTAATTGATTTATCGAACATCTAAAAGAAATTCCTGTCGCCGCCATTGTAATTGCAATAAAGATTGCTGCCAGCGACATCCTATCAATATTTAGCTGAATGCTGCCAATTCGCTTGACTGCCGAAGTAAATAAAAATGAACCTGCTGCCCATAAAAATGCTGCTGTTAATGCTGCTATTTCACCCCAATACATAAGTTCTCCTAAAAAAAAAAAAAAAGCGAAAACCCCCGCGTTTTCGCTCATATCAAATAATTTTTGTCCTTAGCTATTACTTTGCTAATTCTTTAATCATTGCTGCGTAGCCTTTCTTATCCAAAGTTTTTAAAGCACGAGCAGTAGCTTTAATTGTTATCCAACGCTTTTCCTCAGGCAACCAAATTCTCTTTTTCTGCAAATTTGGGAGAAAACGTCTACGTGTCTTATTGTTTGCGTGCGAAACGTTGTTGCCTGTCATTGGACCAACACCTGTAAGCTCACATCTTCTTGCCATTTTTATCTCCAAATAAGTAATTTCATTTTCAATAAAAAACAAAAATACAATTTTTTCAAAATTTTCCCAAATTATTTTTTCTTGATTTTATATAAGTTATTTACAAATAGTACTTGCATAATTTCATTGCTTTTCTATCAAGGCATCAATTTTATTAATGTTGATTATTCGAAAATAAATTTCTTCTCATCTCTTTGATTTTTTCGATAATAATTATTGAAATTATATTTAAGTTGAATAAGAGCGAAAAAATATTTAATTTTATAATTTATATATCATTTAAAGGGAAAAGTTGCATTATAGATTATCATATGAACAACACGAAAAAATAGCTCTAAAAGCTAAGCAAATTGATAGCGTTCCTATAAATAATCAACTTCATTTAAAACTTAGCTTGATTATCCCTACTTTTCAGGAAGAAAAATTGATAGAAGAGCAATTAAAGAGGTTTTCGCCAGAGATACGAAAAAAATACAATTTCGAGCTTATTGTTTCCGATGGCGGTTCCACCGATAGAACAGTCGAAATTGCCAGAAAATACGCTGATAAAATTGTATTACACGATAGCGGCAAACGTCAAACTATTGCTGCCGGGCGAAATAATGGCACATCGGTTGCCTGCGGTGATGTTTTGGTTTTTCTTAATGCTGATTCTTATCCTGCCGATTTAGACAAATTTTTCTCTGAAATTCTGGCTTGGTCTAATGACTTTTCGGATAATTTCGGGGCTATTGCCTGCTATGTGAGTGGCTTCCCGTCGGAAATTCGTTTCAAAGATAAGGTCTTCTACTTCCTTCATAATCAATACGTTGCCTTTCTCAATTTTATCGGGCTTGGAATGGGACGCGGCGAGTGCCAAATTGTTCGACGAAACATTTTCGAACAAGTTGGTGGCTACAATAGTGAAATTGTTGCGGGCGAGGATTTCGATTTATACCGTCGAATTAATAAAATAGCGAAAGTTAAATTTTGCCGCAATATTGTCGTCCTCGAATCTACTCGCCGATTCAGAAAATATGGATATTTAAAAACTTTGCTTTATTGGGGGCTAAATGCTGTAACTGTTATGCTTTTCAATAAGTCTATTACCAAGGAATGGGAAGCGGTTAGGTGATTTGCTAATCATTGTTTGTTTAATTAATTGTTGAAGTGTTATGAAAAGGTTAATTTACTTGCTTTTTTTAGTGCCTTCTGTTTTGTTTTCTCAGAATATTGGCAAAATTAGTGGAAATTTTCAACTCGAAGCTCAAACTTATAAAAAAGATAGTCTCATCGGTGCGCCCAATGTCAAAGAAAAAATCCTTTCTAATGGTTTTCTCAATCTGAATTACACACTTGATAATTTTAACGCTGGTTTACGTTACGAATCTTATCTAAATCCAATTTTGGGCTACGACCCGCAATATAAGGGTTATGGCGTTTCCTACCGTTATGCTTCGTGGAGCAACGACTTCCTTTCTGCTACTGTCGGAGATTTCTATGAGCAATTCGGTAGCGGAATGATTTTCCGTGCTTACGAAGAGCGTGCATTGGGAATTGACAACGCTGTCGAAGGTTTTCGTGTAAAACTTCGCCCAGCCGAAGGTTTAGAGATAACAGGGCTTATCGGAAAACAGAGAATTTTTTGGGGCAAGAGCGATGGTATTGTCCGCGGTGGAGACGTTAATCTTACTCTTAATGAATTTGCCAATTTAAAACTTCCTTTTGATATTAAACTTGGCAGTAGTGTAGTTAGCCGCTATCAGAAAGACGACGATCCATTCCTACGTTTGCCGGAAAATGTGCTTGCCTATTCAACGCGATTGGGGCTTTCCGGAAGCAGTTTTCTATTCGATGCTGAATTTGGCTATAAATACAACGACCCGAATACTACAAATAAAAATTCCTACAATAACGGTTATGGCGTATCGCTTAATGGCTCTTATTTTACGAAAGGGTTTAGCTTCGCTTTATCTGCTCATAAACTTGATAATATGGATTTTCGCTCAGATAGATCGGCGGCTGGAAATAATCTTACTTTAAGCTACATTCCTCCAATCAACAAACAAAGCCCTTATAAACTTCCCAATATGTTTCCTTTTGCAACTAAATTAAATGGAGAAGCCGGTGTTCAGGCTGAAATGAACTATGTTTTGCCTGCTGCTTCGGTCCTTGGCGGCAAATATGGAACAAATATTAATATTAATTTCTCTCGGATTCAATCAATTGATACAACTCACACAAGCCAATACAAATATAATTCTGATTTCTTTGCAATTGGTGATAGGTTATACTATCAAGATTTTACTATTAACATTTCTAAAAAATTCTCATCAAAATTTAAAGGTAGCCTAAGCTATGTGAATATGATTTACGACAAAGACATATTAGAAAACGAAGGAGCCCCAAAATATGGGAAAATCAAAGGGAATTTTTTAATTATGGACGGCACTTATAAAATCGACGACAAAAACGCTCTCCGTTTCGAATTACAGCATCTATGGGCAAATCAGGATTCATCGGCTCATATTGGTGATACCCGTAATGGTAATTGGCTTACTGTCTTGCTCGAATATTCGATTTCTCCTTCGTTCTATTTCTCAATAAGCGATGATTATAACTATGGGAATGAATTTGACGATTTAAAAATTCACTACTATTCTGCTGCTTTCACTTATGTAGTTGGCTCAAATAGAATTCAACTTTCATACGGTAAGCAAAACCAAGGTATCATTTGTGTAGGTGGTGTTTGTCGTACAGTGCCTGCCTCAAATGGCTTGTATCTTTCGATTAGTTCATCTTTTTAAGGAGATTGCTATGAAAACAATAAATATTATATTATCAGCCTTTTTGTTGCTATTCGCTATATCTTGCGACCAGATTACTGGCGATGTTAACGAAATTCCAAATATCGACACTTCTTCGACCAACGTTGTTCAAAAAGTCTTGTTAGAAGATTTTACGGGATATACCTGTGGGAATTGCCCAGCTGCTCACGATGTTATTAAGCAGCTTGAAAAAACTTATGGTGAGCGTCTTATTCCGATTGCTATCCACGTCGGATCCTTTGCTGAACCATATCCAGAACATCCTTATGATTTTCGAACCCCCGAAGGTAATTCTTACGATGAGTTTTTTGGCAATAGCAAAGCTGGACTGCCAAATGGTATGATTAACAGAAAAAAATTCAGCAATTCTTATATTACTCGCCACACAAAGTGGGCTTCGCTTGTTAGTGCTGAACTTCAGAATGAACCTTTTTTATCTATTAAATTGAACGTTTCATATAACGAAAATACCAGAAAAATAGATGTTTCCACTAATTTGCATTATTTAAAAAATTCTACATCGCAAGATTATTTAGTTCTGCTAATAGTGGAAGATAGCATCATTCAATTTCAGAAAGATTACAGGCTTGGCGAAAATCAGAACATTTTAGATTACGTTCATAATCACGTTTTGCGTGGTAGTATTAATTCCGCTTGGGGCGAACGTATTTCGTCCAGCGGAATTACTGCTGGCAATAAATTCAATCTCAATCATTCATACATAATTCCTCAATCGAAGGACTGGAAACCCAAAAATATTCATATTATAGCCTATGTTTATTCTAAATCGCTTGATTATGAAGTCCTTCAAGTTGAAAGTGCTAAACTTATTAAGTAAATTTTTTTATAATTATATTTAAGTTTATTCGTATTTTACCGAAAATTACTATTGGTAAAACCCACTATAAGAAGCCAAAAATATGAGTTTGATTACAAACAATTATATGAACGAGATTTCCAAAGTCTTCGCTATTGGTGTGGATGTGCTTAACGGAACTCGTTCGTTGAAAAATATTAGTTTGGACTTGAAGCTGCTGGCTATTAACGGTATTGTTCAGGCTGCTAAAATCGGGACAAATCAAGGGCAATCGCTTATTACTCTCTCGGGATTCCTTTCGGATTTGCCTGTTCAAATTGCGCCTGAACTCGAAGAATTAGAGCAGGTCTCTGCTCAATTTGCCCGTCAGCTTACTCTTTGCTCTATCGCTGTGCGTCGCTATTTGAATTATTCAGAAGCACTGAGAAATTTAATTGCCCGGGTTCTAAAATATTCCCGAACTGCCTATACTGCCGACGATTTCAACTTGCTTGACCCAAAAGTATTAGCCAAACTTGCTAATCACCCAGCTTTTAAAAATGTTACCCAAAACGATAGAGAAAATATTATCCGTTTTGCTTCGAAAAACCAAAAAGTTATCGAATTAATTAATGATTTGCTTTATGATGCTCATACTCTTATGAACAAAGCTTCGAAAAAGTTGGATTCTATCAAGCGCAATGGCTTCATTGCTAATTATATGGGCTCTAATATTTTAATCGAGTCGTCCTATCTTTCTTCCGACCAAAAAAGTTTCTCGGGACTTGTAGAAAATATTAAAAATATCGTTAAAATCTTAGACGAACAACTAATGAAAATTTCGGAAGATTTGTCTTATGGCGATAGTGTTATTACTACGTTAATTAAGTTAAAATCAAAATAAAGGTGCTCTATGAAAAGTGAAATTATTTTTGATGGTGATAACCACAAATGGATTGTTTTAGGTCGCGACCCTGAAAAATCCGAAGAAGTAATTGATACTAACGAATATATTATTGTTTCTGATGGGCAGGCGTGCCTGCTTGATCCTGGCGGGATTGAAATTTTTCCCCAAGTGCTTACCGAAATTACACGCCACATCTCTACTGATAATATTGCTTGTATTATTTCTTCACACCAAGACCCAGATATTTCATCTTCGCTTGCTATGTGGACAGACTTGTGCCCAAATGTGAAAGTCTATTGTTCGTGGATTTGGACTGGTTTTATTGCTCATTTCGGTATGGGAACAAAGCTTTCGCTTATTGGTGTTCCTGACGAAGGTATGGAAATTCCAATTGGCGCTTCTCGTTCTAATATATATTTGGTCCCCGCACATTATTGCCATTCGTCAGGCAATTTCTCGACTTATGATCCAAAATCTGAAATACTTTTTTCGGGAGATATTGGCGCTGCATTAATTCCACCAGATTATCCTATGTTCGTCGATGACTTCGACCGCCATACTAAGCTTATGGAAAAATTCCATCTTCGCTGGATGCCTTCGACTAATGCTCTCAAAAATTGGGTCAAACGCGTTCGGATGATTAATCCTAAAATGATATGTCCACAACACGGTGCTATCTTCCGTGGAGAAAATGTTACAAAGCTTCTGGATTGGCTCGACCGTTTAGATGTCGGTAAATGGGATATGGGAGCAGAAGTTACAGACCTCAATAAAACAGTCTGGATGAAATGGAAAAAACGCTAATTTAATTATTACAGTGATATTCTTCTATTTTTCTTTTTAATGATTTTTTTTATGTTTTCAGCGCACTAACTACGAAAAATAATAAAACTAATAAGGGCGTATTTAATAATACGTCCTTAACTTTTTTATATTGATCATTGCTACTTTATTTTCGGTCCGTAATATTCAATCATATATTTTGCAACTGCTTCGGCTTCCTTCGGTCGCAATCCCTGTGAAGGCATAGGTGGATAAGCAGGGTCAATTTTTACTGGGTTCAAGATAAATTTTGCAAGAGCTTCGGGAGCATCAATATATTTAGGCAGCACTAATTTATGAGGAGGACCAACAACTTTCTGCTCAAAATCGTGACAAGCAACGCATTTCCCTTTGTATATTTCTTCACCGCTAATTTCCATTCCGCCACGTCCTGCTTTGGCAAGCAAATCTTGATAAAATACATCATAATTTTTTGAAAGACGTTCGGTTAATTCAGCATTAGCATATTTGAAGACAAGTTGCTCTTTTACCTGCGAAATTCCAATTATAGCAATTAACAAATAAAATGCTGCGGAAATATATATAAACTTGCTATTTCGCACCATTTCATAGAGAAAATGAAGCAACACAAATAGCAGAACAAGTCCCAGCAATGCAAATCCAAACAAAAAGTCGTTTATTGCGGTTTTTGGAGTAATCAGCAAATTCAACACGTAAAACAAAGGCATACACATTGTTGCAATAAGTGCCACAGACAAATTGAAACGTTTTGCGTAATCGTTCAGTTCTGCATCGGTAAAAGGTGGCTCTTCCATCCATTTATATTTCTTGTATAGAAAAGCAATCCCAGTTATTGCAAATGCCGAAGTGATAAAACTCATATATTTGAAAAAAGCAGAAAAACTTAATATCAACTCAAATGTATTATGCACCGACCTCCATCGCCAATTCTCCACCGCCAGATTTAGTGCCGCAATGAATATATAAAGCGAAATTACAAGCAACAATATTCCCCAAAAACCTGTCCTTGATCTGTAACGTTCTGCTTTTTCCTGAAACGACAAAAAATCATCGTCTTTTCGTTCTGAACTAATTTTTGACTTAATATACTCAAAATAATAATTGAGTTCAGTTGAATGATGGTAAATAAATATTAGTGCGATAGAAATGATCCAAAGAACAAATGCCAGAATTAAAAATTTCGGGACATAAGAACCCGAGAAATTTAGCAGCTGGATATAAACCATAATGATTGCCAAAAATGGCACAATCCCAAGCCCAAAAGCAAATATTTTTCCGCTTGCTATCAAATCTGCCAACGCTTTTGCCAACTCCGCATATCTGAGTGAATTTTCCTTTATCGATTTCCTGTAAAACCATATCGAAAGTGATATACTTCCAAGCAATATCCCGGAATAAATCATAAGCGCCGAAAGCGAAATCATCTGCAACAGATTGAGCAACAGCAGATTTGTTCCCGACTGCGGTATAACGAGTTTGTAAAGTAATTCCATAATTGAACCATTTATTTATTACTAATAATTTTTTCAATTGTGAGCAAAACTACTACCAGAAGCACATAAATATTAAGTGTTCGAAATGCAACCCTATAACTATTATTTTCGTTTGTTTTTTCGAGAGTTAGCAAAAATTTGTTCTTCCATATTAATATAACCGACATCACAAAAATTATTGCTAAAAACAAAGGATTATTCACAAAGAAAAAAGGTTCAGCCACTGCCACAGTTGCAAGGCATACTATCCAGACAAATGAAATTCTCCCAATTTGAGTAATTGTCAGAACATCTTTCAAAGTAGGATAACCAGCCTGCTTATAATCATCATTATAAATTAAAAATAGAAACCAAAAATGTGGAATTTGAAACAAAAAAAATAGAATTGAAATAAATAATATCTTAGGCGAAAATAAATCACCGCCAGCAACCGACCAGCCAATCACAGGTGGTATTGCTCCAAGCAATGCTCCCGGCAATACGGCAAATGCTGTTTTTCTTTTCAGTGGTGTATATACGAGATTATACCATATCATCGAAAAAACAGCAAGCGCAACAGCAATAATGTTAAAAGTCAGTCCGAGCAAAAATATACCCAATAACCCTGTAAAAATGATAAATATTAGTGCCTCTTCTTTTCGCAATTTGTTTGATGGCAGAGGGCGGTTGCGAGTCCTTGTCATTAACTTATCAAATTTACGTTCCTGATATTGATTTATCGCAGAAGAAGATACTGCCGTTAGAAATACACCGAATACAACAAGCAACGACTGCCAAGAAAACTCATCGAAAAAAATATATCCGAAAAAAGAGGATAAAGCAACAAAAAATGTAACTCTCAACTTTGCTAACAGAATAAATCCTGAGAGCAAATGACCACGTTCGATTATTTCTATCTTTTCTTTTATTTCGAATGATACTTTTTCCATTACTAATTTTTTCCTAAAAGTAGTTCAATTATTGTTCGCAAATCATTTTCTGATACTCTTCCTCGCAAAGTAGGCATAGTATATGGACTATATCCTGCAACTATTTCATAATCTGGTTCGAGCAGTGCAGTGCGAAGATATTTTTCATCAATTTCAACTGTTATTTTCTTTCCGTCTCGCACGACTTCTGTTTTTCCAGAGGAAAGCTTTACAAACGACGGTCCAATATGATTAGCGCCATCAACAGTATGGCAGCTTACACAGGCGTATTTCACCAGTAACTCGAAATTTTTATGGTTTCGAATGAATTTCGCATATTCATTTTCATTTTTAGGTTCTAATTTTGCAATTGTTGCAGGTGATAAAGCTGCCGATGGGTTTGCTGAATCGCCCGCGAGCCAAGCTTCGAATACATCTTCTGGAACAACTATAAGTTTAGTATACATATAAGCGTGGTTCAGCCCACAATATTCAGCACAAGCAATATCATATTCTCCAAGTTTTTGCGGTTCAATTATCATATAAGTATTTCTGCTGGCAATTACATCTTCTTTCATTCTCAAGGCTGGAATAAAGAAAGCGTGATTAACATCAGCGGACCTCATTTCGAGTTTTATTGTCTTCCCAACTGGAACATATAGCGTATCGGACATCTTACCATTTGGATATTTGAAGTCCCATTTCCACATTCTTCCAGTAACTTCGATTTTCATTGCGTAATCTGTGATTTTACGCAGTCTACTGAAGTCCTTCCATCCAAGCCAAAACATACCTATAACGATAAACAGAGGAATAATAATCCAAATAGCCTCTAACAAATTATTCCCTTTGATTTGAGAAGCTACTGGATTCCTTTTATGATTATATCGCACAACAAAATAAATCATTGCCGCAACAATACCTATGAGAAAGAATACAGATATACCTACGATAATCAGCATCGTGGTATCTACTTTATCAGCATAATATGAAGCACCTTCGAACATAATTTCCTCATCGATATAATATATCAAAAGCCGTTAATACAAAAAGCACAAATAGTGTAAATATTATTAGCGAAAAGAACAACTTGAATATCGGGTCGTCGAATTTTATATGCATAAAAATATTAATAACTAATGTTGATTTAATAGTTGCAATTACCAAAGCTGTAAGCAATATATATGCTCCCAAATCAAGTCCCGCCACTGCCACAGATACGCAGGTTAGCGAAATCAATGTGAGCCAAATTAATATATTATAGCCGTATCCCGGTGAATTCTTGTGTTCCTGATGAACGGGTTTTTCTTCCATCGCTGCCCTCCATTAATGTAATAAGTAAAATAGTGGAAAAAGGTAAATCCAGATTAAATCCACCAAGTGCCAGTAAAGCCCACCTGCTTCGAGCTTTATATAATTATCCTTGTTGATCTTATCTCTCAAAAGGAAAACAAGCATAAAAGATAATATCACTATCCCTATGAGAACGTGCAGGGCATGAAGTCCAGTCATTACAAAATACATTCCGAAGAAAATCACCTCACCATTGGATAAGTTAGCCAACTCCGTCCCACCCGGATATAACCCATGCGAAAATTTGGCTCCCCACTCAAAGGCTTTGATAACCATAAATCCTAATGCTAATAGTATTGTCGAAATCAAATAGAAAATGGAAATTTTTTTCGAGCCTCGTCCAATTGCAACTATCGAAAGTACCATTGTAAGTGAACTTGTAAGTAATATCAAAGTATTTATAGTGCCGAGCGCCAAGTTCAACTCCTTAGCCGCAAGATGGAATTGCTCCGAATATTCCACGCGATAGACCATATACATAATGAATAATCCACCGAATAAAATGAGTTCGGTAAAGAGAAATAACCACATTCCCATTTTCGAACCGAAGTCATCGCGATGGTGAGCTATATTATGACTATTTGTACTCATCTTTCACAGCCTCTTCATAATGTTCATATTCATAAGGACCGAATTTTATTTCAGGATGATAATTGAAATTCTCGAACGGTGGTGGCGAAGAAGTCATCCATTCGAGTGTCATACCGTTCCAAGGATTTGCCTTTGCAGATGCTCCTTTCCTTAGAGAATATAGTAAATTACCAAACATCAGCAATAGTCCAGAAATCAATACCCACGAGCCGACTGTTGCCAAAATATGCAGAAACTGAAATTGTGGCAGATAATCATAATATCGACGCGGCATACCTTCGTATCCAAGAATAAACATAGTGAAATATAGCATTAAAAAACCAATTGTTAATATCCCAACCGCTGTCATTGCTATTTTTTCGTTATACATCTTTCCAAACATTTTCGGGAACCAGTAATGAAGTGCGGCGAAAAATATAAACCCAGTTCCGCCAAACATTACAAAATGAAAGTGCGCTACAACAAAATATGTATCGTGAACGTGCACATTTGTTGCAACCGAACCAAGTATTAAACCTGTTAGCCCACCGATTGAAAATAATACAATGAAAGCCATCACGAATACAAATGGAGCGCTCATCCTAATTGAACCTTTATACATCGTTGCAACCCAATTGAACACTTTGACTGCACTCGGCAACGCTACAATATACGTCAGGAATGAATAAACCCAACGGGCAGTGTCACTCATTCCGCTTGTGAACATATGGTGTCCCCAGACAAGTGTTCCGATAAATGCAATCGCTAATGACGAAAAAGCTATAGCCTTATATCCAAATATGTGTTTTCGGGCAAAAGTTGGAATTATTTCCGAAACAACTCCCATTGCCGGTAATATCATTATATATACCGCTGGGTGAGAATATATCCAGAACAAATGCTGAAACAAAATTGGGTCGCCACCCAATGCCGGGTCAAATAGTCCTACGCTAAACACACGCTCAATTATAACAAGCAGTATGGTTATTCCAATTACAGGTGTACCAATGATTTGTATCCAGCCCGTTGCATACAATGCCCATACAAATAATGGGAGTTTGAAAAAAGTCATTCCTTTCGCACGCATCCGATGGACAGTTGTAATAAAATTAATCCCTGTCAATATTGAAGAAAAACCTAAAATAAATGCAGCAATCAATGGTAATATCACTTGCGTGGTTGTTCGAATACTATACGGGACGTAAAATGTCCAGCCTGTATCTATCGGTCCGCCACTTAAAAATAATGATATTATTGCAAATAATCCTCCCGTAACATATAGCCACCACGAAAGTAAATTCAAACGCGGGAATTGAACATCTTCCGCTCCTATCATAATTGGAAGAAAAAAATTCCCAAATGCTGCAGGTATTCCCGGGACAATAAACAAAAATATCATTATTATTCCGTGAAGAGTGAAAATTGCGTTATAAGTCTGTGGTCCCATTATCGTTTTTCCCATACTCAACATTTCTAAACGCATCAAGAAACCAAGAAACACTCCTACAAGAAAAAAGCCTACCATGGACCACAGATATAACAAACCTATTCGCTTATGGTCGGTTGATAGTATCCAACCTAAAATTCCTCTATGTTTTCCCTCATATTCGTAAAAACTTTTTATTGAAGTTGAAATGCTATTGCTCATTATTACTATCCTCCATATTTTTCTTTTTTCTTTTTGATTTACCCATCAAAACTAATGTTATGAAGAAAATACCAGCAGCAAGAAAAATAACTGTACCCGCAACTTTTGTAACATTCAAAACATATTTTTTCCCTTCTGGGTCGTAACTAAAACAATATTGAAGTATTTTGGTTACCGTAGGCATTGATTTGCCTTTTGCTGCTTCGCTTATGCTCATTTGCAAATCGAATGGGTTATATTCTATACCTAATAAGTATCGCGACACTTTTCCGTCTGGTGTTAGAATAAATAATGAACCCGGATGAACATAATCGTTTCCTTCAGGTTTGAAATAAAAACCAACTGCATCTGTAAGTTTTCTTATAGATATACTATCGCCAACCATAAATTCCCAATTTTCTTCACCAAATGGCCGCTTCATCGAAGCAAGATAGTTTTCCTTCCAGCGTTTTGCTTTATCTGCACCTTCACGATGGTCAAAACTTATTGTGAGTGCCTTAAAGTGTTTTCCCGGTTCAAGCTTTACTTTATCCATTACTTCGCTCATATTAGTAAGTAATGGGCTGCATATTCCCGGGCAATTATAATAAACAAGTGATAGAATAGTAGGCTTGTTAATCACGTCGCTTAACTTTTTCTTTGTCCCGTCTGAACTTGTGAATTCAAGTTCAAGTGGGATTTGATTGCCTAATTTTTCAACTATCCCAACTTCTGGTGGTTTCTCAGAATAAGATATTTGAACAAAAGCCACAACCATTACAACAAATAAAGTTAGTTTTTTCATTTATTTCTCCAATTTATTTGATTACATCTGCAAGAAAAGTTCTCAATTGGGTTATTTCGTCTTCCGATAGAAGGTAAAATCCAGCTTTAAACCCATTAGCCGGTAACCCAATCGAAACATATTCTTTGAAATCGTTATTACTTCGCCGCCATAAATCAGATTTTGAAAGGTAATATGCTGCAACATCTTCATTAGTAATTGCTTTTGTTATACTTTCTATTTTATTTTGATTAATACTAATTACCTTTCCGTGAGCAATTGCTTTATTCAAATTTGGCAAGTTTTCCTCAGTAATTATCTTTACGGCTTTTTCCACTGGAATTTGATTTGGAAGAATACGTCCCTCGGCTAACTTGTATTTCATATTTAGTTGTTCAAGCTCTTCAACTGTATTCTCTGGATAATCGCCCATAAGCGAGTGAATAAAGTGAATAATTGCAAACCTATCAGCCACAGGCATATACTCGTAAGCCGCCATTCCAGTTCCCGAGATACCTTCTTCAAGAGTTTTGAATATATCTGCCAACGTCATACCGTTAGTCCAGCCGTCTTTATTCAGAAAATTCCTTGGCGGAGGAACAAGCCCAGAGCCTGCAACTCCATCGCCTCGCCCTTCGTTCCCGTGGCAAGACGCACAGCTTGCAAGATACAGCTCACGCCCTTTCGTAATCAACTCAGCCGTTGGTTCCGCAATTTCTTTAACGTTCACGCCTTCAATCCTAACAGCCATACGAACGGGCAGTTCCGATTTAAGCCGAGTGCTATCAATAATCAATGGCTTTATTTTATTCTCATTTATGCTATTTAAGTTAGAAACGTAATATAATCCTCCAGTAACAATTAGAAATATAAAGTAAGGATATATTACACCAAACCAGCGGATTGGAGTTTGGAGTACATTCTTGAAATTTATTTCTTCCTCGATTTTTTTATTGTTAAGTTCTTCCATATCTTCACCATTTAATAAATTACAAATGGAAATTTATACCTTTAGGCAACTTCGGGTCGCCAATTGGCAATAAATTTTTATTTTTTGCAAAAAAGTAGAATAATATTAAAATAGTTCCCAATGCAATCAAGACGGGGTATAACTCCATCCAGCCAAACACTGCACCACTATGCGAATATGTCGGTATTACCAACCAATACAGATCGTAAAAATGAGCGAACACAAGCCACCACGCTATGAATTTTAGCCGTTTCGGATCACTCTTCGCTGGTTGTGGAAGCAACACAGCATAAGGAACTATAAAATGAATAATGATTATTCCAACCGAAATCACAGCCCAGCTACCTTCCCATCGATGAAGATACCAGAACGTCTCTTCTGGCAAATTGGCATACCAAATCAGCAAAAACTGGCTAAACGCTATATAAGCCCAGAAATTTGTAAATGCAAATAATAAAGCACCAAAATTATAATAATGGTCGCCTTCAATGCCTTCGCCCAAATACCCATTTTCATTCAAATATATTGCAAACAATGTAACTACTGCCAGTGCAACCGAAAATGTTCCAGCAAAATAATAAACTCCGAAAATTGTCGAAAACCAATGAGGCTCCAAGCTCATTAGCCAGTCAACCGCCATAAATGTTAGCACAATAGCGAAAATTGGCATAAAAAGTGCCGAAATCCTCACTGTTATCTTTCTGAAATTTTTCGTCGGTGTGCTATCCTGTCCGAATGAACGCCCCGCAAGCAACCACCAGAAAATAAACATCAGCACAAATGCCGCAGTCGATCGAATTGAAAAGAACATCTCGTTCAAATATGGCATCTTGTTTCTCAATATTGGGTCTTTCATTACATCTTCTATGTGCGTCCAATGAAACAGAGTATGCAAATTAGCAAAAAGCGGAAGAGAAAACACCGGAATTGCAAATACTACAATAGCCAAAATTTCCATTATCCTTCGAAATGGCACACTCCAATCAGCTCCTACTAAATACTCTAAGCCAATTAGGAACAAACTACCCAGCCCAACGCTCATCACAAACATTAGTAATATTATTCCGTTGAAGGCTGCTCTTTCATGATCTATTACGTAACCAAGCAAAGCAATGATAAATCCTAAAGCTAATAGCAAAACACCAATTTTCAATAATTTCGATGATAATTCTTTCCTCTGATAATTTATTGCTATCATTTCAAATCCTCCTCTTTTGCATTCATAGCTCTTTGTAAAGCACGTACATACAAAACTATTGCCCATTTCTCTTCATTAGTTAATTGAGATGAATATGATGGCATAGAGTTCTGCCCTTCCGTAATCACATAAAAAATATGTCCATCGCCCCAATTACGCACTTTCTCTGAATGTAGGCTCGGTGGATTTGGGAACTGCCCATTTAGTCGCGCATCTCCAATCCCGTGATAACCGTGGCAAGGGCTGCAATAAATGTCATATTTTTTCATACCTTTACGTAAATTTTCCTCCGTCGGAATTAATGGATTGATTAGCTTCGCCTCGGCAAGCTCAGGTTGTCCCGAAAATTTAAATTGATTTGTGTTTCGCGCTACTGTTCCCGCTGGGGCTACTCTCATAGAAAAATTGTCTTTGCCGAAAAATTTACTTTCAACCTGTGCATCTATTCGATGTTGTCCCATCATCCAATTGAATGGCGGTGCAAACATTAGCTTATTCAATACAATGTATGTTGCACCCGATACCACCAGAGCAGAGACAACCAGAAAAGCAACAAACTTCCACTCAAAAATATTTATTTTGAAGTTCAAAGCATCATTGTCGTAATAGATAACCTCAATGTCTTTTGCACCTATTTTTTTTAAGAACTCAATAACTTCCATCTTGCTGAATTTTTCATCTTTTGCTTCAATGCAAATACCAAACTTATTAGAGGAAACTTTTTTCATATAATTTGTGTCGTGCAGCGGGTGGCTATTGTTAGGAAACTTAAATAGCAAAAATAGCATAGCAAGTACCGTCCCTACTGATGCAAGCAACACAGTAACTTCGAAAGTAACAGGAATAAAAGCAGGAATTGGAATAAATGGCTTACCACTAATTATCAAGGGATAATTATAGCCCATAAGATAAGTCATTAGAGCAAATGCAGCAAATGCACCAGTCAGCCCAAATACCAAAGCAAAATAACCAAGCGGCGATGTGCCCAACTTCATCGCTTTCGGCATCCCGTGAATTGGATATGGTGTGTGGACATCAAATCGTTCGAAACCGCTTGATTTTACTTGTTTTACGGCAGAAATGATTTCGTCGGGTGTATCGAAAATTCCCGTTACTCCATATATTATCTTATTTTCCATTATGACCTCCATTGTGAGTGTGGTGAGGTTGAGCTCCATCAAGCACTGCTTTGACTTCTGCTATTGATATAACAGGCATTGCCTTTATAAATAGCAAAAGCAGAGTAAAGAACAAGCCAAAACTACCAACCAATATCCCGAAATCTACAAGCGTTGGTTTGTAATACGCCCAACTCGATGGCATAAAATCATGTGCAAGTGAAGTTACTATTATCACAAATCGTTCAAACCACATTCCTACATTTACCAGAACTGCTATTACAAACATTATTGGGATATTTCGACGTATTTTCCTAAACCAAAATAGTTGAGGGAATACAACATTGCAGGACACCATTATCCAATAAGCCCAAGCATAAGGTCCGAAAGCACGATTGATGAAAACAAAACTTTCAAATTGACTTCCGCTATACCAAGCTATGAAAAACTCCATTCCATAAGCATAACCTACCATTGTTCCTGTTGCAAGCATAATTTTATTCATCTTCTCGAGTGTATCAAGCGTAATTATATGTTCAAAATTGAATATTTTGCGAATTATTATCAATACATTTTGCACCATTGCAAAACCAGAAAAAACTGCTCCGGCAACAAAATACGGTGGGAAAATTGTAGTATGCCAGCCGGGCATAATCGATACAGCAAAATCGAAACTAACAATAGTATGCACCGATAGCACAAGCGGCGTTGCAAACCCTGCAAGAATTAAATAAATCATCTCGTAATTATGCCAATGACGGTTCGAAAAACGCCAACCTAAACTTAATATTGAATATATTATCTTTTTTATCGTGCTTTTAGTCCTATCTCGTAATGTCGCAAAATCTGGTATTAACCCAATATACCAGAACACAAACGAAACAGTAAAATAGGTAGATACAGCAAACACATCCCACAACAAAGGCGAAGTAAAATTCACCCATAAATGATGTTGATTTGGATATGGGAATAAATATCCCGCAAGCCATGGACGTCCAACATGAATCAGTGGGAACAGTGCAGCTGTCATAACTGCAAATATTGTCATACCCTCGGCAAATCTTGCAATGCCTGTTCTCCATTTCTGCCTGAATAGAAACAATATTGCCGAAATCAATGTCCCAGCGTGACCAATTCCTACCCAGAACACGAAGTTGATAATATCAAAAGCCCATCCGACAGGGTTATTATTTCCCCAAAGGCCTATTCCATAGAAAAAAGTTGCACCAATACAGATTATACCGATAAGCAACATCGTGGAAGTAATACCCAACGCTATCAAATATTTAATATTCGGCAATTTATCAATTGGAGCAGATATTTGCTCATCTATTTCTACAAAAGTTGGCTTACCTTCTATGACCGAAGGCTCTTTTAATACTTCTATGCTCACGTCAAGTCCTCCGAATTTGTGTTCCTTAATTTAGCAAGGTAAGTTACATTGGGCTTTATTCCCAGTATCTCGATTAGTTTATATCCAAGTTTGCTCTTCATTAATTGCGATATTTCTGAATTCGGGTCATTTATGTTTCCAAATACTATTGCACTTGCTGGGCAAGCTTCTTGGCAAGCTGTGCGAACTTCCGCCCCTGTGAAATTTTTGCCTTTCGATTTTGCATCTTGTCTTGCCTCTGCTATTCGCTGAACGCAAAATGTGCATTTTTCCATCACTCCACGCGAACGTACAGTAACTTCAGGATT
The DNA here is from genome assembly GCA_937127445.1 of Eximiradius sp. GTDB lineage: Bacteria > Bacteroidota > Ignavibacteria > Kapaibacteriales > UBA2268 > JAKIZO01. Next base: position 36,103 of record CAKZLY010000020.1, on the reverse strand, counting down.
ATGCAACAATTCTAAACTGTCTTGCTCATAGTAACCATCTGCAAAACGATGTCGGAAATCGTAAAAATTGAAACGCCTAACTTTATAAGGACAGTTATTTGCACAATAGCGGGTTCCTACACAGCGGTTATATGTCATCTGGTTTAGTCCGTCTGTGCTGTGGGTCGTTGCCACCACCGGACAAACATTTTCACATGGTGCCATATCGCAATGCTGACACATTACAGGCAAGTAACTAACAATAGGTTCTTCGCTCGTTCCGCTATAATATCTGTCTATTCTAATCCAGTGCATTTCTCGACCGTTCCCGCATTCTTCTTTTCCGACAATTGGTATATTGTTTTCAACATTGCATGCAGCTACGCAATTAGAACATCCAACACAGCGACTCAAATCAACAGCCATTGCCCATTTCGCTTCGGGATATTCGTGCGGTGGATTTACACTGTGTTTTTCAATTTCTTCTTCGCTCATTATTCTTTGTTCTTGTATGAAATCCGGATTGCTTAAATACATCGCAACCGTTCCGTCTTGAATTAGTTGTCGTTTTCTGTGAAGGTCCTTCAAATACTTATCTTCGAGCTTATGAAATTCTTGAGTAGCAAATAATTTGTATTTCTTGCCTGTTTTCTCAATTCTTGCACCGGATAAAATTACCGAAAGTGTCTTATCCATCAATGGTATTGCATCAAATCCAATTCCAGTTCCAATTGTTCCTGCATCTTTTCTTCCGTAACCAACTTCAATTACAAGAGTATCTTCGGCAACGCCCGGTTGCAAAAGTATCGGCATTGTAATTTGTTTGCTGCCAATAGATATTTTAATCATAGAACTTTTGAAATCTTTGTAATCAAGCCCATAACGTTTTGCAGTAATTGGGGAAATTGCAGCATAATTATCCCAAACAATTTTAGATACTGGATGAGGAATTTCTTGCAACCAACCATTCGAAGCATATCTGCCGTCTCCAATTAACGGGCTTTTTTTCAGAACTATCGAAATTCCGCTATCTTCAATCGGTTTTTTAGTTTGTCGTAAAATTATTAAATTAAGTTTCTTTGTTGATTTTTCGTTGCTCTTCAATTGGATAAAGCCGTCGTGCAATGCACTATACCAGAAACTTTCAAAGTCGAGTGTATTAAATTGTTTTGAAATTTCTATATATCTATTTTTTAGATATTTATGGTACAAATCAAATGAGTATTCTTCATTTTTCCCATTTATCCAACTAAGCAATATTGCTTCTTTTTGACGTGTATCAAATATAGGTTCTATAACTGGTTGCTGCAAATTAATTATGTTTTTTCTTGCTTGGTAATCGCCCCAACATTCGAAGGGATGATTGATTGGCAAAACATAATCGCAAAGTTTAGAAGTTTCATTTGCTTTTTCTGTTAGTGAAATTTTGAAATCGACATTTTTTAATGCACCTTGTAGGTCAAAATCTGGGGGCAATAAATATGCTGGATTAATGTCTGCAAAAATTGCTGCTCCAATTTTGCCTTGCTTCATTTTTATAATTAATTCTTCAATTTCAGCAGGCTCTAAAATCTTGTAGAATTCAACATAACTTGAATTATAGTCATATAGTTCATAAGCAGAAAGAATATCATTAATGAAATTTGCTATTATATGTAGTTGAACAGGTAAATTATCACCTACATAAATAATTGACTTACCTTGATTATTGAGCAAATCATTAACGAGTAAATTAATATGCTTTTGATTTAAATTATGTTCTCTGATTACTTTTTCGAGCGAAAAATCGCCTATTGTAGTATGTCCGAACGGAGCTAATTTTTCCACCAAATCATTGTAGATTGCCAACAATAATGGATAATACACAGTCGGGTGTAACCTTAAATGATAATCAGCATTTGCCCCAAGCAAAGACATACTTGCTTCAATTGCATAAATTCTATTGAAATTTTCGGCTTTCTCTCCACTTCTGCGTTTAGTTAATTCGTTTATTTGTTCATAGGGGACACCATCTGTTGCATATAAATCGGCTTCCAGAGATACAACGATATTAGCTTGGCTCCAATCAATTGCTGGATATTCATTGCTTTCGTAGCATGTAGCCCATGCTAATCTTCTATTCCTATCGCTAAATAGTTCTATCGGATAAATCTTTATATTTGGGTAATTACTTGCAAAATCTTCTAATAGTTTTGCATAAGTTGGTGAATTAATTTTTCCTGTAATTATAGCAATTTCTTTGCCTTTTGATGAAATATCTTGAAAGCGCTGGATAATATCCTTATTTACAGTTTTCCATTCAGTTTTGTTACTATTTTTGAGTGGGTATTTTAATCTTTGAGGATCGTATAGCTCTAAGACGCTTGCTTCTGCCTGAATTGACACTTTGCCTTTGCTTATCGGGTGAATGTCATTGCCCGCAATCCCTATTGGTCGTCCTTCGCGGGTTTTTATCAGAATGGGCGAGCCATCGCGATAAGTCGATGCGTAATAGTTTGCTTTCCCGTAAGTTACATCTTGTGGCTTTTTATTGTAAGAGATAATTTCACCCTTGTCGCGATAATCTTTGCAGGCAGTTGCGGTAATTGCAGTTGTTGCACCCATCAAAGCAAGAAAACGTCTTCGACTTTCTGCGGACATTTTCTCAAATTTAGGTGCTGCCTTTGATTTTCTGCTAAATTCAGATTTATTCTTAAATAAGTTGAAAAAATACTTCATTCGCTTATTCTCCTGTATTTCTTTTTACAGCATGGGAGTGGATTTTGACTTTCGTTTTTGGCTTTTTAGGTATGGATACTTTTTTTACAAGGCTTTCAATAGAAATGTTGCTAATCAGTGGAAAGGAAAGCACACCAAGGGCGGCTTTCTTGATAAAATTTCGCTTATTCTCTTTCATAGTTCCTCCTTATCTGTGGCAAGCGTTACAATGAACGTAGGCAGTTTTCATTTTCGGGAAATCTTTTGGGAGCCGACTGTTTGGATTTCTGTGGCACTCGATACAGCTTCCCATCGTAAATGAGTTCACCTGCATAACAACATCCATATTCTCTACTGCTCCGTGGCAGGATTGGCAAGGAATACCTTGTGTGACGTGTGCTTGATGGCTAAAATAAGCATAGTGCGGAACTTTGTGGATACGCTTCCATGGAATAGGCTTGTTTTGCTCATAATACTTCGTGAGCTTTATAATTTCTGGCTTGTCCTTGCGCGCCACAGAGTGGCAATTCATACAAATGTTCGCTGCCGGAATGCTTGCGTGACGCGATTTTTCGACGCTTGTGTGGCAATACTGACAGTCAATCTGCATTTCTCCTGCGTGCAGCCGATGCGAAAACGCAATAGGTTGCTCTGGTTCATATCCTATTCCGTCCCGCTCGGGGCGCGCCACATAATATGTAACTGCAAATGCACCAAATATTACAAATAATGTTACCGGTAGCCGAACTTTTAAAACGTAGTCAAAAAAAACTTTTTTCATTTGAACCTATATATTTATTGCGAACTTGTTTGGTTTTTCTGTATCTGATTTCTAAAAATAAGTTACAATTATCTTACTTTTTAATCAAGAAAAATTATTTTTAAATAAAAAAAATCTCTGATTTTGATTAATTTAGAATAATTTACAGTTGTTATAACGGCTAAATTTTCTTTTTATGGTAATAAAAATCAATTAATTTTTTTTAATGATATGGGTTTTGTAAACTTTGATTTTTTAAAATACAAATTTATAAATTGGTAACAGAATTTTGTATAAAACGCTTTACGTGAAAAAATAGGGAAGGAGTAATATTAATTTCTATTCAAATTTGTTCTTAACCAGAAATTCTTCTAAATACTCGCTCCAATGCTTCTTCCCCAGATTAAACAAACTGAAAAATAACGCACTATCCATTGCTGAAAAATTTGGTCTTCGAGCGGGTAATTTGAAATATTCAGCTGATATTGGCTTAACCAGTGCATCTATTTTTAATTTGTTCAACACAAACTTTGCATAATCGTACCTCGACACATACCCATCGGGCACAAGATGAAATAAACCGTTTGAATCAAGTGCTTCTAATACGTTCTTCGCTACAAAATACGTGCTTGTCGGCACTGAAATTTCATCATTTGCAATTAATATCTCGTTTCTGGTTTCCGTCCATTGCAGCAACTTATAAATAAAATTCTGCCGACCTTCTCCATAAAGCCAGCTCACCCTAAACACCAGGTTTTTTGGTGAAATTTCTAAAAATATCTGCTCACCTTTGAGCTTCGAAATCCCATATTTGTTAAGTGGTGCAGTTTCATCTTGCTCTTTGAACGGAATGAATTGCTCGCGCCCACCAAAAACGTAGTCAGTGCTAAAATGAATTGCTTTGAATTTGAGTTCAGTGCTCAATGTTGCAATATTCTTCGAACCCGTAAAATTTACCTTCAATGCAGTCTCGAATTCACTTTCAGCAGCATCAACATTATTATATGCAGCACAATTAATAAGAAAATCCGGCTTATATTCTTTGCATATTTTGCTTAATTTATCAATATTCGAAATATCAAGCTTGTCTATATCTAATGCAATGTATTTAGCATTTGCCTTATTCAGCAAATTGCAAAACTCACGTGCAAGCTGACCCGCACCGCCTGTTATAATAAATTTTGCCTTTGATATATTTTTCATTGCTTGTAAGCTACTTCCCAATATTTTCTTAATTGCTCAATTTTTTTTAGTAGCCAATCAATATTCTTAAAATACCATTCAATAGTTCTTCGTAAGCCTTCTTCAAAACCTATCTCTGGCTGCCATCCCAATTCTTGTTTTATTTTTTCGCACGAAAGTGAATAACGAAAATCGTGTCCCGGACGATCCTTGACAAATTCAATTAGTTCGTTCGTCTTGCCCATTATTTCCAAAATATTCCTAACCACATCTATATTTCTTCGTTCTTCGGAACTACCAACATTATAGACTTCTCCAACTACTCCATTTTCAATGATTCGTAGCATAGCTCGGGCTGTGTCATCAACAAATAACCACTCGCGAATGTTTTCGCCCTTCCCGTAAACCGGTATTTTCTCATTATTGTATGCTTTCAGAAAAACTACCGGAATTAACTTTTCTGGGTACTGAAACATTCCATAATTGTTCGATGGGCGAACAGTTATCACCGGCAATTGATATGTCCGCAAATATGAGCGTCCTAACATATCTGCTGATGTTTTGCTCACTGCATAAGGCGAGTTCGGTTGCAGCGGGCTTGTCTCGTAAAAATGCCCTTCATTGCCAAGTTCTCCATAAACTTCATCAGTAGTAATATTTAGGAATTTTTCTGTATTAAATTTTCGAGCTGCTTCCAACAATACATAAGTTCCAATAACATTGCTTTCCAGAAAAGGCTTGCCATCTAATATACTCCTATCAACGTGTGTTTCAGCGGCGGAATGTATTACTATTTCAGGTTTTTCACGCTCAAATACTTCGAACACATCTTTTTGATTACAAACATCAATTTGATAAAATTTTATTTTATCAAAAATATGATTTATCCGTGCTAAATCTCCTGCATATGTGAGCTTATCAACGATTACAACCTCATAACCCGCATTCAAGCAAAATTCTGCAACTCGTGAAAAAATAAATCCTGCACCGCCTGTGATTAATATTTTCATCTTCTATAAATCTCCATAATGCGGACGAACAACTATTTCTTCAGGCATTATGTCCTGCTCAATAGCAAGAGCAACATTTGCTACTATTAATTCTGCAAGTGCTTTCGGAGACATCATTCTATCGCCATATTGCTGAACGACCTTCGCCGACCAAATTGGCGTCCTTGTTGCTCCAGGCAATATATTCAGCACTTTGATACCTTGGTGCCTGTACTCTTTGCGAATTGTTTTCATAGTTTCGAGCAACGCAGCTTTTGTTGCCCCATAGAGCGAAGAACGATGGAAACTCTCCACTGCCGCTACTGAAATAATATTGACAAACATACCGAATTGTTTCTCAAGCATTCCCGGCAAAAAAGATTTTGAAAGCAAAACAGGTGCTCTGAAATTTACATTTATCAATTTATCTATCTCAATGGCCGAAAAATCCACAAAATTTTTGAAAATTCCAACGCCCGCATTATTGATTACTATATCAGGAATTTGATTGTTTGATTTTAGTCTCTCAATTCCTGCAATAAGTTCGCTTTCGTTGTTCAAATCAAATGCCTCAAATACAATCTTATCACTCTTAATTTCAAAATTTGTGAAACTATCATTTTTTGTTGCAGTTGCAATTACTCGACAATCATAACGGGCAAGCACTTCCACAATACTTTTCCCAATCCCCTTGCTTGCTCCTGTAACTAATATTGTTTTACCTTGCAAAGAATTATTAGACATAAAATCTCCAAAATAGTTATTATTGTAATTAACTTATTTACGTTTTTTACTGATTTTTATTTGTATTAAAAGGTCTGATATGTTTGATACAAAAGAAAAAATACTTGAAAAATTGTTCTCGCTCGAACGCAAAGGTATTAATCCCGGACTTGATAGAATTTCCTACCTGCTCGAAAAAAACGGGAACCCACACAACAGATTTCCATCTATTCATATTGCAGGAACAAACGGCAAAGGTTCAACCGCCTCACTTATTGCCTCAATACTGACAGAAGCAGGTTATCGAACTGGGCTTTATACTTCACCCCACATAAAACAATTCAATGAACGTATTCGCATAAGTGGCAAAATAATTCCTGATGATGAATTGGTGCAACTCGCAATAAAGTATATGCAAATAGGGAAGAGCGTTGATGCCACTTTTTTCGAAATTACGACTGCAATTGCTTTCGACTATTTTGCTCGCAACAATGTAGAAATTGCCATTGTTGAAACAGGTTTAGGTGGGCGTCTTGATGCAACTAATGTTTTGGCACCGCTTTTAAGTATTATTACAAGCATTGCTATCGAACATACAGATTATTTAGGCAATACTATCGAACAAATTGCTTTCGAAAAAGGCGGCATAATAAAGCAAAATACGCCAACTCTTTTAGGTGAATTGCCTTTTAACGCATATAAAGTAATCGAAAATATTTGCGTTGAACGAAATAGCCGTCTAATTCAATCCGATGGTGCAATAACAAAAATTATTGGTATAAATCCTGATTATACAATGCAATTTCAAATAAAAACTAATTCAAATACTTATTTAATCAATTCTCCTCTTCTGGGTAACCACCAGACTATTAATCATTCGCTTGCTATATTAGCACTGGAAAATATAAATCATTATTTCAGTGTTTTGCAGCAGTCAATTTCTGATGGCGTGAAAAATGTTGTTGAAAATACCGGTCTTTTCGGTCGGTTCCAGATTATATCTCGTTGTCCAATGGTAATTCTCGATACTGCTCACAATCCTGCCGCGTTCGAAAAACTTGCCGAAACATCACAATTAATCTTTCCAAATGTAAAATTCAATATAGTATTTGGTGTTATGTCGGATAAAAACGTTTCAGAAATGCTGGATAAAATAAAACATATAACTAATTTACTTATTATTACTCAACCATTTACCAAGCGTGCTATGCCCTCGGATTTCATCAAACAAATAGCAGATAAATTAGAAATTACAAATATAGTAGTTCAAAATCCACAGCAAGCTTTTGAATTCGCTAAATCAAGAAATGAACCTTTTATTGTTACCGGTTCTTTCTATTTACTTGCAGACATTGATTATTAATGTTTTTTTATTTTTTATTTATCTTATTTGTGATTAATTTTGAACTAAATAACAAATATTTCTGTGCATCACTAAACAATTAATATTTACTAATTTAAGGGGTTTTAGATGGATTCACTACTATTTTTAATTCCTATTGCTGGTTTAATTGCATTGCTCTTTACTTACATAAGGGCAAAGTGGATTAGCCGTCAGGATGCCGGCGACGAAAGGATGCAGCGAATTTCCCGTTCAATCGCAGACGGTGCTATGGCATTTATCAAAGCTGAGTATCAAATGATTGCGATTTTCGTTGTTCTTGTTGCAATTCTGCTTACTATTCAGGGTGCAAATACAGAGAACACACATCCACTTGTCGGGCTTTCCTTTATAGTTGGAGCCTTTTGTTCAGGCTTAGCTGGTTTTATTGGGATGCGAGTTGCAACAAAAGCAAATGTTCGCACAACTAGTGCTGCTCGCACAGGGCTAAACAGTGCTTTGCGTGTTGCATTTACTGGGGGCTCTGTTATGGGTATGGGCGTTGTTGGCCTCGGTGTTACAGGCTTAAGCATACTATTCCTTTTATATAATAACACTTTTGATGGTCTAAGTTCAAGCGAAGCTATATTGAAAGTGGTAAATGTTGTAACGGGCTTTTCGTTCGGTGCTTCGTCAATTGCACTTTTTGCAAGAGTTGGTGGCGGTATTTATACAAAAGCAGCAGACGTCGGCGCTGACCTCGTTGGTAAAGTCGAAGCCGGAATCCCCGAAGACCATCCGCTTAATCCTGCAACTATTGCCGACAACGTTGGCGATAACGTAGGCGACGTAGCTGGTATGGGGGCTGACTTGTTCGAATCCTATGTTGGTTCTATTGTAGCCGCGATGGTTCTTGGTGCATCATTCTTTGCTGTGCCTGAATTTCAAGCAACCTTGTTCAAAGGTCTCTCAGCTGTTGTTCTACCTCTTTTCCTTGCAGGTGCTGGTATAATTGTTTCTATCATCGGAACGTTTTTCGTAAAAGTTCGTGAAGGCGGCAATCCGCAAGCTGCACTTAATGTCGGGACAAGTATTGCAGCCGTACTTATGATTATCGTTTCTTACTTGATTATTCACTGGATTCTCCCCGAACAATGGCTATACGAAGACCCACTGTATAATCAAGTATTTACTATCACTTCTCTTGGCGTTTTCCTTGCAACAATAGTTGGGCTTTTAGCTGGTGTTGGTATTGGCTTTATCACTGAATATTACACTGGCTTGGGCAAACCTCCCGTTCGCAAAATTGCTATGCAATCTCTAACTGGACACGCTACCAACATTATTGCTGGAATTGGAACAGGTATGCTTTCTACAGCAATTCCTGTTATTCTTATCGCTATTGCTATTGTTGGTTCTTTCTATTATGCTGGTCTCTATGGAATAGCAATTGCTGCTGTCGGTATGCTTGCTACAACCGGAATTCAGCTCGCAGTTGACGCATACGGTCCTATTGCAGACAACTCGGGCGGTATCTCAGAAATGAGCGAACTCGAAAAAGAAGTTCGCTCTCGCACCGATAAACTCGATGCTGTCGGTAATTCTACTGCTGCTATTGGAAAAGGCTTTGCTATCGGTTCCGCTGCTTTAACTGCATTGGGACTTTTTGGTGCGTTTATGACTGCTGCTCATATTAAATCCATCGATATTTCCAAAGCAAACGTAATGGCTGGATTGTTTATCGGTGGAGTGCTTCCTTTTGTTTTTAGTGCTTTATCTATGGGGGCTGTTGGACGCGCTGCTATGAGTATGGTCAAAGAAGTGCGTCGCCAATTTACTGAAATCCCTTCGATGGTTAAAGCCCTCGAATTAATGAAAAAATATGGAGATAAAGATAAAAAAGAATGGAGCAAAGAAGATTTAGACGCTTTGCACCAAGCGCAAGACGCTGCCGAATATACCAAATGCGTCGCCATCTCCACAAAAGCTGCTATTCGTGAGATGATTGCTCCTGGCCTTCTTGCTGTGATTGTTCCGCTTTTTGTTGGATTTGCTTTCGGTGCTGAAACATTAGGTGGTTTGCTCGCTGGTGTTACTGTTGTTGGTGTTCTGCTTGCTGTTTTCCAAGCTAATGCTGGTGGTGCTTGGGATAATGCTAAAAAAATGTTCGAAGAAGGTGTCGAAATCGACGGCAAACGTTACTACAAAGGTTCAGACCCACACAAAGCAGCCGTTACTGGCGACACAGTTGGTGACCCATTCAAAGATACTTCCGGCCCATCGCTCAATATCCTTATAAAGTTAATGGCTGTTGTTTCTCTTGTTATTGCAGGAATGCTCTAAATGAACGTTTTCGAAACAAACTTTCAAGATATTCCTCTCATTCGCCGAGGTAAAGTCCGAGATGTATATGACCTCGGCGAATGCCTTTTGTTTGTTGCTACCGACCGCATCTCTGCTTTCGACGTGATAATGAATGAACCTATTCCCGGCAAAGGAATTATCCTTAACAAAATTTCTGAATTCTGGTTCAAAAATACTAAACACATAATCGACAACCATTTCATTTCATCAAATGTTGATGATTATCCCGATATTTGCCACAAATACAGAGATGTCCTCGATGGCCGCTCGATGATGGTGAAAAAATGCTCACCACTCCCTGTCGAATGTATTGTCCGTGGCTATATTGCCGGTAGCGGCTGGAAAGAATATCAGAAATCACAAACTATTTGCGGTATTCCATTGCCAACAGGACTTAAAGAATTCGAGCAACTTCCCGAACCCATTTTTACGCCTTCTACCAAAGCAGAAGCAGGACACGACGAAAATATCTCTCCCGAAAAAGCAAAAGATATTCTTGGTAAGAGCGTTTACAGTATCATTGAGAAAGATTCAATAGAATTATACAAATTTGCTGCAAACTACCTTGCAGAACGCGGAATTATACTTGCCGATACCAAGTTCGAATTTGGAACAATCGACGACAAAATAATACTAATCGATGAAGCTCTTACTCCTGACTCATCTCGCTTCTGGTTGAAGGCAAACTATGCTCCAGGTGTTCCTCAAACAAACTTCGATAAGCAAATTCTTCGCGATTGGCTCGAAAGCACCGGTTGGAACAAGCAGCCTCCACCTCCAGATCTGCCTCCTGAAATCATCAGCGGGACCCTCGACAAATATCAAATGGCTCTTGAAATGATAATTAATTCTTAAAAATAATAATCCCCGGCTCGTCAAAGCTGGGGATTTTTATTTTACTCAACGATTTTTAATTTGTCTTTTTCTCTTTATTTTCCGATAATTCATCTTTTTGCTTACTTGCACGGGCAATCAAGATTTGATTCCTATTCAATCTGTCTTTGGCAACTGCTTGAAGTGGAATTTCACCCATAGGTACTTCCTGTATTATAGAAACTTTTGCAAAATCTCCTTCCGAAATTTTCAGTTGTCTCAATTTGGTGGCTCCATCAATAAACAATCTCATTTTATTTTTTGTGTGTGCTTTACCTTGATATAGATTATCAAGCCGACTACTCAATAGTCTTCTTATACTTGCATCATCGTTTAATAATATTGCGGAAGGCGATTTTACATAAAAATCAAAATCTGCAAAAGCAAATATTCTTGCTGGCTCGGTTTTATAAACCATTACCGGAGTGCCTATTCGCACTTTCTCATACAAATCTTTACCGTCCTCACGGCTTATTCTCACGCATCCGTGTGAGGACGACCTAACGCCTAAATGATGGTAGTACCCATTTCCCGCAAGCCCGTGAAAACCAATATTACCGTTAAATCCAATCCACCAAAAGAGCTCTGCATTATCGAACTGCTTGGATATTGCTTTCGGTGATTTCGATTGCACCGTAAAAACACCCGTTGTTGTCTCCATTCCCTGAGAAATATATGGGTTACCCGAGCTAATTTTATACTCGAAGATTTCGCCATTTCTTTTAACTAATTTTGCTGTCTGAGTTGTCAAGCAGATTTCTACATATTCATCGCCCAACACATAAATAGTATCCTTAACGGGGGAAAAAATCAGTGGAATTGGTGTGCGTTTGCTTAATTCCTCTTCGTCGGGCAATGCAATCTGTGAAATTTTATTAGCTTTATCCTGAGTTGAGCTAATAAACACAATCACTGCCAATATCAATGGCAAAATTATATTTTTTGATTTCTTAATCATAATTGCCCGTTCCAAAATTACCAACTTTGGTTGAAATTCAAAAGTTTTTTTAATTACGCAAGAAATATGCCACAATTAAAAATACTTTTTCCACCAAAGCGATAACATCAGAAGTGCAAAAATTTGTTTTGAGTTATTTGATTTATGTGAATGATGTTCTGCTATGAGTTTTTCAACGTATTTTTTATTGAAAATGCTATTTTGAACAAAATAGGAATTCATAATTTCATTTTGAGCGTACTGGCGCCATTCCTTGCGTAGCCATTCTTCAACAGGTGCGGCAAAACCTTGCTTCCGTCTGTAAATAATATCAGTTGGAAGAATGTTTTCGACTGCTTTTTTCAAGATGTATTTGGTTGTTTTGCCATCTGGCATCTTGCGATTTGCTTTTAACGCTGTTGAAAATTCAACTATTCTGTGGTCTAAAAACGGGACGCGTGCTTCAATGCTATGCGACATTGTAACTTTATCAACTCGCATTAGCAAGAGTTCAGCAAGCCGCTGAGTAAGCTCCAAATACGCCATTCGCTGATAGTAATCAGCGTTCGGCGATAGTTCAAGTGCTTGCCTGTGTAAGTAGTCAGAATATTCCGCTGGCTTCGTTACTAAATGCTCAAAATTCGCTCCGAAGAGTTTTTGCAAGTGGCAAACAGAAAAAATCGGCATACCACTCCAATAAAACTGCTCACCGTAAGCAGCTCGCCGAATATAATCAAGTGCCAAAATTTGACCTGTTGCATTCAAAATAGGCTTTGCAGCAAAATAAGCCGATTTTCTAATCAGTTGCGGTAATTTTATGTAATGCTTCCAGTATTTTTCATACACATTGTAATGCTGAACAATCCACGGGTAACCTGCAAATTGTTCGTCGCTTCCTTCGCCTACTTGCACAACTATTGTGCCGCTTTCACGTGTCAATTTCGATAAAAAATATAAAGGAATACAAACTGGATCGGCATTCGGTTCGTCTTCACGATAGGCGAGCTTTTCTAATATGCCAATTGCATCATTCTCATTAATTAATATTTCGTGATGATTCGTTTTGAAAATTTTTGCTATTTTTCTCGCATATTCAAGTTCATTGTATTTTTCAAGTTCTCGAAAACCAACCGTGAAGGTATCTACCGGGCGATTCATGAGCTCTGCCATTAGTGCAACGTTCACACTCGAATCTATTCCACCACTTAGAAACACCCCGAATGGAACATCGCTCATCATTCGTGCTTTGATTGACTGCCGCAACAAATCAAGCAACTGAACTTGAATTTCTTTGTCATTCAAGTGTTCTAACTCTTTTTCCTTTTCCCCGTTGAACGGGCTCCAAAACCGTTGTAATTTTATCTCGCCTTTCTTATTGATTATTAAATAGTGCCCAGCAGGAATTTTGTATATATGTTTAAATAATGTTCCACGGGTGGAAGACAATCCGTAATTTAAATAATTAGGTAATTCATCGAAATTGAACTCTTTTTCTACCAGCGGATGAGCCAAAATTGATTTTATCTCCGAGGCAAATAGTAGAATCCCATTTTTGTTGTAAAAATATAAAGGCTTGATTCCAATTCTATCCCGTGATAAAAAAAGTTCCTGTCTGCTGTTATCGTAAATTGCGATTGCCCACATCCCAAGCAATTTTTGCAAAACTTCCTTTCCCCATCTTACATATCCATATAAAATTGTTTCTGTATCAGTTTTGGAGCGGTAATTAAACCCTAATTCAATCAATTGCTTGCGAACATCAAGATGATTATATATCTCACCATTGAACACAATCGAGAATTGCCAATCGGCAGTTTGCATTGGCTGATTGCCATTCGAAGAAAGATCTACTATTGCCAATCGACGAAAAGACATTCCGCATAGTTCATCATTGGAAATATAAGTGCCATCTGAATCAGGACCTCGCTCAACGATACAATCAGACATTTTTTTTAAAATTTCTTGGCTTATAGCGTTTTGCTGTCCAGAGTAGTTGAATATTCCTGCTATTCCACACATACAAATTAAATTAAATATCTATGTTCCTGTGTAATGTTGAGTTATTTATGAGTTCAATCATTTCTTTTACTGCTCGTTCAATTCCTACAAATGCAGCACGCGATATAATTGAATGGCCAATACTTAATTCCTCAATTTCATAAATGTAACAAACATGCTTTGTGTTGTAGTAGTTTAGTCCGTGTCCTGCTGCTACTTTCAATTCAAGATTGCCAGCATAAGCGGCGGCATTAATAATCCTATTTAGCTCGAATTTGAAACGTTCGGGAGTTTTGGCATGAGCGTAAGCCCCTGTGTGAAGTTCGACCATATCTGCACCAACTTCTTTGGCAGCTACTATTTGCTTTTCTTCTGGTTCGACAAACAAACTTACTTCTATTCCTCGCTCATGCATTCTCTCGCATAGAGATTTAATCTTATCTTTTTGCGAAAAAACATCTAACCCACCTTCAGTTGTAAGCTCTTGACGCTTTTCAGGAACAATTGTAACTAATTCTGGTCGTGTTTGTAACGCAATTTGAATTATTTCTTCATTTGCCGCCATTTCAAGATCTAATTTGGTTTGCACTGTTTCCCGCAAAAGTCGCAAATCCCTATCGTTTATATGGCGGCGGTCTTCTCGTAAATGACATACTATTCCACTTGCTCCTGCCAACTCAGCTAACGATGCTGCAACAACCGGATCAGGCTCGTTCCCACCACGTGCATTGCGTATTGTTGCAATATGGTCGATATTTACATTAAGCCGTATCATCAATTGGACTCCCCAAATAAAAAAATATTTACAAAAATAAGAAAAAAAACTTATCACTTTTCCAAATTTCAATAATTCTTGTTAATTTGTTTTTTTAAGTGCATTATGTTTCAATTAATATTTTAAACTATAAGTTTTCATAATGAGTTTGTTTGTTGCTATTATTTTAGGATTAATCCAGGGTCTTACAGAATTCATTCCTATTAGTTCTACTGCTCATCTTACAATTTTCGGCGAACTTTTTGGAACTATCGACCACACTCACCCAGAGCAATGGACTGCTTTTATTGCAATTATCCAGCTTGGCACTCTGTTTTCTGTTCTCTGGTATTTTCGTCGCGAAATTTACGACATTCCAACAGCATTTTTACGCGAAAATCTTGGGAAAAATCGACTTTCTTTTCCACAACAAAGTCTGAATAGCCGTCTCGGTTGGTTTGTTATCGTTGGAAGTTTGCCTATAATGACAATCGGCCTTGCTCTTAAAAAGATTATTGAAGGCGATTTCACTAAAAGTCTTACAGTTATTGCCATAAGTCTTATTGCCTTGGCTTTGATTTTGCTTTTTGCCGAGAAAATAGCTAAGCTTCGCAAGTCCGAAAAAGATTTGAATTTTTGGGATGCTCTTTCGGTTGGGTTTGCTCAATGCGTTGCACTTATTCCGGGTTCATCTCGTTCGGGCACAACAATTACAGCAGGTTTGTTATTAGGAATGAAGCGCGAAACTGCCGCAAGATTCTCTTTTTTGCTTAGCATACCTGCAATTTTTGCTAGCGGTTTGCTCCAGTTCTATCAGGCTTTATCTTTTGTTTCTGCTGGCGATTGGTTAAATATTCTTGTGGCAACAGCGGTCTCCGCTATTAGTGGATATTTTACTATTGATTTTCTCATAAAATATCTAAAGCAACACTCAACTTATATTTTTATTGTTTACAGAATAATTATTGGTATTGCTATTTTAATTTTTATTTATGCTAACTAACAGATAAATAAATATTTTGGAGTATTTTTGATGCTTATTGCTGTATTATCAGGATTTATTGTTGCCTGCATAGTGCCGCTTATCTTCAAGTTAAATAGGAAAGTAGCGGGAGCACTGCTTTCGATTTTGCCGCTTTCGCTATTTATCTTCTATTTGCAATTTTTACCTAATGTATTGGCAGGCGAAAAAATCTTAACGACGTTCTACTGGATTCCTTCCCTTAAAATCAATCTTAATTTTATGATTGATGGACTTAATCTTCTATTTGCTCTTATCATTAGCGGGATTGGTTTTGTAGTGTATCTTTACGCTTCTGCCTATTTAGCAAAAAGCGAAAAGATTGTGCCATTCTACATCTACATAAGCATTTTTATGGCTTCTATGCTTGGTGTAGTAACTTGCAATAATACGCTTGCTCTTTTCGTTTTCTGGGAACTCACATCAATTAGCTCATTTTTGCTAATCGGATTTAATCACGAACAGGAACGCTCGCGTTATGCTGCTTTGCAGTCATTGCTGGTTACAGCCGGTGGGGGATTGGCACTTCTTGCAAGTGTTATCATTATTGGACAAATTGCTGGCACATATGAAATTTCTCAAATGTCTGCTTTTCATAGCAATTTGATAAATAACGCTCTCTATCCTTCAATATTGATTCTTTTTTTGATCGGTACATTTACAAAGTCGGCTCAATTCCCATTCCATTTTTGGTTGCCGAACGCAATGGAAGCACCAACTCCGGTTAGCGCATATTTACATTCTGCTACAATGGTCAAAGCTGGTGTTTTTCTTATGATTAAGTTTTTGCCTATTCTTGGTGGGACTGAACTCTGGATGTGGCTGCTTGGTGGCTTCGGTGGTTGGACAATGCTTATGGCATCGACCATGGCTTTGAAGCAAACAGATTTAAAACGCCTTCTCGCTTACTCTACTGTTTCTGTGCTTGGCACTCTTACTATGCTAATCGGACTCGGTGGTGAAAAAGCTATTTCTGCAATGATAATATATTTGTTCGCTCATTCCCTCTACAAAGGTGCGCTATTCCTTACTGCTGGGATTATTGACCACGAAACTGGAACTCGCGATATCCGTAATATCAGTGGGCTACGTAAATATTTACCTATTACCGCATTAATTGGTGTTTTAGCCGCTCTTTCGGGTATGGGTATTATTCCTTTTATTGGCTTCATCGGCAAAGAAATGCTTTACGAAACAGCTTTGCTTTCTGGTCAATATAGCACCTTATTTATTACAATTTCTGTGATTTCTGCTGTAAACATTTTTGCTGTTATGGCGTATAGCGGCATTCTGCCATTCTTCGGCGAATACAAATCTCCTTCCGAACACGTTCACGAAGCCCCATTTCAGATGACAAGTGGACCCGTTGCTTTTGCATTGTTGGGCTTGGTGTCCGGTCTTTTTGCTGGTTCCACTGTGGACGGACTTACTAACAAAGCTTTGCAATCAATTTTTCCTTCGGCTTCGCATCATCTTGCGCTGTTCCACGGATTTAATTTACCGTTGCTGCTAAGCGCTCTGACAATTGTCGTTGGGCTTATTTTTGTTCTTAATCGCAAGTCGCTTGTTGAATTTATCGAGAAAATTAGAATACCGGAATACTTTTTCCCCTCAAAATGGTACGATTATATTTTCAATGGAACTTTAAGTTTTGCCGAAATTCAAACTAAATTTTTGCAAAATGGTCATCTTCGCTATTATATATTTACAATTTTAGCCCTGTTCATTTTGTTAGTTGGTGGTTCGTTTTTTGGTTTCAACACCTCGGGAAGCATTCTAAATGCCTTTGCAATTTCGATTGAAAGAAGTATTGCAGGCATAGATATATACGATATTTCGATGTTGATAACTGTCCTAATTGCAAGTGTTTTTGCTCTTCTTTCCCAGGGGCGTCTTTCTGCTATTGCATCTATGGGCATTGTTGGGGCGCTAATTTCATTGATTTATATTATTTACGGCGCACCTGATTTAGCAATGACACAACTTTCCATCGAAACCCTTTCTGTTATTTTGTTTGTGCTCGTTTTATACAAATTGCCTCGTTTTTTCACTTATTCAAAACTAAAAACAAGAATTCGCGATTTAGTTATTGCATTAGCATTCGGTTCAATTTTCACAATGATAATTATTTTCGTTAGTGCATATGGTAAATTCGACACTGGGCTTAGCGAATACTTTGCTCAAACAAGTTATTTAATCGGACATGGGAAAAACATTGTCAATGTAATTCTTGTAGATTTCCGTGGATTTGATACTATGGGCGAAATTACTGTGCTTTCGATTGCTGCTGTTGGTGTTTATTCTTTACTTCGTCTGAGAAAGCAAGGAGGCGAGCAATGAGATCAATTATTCTAAGAACAATGACAATGTATTTGTTACCACTGTTGCTTATTTTTTCCGTTTTTTTGCTCTTTCGTGGGCATAATCATCCCGGAGGTGGCTTCGTTGGCGGCCTTGTCGCTTCTGCTGCTTATTCGCTCTACCTTCTGGGTTTTGGTATTGACAAAGTTAAAACTATATTCCGACTACAACCAATAAAAGTATTAGCGTTTGGATTGTTCCTTGCTGCAAGTAGTACTGTTTTCCCTATATTATTTGGGAAGCCACTGATGACAGGTGTTTGGTACGAGCATAAATTACCTATCGTCGGGAGTTTAGGAACCCCAACAGTTTTCGATACTGGTGTTTATTTCACCGTTTTGGGTGTTACTCTCAACATCATTTTCACTTTGTTCGAAGATAAGGAGTAATGTATGGAATTTGTATTAGCAATAATTGTTGGGATATTAGCCACATCAGCATTCTACTTAATGTTGCGAAGGAGCCTTGTGAAAGTAATTTTAGGTATGGTCTTCCTTGGCAATGCAGTTAATCTGACCATCTTTTCAGTTGCTCGCGTTACAAAAGGCTTGGCTGCATTTATCCCCGAAAACGCAAGCACTCTCGAAGGCACTTATGCCGACCCACTTCCACAAGCTTTGATTTTAACTGCAATTGTTATAGGTTTCGGCACTCAAGCCTTCGCAATCGCTCTTTTCCGTAAGGCTTTCCAAAAAGTTGGCGATGACGACTTAGATAAAATGAATTCTACCGACATTATGTGTAACGAAGATATTCCGGGGGACAAGTAGATGAACTCAATTTTAGCTATGCCTGTTGTTTTTCCGCTATTTATCGGAATTATTATGCTGTTTTTCTGGAAACATCGTTCAATTCAAAGAATCATTAATGCTTTGGGCTCGACAATTACTTTAGTCCTTGCTATATATCTTACGTGGTATGTTAAAACAAGTGGAATACAATGTCTTTACATTGGTGCCTGGAAAGCACCATTTGGTATTATCTTTACTGCCGATTTGCTTACAATGACTATGATACTTGTTTCAGCTATCATTGGATTTGCAACCTCAATATATTCCCTTGGGACAATGGACGAAACTCGAGAGCATTTCGGATACTACCCTCTGTTACAAATTATGATTATGGGTATAAACGGCTCTTTTATGACGGGCGACTTGTTCAATATGTTCGTCTGGTTCGAGGTGCTGCTTATCTCATCTTTTTCTCTTGTTGCTTTGGGTGGCAAACGTTCGCAACTGGAAGGTGCTATAAAATATGTAATTTTAAATCTGCTCTCATCATCTCTTTTTGTTGTTGGAGTAGGGATTCTCTATGGGATTACTGGCGGATTAAATATGGCAGATTTAGCCCGAAAAATCCCTATGCTCCCTAATAAAGGTATTGTCAATGTTATGGCAATGTTCTTTTTAGTTTCGTTCGGTATCAAAGCCGCCATATTCCCACTATTTTTCTGGCTTCCTGCTTCGTATCATACGCCACCAGCAGCTGTGTCGGCAATTTTTGCTGGTATGCTTACCAAAGTAGGTGTCTACGCACTTTTCAGAGTTTTTACACTAATATTTGTTACTGATGTTGCCTTCACTCACACAATAATTATTATCATCGCAATGCTTACTATGCTCTCGGGTGTGCTTGGTGCTGCCTCTCAGATGGAATTCCGCAGAATTTTATCATTTCATATAATCAGCCAGATTGGTTATATGATTTTGGGATTGGGACTTATGACCCCACTTGGTATTGCTGGCGGTGTTTTCTATATTTTTCATCACATCATTGTAAAAACTAATCTATTCTTTGTTTCAGGCGTTGTCAATGAACTAAAAGGTACTTACCTGCTGAAAAAGCTCGGTGGTGTACTTAAATTATATCCACTTCTTGGCTTGTTATTTTTAATACCGGCTCTTTCGCTCGGTGGTGTGCCACCACTCTCTGGCTTCTGGGCAAAATACACAGTTGCTGTTGCTGCCGTCGAAAAAGGAGAATACCTTGCGCTTGCTGTATCTTTGTTCGTCGGATTGCTTACTTTGTTTTCTATGATAAAAATTTGGAACGAAGTTTTCTGGAAAGAGCAAAAAGCTGAATTTGCAGCTGAACAGCAAACACTTCGCCAACTGCCAAAATTCAAAATCGCTATGATGTTTGCTCCAATTATTTTTCTTGCAGCAATTACTTTATTTATTGGACTAAATCCAGAGCCTTTCCTC
This sequence comes from Eximiradius sp., assembly GCA_937127445.1. GTDB lineage: Bacteria > Bacteroidota > Ignavibacteria > Kapaibacteriales > UBA2268 > JAKIZO01. The sequence continues at coordinate 15,940 of CAKZLY010000020.1, read as the reverse complement.
AATTATGCTAATGAAGCTGCTCACCAGCTTCTCAATCCTTCTATCTACATTAACGCTGTTCTTGGAGGTGCCCAATGAATAGACTGATGGTTAATATTATGTTTGCTTTTATCTGGATGTTTCTTCAAGGAAATATGCATCTATACGCCTTTTTCGAAGGCTTTTTTCTTGGTTTTATCTTCCTTTTTATTACTCGTAAATCAACCGAACCAACACCATATTTTACCCGTTTTTTCAAAGTCATTTGGTTTATTCTTTATTTTATAAAAGAAATTATTGTTTCCAATTTGAAAGTTGCCTACGATGTTGCTACTCCCGGATATTTTATGAAACCAGCAATTTTGGCAATCCCACTCGATTGCAAAACTGATTTAGAAATTACTTTGTTTGCTAATATGATTACTATGACACCGGGCACCTGGAGTATTGATGTTTCGGACGATAGAAAAACTCTATATATACACGCTATGTATGTTGATGATGTCGATACTTTTATCAAAGATTTAAAAAATGGTCTTGAAAGAAAACTTTTGGAGGTTATGAGATGAGTTTCCTCGATATTTGCTTATATATTTCGTTGCCATTGATTATTCTTTCTGTGCTTATTTCTTTGTTCCGACTTATTGCCGGGCCAGATATCGCTGATCGTATTGTCGCTCTCGACACTATGACTTCAATTGGCATCGCTTTTATGGCTGCTTTCGGCGTTTATATGAAAAAGACAATGGCTCTGGATGTTGCATTAATATTAGCTCTTATTTCCTTCCTCGGAACTGTTTCTTTCGCTTATTACCTTGAAAGGAGAAACCTGCAATGAATACTATTCTCGAAATTATTGCTGGTGTTTTAATTGTTTCTGGCAGTATTTTTATTTTTCTTACTGCTATCGGTTTAGTTAAAATGCCTGACCTTTACACTCGTGTTTCTGTTACTACCAAAGCCAGTACCCTCGGGGTTGGTTTGGTTATCGTCGGAACTGCTGTATTCTTTCACGATCTTGCTGTTTATTCTCGCTCTATCCTTATTGTAATATTTGTGTTTATGACCTCACCTGTTTCCTCTCATATGATAGGTCGAGCCGGATATCTCGATGGTGCTGTTCTCTGGGAAAAAACAAAAGCCAACCACCTCGAAGGACAATACGATTTAAAAAACAAGTCTCTCAAAAATTATTATGAAAATAAGGAATAAACTATGAAAATGAATTTTTTTATGTTTCTTCTTGCGTGCAATTTTCTGGTTGCACAAGAAGCGAAACTAACAATCTATAACAATGGATTTGCTGTTGTCGAGGAAACCATCCAAGCTAATCTAAAAAGCGGTCGCCAGCAATTCCTTATTGATAATCTATCTGATAACGTTATTCCTAATTCTCTTATGATAAAATTAAATGGGAATGTCTATTCTTATTCCTTTTTCCGAAAATCATTATTCAATGAAATATTATCAAATTCAATCAACAAAGATGTTACTGTTTACCACAAATTCAGCAATGAAAAACTAACTGGCAAAATTCTTTCCTTCTTTCCGAATGATAACCCAAGATTAATTATTAAAAAACAAGATAATTCCATCGTTCTTCTATCAAACCTGCTCGAATATGATATAGAAATTAAAGAACTTCCCGAGAATATTACTTTGAACAACAAATATAGTTTTGAAGTAGAGCCCAATAAATCAGGCGTGCAAAACATTAACCTTACTTATCAAATTAATGATGTTTCCTGGGACGCTCAACATTTTTTAATTATCAACGACCAGACAAATACTGCTTCTCTTTCTTCACACTTCCAGATTTATAACAATTCAGGCAAAGATTTCAAAAATACTAAACTGAAACTCATCTACGGAGACGTCCAAAAACCAACTGGATTTAACAACATTTCTGAACAACAAGACTATGGTTTGATGAGATTTTCCCCAGAAGCTTCTAAAATGAATATTACAAATACTTCCGAAGAAGAATTAACAGGTCTTTTCATCTACGACCTTAAAGATGATTTCTCAATTTTGAACCAACAATTCAAAAAAATCTCTTACAAAAGTGCAGACAATATCAAAATTCAAAAGAAAAAATATGCTTTTTCAAGCTTTGAACCCTGGCAAAATACAAAAGGCAAAGTTGATGCTTTTAATGTAATTGAATTGGTGAATTCCAAGGAAAATGGATTAGGTTTTGCAATTCCGAAGGGTATTTTCTCAATTTATTCGATGAATAAGGAAAACATTGAATTTATCGGTGAAATTCAAACTAATGGCATAAACATAAATAATACCGAAGCTCTAAAACTTTCCCGAGCCTTTAATATCAACGGTCGAGAGGAAATCGAAAACTTGGATTTTGATGGCATCGACCAGATTGAAACCTACAAATATTCCTTCTCAAACAACGCCAATAATAGCGAGGACCTTGTGTTGCTGATTTCTGGCGATTTCTCTAACACCAAAATCCTTTCTTCATCACACAAATATAAATTCGAAGGGAAGCGAACTTTACGTATAGATTTCAAATTAAATAAAAATTCAGAAGAACAAATAATAATTAAAACGCAAAGGAAGCAAAATAGGTATTAAATCTTTTCGGCGGCTCTCAATTTAGCGCTTCTTGAACGAGGATTAATCCTAAGCTCCTCCTCATCAGGAACAATAGGCTTTGTAGTGAGAATTTTCATTTTTGGCACAGTGTTTGATGTATCATCTGTGCCTTTTTTTATCGTATGTTCTTTGAAAATGTGCTTTACAATTCTGTCCTCGAGCGAGTGATAAGAAATCACAACAATCCTTCCAGCAGGAGAAAGCATCGATATTGCTTTGCGGAGTGAGTATTCGAGCACTTCTAGCTCTCGATTGACAGCAATACGAAACGCCTGAAATACACGCGAGAGAGTTCTTATCTGTTGCGGTCTTGGTGTGCAGCTTTCTACTGTTTCACGAAGCTCGAAAGTCGTGTGTAGTCGACTAAACTTTCTGCGAGTTAGAATTGCACGGGCGATTGCCCGCGAGCGTGGCTCTTCGCCATAATTTCGCAGAATGTTATAGATTTGCTCTTCCGTTAAAGAATTGATAAGGTCTTCTGCCGAAATGCCGCTTCCACCAAACCTCATATCTAAGCTCGAATTAACCCGATAGCTTAGCCCCCGTGAGTCGGTGTCCAGCTGCATTGAGGAAACGCCTAAATCAAGCAGAAGACCAGAGAAATTGCCCGCCAGAGCGGGCTGCTCGAAGGCTTCTTCAAAACCACAATTGAACAGCACAAGTCTTGGAGGCTTTTTGTTTAACTCTTCCTCAAATTTTATTCGGCAGTGCCGAATAGAGTTTTCATCTTTATCGAAAGCCCATAAATTCCCCCCAGAACTGAGCTTTCGAAGGATTAACGCCGCGTGCCCACCGCCTCCAAGAGTGCCGTCTATATATATTCCGTCCTGCCTGTTTATTAGCAACTCGACAGACTTTTCGCCAAGCACCGGCAAGTGATAATCATAATTTGCCGCATCTGTGCTTATAGGTTTCTGTCGCTTCTTATGCTTTTTTTTTTCACAGCCAGTCTCACTTCAAACTGTCAGAGAACACTTGTTCAGCGACCTTTTCATAAGGTTCGTTGAATTTATTCAAGTAACTTTCAAATTCATCAGGATTCCAAAATTCTATGTGGTCTCCCATCCCAACTATCATCACTTTGCTTTCTATCCCTGCAAATTCAAGCAATTTACGTGGCAATGTTATCCTTTGTTGAGCATCGAGCACCACCTCTTCGCTCCACATCAGCAACATCCTCAAAAAATACCTGTTCTTCTCATCATACTGATTTAAATTGGCAAACTTTTCCTCGTATTTCTTCCACTCATCAATCGGATACGCTGTGACACATCTATCCAATCCTCGTGTAATGGCAAAAGTATCATTTGCTTCCGGCGAAAGTGATTTCCTCATCTTTGCTGGAATATTTACCCGACCCTTGTTATCTATCGAGTATGTCTCTTGTCCTTTAAAGAATGCCATTTTTTACCAATTTGGTCTCGTTTTTGGGATTTTTTACCACTTTATCCCACTTTTTCACACGCAATATAACAAATCGTTTCTAAATAACAAATATTTTTTTCTTGTGTTGATAACTTTCTGTCTTTTCAATTATTTCGCTCTTCGTAATAACTTAATAACTTATTTCACAATTCTTTTTGTTATATGAAAAAAAAGTCGTAAAATTGAAATTTATTTTATATAAATATTCGTATGTTTTAATACTTATCCGTGAAGAAAAATGTTTAAATCATTACCTGAAAAAATCTCGTATCCCGAAATTGAAAAATCCGTATTGAACTTTTGGAAAGAAAACAAAATATTCGACAAAACACTCGAAAAGGCTGACAAAAGCAAAGTGTATAGCTTCTATGAAGGTCCCCCCACTGTAAATGGCAAGCCCGGAATACATCATATGATGGCTCGCACCATAAAAGATACTATTTGCCGCTTCAAAACTATGCAGGGATATTATGTACGCCGCCAGGCTGGATGGGACACACACGGTTTGCCTGTGGAAATCGCAGTCGAAAAAGAACTCGGAATTAAAGATAAATCTCAAATTGAAGTTTTCGGAATTGATAAATTCAATGCTAAATGCAAAGAATTAGTTTATAAAAACATCGAAATGGACGAAGGTTGGGGATATCTCACCGAAAGAATGGGCTACTGGGTCGATTTATCCAAAGCTTATATTACCTGCACCAATGACTATATCGAGTCAGTTTGGTGGGCTTTGAAAACTTTCTTTGATAAAGGGCTTATCTATCGTGGTTTCAAAGTTGTTCCACAATCTCCCACAATCGGAACTCCGCTCAGCTCCCACGAGCTTTCTCTTGGCTACAAAGAAGTACGCGACCCAAATTGCTATATTAAATTGAAAATTCTCTCTTCTCCAATAACTGAACTTGTTGGGAAATATCTACTTGTATGGACGACAACTCCCTGGACGCTCCTTGCCAACGTTGCTACGGCTGTGGGGGAGGATATCGATTACGTACTTGTCCGCAATAAACGAAATACAAAAGATGGTGAACTTCTGGACGAACTCGTTCTTGCAAAAGCCCGTCTATCTGCTCTTGATGGTGAATATGAAATTCTTAAAGAATTCAAAGGTCGTGATTTTCTTGGAACAAAATACGAGCAGATTTTCCCATACTGCAAATGGAACAATGACAAGTACCCTGATGCGCTGAGCGTTCTTCCAGGCAGTTTTGTTTCCACCGAAGACGGTTCCGGCATTGTCCATATCGCTCCTGCTTTCGGCGAGGACGACTACGAAATGAGCCGTAAGTTCCGTATTCCATTTGTTCAGCCTGTTACTCTTGATGGTCATTTTACTGATGACATGGGCGAATTTGCTGGTCGTGCTGTTAAAACATTTGTCTACGATGACCACACTGAAGAAGGTTCGGATAAAGATATTATCGTTGCTCTAAAATACGCCGGGAAAATATATCGTGCTACTAACGATTATCTCCATAGCTACCCACATTGCTGGCGTACAGGAAATCCGATTATCTACTACGCACGCGAAAGCTGGTTCATTAAATCGCCTCAATACAAAGACAGAATGATTGAACTGAACAAGCAAATCAATTGGCAACCAAAAGAAATAGGGGAAGGACGTTTCGGCAACTGGCTCGAAGAAGTAAAAGATTGGAATTTGTCCCGCGACCGTTACTGGGGAACTCCTCTTCCATTGTGGGTCAATGAAAACAATAAAGATGATATCTTTGCCGTTGGTTCTATTGCTGAACTGATGGAAGGTTTCTACGAGCAAGAGGACGGAAGTCTTATCCCACTCAAAGAGTCGGACCTTGAAATCGATTTACATAGACCATTTGTTGATAAAGTTGTTTTTATTCGCAATGGGAATAAATATCGCCGCGTCCACGAAGTTATTGATGTATGGTTCGATAGTGGTGCTATGCCGTTTGCTCAATTCCATTATCCTTTCGAAAATCAGGAACTTTTCCGCAGTCAATTCCCTGCTGATTTTATCGCCGAAGGTATCGACCAAACTCGCGGTTGGTTCTACACTCTTCATAATATTGCTACCGCTTTGTTCGATAGTCCTGCTTTCAAAAATATCATTGTCAATGAGCTTATCCTGGACAAACACGGAATTAAAATGTCCAAGTCCAAAGGAAATGTTATTGATCCATTCGATATTATGGATAGGCTCGGTGCCGATGCAGTCCGTTGGTACTTATTTGTTAATAATCCACCATGGAAAGCTACTTTATTTAATGAAGAAGATATTGTTAAAACTGTAATTTCCGACTTCTTCCGTTCGCTTACTAATACGTATGCTTTCTTTGCTCTATATGCAAATATTGATGGTTTCGATGGAAGCGAACCTGAAGTACCACACGCTCAAAAGCCCGAAATTGATAGATGGATTGTTTCCCGTACCAATTCTTTAATCAACGACTTTGTCCGTTTAATGAACGAATACGAAGTTACAAAAGCAATGCGCTCTATTCAGGATTTCACCATTTACGAACTTTCAAACTGGTATATTCGCCGCAATCGTCGCCGTTTCTGGAAAGGTGAAAAAGATGAAGAGAAAATTGCTGCCTATCAAACACTTCGTTATGTCTTGAAAACTATTGTTCAGCTTATGGCGCCCGCAGCACCTTTCTTATCAGAACAAATCTATCAATTCTTGCGATTCCCGAGTGAGCCTGAATCTGTTCATTTATGCCGTCTCCCAGAAGTTGAAAACGACAAAATTGATATTGCTCTCGAAAATCGTATGGCAAAAGCTCAGCAAATTGTATCTCTTGCTCGTTTCCTTCGCGAAAAATCAAAGATCCGCGTTCGCCAGCCGCTGCGTCGTATACTTTTGCCTGTCGATAACCCTCAGGAACGCCGTGATATTCAAGCAGTTGCCGATATTATAAAAGAAGAAATAAACATCAAGGAAATAGAATTTGTAACTGACGAAACTTCTTCTATCGTAAGTAAGAGAGCAAAAGCCAACTTCAAGTCCATCGGCAAAAAATTTGGCAAATCTACCCAAAAAGTTGCCAACGCGATCAAGGATTTGCCAAACAAAGAAGTTAATAAACTAATTGGAGATAACCAGTATAAATTGCAAATCGATGGCGAAGAATTCTTGATTTCACTCGAAGATGTTGAAATCTTCAGCGAAGATATTGAGGGTTGGCTTGTTGCTACTGAAAATAGCATTACAGTTGCTTTGGATACTGCACTTGATGAAGATTTGCTTCGCGAAGGTATTGCGCGAGAATTCATAAACCGCATCCAAAACCTTCGCAAATCATCCGGATTCGAAGTTACTGATAGAATTGAGATATTCGTTTCAGCTGATGATGACATTCAAAAAGCTCTTTCTGCTAAATCTGATTATATTAAAAATGAAACTCTTGCTGAAAATATAGAGTTCGTCTCTAATCAAAATGATTTTGAAAAAATTGATATTGAAGAAGCTATCGTTTTTGTTAAAATTCTAAAAAAATAATTTGAAAATTTAAATTTTATTTATAACTTATACATAAGTAAATATCATTGCAGTTTTCTTTTGAGAACTGCAATGATTATTAATGAAAGAAATTTCAATATTAAGGAATAAATTATGCCTACAAAGAAGAAAAAAGAAGAAGTAGTCGAGACTACTCCAAAAAAGGTTACAAAATCTACTAAAAAAGTAGAAAAACCTATTGAGGATATTAATTCGTCAAAGGCGACAGCGCCCACTTCGTCAAAATCAGCAAAGAAAAAGGCTGAAGTAGTTGCAGTCGCCGAACCCGAACCAACGGCAAAAACAAAATCTGCTAAAAAAGCAACCAAAGCCGAAGAAAAAGTCGAGCAACCCAAAGACGAAAAAAAGACCAAGAAAACTGCTCAAAAGGAAGCCGAAGCAAAATCTGAAGTAAAAATAAAGCAAGAAGTAAAACCCGCTTCGTCAAAATCAGCAAAGAAAAAGGCTGAAGTAGTTGCAGTCGCCGAACCCGAACCAATGCCAAAAACAAAATCTGCTAAAAAAGCAGCCAAAGCCGAAGAAAAAGTCGAGCAACCCAAAGACGAGAAAAAGAAAGTAACAAAAGTGGTCGAAGAGACAAAAACTGAAATAAAGCAAGATGCAAAGCCAAAAATAATTAAAGATGATGCTTTGCTCGAACCTATTAAATACGAGGAAGAACTGACTTCAAAAAAACGCACTGTTCGTAAAAAAACAGAAAATGAAGAAAAACCTAAAGCGGAAGAACCGAAACCCGTTACAAAACCTATTGAGAAAATTGTTGAGAAACCAAAAGCCGAACCCAAGCCCGTTCCTCCGAAATCAGTTGTTAAAAAACAAGAGTCGAAGCCTACTCCTATCGAACCACAGGCTCCAAAGCCAGACGTCCGCTATTCCGATGAAGACTTAGAAATGTTCAAAAATATTATTTTAGAAGCTCGAAGCGAAGCTCTTGACGAACTTCAGATGCTTTATGAACGTCTCGAAGACCTTACTAACTACGATTTTGCAGAAGAAAGCATGATTTATTCTATGCATATGGCGGAACAAGGCTCCGAAGCTATGGAAAAAGAAAAAACTTACGCTCAAATTCAAAGAATAAAAGACTACATAAAGAAGTTAGATGAAGCTCTACTGAGAATTAAAGATAAAACCTACGGTATTTGCCGTGTTTGCGGTATCTTGATTGCTAAGGAAAGACTTCTTGCTGTGCCTATTACCACTCTTTCTGCTTCATACAAAATTCATCAAAGATGTCCCGAAGACGGCATCGATAGAATTGAACCTATTAAAGAGTAAATTATTGCGATACATATACTATAGCCACCCTTCTGGGTGGCTCGTTTTTTTATGAAAGTATATTCGTTTACAAATCAAACAGAATTCATAAACTCGAATTTCAATTTTTTTTATTAACTTTACTTCTTTTTTAATGGAGGTATTATGTTTAAAAAATTACTGTTATTGACAATTTTTCTGATACCTTTTTCATCCTTGATTTCGCAAAATCTGCAAGTTCACTATGACCTTGGAAATGGTCGCGAGTATATTACAACTACCTTAGAGCAATTCAAGCCAGATAGTTACGGCAGCACTTTTTTCTTCGTCGATTTTAACCATAGCAAAAAAGGTGCAACAGAAGCATACTGGGAAATTTCACGTGACTTGAAATTCTGGGATTTCCCAATTGCTGCACACGTTGAATATAATGGCGGTTTTAATACTGCAATTCAGTTTAATAATTGCTACCTTGTCGGTGCTTCATATAGCTGGAATTCTCCTGATTTCACAAAAGGCTTTACCCTTCAAGCTATGTACAAGAATATAGAGAGAAACGAAGAGCCACATAATTTTCAACTCACTGGAGTATGGTATTTACATTTGTTGGATGGGAAGCTTACTTTTAGTGGATTCGCTGATTTTTGGAGAGAAAAGCACTATGTTTCGAAAGATAATTTCCAAAATCATATTAAAAAATCAAACTTTGTGTTTCTAAGCGAACCGCAAATTTGGTACAACATTAATAAAACATTTTCCATAGGTAGCGAAATTGAGCTAAGTAACGATTTCGCAGGCAAGAGCGGTTTCAAAGTCAATCCAACAGTAGCAATTAAGTACAATTTTTAGGTGATTTATGAAATTTCTTGTTAATTATTTTAAGTTATCCGATAATCAAACAGACTTCAAAACAGAGCTCATTGCTGGATTTACAACCTTTATGACAATGGCTTATATCCTTGCTGTAAATCCTCAAATTCTTAGCGCAGCTGGAATGGATAAAGGCGCAGTTTTTACTGCAACTGCTCTTGCTTCGGCAATCGCAACTTTGGTAATGGCGTTTTACGCAAAATTACCTTTTGCTCTTGCACCCGGAATGGGATTGAACGCCTTCTTTGCTTTTACAGTTGTTCTTGGAATGGGGCATAGCTGGCAATTTGCTTTAACTGCTGTTTTTATTGAAGGTATCATTTTTATTCTTCTCACTATTTTCAATGTTCGAGAATTAATTGTGAACTCTATCCCGACCAATATAAAGCATGCTATTTCTGTCGGCATTGGTTTGTTTATTGCCTTTATTGGGCTGAAAAATGCCGGAATTATTGTTAGCAACGATGCTACTTTTGTTGCCTTGGGCAACATTACGGATGTTTCTCATAGCGCTGCTCCTATGATTACGATTATCTCGCTCTTAGTTGCTGGCACACTTCTTGCGCTAAGAATAAAAGGGGCATTACTGATAGGTATTTTGGTCGGGACTTTGATTGGTATTCCGCTTAACCTAACGATTATTCCGTCGAGTTTTGAGGTTGCTCCGCCTTCGCTTTCTCCAATTTTTATGAAGTTTGAGTGGTCTGAAATTTTTTCAATGGACATGGTGATAGTTTGTTTTACCTTTCTATTTGTCGATATGTTTGATACTGTGGGAACACTTATTGGAGTTTCATCAAAAGCGAATTTCTTAGATAGCAAAGGTAGAGTGCCCCGTGTGAAACAAGCACTTATGGCTGACGCAATCGGAACAACAGCTGGTGCTATGCTTGGAACTTCTACTGTTACAACTTACGTCGAAAGTGCAGCAGGTGTTGCAGAAGGTGGCAGAACAGGTCTGACAGCACTCACTACTGGGTTGTTATTTGTGTTGGCATTGCTTTTCTCGCCAGTTTTCTTGATGATACCATCAGCAGCTACTGCATCTGCTCTGATTTTAGTCGGAGCAATGATGATGACCCCAATAAAAAATATCGAACTCGACGATTACACAGAGCTTATCCCTGTTTTTTTCACAATCGTAATGATGCCGCTTACTTTCTCTATTTCTGATGGCATAGTCTTTGGCGTTCTTTCATATGTTTTACTTAAAATACTGAGTGGTAAATTTAAAGAAGTATCTTTAATTACAATCATTGTTGCAATTCTGTTCATACTTAAATTTTTTATTTAGAAAATTCCAATAATAATTTGGAGCGAACAAAACTATCCAAAATATTTTAGAGGCATATTTTTATACGCCTCTATGAATATTAATACTTTGTTCAAAAATCAATCTTTGATATTTATTCATTATCAAATTCAATCTGCAATAAATTTAAAATTTTTAACAAAAACTCTATAAATAGTGAAATTAAATAGATGTATAGGTTATTCTATTGTTTATTTCAATATGTCTTCTAAAATTATTCTATTTTTACTCCCTCCGTCAATTCTTCTTTTTACAATATTGTTCTCAATTATTATTGTTACTGGAAAAAATTGAACATTGAAAAATGAAATTAATTCTTTTGAGTTTAATGCTATTTTATAGGGGAAATTATATGCTGAAAATTCTTTTTTATACTGAGATTTTTCAATATTTGTTACTATTAACACTTTCAAACTGTTTGAGTGAAAAAAATCTTCAGAGTAGTTGTTTAATGATTTTAGATTTGCTTTGCAAAATGTGCAATTTTTTGAGTAAAATTCAAGTAAGTACTTCCCTCTTCTCAAATTTACTATACTATTATCAAGAGTAATAATATCTGGTCCAATGTATATTTGAAATGATGCTGGAGTTTGATTAGTGATAGTAATTGTATTGAAAAGATCAACATATTCTTCGTCTTCTAAATTAATAATCTCACTTAGGTATTTTTTTATTCTTTTTATATTTTTTTTTCGATGAATTAAGTTGATAAGATTTCGCATACTATATTAGCATAGGATCATACATCTGAGCTTTTGGGAAAAATCGTGCTTTATACAATACAGCTTCTAAATAATCCTCATCGCCAGGTTGAGATTTTGTCATAATATAGTTTTGTAATTCCAAACCTTTTTCAATATTATTTGTATTAAAAAATAATATTGTTGCGAAATTATACAACGAACTTATTTTTAAAGAAAAATGATTTAAAGGATCTATTGTAAATGGCGAAGCAATTCTTTCACAAAAATCGTTGTCTTGATAGAGCAGCATCAGTAAGCCATTCGTAATGCTGAGAGCTCTTTTCCTTTGCATTGTATCCGACGAAAATGAAGAGTAAAGAATATATGCAAGTTGTTCACTTATATTCAGAAGAATATTATTGTTTATTTTCTATAAAATTAATTATTGTTATAGCATTTTTTGAATTAGGTAGGAAATAATCAAAGATTTGTCCGCTATTAAAAGCAATTTCAGCTAATCGAGATTCAGGATTATTGGCGAGAATTTTAACAAATATGCTATCTTTACCAATTTGTTCAGGTGTTTTATTTATTGTCAATATTGATTGAAAAAAGTCCGCAATAAAGTAATTATTCAATATTGGGATGTTCTTGAAATTTGAAATATTTAATATCGTTTTTTCATAATTAGTTGTATCATCCATAAGATAATATCCAATAAAGTAAATTATTGATTTATTGGATAATTCAGTTTCGATTTTATCTATTTCCAGCAAATCTGATTTAATTTCTTTTTGAATATTTTCTTTTGTATCAACTTGATTTACAATCTTATTAATCCATTTTAATGCAAAAACATTTACGTTATCAGGGTACATTTCCCTTTCGTACTTAAAAAAATCAGATGCTTCTTCGGTTTCACCATTTGAAATGAAATATTCTGCGGTCCCTTTGTTAAATTCACCTTTTTGATTGATAACTGGATAATATTCCATATTAATTAGTATTTTGTCATTTTCATATACTCGCACAAATAATAACGTACTATTTTGAGGAATTGAGAAGTTATCTGAAAGTAAACATTTTTTTTCTTTGTTATAGACTAATTGCGCTTTGGAAAAATTATTATTTATTCTTGTATCGTTGTAAAAATAACAACCATAAATTGCACAGTAATGACTATGATTATTTACTGGAAAATTCGAAAAAACTTTAAAATAATATTTGTGATTTTCTAAAACAGTATTCTTAACCTCTTCATTGTTTTCTGCTGATACTATTTAAATAGTCAACCCGGCAAAAGATTTGTTACAATGAATAAATGAAACAAAGAGTAAAATAAATATATAAAAATTTTTTTTCATAGCGTAACCCCGTTTTATTTATTACATATCGAAAATCAAAAAAAGAGGAGATTGTTATTTTAATATCCAATCTCCCCAAAAACTCGCGAATGTTGATACTCCACAAATTGCAATTATTTTTCTTTCACAGGTAAATACTCACCTGTATCTGGATTGTAATCACCAGGAACAAAATCTATTAATTCCGGTTTACAGTTTTCGTTGACCGGAGGCTGAACCATTCCAAACCACCAAGTAAACCAATCACCATAATGGCATGAAGTGCCAGGGTCAATACAAGCGCTATTGCCCCAATCGGGTTCTCCATCTTTGTATCGATGATTAATTTCAACCCAACTACCTGTTTCGTTCTTTGGAACTGATAATTCTCTATCAAGTCTTTTATTGACATGTCCTTCCGGACAATATGGCGACAATGTCCCTGCTTGAAGTGCTGAACTGCTGAAATACAATAATAGGATAACCATTCCAAGCTTTTTCATTATTATTTAATTTATTGTATTTGTTGATAAAAAAATTTGCAAATTATTTTTTTAATATTTTATCTAAGGTTGTAAACATTCTATCGCCGCGCAATTCACCAGTTGTAGCTACTATGTTCATTTCTGGATCTACTAATATTAAATAAGGTATGCTTATAATTCCAAGTCTTTGAGCAATATCACTTAAAAAGCTTTTAGGCTCTATTCCATGTATCCATGGCTCTGTAAAACGTTTAGATACAAATTGCTGTACTCTTTGACTGTCGCTATCGAAACTAATACTTAGAATATTAAGTTCAGGATATTTCCTTTTTGCTTCGATTAATTTAGGTATTTCTTTTATACAAGGTCCACAATAAGTTGACCAAAAATCTATTAGAGTATATTTGCCTCTTAGTTCATCGCTTGAAATTATTTTTTTTGAATCAAAAAGATTGCTAATATGAAATTTTGGTAATGTTTTTCCACGTAAATCTGTGCTTTTCAAATATTCTTTCAGGAATTTAACAAAGGTGTCATCAGGAAACATTGTAATGTATAATCCTGAATAATACTTAAAAAGTTTTTCATTATAATCATCCATCTTATAATATAATATAGCTTTTTCCAACTCTTTCATTTTATATCTTGTGTTTTTGGAATAATTAATGTAATGTAGAAAAGTTTTGTTAATATCATATACATTATCTTCATATAATAGACACGAAGCAAATATAACACCATCTGAATATTTCAAATATTCCCTCAATGGTGAAGTAATTTCAACTAGCCTAAATGTTTCTTTCATAAAACTTTTTGAATATTTAATAGGAAATAGTTTTATTCCTAATAGATTGATTCTATTTAACATGTAAATGGTTGAAAGATAGTTGGGAATGTAAGCCGCGATATATTTCTTTATAGCTATATTTTTGGTCGTATCAAAAACAGCATTGTAATAATTTATATGATTTTCTAATTTTTGGGCAAAATCATTTAATTTCATATTTTTTTGCTCTAAAGTCTTTTCCTTATCTTCTATTGTACTAGAAAAATTAAATAGGTCTTTTTGGTTCGATACTTTCTCTTGAAAATTGTAAAATTCTTTGTTAAGTAAATCGCTTTTGAAGACAACTATCGGTTTGGATAAATTATAATTGGATGAACATTTTTTAAATCGTATGGTTTTATTGGGGCGATTGTCAACCATTATTGAATAGTAATCACCTGCTTTGTCTAATTTATACTTATCATTTTTTTGGTTCCCATTGAAACTACGATAATATTCGTTGATATGATCATAATAATAAATTTGGTAAATTAAAGTATCTTTCGGATAGTAAATGTTAATTTCATACTCATCAGCACTTATTTTTTTCATTTTGTGTTTGCAATCAAACTCGAAATCATTAAAATTCCCTAAAACAAAAAAAGTATCATTTGGGAATACTATTGGTGGTAAGCTAATGTCAATAAATGTATTTGCTTTATTTGCATTGCAATAATATAGAAAATTATGATGTTCTGAGCTTATTCCTGTTACATTAAATTCATAAAATCCAGGTTTCTGAAGGTTCAATCGAAAATTCCCCTTTTCATCAACAGTATAAATTTTTTCGGAAATACTATCTGTCAAGGATGTTACTTTAATATTAGCTACAGTTGGAGTATGTATACACGAAATTGATACTTTACCGACAATATCAAAAGATAATAAATTTAAACAGTTTAAAAAAATGAGCAAAATGTAGATTGAGCCAATAAAAAAACTTTTCATAATTCTACTCCCTTTTTATTTTTATAATAATACTGCACCTCGAACCCTTCAAAAGGTTCGAGGTGTTGTAAAAATTATAATTATTTGTAGTTATTTATCCAATTCTCTATTTCCATCACTTCAGAGGTTGATAGTTGATCAAAAAGTGCATCATAGGCCATTTCGTAATCGGTAAACACCATATGATCATTCTGTTCTATTGCTTCTTTGGCTTTTAAAACATAAGTTCCAAGCGATTGAATATTTATACTTGTTGATTGGTTGCAAAAATGAATGAAATCGTTTGCGATTTGCATATGTTGGTCAGAAATACCTCCTGGAATGCTAAAATGTGCAGAGGATCCAGAGTTTTTATGACATTCACAACTAGCCTCAAAGAAACCTGCTATACATCGAGCTGTAGTACCTTTGGGACATCGAACTTCACATTCGCCTGTTGGGCCGAGTCCCAATTTTTCAAGAATTATAGCAACGGTTGCTTTAGCGCGACAATAGTTTTCAGGTGGATAATATTCTTTTCTTTTAATATCTGATAATACAGTTGAATAACTAATAATAAATATAATAAGCCAAACCATTCCAACCTTTTTCATTGCATTATCTCCAAAAATTGTTAATTTAATATGTGTTAATTGTGTTTAGAATGGTTTTGCTCTCTTTGTAATACGTTATCATCTCTGTTAATAAA
>CAKZLY010000019.1 GCA_937127445.1 Eximiradius sp. | reverse complement strand
GTTCATCTTTTTTCTCTAAAGTAATTTTACATGAAAACAAAAAGTATAGTATAAAAAAAATATAAAAAATCTTTTTTGCCATAAAAATACTCCTTAGCTAAACAAAATTGTTTTATCATAACCAAATAAAAATAAATTTGCAAGTTTTTTTTTTGGGAAGGGGTATTTTTTAAAATTATGTGGAATTGTTAGTAATATGAATAGTTTTATTGGAGATATATATTTCAATGGTAAAAAAGCTGATATAAAATTTTATAGTTATGTCCTATCACAAGATGAAATAAATGCTCTTTATAATGAATAAATTTAGTTAAATAAAAAAGGCTGCCCTTTGTAGGGCAGCTTCATTTTTTTAAAAAAACTTTTTAATTAATTTACCTTAATTTTAATCTCTTTTGTCTTTTTTTCTTCTTTTTTAGGTAATGTTATAGTAAGTGTGCCATTATTATAATCTGCTAATATCTTTTCAGTATCAACTACACCATTTAGATTAAAAGATCTCTGATATCCATTAAATTCTATCTCTTCTCTTATTAATTCATAACCATCTACTGGTTCTTTTTTACTTTCTGCTGTAAGTGTAAGAATATCTTTTTCTATTTTTATATTTATATCTTCTTTTTCTATGCCTGGTAAATCAAATATTATTTTGTATTCATTGTCGGTTTCATAAATATCTGTTGCTGGTATATTATAAATATACCCTCTTGTTGATTCAATATTTTTATTTTCATTTTTTCTTTATAAAGCATACCCTTACAACATGAATATAATTCAGGCTCAAGCTATTGTAAATCAGTATAATGAATTTCTAAAAAAGAAATTAGGTATAACAACTGATATTTTATATGATTACAAAGAATCAAATTTATATTTTTGTATGAAGATTAAACTTTAGAGGAATTTTGTGAAAAAATCCCAAATAGCAGAAAATATTTTTAATATATTAAATGATTTTCCTACATTTTCAATTGTTTTCGAAGCTGTATCTTTTGCATTAATTACAAAATTAATGACTGCCATTTATTAATACCTCTTTGGTTTTTAATATAATATAATTAATCATTTGCCATAATTTTGGATTATAATCCTCCTGTTCAAATAAAGAACAAGGAAATGGTAATATAATCCACTTATCTTTTTCGTAATCATAACATCTATTTACTAACATTACAATTTCTTTAATATATTCATAATTAGCATAATCTTTTACATCTTCAAAATCTTCTACAGTTTTAAACGTTTTTGCCAGACTGAAAAAATTTTCAATCTGTTCAATTTCTACTCCCCCAGGTCAAAATCTCCGTTAAATTTTAATATTTCATTCAATATTTTTTCAAAAAATGGCAATTCTTTTACTGTTTCATAATCTAATTTAATTTTTTGCCCTTTTTCGTCAAATAAGTTATGATTATCTGCATCAAGACCATTTTCGATTAATATCTTATTTCTTTCAAATTCTATTTTTTTGGTTTCTGTTAATTTTTCAATTGGTACATCTGCATATTTTTTTGCTGTTAAATCTCCAACCAACTGATTTAATTCATTCAATAATTTTATTTTTTCAGCACCATCAGAATTTTCAATTCTTTTTTGTAATTGTTTATATTCTTTATTATTCGTGATTTCCTGATACACCAAAGTATCAATTGTTTTTAAAGTTAGTCTATTGGCATATCTCCAAATATCACGATTTATATATTTTATTGTTATAAAAGCTTCCTCCTTAAAAAACTCTGATATATCAATCTTTTTTTCTTTTTTTTCTGTTTTTATAATAGGCATTTTATCCTCCTTTTAAAAAATTAATATGCAGTTGTCTTTTTATTATTTATATATGTTTCTATATGTGTCAAAGATAATGACGATTTAACTGCTTGCCCTTGAAAACTTAAAGAAAGTCTCTCAGGACCACCAACCGAAACAGTCCCATCGGATAACTTTATTTTAGGAATATAAATAACAAACATTGATTTTATACCACTATCAATTTCTATTTCGGTTTCACATAACAATATTAAATCAATTGCTTCATTTTTTTCATACTTTTGATTTAAAATGTATGTGGTTTTTGGATTGTTATCTTCAATTGTTAAATTCGCTGTTCCTGATATTTGAATCGTCCCCCCTTGTCTATCCTGGGCGTTATATGTATCTATTCCAACAGCTTCGTCGATATACATATTATTACTAATATCGATTTTTAAATCTTTAATATCAGTAAATTCATACCCATTTATAAAAATTCTTGTTCTATTTGTTGTAAATGGATTTGTTATCTGAAAAGGCGTTGCAAGATATGTTTGTTCAGACAATTCTTTTTTTGCCCTAACTGACATCGATGATGTAACAAATGTTTTAGTTGCGAAATTCAATCCCATTGTATTTACTTTACAACCCGCATAACCGAAACATTTATTATTACCAAATCCTTTATCGATAATAACAGAAAAAGACGGAATAGTATCAGTCACATCATTAGACGCATATATATTATGATTTTTTGCTATTGTGCTTACGTTTCTAAAAATCAACAATTCTGTTTTTCTATCTAATTCATTACTAATCACTTTAGCAGTTGGTATTGTTAACTCAGAAGCATTATCAACTCCCCAAACATTTGAAATATAATTGTTATTTGAATTAATTGCTTCAGAAAGTTCAACAGTCGTCTTACCTGTTAAATCAATATTTAAATCTTCAATCCAATCTGTACCATTAAATATTTCAGAAATAAATGCCCCGCCATTTGTTTTAATTCTGCATCTTTTTGCATTACCAACATACCTTATTGTTACAATTGACTTTATTGGATTATCAATATTGTCTTTTCCTAACGTAAAATATAAAATTTCTCCTAAACTTTCAGGATATGCATTCATTTCAATATTCCCTTGTATATCATATCCCATTGAAACAATATCAGTTGTAAAAACTGAACCTACAAGACTACTATCTTCTTCAGTTTTCATTGTTTTTTTAAGGTCACAACTTTTAAAAGGAATTTCTTTAGTAGGATTAATAAAATTACCTTCTGTTATTTCTTTTTCGAAACAACCTAATTTTGCATTTTTCCCAACCGGTCTAATAATACTCATAATATCCTCCTTATTTATTTATTTATTTGTTATAATATCAAAATCTATATTAATTATTTTAATTGTTTGCATATTTTCAGACTGTAATTCACCTCGTTTGCAACTTTTAATCAATAACAATAAAACATTTTCATCAGTGTATTTTTCAAGCATATTAATCAATATATATATATAACGTTCAACGTTGTCTTGAAAATCAAACTCGTTAGTTCGATAAGCTAATGAAATATAAAAATTATTTGTAATTTTTACATTTCCTACGCTTGATATGTCTTCATATTCAAAATTTGTCTGTTCTATACCAATATATAATTCTGGCAATTGTTTTTTAATTGCGTTATATGTAATATTATTAATTTTTTGCAATGATGTTCCAAATTCAACATTGTAATATTCTATTTCGTTGTTTATGTTATCTTTAAAATATTTTTCTAAACTTTTCAATAATTCAAGCGTTATTATTTTGTTCATTTTCTCTCTCTAAATACTTCTCAACCATTTTTAAAAATTTAATTTTGTCTTGTATGCGCATCCCGTCCTTTTCTTTTACAGCAAACAAAAACGGTCTTGTCTTATGCCACACGCAACCAGCTACGTTGTTAATTGTATACAATATACTATCTTCATTAATTTTAACTGCATTTTTTGAAAAAACTTGTTTCCTAAGCTCATCGGTTAATCGCATAGGTTCTAATCTTATCGCTGGTTTTCCATTACTCATTATAGTCTTATTTGCTACTAATTTTCTCTTTCTTTTTTCATATTTTAATGTATTTTTTTCCCATTCACCAAAAATGCTGCCTCGGGTGTAATAATTTTTTTGTATCAATGATTTATAATATCTTTCAAAATCCGACAAAACTGGTTTTAAATTTTTTAGTTTTTGTTTTGCATTTGACAATTTCTTTTCATAATCATTATAATTAATTAATATTTTTGTTTCCACCTAATCCATCCCCACGGCTGTAAAAGACATAAAATATTTTTTTATATTAGTAATAAAATCCCTATAACGACTTTCATAAACTTCTAACATTGCCCCACCTTCTTGATTGTTATTTAAATATGTTCGTAAAATTATTGCACTTGCACCCATCATACTATATAATTTTAATATTGATTTTATTTTTTCATCGTTTTTGTCAATATTAATTTTTTTTAATGACAAAAAATAATCTATTTCGTTTGATACAATTTTAATTATTTCTCCTACTTGAGAAATAGTAGGCACTGTCGTATTTGAAAATGTTTGATATCCACAAAAGACAGCAACATCATTTATTTCACAATACATTTTTTATCTCCTCTTTTTAACAATTTTATCTTCTTCAGAATTTTTCTCTTTTTGTTCAATTTTTTCATTAACAATTTCATATATATATTTTTTTTCTTGTAATTTCTTTTCTATTTCTTCTCTTGAGAACATTTTTCCACAAATGACATTTGTTATTTTTTCACCTTTTAAAAACAATTTTCCAAAAATGATTAAATCCTGTTTCGCAACAATCATTTAACCCTCCTTTAATTTTTTAATGGTGTCTATATTTCAAGACACCAAAAAAAATTAATTATTTACTTTAATTATTGACATTGGATTACCATAACCAGCATTAGCCCTCGCAGTCGAGAAATATTTTACAAATGGACTATCTTTTTCATCAATAATTTCAAAACTTGGCTCTTTTCTAATTTGATAAATAAAAGGTTTTACTATTGCACCTTCATTGATAACATAATAATCATTATCATTAATTGCACTATCAAAATTAATAACAAAATCAAATGTATCTTTAAGGGCATTTGAACCAATGCCAGCCACATCAATTCTATCAGATACTTTTAACAACTGGAAAAATGACCTCAATTGGGGTGGAACTAACAATAATATTTTTGCACCTCGATTATAAGGTCTTCCGTTTTTAGCTTTTAAAGTAAATAATCTATCTATAGCAGAATTAACATCATTATAGATTTTATCTATCGTTGTCCCTGTTCCAGGAACGATATTATTAATTACATTTGACCCTTCAAGTTCAGGTCTTGAATTTGCAAAAAAATTCACACCATCAAAAGCTTTGCCATTAGAAACAATTAACTCAGCAATTAATTGTGTAGGAAAATCAATCCAGTTCCTACTTGCTTCGTTAACAAATTTCTCAATTTGTGGTAATACACCATTTTCTTTTGTATCTTCGATAATTTCTCTTTTGATGGGTATACCAAACTCCCAGGATTTATTTTTTAAAGAATATGAAAATGATTTAAATTTTTCATAATCGATTTTATCTAACCACTCTCGCACAGCTGGCATAGCGTCGAAAAAAAGATAATCTTCTGTCGAATTAAGAGATTTAACATATTCAGAAAATCTCTCAAAATCATTTTTTTCATTTGATTGCAATTGTTTTGCAAACAATGTGTTTATTTGTTTTAATACCAATGCAGGATTATTAATTATCATAATTTAACCTCCTATTTAAGTTTTTGTAAACACATAATTATTTAATATCAAAGCTTTTCCCCTAACATAAAGACCATTTATCTGCTGGTCGTCTGCTGATCCACTTATTGCCTGTCTTGCTCCTGGTGACCAATAAAAAGGTTGTCCATCAAACCAACTTCCAGTTGCAAAAGGTAATTCTACTTGTCCAGCCACACAAACTAACCTGTTTTGTGCATTATTATCTTCGTCAATCACTACTCCCCAGGTTTTTAATGAGCCTGGAGTTTTAGTTATTCCATCAGGAGAAAAATAAACGACATCCCCTGAAGCAATAATTTCATTTTGTTTTACTTTTGCAGATATGATTACTGCATTATCAATATCTCTCATACTATACCTCCATTTTAATTTTATTAGCTTTCAAATA
>CAKZLY010000018.1 GCA_937127445.1 Eximiradius sp. | reverse complement strand
TAGCCCATTTTGAGCTGGGAATGGTGGTTTCACTCTTGGATATCCGCGTTTTCCTTCAATTGAATTCATCAGCGCTGTTTCTTCACCACAGATATAGGCGCCAGCTCCTTTATGAACGTATATTTCAGTTGCAAAGTTTGTTCCAAATGTTTGTTTCATTCGTTCACCAACCAATCCAGCTTCGTAGGCGTCGTCTAATGCTTTCTGAAATAGATTTATCCACTTATGGTATTCTCCACGAATATATACATACGTAGCAGTAACTCCCATTGCATACGCAGCGATAAGAATTCCCTCAATTAACTGATGTGGATTATACTCAAATATTTGCCTATCTTTGAACGAACCGGGTTCAGATTCGTCTCCATTCACACATAAATACTTGGGTTTGTCATTCCCTTTAGGCATAAAAGACCATTTGAGACCTGTGGGAAAGCAAGCGCCGCCACGCCCACGTAACCCAGATTTTTTTACGATATCTATTACCTCATCGGGCAATATTTGCAACGCTTTCCTAAATTGCTCGTATCCTCCGTGTCGGCGATACACTTCTAATCTATGATAACTCTCTATTTCAGGTAGCAACAATTTCGGTGTTATGTTGTTCATAATTTTACTCAATGATTTTGAATAAGCTTTCAAAACTTAATTAACGAATAAATGAATTTTGTATTGATTTAGTAGTTCCGATTATTCAATTTATCTAATAGCCATAACAACATCTTTTTGTAGTCATTTTCAGGCAATACTTTCAATTCGTCTTCGGCAGATTTAAAATAATCCGCGATTTTACGTTTCGCTTCATCAAAAATTCCCAATTCTATAAACATTTCATTAAATTTGGAAACATATTCAGCATTTAATCCATTTGAATTATAGTATTGATTTAATAGATCTCTATGCTCAGGTTTTTCTGCTCTTTCATTTGCAAGTATTACTAAATATGTTTTTTTGCCTTCTTGAATGTCTAATCCCACTTTTTTCCCAAATACTTTTTCGTCGGCAATCATATCAAGCAAATCATCCTGAATTTGAAATGCTAATCCTAAGTATTTTGAATAATTTTTCAACGCTCCTACAATCTTGTTATCTGCATCGGCAACCAATCCGCCTATAACGCAACAAGTTTCAAGCAATGCAGATGTTTTCTTTCCAATCATTTTGATGTAATCATCAATTTTCACATTTTGCGAAGAATTGAACTGCATATCATAAACTTGTCCTTCGCATACTTCAATCAGCCCATTTGTAAATGTCTGAATTATCTCAAAATAGCGTTTGTAATTTGGTAGAAGTTTGTAAGCAAAGCCAATCATAGCGTCGCCTGTAAGAATCGCAATCGATTCATTCCATTTTTTGTGCACAGTCGGGCGATTGCGTCTGAAATCTGATTTATCCATAATATCGTCGTGAACCAGCGTAAAGTTATGCATAATTTCAAGTGCAATTCCACAATCCAATGCGCTTTCGGGTTGCCCACCAGCAGCTCCGCAAGCCATCATAGTTAGCGCTGGGCGAATGCGTTTTCCTCCTTCTGCCATAAAATAATTATATGGCTCGTATAAATCACGTGGTTCGAAAATCTGTGTTACTTCTTTGATTCTATTTTCGATTATTTTGCGGAAATCATCAAATTTAGTTTCAAAATTCATAAATACTCCTAATTTTTAACAAAATATTTTCCCGGAAGTTGCCGAGCAAATCCTTTAAATTCAAGTTCAAGCAATTTCACAAGCAATGTTGGCACATCAATATTTACCTTTTCTGCAATTGTGTCAACATGCACTGGTTCAGACGAAATTTCCTCATAAATAATCTTTTGAATTTTATCGTCAAAGGAAATTTCTTCCTTCTCATTCTTATTTGGAATGTAACTAATCAATCCCAAATCTACCAGAATGCTTTCAGCAGATATGATAGGTGTTGCTTGACTATCGTGGATAAGTTTATTACATCCAGCACTTTTGCTTGAATTGATTGGTCCTGGTACGGCAAAAACTTCCCGCGACTGATCAATTGCAAATCGGACTGTTATTAATGCACCACCTTTTATGTCGCTCTCGATTACAATAACAGCACGCGAGACACCACTTATTATTCTATTCCTTTGTGGAAAATATCCTGGGCGTGCCTTTATCCCGGGTGGATATTCCGAAATAACTGCTCCACCTGCATCGATTATTTTTTTCGCCAGCTCACGAGAAATCGAAGGTGAGATTTCATCAATTCCAGATGCTATTATCGCATAGGTTATTCCCTTATTTTTTAGTGTCTCTCTATGAGCAATACTATCTATTCCATAAGCCAACCCAGATACAACAATTATTTTATTTCTCACCAATTCTTCAACTATTTTTTCAGTTGTCATTTTACCGTAAAGCGTATTCCTTCTGGTTCCAACAATTGCTATAGAATTAAAACCATTATTTAGTCGACCTTTATAATACAAAATCAATGGTGCGTAATAAATTTCTTTCAATAATTCAGGGTAACTCTCATCATAATAAGTTATATATTCAATTTTTTCTTTTTCAAGCTTTTTCAACAAATCATCAAAATCAATTCGCGTTTTGCTATCATTCTCGAAAAGTCCATTGAATTTGCTTTCGAACCATTCAGGTGGATTTTGCAAAAAATCACTATAAGACTTGTATTTTTCGATAATATACTTTTGTTCACGAAGCGAAAGCTTTCTATATAACGATAGCCTTAATATATCCTCTTTTTTCCAACCCAGACCGTTATTCATAATATAAATTACTAATGAGAAAAAATCTATAAGTTTAAATTAATATTAATGAATAAAATAAAAAATTAGAAAAATTTAATAATATTGTTTATGTAATTTTGTCTCATTTTAATATATTTTTGAATGTTTTGGTGAATTGATTTCAATTTTATCTCTCTTGATTTATTATGATAATGAAATTATGCAAAGTACTTTGGCTAATTCAGATTGTTTGTTTTTTTGTTGCTTGTAGCGAAAATTCTGCGGTTAGCAATTCTGATATTCCATTTGGGGTGCGAGTAGGGCAGAAGGCTCCTTTATTTTCAACTTACGACATTAATGGAATTAGTGTTTCTCTTGCAGATTTCAAAGATTCTGTTGTTCTTCTCCATTTTTGGGCTACTTGGTGCCCATATAGCCGTAATTCAATTGGGAATCTGCGTTCTCTTTGGGATAATTATGCTTCCAGAGATTTTGTCATTATTTCAATTTCTCGTGATTACGATACGGCCGCACTTAGAAACTATATTCAAACGCACAATTTGAATTGGCGTCATATTCACGACAATCGCTATGATGTAGGGCAGTTCTACGACGTTAAGGTAATTCCAATGTGCTACCTTATCGATAAGCAAGGCATAATTCGTTTTGCAGGCTCTCCTATCGAACCGCAACTATCACAAATGATTGCTCAACTCACCAAATGAAAAACAATATCTTCATATTTTCTTTTCTAATTTGTGCTCTTCTCTTTTTATTTTTAGTTCCTTTTGCTAATATCCCACTTTTCAACGAAGATTATTTAGTGTTGCATTGGAACAATCCACAAACTTTTGCCGATTGCTTCCGTGATTTCTGGGAACGTACCACAGGTGGACCCTACTGGCGCCCAGTTGTGTGGTCATCGTATTTTGTTACTAAATATTTCTTTGGTATGAACGGGTTACCTTATCATTTAACTAATATTGTAGTTTATTCAGCATTGATTACACTTGCTTTCGTACTATTCCGCCAACTTGGCGTAAATAAAAACTTCGCTTTCTTCGGTTTGCTTTTCTTTGCTCTTTTGCCTGCAAGAGAGTTGAATTTTGCTTGGGTACCTGGTAGAACCGACCTGTTTGCTGCTTTTTTTACCATACTTGCTATAATTGTATTTATTAGTTCAAAAAAAAGCATACTTTTGAAAATCATTACCACCGTTTCTTTTCTTATGGCTATTTTGAGCAAAGAAATTGCATATGCTGGGGTTGCTATTCCGCTTCTTCTATATTATTTTGTGTTAAAGGATAAATTTTCAAAAAGATACATCTATATATCCACTTATATTGGCATTCTATTAGTATTGATTTCTTTGATTTATCGATATTTCTCAATTGGTGGCACTCCTTTTGAAACTTCAAACTATTCAGGTTTCTCCTTTTTTCATTTGCCCATCAATTTTGTCATCTATATTCCTCTTGCATTTTTCAATGCTGATATAGTAGAAAACACCTATACCTCTATAACAAAGCTCAATTTTCGTGTTCTAATTCCTATCTTAATTGTATTAGCATATTTTGGCAGAAATTTGTTTTTCTTGATTAAACAAAAAAGCCTCCCAAAAAAACTTTTTCTGTTTGGTATTTCGTGGTTTTTGTTGTTTATTCTCCCTGCCTTACCCACTTTAATGCAATGGTACGGATTTTTAGCATCTTTCGGCTTGCTTTTGGCAATCATTCAGATTATGGATGATGGAAAATTTGAAAGAATTAAAATCGCACTCTTTTTGATTATTACATTGTTTCTTGTATTTTATAACTTCGAACGTTCAACACTTCGGAAAGAAGTAGGGGATAGGACAAACACTTATCTTGAAGGACTTGCTCGAAAAATTCCGTCATCTGCTGATACTATCTATGTTGTTGCCGTCCCTGATAAAATCAATCGCCTCAATTCAATGAAAATTGGATTTCAGGAGGCTGTTTCCTACAAATTTGGTCGAACGATTGAGGTAATCTCACCAATACGTACGGAAATTTCCACAAAAAGTTCTATTGTATATTCTAAAACAAACGATACGATGTCTGTTTCGTTGAATATAGGGCACTTCGTTATTCAAGGAAAACGATCATCTAACAGAAACTTTCACAAAAAGTTATTTTTCGAAGATGATTTTCTCTATTGCGAGATTTTTAACTCAGCTAAAAAAGCCTCTTACCTTAAACTATTCGTCAAAAAAACACAAAAGCCTATATTTATTTTTACTGCTTCTGGTTTTATCAGGTTGTACTAATTCTTCTTTCAGCTAAAAATCTAAATCTATTAACATTTCAAAATCTGTTTTTAATGAGTTTGACTGGTACTCAGTTGAAATTTTGATCAATGTCCCTACATTTTTACCTTTTCCGTTTTTCTTTTGCTGCAATTGTTCAATTGTAAAACGTTGTTCATTACTTCGAATATATCTATAATCTCCTTGCTTATTGCGTAATGCTACCACTCCATATTTACTGCTTGTTGGTCCTCCGTCAAATTCAACGGGCAAATCGTTAGCAAGAACAAATCCCCAATATTTTATATTAATCTCTTTTGCCATTTCTTGTCGATTCAATCCCTGTATATTAAAATTGTTTTGTTCATTGACCAAATTGCTACTGATAAATACAACTGGTACATTAAAACTTGTGTCCACGACCACTTTCACATATCCGTTTGCTAAATGCCAAATTGCTGTAATTGGAACATCGCCTGGCTTGAAGTATTTTTCTGAAACCAGAATATCAACTTTTTTGGGAGTAAATCTACGGTACGAATGATTATCAGTAGGTAAGTAAATTGTATCAGTTTTATGAATAATGGTATCCTTGTAATTAATCACTGTATCAATTCTTATAATAAAAATGCTATCAACATAAAATATGGTGTCTCTTTGAACTAATGTGTCAACTCTGAACGGCGTTTTAATAATATTATCATCTATTCCGATCGGGTCAGTGCAGGAATATAATATTGGCAAAAATACTAAAAGTGTAAATACTAAATATTCGATTTTTGCGATAATTTTTTTGGAATTTTCTTTCATAGTTCCAATTTAACTCCAAATTCAAGACCTTTTTTGCTCGACGAGAACCACTTGCTCTGATGTTTGTAATACATATTGCTCATATCATAACCAACTTGAAGACTATGCCCTTTAAATACAGGTATTTCAGCACCGACACCAAACCTTCCGACAAATCCTACTTTGTTGCCCCCAATTGCTGCTTGCGAATATATTTTTCCGTAATCGAACTTTAAGACATCCGGACTATACCTACCTATCAAGGAAAATGTTTCAAAATTCGGATTTTGCTCGTATTGGTATAGTTGATTGTTTTCATATCCTTCGAACTTTTGGTAGAAATTCTCACGTGAATAATTCAAACCGAATGCGAGTTCGCTTGAATAATCGTACATAATTGAGAATGATGAATTATTCAGGTTTTGTTCCTCTGCGGGTCGCACTTTTTCTTTGAAGTCAGATGTATGCGACAATCCTTTAATTTCAAATGAAAGTTTGCTGTCTGTTTTATCAGGCAGAATCTCTTCCGGCAATAAATTTGTAATGTTTATATTCATTGGAAACAATTGAGTTCGTCCAGCATTTAAATTATATTGCGGTATAGGAATTTTAATAGAACTGCTGTTTAATTTTATTACATCATCATCACTTGCAAAACTCTTTATTTCAGCGTTTTCCTGTTTTACAACTATATATTTATACACAACTTTTTCCTTAATTTCTGGAATTGGTTGCTGTTGCTCGGCGATTATTTCTTTAGGTTTGCTAATTATATCTGAATTTACGTTTACAATGCTATCTTTTGCACTTTCTTTTGGTAAAAGCATTAGCATAATTGCTGCGGTAACAATTGCCGAACTAATTCCTGTTGCAATATATTTAGTTTGCAGTAGCAGCCAGTTTTTCAAAGCAGCGAACTTAGAAATTGAGGTTGTTGCTACAATTGACGATGGTTCTGAAAAACCAAGTGCTGAAAATATCCTATTCGTTGACTTTATGGGTGGAACGAACGCGACGCTATCGCTTCGAACTGCTTCTTTTATCGCCAGAGCTGATTTCATTTCGTTTCGTGCTTCCTGGTCGGTTGCAAGAAGAGCGAAAAGTTCACTTTCTTGCTCGGGTGGCAGTTCCCCGTCTATATATTCATATATTATTTGATATTTTTCTTCCATTTCTACACCTCATCAATTTCTTGTCAAATCTTTTAAATATGGCGACAAAATTTCTTTGATTTTTTGTTTAGCACGAAATGCACGTGTCTTTGCATTTGCTGGTGTTATATTTAATATTTTTGCTATTTCATTATACTGCATCCCTGCATATTCTTTTAAAATAAATACTTCACGATATTCATCTTCCAGCAAATCCAATGCTCGGGTTATCAAATCCAATAATTCCTTCTTTTCATAATTATCTTGATAAAATAAATTTCTGGCTTCTTCCACCGGAACACCAATTTTCCTATCGCGTTTGTAGTTTAAACATAAATTTCTGGCTATTGTAATCAAAAAACCAGGAACGTTTAAATCTTTATGATTATCCTTCACATTTTGGTAAAACCTAATAAATGTTTCTTGGAATATGTCTTCGGCAATATCAGGATTATTTAGTATTCTGTAACAATATGCGTGTACTTGTGGCGAATATCGGTTATATAGTTCGCTAAATGCCTTTTCCACTTCATTTTTGTCGTGCCTGAGCAGAAAGACGAGATCTCTATCGCTATATGTTTTGTATTTCGAACTCACAAATCGAGTATAATTTTATGTAATTTAATCAAATTACACTCAATTTTAAAATTCGTTTCAAATTGTTATTAAAGGTTTATATGTTTTTTAGAGATAATTTTTGTGGAAGGTATATATCGAAGAATTAATAGCAGATTTTCTTTTTTGTCATATTTGAATTAAAACAAAATATAAATACTTATATATTATCGATATATTATCGAATACATATGGGTTGTGATAGTAAAATTACTTCCCACAAAAATAAAACTCCGCTATTTCTATTAGCGGAGTTTAAAATTATCTATTTATGGTTTAGAATGCTTAATTGGTTGAAATATCTGTATCGTAAATTGTTTTTTCTTCTGCATTAGCTACCACTGTGTTGGTAGTTTCATCATTGGTAGCATAATTTTTCACCATAAACACAATAGCATCTTTCTTTTCATTCAGTTTTCCTATGGCTTTTACACCTGTTTTTAAATTTCCTTTCAGTATTTCTTCTGCTAATTCATCTTCCACGTATCTTTGCAATGCACGACGCAACGGACGGGCACCAAATTTTTCATCGAAACCTTTATCAACAAGAAAATCTTTTGCTTCGTTTGTTAGCTCAAGACCAATTCGATTAACTTTCAAACGCTCAACCAATTTGCGTAATTGAATATCTATTATTCCATAAATATGTTTACGCTCTAACTTACGGAAGATTATGAAATCATCAATTCTATTGATAAATTCAGGATTAAACAAGCGTCGAACTGATTCCTCAATAGTTGACTTTACGTTTTCGTATTCATTTTCAGCAGTTTTTTCGACAAATCCAAGTCGACCTCCTTCCTTTAAATCGCGTGTACCAACATTGGAAGTCATTATTATCACAGTATTTTTGAAATCAACTTTACGTCCTAATCCATCTGTCAGAATACCATCGTCAAATACTTGAAGCAAAATATTGAAGACATCTGGGTGTGCTTTTTCTATTTCGTCAAGCAAAATTATTGAATATGGCTTTCTGCGAACTTTTTCTGTAAGTTGTCCACCTTCTTCATATCCTACATAGCCCGGAGGCGCACCTACCAGACGAGATACTGTGTGTTTCTCCATATATTCGCTCATATCAATGCGAATTAGAGCATCTTCGTTGTCGAACATTACTCGAGCAAGTGCCTTTGCAAGTTCAGTCTTGCCAACGCCGGTCGGCCCAAGAAACATAAATGAACCAATTGGACGTGATGGATCTTTCAGTCCTGCACGAGCACGACGAATTGCTTTCGATAGATGTTCTATTGCTTCGTCCTGTCCTACAACCATTGACTTCAATTCATCAGAGAGCTTCAATAACTTGTTTGATTCACTCTCTGCAATTTTATTCACCGGAATTCCCGTCATCATTGCAACTACATCTGCAATATCATCTTCTGTAACAGGGAAAACTCGTTCCGAAGATTCGGTTTCCCAGTTTGCTTTTTCAAGTTCAAGTTCGTTAAGCAAATTTTTCTCAATATCACGCAAACGGGCTGCTTCTTCGAAATTCTGTTGCTTTACAACTTGTGTTTTTTCGTTGCGAACTTGATCTATTTTTTCTTCAATCTCAATTATATGTTTTGGAACAACAATATTTGCGAGATGAACGCGTGCACCGGCCTCGTCCATCACATCAATTGCCTTGTCAGGAAACATTCTGTCTGTAATGTATCTTTCCGCAAGTCGAACACAAGCTTGAATAGCTTCGTCTGAATAAATCACATTGTGATGTGTTTCGTATCTGTCTTTAATATTATTCAGAATTTGCAAAGTTTCGTCAATTGACGGTTCGTCCACCAAAATTTTCTGGAAACGTCGCTCTAATGCACCATCTTTTTCTATGTACTGACGATATTCATCAAGTGTTGTAGCCCCTATGCATTGAATATCTCCTCTTGCAAGAGCAGGTTTGAACATATTCGATGCGTCCAAGGAACCACTCGCACTGCCAGCACCAACAATTGTATGCAATTCATCTATAAACAATATCACATCCTTTGCTTTTTCAAGTTCATTGAGTATTGCTTTCATTCTTTCTTCGAATTGCCCGCGATATTTTGTGCCTGCAACAATTGAGGCCAAATCAAGCGTTACAATGCGCTTATCAAATAGTGCCCGTGAAACTTTTTTCTGAACTATTCTTAAGGCTAGCCCTTCGACAATCGCAGTTTTACCAACACCGGGTTCGCCGATGAGCACCGGGTTGTTCTTCTTGCGTCTCGATAGAATTTGCGATACTCGTTCAATTTCCTTCAAACGCCCTACAACTGGGTCTAACTTGCCTTCTATTGCAAGCTTTGTCAAATCTCTTCCGAAATTATCCAGAACAGGTGTTTTGACCTTTTCTTTTGATTTAGGTGCTTGTGGTATATTTTTTTGCGAATATTCTTGTTTCATAGTTCCTCCTGAAAGAAAATTGTCCAACTCTCGACGAGCATTATCGTAGCTAACAGAAAACTGGGACAAAATTTGTGCGGCAATGTTTTCCTCATCACGCAATAATGATAGCAACAAATGCTCTGTGCCAATTACATCAGATTTATACAACCTTGCTTCAAGCAAAGTAATTTTCAACACTTTTTCAGCTTGCTTTGTAAGTGGGATATTCCCAATTGTCATTGTAGCATTCCCTGTGCGAACCGTATCCTCTATAGTTTTCTTCAATTGATATAAATCAACATTTAAATTTTTCAGCATTTTTACTGCAAGGCCTTCTCCTTCACGGATTATCCCAAGCAGCAAATGCTCTGTGCCAATATAATCGTGCCCTAAGCGTATTGCTTCTTCACGACTTAATCGTATTACTTCGTTTACTCTATTCGAGAAATTTGCTTCCATCTTTTCCTCTATTGTGTATTATTTCTTTATTCACATTTATAGACGTTTTGTCGATTATTTTATTTACCTTATAAGCTGATATCTCTTCCATATTATTATCGACATTTCTTTAAATTTTTTAATTTGACTAAAAATT
The DNA here is from genome assembly GCA_937127445.1 of Eximiradius sp. Classification (GTDB taxonomy): domain Bacteria; phylum Bacteroidota; class Ignavibacteria; order Kapaibacteriales; family UBA2268; genus JAKIZO01. The sequence continues at coordinate 202,436 of CAKZLY010000018.1, read as the reverse complement.
ACTATTTTTAGTTACAAAAATAATTATAATTGATAATATAATATGAATTTGAACGACATTACTAAACCAATTAAGCACGAATTAGAAGATTTTAATAAATTCTTTAAGTCGAATTTAAAAACAAATGTTCCACTACTTAATTTAATTATAAGATATTTAACTTATAAAAAAGGCAAGCAGGTACGTCCTGCTCTCGTTATGCTCTCTGCTTCACTTTGCGGCGGAATTAATTCTCGTACATATATTGGCGCTTCATTAGTAGAAATGCTTCATACTGCAACTCTTGTTCACGATGATGTTGTCGATGATGCTGACGAGCGTCGGGGGATTACCTCTATCAACAAAAAATGGAACAACAAAATTGCTGTTCTTATGGGCGACTATCTTCTTTCCAGAGGTCTGCTAACTGCCATCGACAACAAAGAATTCGAGTTCCTGGAAATTATTTCCCGAGCTGTCCGTTTAATGAGCGAGGGCGAACTTCTTGCTATTGAAAAAAGTCGAACTCTACGCGTTTCTGAAGATGATTATTTTAAAATTATTAATGCTAAAACTGCATCTCTTCTGAGTGTTTGCTGTGAAATTGGTGCTTTCTCTGCTACCGACGACAAAAATACTCAAAATTTTTTGCGTGATTATGGTACTTACTGCGGTCTTGCTTTTCAGATTCGAGACGATATTTTCGATTTTACATCTTCTAATGCTGATATTGGCAAACCAGTTGGGAACGACTTAAAAGAAAAGAAAATTACTCTTCCACTTATTTTTACTTTGGCAAACATTAGCACCGATAAAGCAAAGGATGTTATCAAAACAATCAAAAAAGGTAACCTTAATCAGAAAAAAATCAATGAAATTTATGATTTGATTATAGAGACTGGTGGAATAGAATATGCTCGCAAAATTGCTTACGATTATTCAGAAAAAGCTAAACTGTGCTTAAAGGATTTTCCTGATTCAGATGCTAAAAAGTCATTGATAAATTTTGCAGAATTTGTTGTAACAAGAGATTTCTAATATGGCAAAAATTTCACCTTTTTTTGCTCTCGATGCAGTCGAACTCTTCGAAAACGGCAACTATGACGATGCAATTGCACTCTGTATTCAAGGCATAGAGCAATTTCCTGATTATTTTACTGGCTATGTTACAATTATTGATTTTTTTATTAAAATTGGCAACTCACAAAAAGCCAGAGAATTCCTTGATAAATTCAAACAAATTGCGAACAATCAAAAACAAATTTCCGAACTTGAAGATAAAATTCTATCTCTTGTACAAAACGATGAAATTTCACAAAATGATGAAACGGTAATAAATCCATATATTGAGCAAGCTATCGAGGAAACTACTTTGAATAGCATTTTCGAAAACTACCAGTCTGAATTAAATGATAATAAGTCTGAAATAAACGACAACCTGTATACCAGTCTCAACGATATAACGATAGAAGTTCAAACAGAAATAGAACAAACTAAACAAATTACTGATGATTTTGAAGTTTCCGAAAGCGAACTGATAATACAAGAACTCAACACTGATGCTAATTATAATGAAATCAATTTGGGAAAATTAGTTGAAATCAATATTGAGCAACAACCTGATATTGAAGAAAATGAAGATATTTCAGTTGAATATCCTCCCGAACCCATAAATTTGCCGAAAGGTTTTCTCAAAGCTTTTGCAACCGGAATAATTCCTGATTCTTACGTTCCTGCACTGAATGTTGAAAACAAACTTTTAATTGATGGGCTTTTCGACTATCTTTTCTACGACTTTTCAATAAACAGAAAACCTGCTAATTTAGCAATAGAAGCAAGCTTCGACACAAATTCACTCATTTCTAAATATGAAAATCAGTCGACTCAACCGGACGAAATACGAAAGTTAGCGGAAAAAATATCAAGTATCAGTAAAATCGAAATATCCGAACCAGTAGAAAAAGAAATTGAGGAAGAACACGTCGATTACACTCCACCTGCAACTGAAACTATGGCAAAAATCCTTGTTCAACAAGGACAATTCGAAAAAGCATATCAGATTTTTCTTACTCTTGCCGAAAAAGAACCAGAAAAATGCGATTATTATTTAGAAAAAGCCAATGAAATTTCAGCAAAAATTAATCAACAAGAATAATTTTTGAGCTTTTAACCGTGCCATCGTCAAAAGAAACTCTAACAAAATATAGCCCACTTGACAAATCTGTGATATTATAAGTCAATTTATTTATACCCGAATTAAAGAATTTGTTGCTCTCCAAAATCTTTTCTTCTTTGCCAAGTTCATTGAAAATGGAAATTGTACCAAAGATATCTTTTTCAGAAAAGACTTCTAAAGATATTTGCCTTTTTGCTGGATTTGGATATACTTTATTTAAAATTACTTTATCATTTCTTTCAACACTTGCAGAAATAATTTGATTAACAAAAGTCCTTGCATAAATTGCTTCCGAAATAATATTTTGTGTGTCCATTCCAAGAATTATTGCAAAAGGCACAAGCGCAGAATCACCGGCTGCTAATGAAAATGGTCCAGCCGCTATAACCATCGATGCATCTGTAATTGATGACTGTTGCCTTTGTAAACCACCCTTCAAAAAACGCAATTTTTCATTAGGAGTAAAACCATCATATACCCCGGGACAATCCTCGCTATTCCCATCGTTATCAATAGCAACAAAATTGTTATTGAATTGAGATAAATTAATTACCGCGCCAATTGACAATCCGTCATCAATTGATTTCGCAATTGCAATGCTATGCTGCTCGTCCCACCAAATTTTGTTTCTTTGGGGATTTCCAATATCCCAATCGAAATACAACCCGACATAAACTGAATCGAGCCTTTTATCGGAGAAGTTATTTACCTTGTAAAAAGTAAAAATTGTATTTTCAATTTCTTTTCTTTTAAATTGAAAATTGCTTTGGCTAATCCTCAATTTACTAGCATTCAAAGTGTCATCGTTTATAGTTTCAAACAGGCAACTACCTTCGGCATCCGCAAAAATTCCAGGATAGTTCAAATTCATTGTCTTAATTATTTGAAAATCCACGTCCTTTCTCAACTGGTATTCACCACGAGCGACATTATATAATTCATTCCCATTTACGGAGAGCAACAAAGCACCTTCGAAAGCCATACTTTCGCTTTCTTTATATCGTATTCCTTTACCTTGCTGATTGCGAGGGTAGTCATTATAACCAATATTTCCCATGCTATTAATTGTTGCAGTAATGTTATTTTTATCGAAAGTTCTGTATGATGGCGAGATTATTGCTTCGTAAGCAAAATTGTCCGATACATAGCCATCTGCTATAAGTCTTGCGACAAGCCTTATTTCCTTGTCATACTCATTAACATTATTTACAATAAATGCAAATTCATCAGTTTGAGCAATTTCTGAACTATTTATTCTTCCTAAATAACAAGTATCATTAATTACTGTAAACAAATTGCTGTTTGTTGAGTAAATCTTTATTCTTACATTCTCAGCATCATCGAGATAATTAATAATTGTCAGTTTAAATTTAATCGTGTCGTTCGTAAAATATTCATTATCAATGGTTTCACCTGTATTTTGCAAAGAAAGGACTTTTAGCGAAATAAAAGAATTGTCGGTCATCGCTCTCAATGCATTAACACGTCCCTTGCCCAGCATTCCTGAATAATATGGATTATTGTAATCAATGTAATCTGAACTTGCTTTAACAATTTCTCGAATAACGAAATTTGGTTTATTAGGGAAACGGTTCATCGTTAATGCTGTAACTGCCGCCGCGACAGGAGACGCCATTGAAGTCCCGCTCATTGTGCGATATTCATTTTCAGGAATTGTCGATAATATTTCTACTCCCGGTGCTGATACATCAATTTTGTAATGATAATTTGTAAAATATGCTCTTTTGTCCTCACTGTCAACCGCTGCAACAGACAATACTCCATCATATGCAGCTGGATAATAAATCAAATATTGATTATTATTTCCCGCTGCTGCCACAATAAGTGAACCTAATTCATTTGTAGCTCTTATAATATCGGCTTCTGCCATTGAATAGTGCGTTCCACCCCAGGAACAATTTATAACCCTTGCCCCCATCGAAGCAGCATACAAAATTCCAGAATATCCATTCGCAATGTTTGAAGCATAAGGAATATCTGAACCAATTTTCACTGGAAGCAACTTGATATTTCTTGCAATTCCTGCTATTCCTATCCCATTATTAGCAACTGCACCAATAATTCCAGCTACGTGTGTGCCGTGCGGGTTGCCCGGCATTGGGTCATTATCACCATCTCCATAGAAGTCCCATCCACGCCAATCATCCACAAATCCATTGCCATCATCATCAATTCCATTGAAGCGTTTGTCGTTTCCGCTTTCATCAAAACCTATTTCTCCTTGATTGTAATAAATATTCTCCTTTAAATCTTCGTGTTCATAATCAATTCCTGTATCGACAATTCCAACTATGATCGTAATATTTGTATCAATATAGCTCCATGCTAAATTAGCCTTGATTTGCTCGATGTAATTTTGTTCGATAAATAATGGGTCATTTGTGGTTTCTAGTATCTTATGCTTAAACAAAGGTTCAGCATATTCTATATCAGGATGTGTAGCAAGCTTTTTTGCGGCAATCAAAGGATCAATAGACTTTTTGTAGTCTATTATTGCAATTAAATCTAAATTTATTTTATTACTGCTGACAGCATTTTTCTGTCGATTTTTAATTTTTGCGGAATTATATAAATTTAGTAGATTATCTGGGACAAATTGGGCTACAATATTTTCGCCAATAATCTTTTCAAATTCAATCAAACTGGTTTGTCTTTGTCCAGTTTCCCATTTATTTGCTGTTTGAGAGTATTTTTTGAATTTAACTACAATTTTATTTGGATAATACTCTTCATTTTCGGCAAAAATTACTGCTGGCAAGCAAAGCAAGCAAAAAACAAAAATTATCTTCTTCATTTCAATTCTCGATACAATTAAAAAATAGGTGTTCTTATTTCAATTTTTACAGTTCTGCTGTAACTTCTTCCTTCGGGAATATTATTATCAAATAATAAATCATCGTTACCAATCGGATACAACTCGACATTTTCAGGTTTTATTTTTAAATAGTTTCGCACTTCTTCAGAACGGCGCCGAGCTAACTCGCGATTGTACTCAACGGTCCCCGTTCTATCTGCATAACCATAAATTTTTACTTTTGAATTTGATGTTATTTTGGTCCTAATATATTCAAGTACTGGTTTGTGAATATCGAGTATTGTTGATTTATCAAAATCGAATAAAATTAAAGAATATCGCTCTATACGATAATCGTCTTCTATAATTTCGCGTTTTTTGCGGATTGTTTTTTGTTGAATACTCACATTTTTCGAATATGTTTTTGTTTGATTTTCGTTGTCCACTACCGTGAGAGTAATAGTTGCCTCTTGTTCTAATTTCGGTATTGGAGATTGAGTAATTTCCCAAATAAATTGTTCTGGCATTTCTTTTCCTTCCATAGTTCTAATTGGTTGATTGCTTTGAACGATTTCTAATTTATATTCTTTTACGCCAACGCTTGTTTGAATTAGTGGTCTTACTTCAATAACAGGTGGATTGGCAATAATATCAATTTCCTTCATATACACCGGTGCAATGATGTTAACATCATTGGAAGTAATTTCTACTCGGCTATTTTCCTCAATGCCTTCTGCTATAACTGGATTTGTAGGCTTAGCTGGTAGGTTTGTGGCTTGTGTTTTAATCCTTTGTGACTCAATTCCCCAAACACTAACAAGATACTTCTTAACCGCTTCTGCTCGCTCCAATGAAAGTTGTAAATTGTTTTGTTCTACCCCGGCATTATTGTTTGTTCCTATCAGAGTAATATTGGCTTTTGGATTGTTTCGCAAACGCGTTCCAATTATATTCAACAATTGATAGTAAATTTCCAAAGTATTCCATTGAAGGTTAATTTCACTAAATTTTGCAGTTTCCTCTTTTGGTATTTTGTTCATTTTTGTTTTTTCAAGTGAATTTTCTCCTGGTGGGAAAAACACATACGGAAGCAGAGGAAATCCCTCTTCTGTCTCGACTTCTTCAATGATTAAGGTAGGATTTTCTGTTCTCTTGCCCTGCTTGTCTACTCCAAACACATCAAACCTTACCTCTAAAACTTCCTCTTTGGGCACAACCTTTTCGTAATATTCTTTTATTATGGTTCTTTCAATTTTATCTTTTTCATTGTCTATTATTTTTGTTTGTCGTGTTGTTTTGGTAAGTCGAACAAATTCAGTCTTAACACTTTTATCGATTATTAAAGTTGTATCTTTTTCAATGATTGTATCTCTCAAAGAAATAGGTTTGGGTTCGTAAATCGGGAATCTCAAATTCAAAGCAAATTGAACAGAATTCGCCTTCCAATCTACTTTTGATATATTAGTAAAAGGAATATAGAAATTTATCGCTGGAGACATATATGAGTTTGCACCAATCTTCAAGTCGTAATTAATTCCAATATTTCCAAATAGTTGCAATGCGTTTTTCTCCGGAATTTCTTCGTCTTTAAATTCATTCCGTATTCTTGAACCACCAAGAAATGTAACATTATTGGGACGCAACAGTTTTTCTTTTTGAGTAAATTCAGCCAAATACAAGTAAGAAAATCGAAGTCCAACGATCGAGTTTAACTTATCGAAAATATTATAAGAAATGTAAGGTTCCGCTCCAAGTGTGTATAATTTGCTCGATAAATAGTGTTCTACTTCTGCTCTTTGTACCAAAATTGTATTGTAGGGAGGAGCTTCTTCACGAAGTTCAGTATTCCCTATTATCTCTTTAGGCGAAAAAGTGCCATCTAATTGAGAAAAACCAAATTTTAAGCCCCAGGAAAATTGCTCGTTAATATTTTTTTCGAACAATCCACCTATTGAAAGCCCAATTCCATCTGCACTTTTGAACTTCGGACAACAGTTAGCATATTTTTCATCTAATTTATTGAACGACGCAATATGATTATTATAGTTCAGTCCGAAATATCCGCCTAAATAAAATTGAACTGCTCTTTCCTGAGAAAAAGTCAAACTGCTTGATAACACTAAAATAATTAAAATAATTTTCGAAAACCTTGTCATTGATTTATCCTTTTCTACTTACTTACTACTATTAATTTTATATAATAAGTTGTTGGTGCTGTCAATTTCAGTAAATATACACCACTGGCTATTTTCGATGAATTAATATTTATAGTCCTTTCTTTGTTCCCATCTGCTCCGATTTCAAAAGAGCTGATTTCATCAACTATAGCACCATTCAAATTATACAGTTCAAGCTTATGAAATCCTGTCTCGAGCAAGTTAAGAGTTATTGTAGCATTGCCCGAGAAAGGATTTGGCGATACAATTATCGAAACGGGGCGATTATGTACATCAAGCAATCGATTCCCGCCTTCTGAACAAACTTTTATCGATAATAAGCCGTTTTCAAGATAAAACTCTTGTATTCTCAAAGTATCAGGTTTACTAACTCTCAACAAGTTAATTGTGGTTACTGTATCGTTCCCAAGCAGTACATCGCCGACGATTTCAGCTATTTTTCTCTCTGCATTCAATTGAGCCATATTAATATTGTCGATCTCAACTCCAATTATTCTATTTTGATTTACTATGTTGTTGCTTATAATTCTACCGTTTGTAACAGATTTCGGATAAAACAAACTTCTGTTGAACTCAACCAAGAGTGTGTCAATTTTATAATTTTGCAAAGTGTCATTTTCTACCTTTGCATAAATTGGAATAGCATAATCAGTCCACCGTGGGTCGAGCAATTCTAAGTTCGGTATTCTTATTGTCAGTATCCGAGGTGGAAGACCAGTACCATCTAAATAAACAAATACTTTTTCATCACAATTCTTATATTTTGTATTAATTACAATTGTGTCCAAATATCGTATTTGTTCAATCGGTAGAAAGCCAACAGTAAAAACTTGTTGTTCCTGTGGATTCAGAGTAACCCCGAGGATATTGGGTTCTACCGAAAATACTGTTGGATAGTGCTTTGGCATCTCAATCGAAGTTATTGTAATCGGGAAAATACCATTGTTAGTAAGCGAAAAACTCAATTGCGAAAAAGTATTGACCACTTTTCCACCGAAAGCGATATTATCAGGAGCTGCAATTGCCGTTGAACGTTTCTCGCCAAGCAGTTGAACAATAATAGTTGTGTCTTCTCCGTTGCTTTCGGCCTCGAAAACTACATACGCTTGTTTATTCCCATTTGCGCTATAAAACGGCTCGAAGGCAATTATCATCTCAAATGTTTCATTTAGCCCAAAACTTCTTGGCAATGTGTAATTTTGTCCACGAAAATGGAATAAATCTTTATCAATTCCATCAATTTGCCACGACTTCAATATAAAAGGATTTGATGCAATATTTCTAACGTAAATTGATTTTACAGTATCTTCGCAACCTGACACAATTCCCCAGTCCACCGGGCTATTTGTGGTTGGATAAGAATAAATTTTATTAAATACTACAAACTCAGTTGCAGTCCAATCGCATTCTTCAAATTCGAGTAAAATCGACTCTGATTTTCTATTTTGCTTGTCAATTTTGATTAAAAAGTCAATATTCTGAACTTCATTTGGTAGAATTTGAGCACTCGAAGGCAAAAAGCTACCAACAATTTGCTGATTTTCAAACCTTATGTTTTTTAAATTTATTGGCAACAGCCCTTTGTTTCTTATGCTAAATGCTGAAAGAACTGCCGAACCAACATCGATATTTCCTAAATTAATTGGATTTGGAATAATTTCAATATTTAATGTATCTTTGGCTCCTTTAAGTTGTATTTTCACTTCCTCATAACCAGGCTCATCAGTGTTGATAATCAATTCAGCTAAGTGACTACCCGCAAATCCTTGCTCGAATTTTATTATATATCGCACAGAGTCGCCGGGTTGAACAGCAACTGTTGCTGTGGGTTGTTCAACTATCACAAATGCATTTGAACCTATAATTCTTGCTGGTGGAATAATCATATATCTAAAATTCGACCCATTTGGATTGATAATATAAACAGTATCATAAGCAATCTGGCAGGTGTATAAAGTGTCAAAATTAAGCAAATATTTTGAAGCAATAACGCTGGTTTCTAATCCCTTACCGCGAAGTGGCAGTTCAATATTATATACACAAGTGCTATCTGTTGGCAAAGTTGTAATATTTAACCGTCTAAATACGTCACCTTGATTTGTAGGAGAAAATCTAACTGTAATGTTAATTTCATCATTTGGATTTAAAATTCTTGGCAATCCTGGCATTATATCAACTATCGAAAAATCATTTCCAGAAACGCTAACCGAACTCAAATAAATTTTTGAATTGCCAGTGTTTCGCAGCCTTATTCCTTTCAAATTTGAACTTCCGATACGTGTGTCTGGGAAATTGCCGTGATCCAAAAAAGTCAGCTCCGCTTGTGTTGTTATCAAAATTATTTCTAATGAATCAATAATATTATCACATTCAAATAATTTATAATATAATTTGTAACTTGTTGTACCTAAGATATTTGCTATCAAATCAATCACATAAGTGCAAGTGCCCAGTCGTGAAATTGAACGATTCCCAACAATCTGCGTACTAATATCTGAACTATGTGTCAAAATATTTTCTAAATTAATAGTTGTATCAGTCAAATTTCCAACACTTGCAAGTATCTTGTAGCTTGCTCCTAAGCAAGCATTGATAATATAAGTTTTCACACTTGGAAGGTTTATTTCTTTGTTGTATGGCTGTAAATAACTATGCAAATTAGTATATAGAATTATATCTAATAAGTTCAGATTAACAGCAATGGGGAAGGGATTGCTAGCTCCTGTCCAGTAATCATTATGATTAATAAACAAAGTGTCGTTAATGATTAGCGGGTGATTTTTATTGTAAGTGTATGTTATTACAACATCTAAACTATCAAATGGAGGAATAATTGTATTGTTTATGTTCGACGAAAGAAAGCCTCTTCTAGAATACGCATCCGACAGAATCAAATCAGTGTCTCCTAAGTTGTAAATTCTTGCCTTGAATTTGACTTCTTGTCCGTCGCAAGCGAGCAAAGTATCGCTGAAAAGTGTGTCCTGGCAATAAAATTCAGGTATTTTTTCCAAAATAAGGACATTTGCTGCTGCTTGTGTCATCAAAAAATTAGGTTCAGTACGAAATTCGTTTGATTTTTCAGGATTGGGAACGCTTTGCATAGCCACAAGATAATAAACCGAATCTGTTCTATCGAGAAGCATTTGAACTTCCCAGAATAGCTGATTTTGTGGAATTGTTGCAACATAAGTCCATTGACGTGTCTCTGGTTTCAGCCAAATTTGCAAAGAATCTTCAAATTTTTTGCTTCCTCTAACCCAAAATGGAATAAGTGGCTTAATATATTTTGTTGTGTCAGACGACGGCCCTTGATAATAAGTGGTTGGTTCAAATGCAGCGTTGCCAACGTTTACATTCCAAATCGGAGCATCTCGCCGCACTCGACCCCATCCGCCAAATTGGTTTGTGCCGCCTCCTGCTTTACCTCCTTCAATAAAAATTGATTGTGAACTACCGTTATCAACCAACAATTTTGCTGAGGTAATAACCGAACCTCCGCTTCCACCGCCACCGTTTGATGAATTGATGCCATCCTGACCATTTGCGCCTTTTGCAGAAATTTGTACATTATTAATTCCCGCTGCGTAAATCATTATAGCACCACCCCCTCCACCACCACTGCCTGAAAAATTACCACCAGATTGTGGATTTCCACTGGCACCGCCACTACCACCAGCTAATGGGATAATCATCCGATTGCCCACTGCTTTACCACCTGAATTATTACTACCTTGACCATCAGTAGCGTTACCACCTGAGCCTCCCGGTGTATTTTGCTTCACTCCTGAACCACCTCCATATCCACCCGCTGGAGTACAATTGTTTCCGTCATTACAATGCTCGCCTGAACGGCCAAATGGATGTCCTGTCCCACCACCAGCGGATTCATACACATTAGGGATGTAGCTTGGTGGAATACCATTCAGTGAATAACCCCTTGCTGGTGTTCCGGTTGCCACTTCTAAAGTACCAATACCGGGAAGTTTCATTGAATTAGTTACGCCGGGTAGACTGCTATTGTTACGTCCTCCACTTCCGCCTCCAGTAAATCCATCTCCGCCATCATCCCCATTTCGTGAGTTATCTACAAACAAACCTGCATCGTAAAATCTTCCACCTCCGCCTCCACCGCCAGGACCACCGTCTTGTAGCCTTTGCTGTCTACCGCTTAACCCACCATCTACTGATATCAATGTGTTAGCTCCGCCTCGGATTGGGCCTTTTGAAATAAGTATAAATGGCAAATATCCTTGATTTCCGGGTGTCATTGGGTCCACATCTGCTGTTGAAACGTAATAAGTTCTATTGGCTAATATCATCGAATCAACAATCATTGCACCACGTGGTGAACGTTTCCCAAGCGAGCCATCTCCAATAATGCTATCGGGGATGCTACTTTTGTTTCCAAAAGGAAATGGCTGAACAATATATAAATCTACTTCATTTGATAAAATACCATTTTTATTGATTCGCACTTTTATTTTGAAATCTTGTTGAAGCAAACTCCAATCCCACGAGTTTGGTTTAAGTGATGGATGAGCAAAAACTTGAGTCGATATCATCCGTCCCTGCCAACTTACCACCAACGGACCAAACGTTACCTTCCATCTATCATTTGGATTAACAACTTCAATTCTTAAAGTATCGGTTAGCAAATTGTAGAACGTTCTATCTGCTCCAAAATTTCCATATGCGTTATATGGTGCAATGAATTCAAGGTAACTATTCATTCCTGGGGCAACAATATCAGGCTGTATATAAGAAATAACTACATTGCCTTTCACAAAATGAGGAAAAATAATCACCAATAAAAATATTAGCTTTTTCATAGCAATTTATTACTCAAATAGGGTAACTTATTCTTTGTTTAATTGATTAATTAGACGTAGAAAAATAAAAATGTTTTAATTATATTTTCATTTAATTAGGTGGATAGAGCAGTGTAGCATTAGAATTTGTTATATATATCATATAACCTTTGCCAGGAGCTAAATTCTGTAATGTATTCGAAGAATTTGGTTTGTAAGAATTACCATCAGTATCTTTTACGTGATCGTACATTCCAATCAAAGAAATCAAACCAAGAGCAGGTGAAATATCTGAATTTCTTATGTATGGTATCCAGTGCCAACCTATTCTACCCAAACTTATGGAATAATTCTCCGGACTAATCGCTAAACCTGTTATGCTCAAAATTGTCGTATCAGATACTTTTATCAAATACGCTTCTTTATTATTCCACACCGATAGTGTGTTTGTAAAAGGTGGACAAAATATTCTACCATCTTCACTTTTTGCAATGATGAATTTACTACCTATTTTTTGTTTGATTTGAGAAAACAAACTATCAAATGGAAATACGTTCAACGAAATTAAATTCCAACCCGGAATAAGATTAATATTCTGAGCTACACTATCAGTTGTTGTAAAACTATAAATACTCGACCAGATAGACGAATCTGTTGCATTCTTAGAGCAAACTCTCCAGTAATATGTTGTATTTAGCTGCAACGATTGTAATTGAAAACTTGTTGATGTCGTAGTAGTATTAAGAATGAAATTGCTAAAATTATTATTTGTCGAAACTTGCACTCTATAGGACAAAGCAAGCGATACATTGCTCCAGCTCAATGTAACATTTGGCATTAAGTTAGATGAATTATTTGCAGGAGAGATTAAATTGGGAGGCGGCAAAGCACTATATTCATAACGAAGCACATTTCCACCATACCCAACAGCGTATGCAATAGTTGAGGAGACATATTGTACATCTGTTAACTGCACTGCTGCACTTGTCGATTCATCAATCCAGTTTGTTCCACCATTGGTTGTCCTTAATATTTTTCCGCTAACTCCTACGCAAACCCCAATGTTCATATCATAGAAATGCACTGCTGTAAGTTGCACAGTCGTACCGCTTGTTTGCTGTGCCCAAGTTGCACCGCCATTTGTAGTTTTCAGTATCGTGCCATTTCCACCGACAACGTAACCAACGTTAGCATTCACAAAGCTAACTCCTGCCAGGTTTTCTGTTGTTCCACTGCTTAATGCCATCCAATTTGTCCCGCCGTTTGTAGTTTTAAGAATTGTTCCGTTTGTCCCGACAACCCATCCCGTTGTTGAGTTAATAAAAGAAATACCCAATAAATCTTCAGTTGAGCCGCTTGTTTGTGATGTCCATAATGTACCACCAGTTATTGACTTGATTATCGTGCCGGACCTGCCAATTGCCCAGCCAGTTGATGAATTTACAAATTGAATTCTGAGCAAATCATTTGTTGTTCCGCTGAATTGAAGATTCCAACTGTTTCCACCATTTGTTGTTTTTAAAATAATTCCGAAAAAGCCACAAGCCCAGCCAGTTGTTATATTTGTGAAATTGATACCAAATAACGAATAAGTGTTGCTGACATTCTGACTAATCCAGCTGCTTCCGCCATTTGTTGTTTTGGCAATTGATCCGAGCAACCCCACAATATAACCATTATTCGCATCAACAAAATGAGAGGAATTTATTTGAAAAGTTGCATCTGTGTTTCTGTTAATCCATTGAGAGAAACAAACATTTGTTGATAATAAAATTATTACCAGTATGTTAACAATTCTCTTCAATTATGGTTTCCTTTTTGATAGTATAAAAACAATAATAGTTGCAAGCAAACTTACGATGACAATAAAAATCCCCATAAATATAAAATTCTTTGATGTGAAAAAGTTTTTTGCGTCAGACTGGTTTTCCTTAATGTGTTTTGAGCTTTCAATAAGTTTTTTCTCATCTGGATGATTGCCTAACCATTCAATTCTTCCTGTTTCAATATCATAAATTGCACCTACAACTTGAAGTTTTTTTTCTTCTATTAAATGACCTATAATTTTGCTTTTTGAAATAATGTCGCTGATTGTTTGAAAAACATTTTCTTTTATCGTTAAATTTACTAAATTATGCTTATCAGAATGCTCTTTTTGAACTTTTTGGAATGCGGGTTTTATCTTATCAGCTAATTTTGGTAAATGCCCTTCTAAATGAGCGCCGCTTGCAACTGCTGTTACTGCGCCGCATTTGGTATGTCCTAATACTATAAGTACAGGTGTCCCTAAATGCTCTGTTCCATATTCAATTGTTGCAATTTCATCAACATCTGCCACATTTCCAGCAACTTTTACCACGAACAAATCGCCAACACCTTGGTCAAAAATTACTTCAACAGGCACTCGCGAATCCGAACAAGCAAGAATTGTAGCAAATGGCTTTTGACCCTTGTTCGCTGTTTCCTGTCTTCGTTCAAATGTTTGATTTGGATGAGTGGCTTGCCCTGCAACGAATCGCTCATTGCCTTCTCGAAGCCGCTGCAACGAGATTTCCCACGGGTTAGCGTTAATGTTATCAACCATACCTAAAAAGGTAACAGCAATTAATAAGTAAATTTTTCTCTTCATGTTTATTCTAATTTTCTTTTAAAATTTCTTCATCATAAATAGTTTCAAGTTGAAGTTTATGCTTTGCTTCCTCTTGCGACAAACGAATAAACACATTTCGAGTATCGCCTTCGACTTGCTCTGCTAATTTCTGGTACAAACTCATTGCCCGTTCTTCTCTTTTCATCGCAATAATTAGTATTTGCTGGAATGTTATATCGCTTTCAGCTTCCACATCATCCATATAATCACTTATCTGCAAATTTGTAGGTTGCTCAATCAAGCTAATTCCCGCTGGATTATCCAAATAATTTTGAAGAATGTTTTTATGAGATACTTCCATTTCTTCTAACTCTTTCAAAAATGCTTTGCTCGATTGGAGCTTTGCGATATTTTGGAGCTTTTTATAAAACTCAATTGCTTCAATTTCTTTGTCGATCGCAAATTCGATAATTTCTTTTACTTTCATTATTCATTTCCTTCTATTTCTTTATATTCATAATCTATCAAAGCTTTTTCAAGTTTTTCAATTATTGCTTTTCTTAATTCTTTGGGCTTTTTGATGATTATTGCTGAGCTCCAACTCATCACCCAACTAATAAAATCAGGTCCAATTGGAACTTTCAGTTCCATTGTTAAACTTCCATCTTCTTCTTCAATTAAATTTTGAGATTGGTGCCATTTCCTGTTCATAAAATAGTGCTTAAACTCTGGTTTAATCGTTAAAACAATTCGTTTTGGCTCGCCATAAAACACACCAAATCTATTTTTCGTCCATTCCTTGAAACTGAATTCATGCAATTTCTTCTTAAAGTTTGGAACTTCCTCTATTTCTAATATGTTGTGTATTGCAAGTGCTATATGTGAGTCGTGTTTTGGAACAAATGCCACCGCATATAATGCCCCACTGTATGTAAATAGGCACCGCAAATTAATCAATATCTTGTTTATTATGCCTTTGCTTGACGTATTATAATCAATATTTACCCATTTTTTATTAACAATTGCATCAATTATTTCTTTTAATCTCTCATTATACTTTGAGTAATCAAAATATCCAATATTTTGGTCCCAAAACAAACTTTCTGGCGCATATATCTCTTCGGGAGCAAATTTTTCCAACTTATTAATTAACCTATTAATGTCATCTTCAATTACCGTCCCGCTAAATGTTTTTAAATGCGCTTTCAAAATATAAAACGATAGTATCTCATTATTATCAATTCTCATCATTGCTTCGGCTTTACGAATTTCCTTTGGGATAAACCACAAATGCTCTTTCCCAACACGTGTTGCATTGATTGTTGGCTCGCATTTTTGCAGAAGCAACATATCTCGTTGCACCGTCCTTAACGAATGCGGTCCAAATTCCTTGCAAATCATTTCATACGCTTCTGAAGTCGTGTATTTATTTCCCATCTGAAGTTTTTTTAATAAAAAAACTATCCTCTGTGCTTGATCTGCCATTCTCTCCCCTCGTTATTGATAATTTTATTGCGATTAAAGTTGATTAATAATTAAATTTAATTTATAAAAATATCATAAATAATTCAAAAGTATTTTTTAACAATAGAATATCGTTTAAATTTGTATGTATTTTAAAACCACAAACGAATTTGTATGAAATTATTATTATTGTTTATTGCTACCTCAATTTTACTTGTCTCGTGTGCCTCGACTGTTCGATTCACAGATAACAACAATTATAGCAATAACAATTCTCAAATTAATTCTTCCTCTAATACGAAAAGCGAAGAATTTCAAAGTGGTTACACTTTCAGAGGAAAAGCATCATACTACGCAGATAAATTCCACGGTCGCTCTACTGCAAGCGGTGAAGTTTTTGACCAAAATAAGCTGACTGCAGCTCATCGTTCCTTGCCATTTGGAACTAAACTAAAAGTCAAGAATTTAAAGAATAATCGCTCAATTGTAGTAATTATAAACGACAGAGGTCCTTTTGTTGAAGGCAGAATTATAGACTTATCTTACGAAGCCGCTCGCCAACTTGATATGCTGCAGGATGGTGTTACTGATGTTGAATGCACTATTTTAGAATAAATTAAAACTAACTTTTTAATTAATCGTCATATTTAAAGTTTTGTTAAAGTTTGTTTAAGAAAAATGAAAGATTATAAATATCTATTGAAAATAAATTCACCAGTGGATCTCAAAAAGATACCGTTGGAAGAACTTCCAACGGTATGCGATGAAGTTCGTGATTTTATGATAGATACCATTACCAAAACTGGCGGGCATTTCGGTGCTGGCCTTGGAGTTGTGGAACTCACGGTTGCACTTCATTACGTTTTTGATACCCCATCGGACAAAATTGTTTTTGATGTTGGTCATCAGGGCTATCCGCATAAAATTCTCACTGGTCGTAGAGATGCTCTTCACACAATTCGCCAAAAAGGTGGTCTCTCGGGTTTTTTGAAACCATCTGAGTCTGAATATGATGCTTTCGGTGTTGGTCATGCAAGCACAAGTATCTCTGCTGCATTAGGAATGGCAACTGCTCGCGATTTAAAGGGTGATAATTTCAAAGTTACTGCTGTCATCGGTGATGGCTCTATGACTGGCGGACTTGCATTTGAAGCAATGAATAATGCTGGCGTCCAAAAAAGAGATATTATTGTCATTCTCAATGATAATAATATGTCTATTGATGCTAATGTTTCGGCATTTTCTAATTATTTTAATGAAATTTTTGCTTCTTCTACTGTTCAATCTATTCGTAAAAATGTTTGGGATTTGGCAGGAAAACTCGATACCTTCGGTGATAGGCTTCGTAAATTGGCTGGACGTATCGAAGAAGGTATGAAAGCTATCATTACTCCGGGCGCTTTGTTCGAAGCATTCGGTTTTACTTACTTTGGTCCATTCAATGGTCATAATGTTATTAAATTGGTAAAAATACTGAGATTAATTAAGGACCTTAAAGGCCCTATATTTCTACACGTTATGACACAAAAAGGAAAAGGATATGGTCCCGCAGAATGTGATATTCATAATTTGCACGCTATCGGCAAAATAGACAAAGAAACAGGAAAATCCCTTTCTGAAAAGCCAAATATTCCACTTTACCAGGATGTCTTTGGCGACGCTATTGTTGAACTGTGTCAGCAAAACGATAATATTATTGCCATAACTGCTGCAATGTGCGAAGGAACTGGTCTTGACAAACTCAAAGATGTTATGCCCGAACGTGTTATTGACGTGGGTATTGCCGAAGGGCACGCAGTTACTTTTGCTGCGGGATTGGCTATACAAGGCGTTCTTCCAGTTGTCGCTATATATTCTTCTTTCTTGCAACGTGCTTACGACAATATTATTCACGATGTTGCTCTCCAAAATTTGAAAGTTATTTTTGCTATCGATAGAGCTGGTCTTGTCGGTGCTGATGGACCAACTCATCACGGTGTGTTTGATATTTCTTACTTGCGAACAATCCCTAATCAAATTATTGCTGCTCCAAAAGATGAACAAGAACTTCGCGATTTGCTTTTTTCGTCTGTTTACCACTATCCTAATGCTCCAATTGCCATCCGTTATCCACGTGGGTTTGCACAAGGTGTCCCGATTACTTCAATGAAACATATTCCGCTCGGTAAATCTGAAACATTAAAAATTGGGAACCATTTAGCAATTATCGCGTTTGGGAAAATGGTAGGATATTCAATTAAAGTTGCTGAAATGCTTGAAAAACAAGAAATTTCTGCAACCGTAATAAATGCTCGCTTTGCTAAACCTCTCGACGAAGATATGCTAAAAGATGTTTTCAGCAGATTTGAATATGTTGTTACAGTGGAAGAAGGACAAAAAATCGGTGGTTTTGGTTCTGCTATACTTGAATTTGCTAACAGTATTGGCTTAAAACCCAATATTCTGGTGCTGGGAATAGAAGATAAATTTATTGAGCACGGAACTCAGGAAGAATTATTAGAAGAAATCGGTCTCGACGAAAAAGGAATTTTCAAGCAAGTAGTTGATTTTTTAGAGCAAAATCATCTATATGCTCAAAACGAAAAATATTATTTCTATCAAAAATAAAAAAATGTTTTGCTATTTTATATTTATTCTTTAATTTTGTATTCTATTTTATTGTGAGCAACAATAAAATAGAAAAAATGACCCCGTAGCTCAGGCGGTAGAGCATTTGACTTTTAATCAAAGGGTCGCGCGTTCGAGTCGCGCCGGGGTCACAGAGAAGCCTTGACTGTCGCAAGGCTTTTTTGATGAAATCGTTTATTGATAATTTGTGTGAAATTTTTATTTGCATAAAATAAAAAAAAACGATAATTTTGTATTCCTAACTTGATGTATGACTGGGACGTCGCCAAGCGGTAAGGCACCGGATTTTGGTTCCGGCATTCGTAGGTTCGAATCCTGCCGTCCCAGCATTTTTAATTTAAACTGTGTTTTATGCACGATTTTAAAATAGCATCGGGACGTTCTAACAAGTTGTTAGCTGATAAAGTTGCAAACCATCTCGGATTGGAGCTCTCTGAAACTCTTGTGCGTAATTTTAGCGACGGCGAAATCTGGGTTAAATTCAACGATAACGTCCGTGGTGTAGATCTTTTTATTATTCAATCTACTTTCGCCCCAGCCGATAATGTTCTCGAACTTCTAATGTTAATCGATGCAGCTAAACGTGCTTCCGCTAAACGCGTTACTGCTGTTATTCCTTATTTCGGATATGCGCGACAAGATAGAAAAGACCAGCCCCGTGTCGCTTTGACTGCTAAGCTTATTGCAAACTTGCTCGAACGTGCTGGTGCAGATAGGATAATCACTATTGACCTGCATTCTTCGCAAATACAGGGCTTTTTCGATATTCCAATGGACCATCTTTATGCTTCGCCTGTTCTTATTCGTCAGCTCAAAAAAATCGGGCTCGAAAATGTTACTTTCGCTGCTCCTGATGTTGGTGGTGCAAAAACTGCTCGTTCCTATGCAAAACGTTTCGGTGGCGATTTGGTCCTTGTGGATAAAAGACGTCCTCAGCATAATGTTGCTGAGATTATGCACATTATTGGTGATGTCAAAGATAAAAATGTTGTGATTGTTGATGATATGATTGATACTGGCACCACTTTTGTCAACTGTGCAGAAGCTCTTATGGATAAAGGTGCGCTACATATTATTGGCGTCTGCGTCCATCCTGTTCTTTCAGGTAATGCTTTGGATAAAATTGATGCATCAAACGCTGTTTCGAAAGTGTTAGTTACAGATACTATTCCGCTCAAACGACATTCTGATAAAATTGAAATAGTATCTGTTGCTGAACTGCTTGCCGAAGCTATCATTAGAACTCACGACAACCGTTCCATTAGCTCACTGTTTGAAATTGAAAGATAAGTTTTATAAATGAGGTTCATTATGAAAGAAGTTGTTCTTAAAGTTAAAAAAAGAGAAGTTGGGAAGCAAAGCCTTAATAAAATCCGCAAAGAAGGTCTTATTCCTGGCGTTTATTATATCAATGGAGAACCAGGCATTCCTGTTGCTACTGATTTTCTCTCACTTCGCAATATTGTTTATACTTCATCGACTAAATTGATTAAACTTCAAATTGAGGGCGAAGAGCAAGCAAAAGACTGCGTTCTTAAAGATGTAAAATTCCATCCTGTTACCGACCAAATTCTTCATTTCGATCTTCTTGGACTTAATACGGAAAGAAAACTTACTGTCGAAGTTCCTGTTGTTGTCAAAGGTCAGTCCGTTGGTGTTCGTAAAGGTGGCAAATTACAACAATCCTTACATAAAGTTACTATTAAATGCTTGCCGCAGTACTTAGTAGATGCTCTCGAAGTTGATGTAACTAATCTTGACTTAGGAAAATCACTTCATATTCGTGATTTGTCTTTGGAAGGAATTGAATTTGTCGTTCCAGGCGACACTATTATTGTTGTTTGCAAAGTACCTCGTGGTGTTCAAATCAGCGCAGAAGCAAATGCCTAATTAAACTTTTTCGATAAAAAAACGCCTTGATTGTTTTTCAAGGCGTTTTTTTATATCCCAACACCAAATCCAATCCCATATACTAATCCAACTTTGCTGCCAACAATATCTGCATTAATAGTAGGCGAAATTGAGAAATTTTCTATGTGAATTGAGTAATTCCCACCAAACCTCAACAAAAATTTCACTTTGCTTGTTGAATGAACTTCATCAATAATATTTGTATGCAAATCTCTATAAATAATTGATGGAGCCATGTGAAATTGAACTTCCTGCCACGGCTTGATGCTTAGCATACCTCCGAAAATTGCCTCTGTATGCTTGCCGAATGCACCTTCTATATATCCTCCTACTCCAATTATTGGTTCAGCATTATTGAAATAATAAATATAGTCGATTCCCGGAGAGAAGCTTATTTTGCCCTTGCTTAGACTCGAGGAAGCTCCTAAAAATAAACCTAAGTGATGGTTATAATTATGTTGCTCTACTATTTCTTCTTCTTCTATTCCCGCGAACCAATTATCCTGTGTATATAATTTGCTATAAATACAAATAAATAGCAATATATGCAATATTACGAATAATACTTTTTTCATTACTACTTTCCATTTAATTCAAAAATCACTATTTTTATAACAAAGTTTATACCAATTTTTATGAAAAGAAAAGTAATCATCGTCGGTGCTGGGATTGCTGGTATCAATGCTGCCATACAGCTTGCAAAAGCTGGAATTGAAGTTCAATTATTTGAAACAAAGAAAAATATTGGTGGTAGATGTTTCTCTTTCACAGATAATTCAACAGGGGACATAATTGACAACGGACAGCATATATTTATTGGTGCTTATGAAAATTTTTTTGATTTGTTGCGAAACTTAAATACTATTAACTATATAAAAAAACAACCTCATTTCGGAATTAACTATTTCGATAATAAAGGTTCCACGAAATTATCGACTCGCTTGTCTGGTGGGAAATTACCATTAGCGATTGCATTGTTTAATTTCCGAATGCTTGACTTCAAGTCGAAAATTTCTATTGTTAAACTTATTCTAAAAATAAAAAACATTCAATTGCCTTCTGAAATTAGTTGCCACGATTTCTTAAAGCAAAATGCGCAAACTGATTTAGCCGTTAAATATTTTTGGGAACCTTTAATTTTAGCCACATTGAATCAATCTGTCGAAAAATCGCCAGCAAGTGTTTTCACAGAAGTAATAAAAATTATGTTCAAAAGTGTCCACAATGCTAAAATATTTTTTTCTACTGTTCCTTTAAGCAATTTGTTTGAGCACATCGATACTATTTTAAAATCTTATAATTCTGAAGTTGTAAAAAATACTGAGATTAACAAATTATCTGTCATAAATAATAAAATTGCAAGTTGTTATGATAAAGCAGGAAATATTTATTATGCTGATGCGTTCATTCTTGCTCTTCCTTTCGATAGGTTAGCCCGAGTGTTCAGCAATAGCGGAATTTGTGATGATTTTAAAAAAAATTTCGATTTTTCTCCAATTCTATCGTTTTATTTTTGGTCAAGAAAAAAAATTGATTGTGATGAGATAAATGCTTTGCTTGGAACTAAATCTCATTGGCTTTTCAACTTATCTAAAATATCAAATTTACACAATCCCAAGTATTATCTCTACACAGTAACTATTAGTAATGCTTTAGAAATGTATAAAATGAGCCATTATGAGATTGCAAAAATAATTACTGACGAACTAATTTATCTTGGACTTATTAGAAATTCAACAGGCATTATTCATTCAAAGATAATCTTCGATAAAAAAGCAACAATTTCAATAGATATTAACAATTCGAGAAAAAGATTACCAATTGATACTGATTATGACAATCTGTTTCTTTGCGGCGACTGGGTAGATACTTCTTTGCCTGCAACTGTCGAAAGCGCTGCCCTAAGCGGCAAGCTTGCTGCTGAAAAAGTAATTAATTATTTAAAAGGTATTTGAAATTATCATGCCTGAACAAAAAATAACATACTGTGTTAGCATCTCGAATAAACACTCTATTACAAAAATAGAAAATAATATTCCAAAAGGAAGCTTTATTGAATATAGGCTCGATATCCCATATTCGCTTAATGATATTAAGAATATGATATACAATTATAATTGTATTATTGCACCAAAAATAAATATTATCTATAATGAAATAAAAAAAATCATTGAACTGTCGCCCAAATATATAGACATTGATTTTCTAAAATTTGAAAGTAATCTTTCTGAATTAATAAACTATTCAGTAATGTATAACGTCAAAACAATTGTTTCATATCATTTGTCAGAAGAAAAAATTAGTGTTGAAGATATCCAACTTTTGATAAAAAAAATGTTGAGTTTCAGTCCTAATTATGTAAAACTTGTGTTTAATGATGAGAACTCACTGGATATTAATCAAGTATTAAGTTTATACGATATTTTTCCAAGTCATAGATTACTGCTTTTTGGGATGGGAAAAGAACTAAAATTTACCCGTTTGGAAGCAATCAAAAAAGGTTCTCCATTGATGTATGTAGCCCATTCTTCATTTGGCGAAACTGCCGAAGGGCAATTTTCGCTTGACGAGATTCAAGAGGTGTGATATGAAAAAATTCGCTGTTATTGGTAATCCTATAATTAATAGTGCAAGCCCTATAATTTATAACTATTTATTCAAAATAAATAATTTAGATGCTTACTATTCAAGATTGCTTGTTACTGATATTAAAAATGGACTAGATACTTTTCATTTGCTTAAGCTGGATGCAGTTAATGTAACTATGCCTTACAAACAACTTGTCTATGGTTGGGTTGATTACCCTGACGAAATTTCAAAAATTACCGAAACTTGTAACACACTAATTTTCAAGGAACAGATTTTTGGATATAACACTGATTACAAAGCTACTTACGATGTACTTCATAAAATCAAAGTCGATTCGCTCTCTGATATCCTTGTTATTGGAGCCGGTAGCACAGCAATAACCGTTGTTGATATTTTAAAAAAACTAAATAAACAAATCGACATTATCAATAGAACAAGAGAAAATGTTAATATTATCAGCAGCTTTTATGATAATGTTCGTGTTATTAACGAAGATACAGTAAAAGAGAGTTACGACCTGATAACCAATACTGCTTCTGATTTGTCTTTTTTCAAACACTACTCAAAATTGACAAACGCTAAAATATTATTCGATTTTAACTATATGAAAAATCAACTCTGCAAGCTTTTTCCTAATTACCAATACTTGATTGATGGCTTCGAAATACTTAAAAATCAAGCATTTTATGCTTTCAATCATTTCGCAGATGATATTTTTCATTCAAAAAACGTTCTTTTTGAAGATGAAAATATCTCTGAACTTTTAAGACAAAAGAAAAGCAAAAAAAGTAACTTTTCTCTAATTGGTATGACGAGCGTCGGTAAAACTGAATTTGCTCGCTCTCTTGCCCGTGAACTTAATATGGATTATTTCTCAGTCGATGAATTTATTGAAAAATATGCCGGTAAATCTATTGCGAAAATATTCGAAGAGCAAGGCGAATCTGAATTCAGAAAAATTGAAGCAAATGTGATAAAGCAAATTAGTTCACTCAAAAATTCGATTATCGATACTGGTGGCGGTTCTTGCATCTTCAATGAAAATATTGAAATGCTTAAATCTCACTCCTTTGTTGTGTTCCTTGCCCGAAAACCTGAGCATATCTGGAACGATGTTAAAACCGATAATCGTCCAATTTTAAAACACGCTAATTACGAGGAGTTTCTTAGTATTTTCAACCGAAGACTTGATAATTATTTTAAATGCTCAGATTTAATTTATTCTTTTGCTAAATTTGATACTGCTTTCCAGGTATTGAAAAACGAATTATGTAATTACTTAAATGCAGATTAATCCTCAAACCATCGACAAACAAATTGCTGCACCATTTTCAAAGAGCGAGTTCCTGCGAGCTTGCTTAATTGCTTTGTTGAATAACAAATTTACTATAGAAAATACACCAAATTCAGAAGATGCTACCGCGGCAGTTAATATTTTAAAAGAGTATTCAAACTGCACTTGTAACAACAATAAGTTACTTGTTGAAAAAATCAAAAGAAAAAATAACTTTCATTTCCATTGTGGCGAATCGGCTTTTCTTGCCCGAAGTCTTGTGGCAATATCGGCAGTAATGGGCTGGAACACTAAAATTACTGCTTCCGGGTCCCTTGTTACTCGTAATCTTTCTGATATTTTCGATTTTTTCGTGCGTAATAACATAAAATTTGAAGGAAATTCTCCATTTCTACCATTAACTCTCTCCAAAAGCGATATACAAAATCCAATTGAGCTGGACGCTTCTCAATCTTCTCAATTGCTTTCCGGTCTGCTGATTGGAAATGCCTTTGCTGAAAATAATTTTACTATTCAATGTCCTCATATTGTCAGCAAAGGATATGTGGCTCTTACCTTAAATATGCTTGAAAAAATTGGAATAATTTATAATTATTCGGGGAATGCATTCTATCTTGCAAATAATCCTATTATTTCTAATAATGAAATCACTATTAAAGGTGATTGGAGTGCCGCAGCTTTTTTAATGGTTGCTGGGCTTATCTCTGGTAAAGTAGAAATTTTGAACTTAGATCCAACATCGTTTCAACCCGACTGTATTTTTGTTGACTTTATCAAAAAAATCGGGCTAAATTGTTCTTCTATTCATTCAAACTCATATAAATTAATTTGCGAAAAGTCAATTATTCCTCCATTTGAGTTTGATGCGACTGATTATCCCGATTTAGTTCCTCCGCTTGTAGTGCTTGCCATAAATGCAAAAGGGAAATCTTTAATTAAAGGTATTCATCGCCTTGTGAATAAAGAAAGCAACAGAATTTTGTCTTTGCTGGATGAATTCACAAAGATTGGCGCAAATATCGTTATTGACGATGATAGTTTTCTTATTGATGGGAATTCTCAAATGATTGGGGGAGAGGTGTCTTCCAGAAACGACCATCGAATTGCTATGGCTCTTGCTGTTGCTGCCCTTAATTCAAAAAGCGGAATTGTTCTAGACAATCCCGCTTCAGTCAATAAATCTTTTCCAGATTTCTGGAAATTGTTTAAATAATACCGAATAAACTTAGCAAAATCAAAGTAATTATAGCTGGAATAATATATTTTATAAAAAAGCTCCATAAAAATGCAATTTTTTTGAAATATTTCGATCCTTGCAAAATTTCCTCAATCGCCGGTTTTGTGCCCCATATCCATCCAACAAATACAGATGCAAACAATGCTCCTAATACAACAGCAAAATCACCAAAAATAAAATTCATATGTGATAAAAAATCTGCTGAACAAATGGATTTAGGCAACAAGCCAAAGTTTGTAAAGAAGTCAACTGTTCCTTGTGATAATGCCGACGGCAGTCCCATAAAAAATGTAAATATTGTCGCATAAATCACAATTCTCTTCCTATTTATTTTCTTCTCATCAACGAAAAATGAAACTGGAACTTCTAACATAGAAATAGTCGAGGTCAGCGCTGCTATTGAAAGCAATACAAAGAAAAATGCACCAACTATTTGTCCGCCGACCATTCCCATAAATAATTTTGGCAATACTTCGAAAACAAGTGCTGGTCCAGCCTGAGGATTGCCGCCCATTGCAAATAAAGCAGGGAAAATAATGAAGCCTGCCATAATTGCTACTGTCGTATCCAGTATTGCGATGGTTATCCCGCTGACAAATATGTTTTCTTTTTTCGATAAATAACTTCCGTAGGTAATCATTAATCCCATCCCAAGACTTAACGAGAACATTGCTTGCCCAATTGCCGAAAGAATTACCTTAGGAGTAATTTTAGAGAAATCTGGTTTCAAATAAAATTCTAAACCTTTCGATGAACCTTCTAAAAGATTAGCATATATTATTAGAAAAATCATTATCAGTATTAGTAGTGGCATTAATATTTTAGACCACTTCTCTATCCCTTTTTCTACTCCTCCATAAACTATTCCGGCAGTAAAAATTAAAAACAATGCAAACAGACCAATTTCAAAAAATGGGTTAGATATAAAAGTCTGATAGCCAAAGGCGTCTCCACTCAACATTTTGAAAATATAACCGAATGTCCATCCAGCAATCACTGAATAAAAAGCTAAAATACCAAGATTTGTTAGAATGGCAAAATAACCAACGAACTTCCAGAATGAAGAACTTCTGATACTTGTAAATGCGCCAACTGGATTTTTCTGTGTTTTTCTACCTATCGCAATTTCTGCAATCATTAAAGGTATTCCAAAGAATATTACAAATATCAAATATGTTAGAACAAAAGCTGCACCACCATTTTCACCGGCTACATACGAAAATCGCCAAATATTTCCCAAACCTATTGCTGCTCCTGCTCCGGCTAAAATAAAACCAATTTTAGAACTCCATTGTCCTCTTTGTGTTTCCATTAGGTTACCTCGTAAAATTGATTTATATACTACCCTTTTTGTGAAAAAAATCTTTTTTAATATATGAACATTATTGATATTTTAAAAATGAAAATTTTTATAAAAAAACTGCTCTCCTATAATTTTGGAGAGCAGTTTTTATTGTTTAACAAATCGATATTATTTGACTACAACGAATTGTTTACTCAAGATTTGGTTATTTATTTTGACATTCAGAGAATAAACACCAATAGGCAGTCTACTAGTATCAATTGTTTTGTTGTTCTGTCCAATAGTTGTCTGGATTTCATTCAAGTAAAGGACATTACCTAATGTGCTTGTAATTGATACTTCTGCTCTTGAAATGTTACTTGTCGCGAATGACAGATTTATAGAATTTGAAACTGGATTAGGATATAACGATAGATTATCAACTTTTATATCATCTTTGACTGATGAAAATTCATTACAGAATTTGAATTGGTTTTCATTAATAAATTCTTTACCTGTAACTACTAATATTATTTGTCCAGCGAAGTCTCGTATAACAACTGCTGTATCTACATTTACTCCACCTTCCGAACTATTAATTGGGACCAAATAATAACATCCTTCTGGCAGACATAAATCATATTCAGTTGTGTAAGGACTTTCCACATTTCTACTCATTACTATATGTCCTTCTTCGTTTCTGATTTCCCAACCATATACCCAGAAGTTTTCATCTGTTTGTATGCTCAAAGTAGCAAATTTTGGAAGTAATTCAACTTGAAATTCTGCATTTAATATATTATCATCGAGGTTTATCTCTTCTTCGTAATTATCATACGAAATGATCTCGACTTTTATTTTGTTGTTTCCGACAGATAATTCATCAAGATTTAGTTCGATTGGATAAGCCGAACCAGCGAAAATTGTGTTCGATAATGTTTTGGTTTCCGAGCTTTGACTGTTCTCATAAGTTATTTTATATTTCAAATTCTTAATCGGTAATGTCCCGGTATTATTCAAAGTCAGGTTTAAGTTTTCGCTAACTTCATTTAAATCACAAACTATTACATAATCTGTCATATCATTCTTCATAACAGTTATATTATAATTTGGTTCAAATGGAATAGAGAACGATGTCATATGGAAGAAAGATTGCTCTTCGTTCCATAGCAAGTCGTATTTTTTGTCATCTACATCAACAGATAAATTAAAATCATATTCACCCATTCCACCGATAAAGAACATATAATTACCTTCGCCAAGACATATTTGTTCTTCCACTTTCTTGCCGGATGAAGCAAAATTATAATCTTTTGTCTCAATTTGTTCCATTGTTCCTGCATTTAATATCGCCCAACCAACAGAAAAGATATTTCCAAAATCAAGAGATAATGTAAGTGTATTTGGTTTTGCTAACTCAAAATACTTGTTATCTGTATACTTTTCGAGCTCAGTTTCATACCCGTTTGGTTTTGAAATAGTTACTTCTATCCAGTACATCCCATAATTTTCAATAGTTCCACTCAATTCAATGGGAAATCTTTTACTTCCACCTGTTAATAATGGATTATCAATCAGTATCGTTTGAGTAATAGAGTTTAATATATTATTTGGGTCAGTTCCGATTTTTATTGTTACGTCGAATTTTTCTAATGGCTCTTTTCCCGTATTAACAACTAAATATTCGCCAATTTGTGGGACTTCTCCGCAAGAATATACTTTGTCTTTTATATATATTTTATCCAGATCGATGAAATTATCGTTTGTAGGCTCAAAAATAACATTGATTTTTGAGTTGTCCATAATCCAATCGTAAAAATAAGGCACGCGAGTATAAACAGCTGGTTGTTTTGGTGCTCCACAAATGTTTCCCCACGAAGTTATGCCTGCTAAAACGAAATTATTTATAGAGTCTTTTACCGCGAGTGGCCCTCCGCTATCGCCGTGGCAGCCGCTTACTCCACCTTCTTCGTAACCTGCTGGTAACATACTTTCAAGAACTGTATTCATTCCTTGTGTAGATTCTGCAAACCATTGGTTCGCCGTTTCCACCGAAATTATTGGTAAAACACCAACCTGTAATTGGTCTGGTTGTTCGCCCATGTACTGAGTTGTTCCCCATCCAGTTATTGTTGCCATTGTTCCAGGAGAAATTAGCCCTGATTGCTCTTCTTCAGGTGTTACTAATCTTATTATTTTGCTACTGAGGTTTGCTGTATCTATTGGATATGCTAACCGCAACAACGCTATATCGTTTACGACTGTGTTCATATCATATTCAGGATGGATAATATAATCGGAAATTTCATAAACTACTGCTTCACTCATTTCACTTAATTTAGAAAATGCTGCTAATATTCTTTGTTTTTTGTGCGAATTCTGCAGGACACAATGTGCTGCTGTTATCACCCAATATCTATCAATTATTGAACCGCCACACATAAATTCATTAATGTTGCCCTCTTCATCAATCGAAAATAGCGCTACTTGGTAAGGATAATCTTCAATATTTGCAGGCACTCCACCAACTATTTTTATATCGGGAGCTTGCGCAAAAACCTGCGTTAAACTAAACAAAACAAGTATTATAGCAAAAAACACGGAATTGAGACTAATAATTATCTTCATCTGGTTATCTCCACAATGTTAATAAAAAATGAACTACTTATGATTTACGAATTAAATCGCTTTTTGTTTCAAATTAATTAATTTTTGTTAAGATTTCTTGTTTCTATTTATAATGTGTTAAAAACCAATATGAAATGCTACTATCAGTCTTTTATTATTTTTCTTGTATAGATTTTGCCATTATTTTTTGCGATTATCAAATAGTAATGCCCATTTGTGAGATTACTTAAATCAAGAGTGTATTCATTACCCATTTGAATTATCTTTACTTGTAATTTCTTTCCAAGACTATTGAATATGTATATATTGTATTCATCAATTGTTGAGTTACTTGATTTTATTGTTAATTTATCTGCAATTGGATTTGGGAAAATATTGATTTCTGAAAAATTAGAATTATCTTTTATCGACAAAGGTGAACAATTAATAGCAGTTCCAGGTTGTTCAAAAAATATTCCATCAGAGACATACCATTTATACCAAATGCCATTAGTGCCAGATTGCCAGGTATTTAAATCAAATGTTCCACTACCTTTTTCATCTCCTTTAATCTTATAAGTTTTAATTGCTAAACCATCTAAATCCCAAGTTAAAGGATTTCCCACAGAACATTTTTCTGGTGTTTTAATTTTCAGTTCACAGTTGGATTGGATGAAATATGCATTATCGTCATAATTTGGATGCCCCCCAAAAACGCGTGCAATACCATTCGTGTCAATGCAAACAGCTGTATATTCATCGCACGCTATTGCTCTTGCAAAAACTCCATAATCTGTAATTATTCTTGCTAAAAATGCCACAAGTCTTCCTTTCCTATCAGGGTTATCGAAATGCGTTTCTGTAATAGTATTATATAATAAATTGTGCTTTATAAATGATGATGTATCGATAGTAACTCGGTTATTAAATGGATCTGAAAGGGCCTGAGCTGATGTTACTGTTCCATTTTGTGCCGAAAAATAATACTGACCTTGTATTGCCATTCCTGCACTTGTTCCACCAACTACTATGTTTCTCTGTTTAATAGCGGAGTTAATTACACTATCAATTGGTGTATTTCTCCAATAACTAATGTATGTCCATTGGTCCCCGCCAGCGAACCAAATAGCTTCTGCTTGCTGAATTCTTTGAATTATATATGGTTCATAACTTGCTAATTTGTTATGACAAACAATACTCTCAACAGAATTTATTGGAACGCCTAATTCAGAATATAGATATGAATTATAACCATCTGCCCCAGAGGTCCTCAACACTAAAACATCTCCGCCATTTGCCTTTTGTAAAAACCATCTCATTGCATTATCATCTTCCCGAGATCCTCCCATTAAACATATTCCGCCTGAAGGTTTTGTAATTATATCAGTATTATTCCCAGTCAAATAGGATGTATAATTTCCCCCGAAACATAAACAGGGTACAACTGAAATTATTAGGATTAGTAAGTTATTAAATGTTATAATATTCATAATCTATCAATACCTTAATTTATAATGTTAATTATTTTTTACACTTTTAATTAAATATTTATATAAAAAAATATATTGAATATAGAAAATATCATTTTAAACTTCAATAACAACTTAATACCTCCAATCACGATTTTATTCCTATATAAAATATAATTAGATTTATAATAATTTGAGAATGAATAATTATTATATTATATTAATAAAAAAAGCTGTCCCAAATGATAGGGACAGCCAATTTGTATAAAAATACTATTCTACTTCTGCCACATTACCAAGCCGTCGCTATCAGCTGGAACATTTGGATTTGCGTTCTTTTCAGTTATTGGATAAATAAATCGCATTGGCAAATTAGCAGCAGGTTTCTTACCAGTGCGGCGCATATCAGTATAAGCCTGTCCTTCTAAGAACAACTGCAAAAATTTCTGTTTTAATATTTCATCAATTAACGCTGTACCAGAACCCGAGAAATCAGCCAAACCAGCAGCATTTCTGATTATGTTTAGCTTAGTTAAAGCCTCACCTTCTCTTCCTGTCCGAGCAAGTGCTTCAGCAAGGATAAGAACAGTTTCCTGATAAGAAATTAATGGGAAATCGTCTGCATATTTACCATATTTTTTCAAAGAGACAAGTTTGGTGATGTTTTTCTCATCATTTGTTGGAGTAATACCTTGTTCGTCGAAATAAGCATATCCAACAAAATTTCCATCAGAATTTGGGGAGAAATATTCACTCAAACGTTTGTCACCAACTTCTGCTTGAAGAGCACGTACAAAAGTATGAGTCGCACGAATTGGTTCGCCAACTTCAGTCAATGCCCAGTGTCCCCAGACAGAGTATTCTCCAGCAGCTTCATTATATATTCCAAGAAGCACAATATTAGGTGCATCAATACCTAATGCTGCTTCTTCGGCTGCTTTTTGATAATTCATTGCATGCAAGTAATAGCGAGCTTTGAGTGAATGAGCTACCTTTGTCCATTTTGCACCATCGCCACCAAAGTTCAAGTCTTGTGGGACAGCAGCAGTATTTGCAAAATGCGTTATTGCTTCGGTTAGTAATTGTTGGACTTTGTCATATGCTTGAGCTTGCGATACAAAGGTAGGTGCCTGCAATCCTTGAATATCTACTGGAATAGAACCATAAAATGCTGCAAGTTCACCAAGGAATAAAGCTTTGTACACTTTTGCAATCCCAATAAATGTGTTCTGCAAAGCTTGATTATTAGCACCAAAAGTAACTTCTGGTGAATAATTAATTATGTCGTTTGCTATACGAACACCTCTATAACCGAGCTTCCACATATCATCGACAAACCCGTCTGTTTGCATTTGGTATGAATTCCAGCTTACCGGTTGCGGACGTCCCAATCCCGGAGGAGCACACATTTGACGAGACCACATCGAAGCAATACGTGAGCGATCGCCTGAATAAAAATCGCCTGCTGCAACTTGCATCGAAATTAATAAGCCTTTAATTCCTGTTGCAGTCTTTACATTTGATTCGTTAATCGCATTAGGTGATTGATTGATGCTATCATCAATATCGCAACTCGATATTGTTATTGCTATCAAAGCAAACAATGGAAGCATCATCAAGAGGCTAAATACTTTTTTATTTGATTTTTTCATATTCTATCCCCCGATTAATACATTATTGAAATACCAAAACGATAGGAGCGTACTTGTGGCAATGTAAAGTAGTCAAATCCACGACCTTCTGCTAACGAGAATGTGTTAACTTCAGGATCGTAGCCTTTGTAATCAGTAATTGTTAACAAGTTACGAGCAGAGAAAGTGAAGGCAACAGTTTGTATGTTCCAATCCTTTAAGCCATTCCAACGGTATTCTATAGAAAATTCTCTAAGCTTTATATAGGAAGCATCTTCTATGAATGGTTCGTTAATATAGAATCCATTGCTGTACATACGGTAGAAAGGAGTTTTTGTAACTTGCTTTGGATTGTTAGGATCTGTAACATCTAACACAGGTTTACCATCGAAATTAATCCAAGGCTCATCGCGATCCTTAGTATCACCTGCAGTTCCAAAATTATATAATGCACCACGAGTACCATTCCAAACATCCAACCCGATTGCTGCATCAAACAAAAAGCCAACTGTTAAATTCTGCATTATTGTAAAGTCGTTCCTCCAACTAAATTGAAATTTTGGATTGGAATTACCTATTATTTTTTGATCGGGGTCTTGAATTGGAGTATTAATATATGGATTTCCATAGTCGTCTTCCATTAACAATCCGTTCGGATCATTCGCATCTGTTTTAGTTACTCGACCATATTTATCACGCATTATCGAACCGTCGTTGTTGAGCTTAATATATTCTCCAGAGTAAACAATTTTGCCGTTTACATCACGCAACCATCCATAACCATAAAATACACCCAGTGGATGACCAACCATTGCTACGTTTTGAATACCAACAAATCCGCCACCTAATGTGATTACATCTGTTGGTTTTTGTACTGGGCTAATAATCATCTTGGTTACTTTGTTACGGTTGTGTGAATAGTTGAAAGTAGTTACCCAATTGAAATCAAATGATGTAATTGGATTTGCTTTGAGTGAGAATTCCAACCCTTCGTTCCACATCTCAGCAGCATTCCGAAGCTGTTGGTCGTAACCCGTTGAAGTAGGAACTGGGACATTCAGAATCATATCAAATACATTTTGCTTGTAGTAAGTAACTTCAATGTTGAACAAATTATCAAACAAAGTAATATCCAAACCATACTCGCGTTCAATTGTCAATTCTGGTTTTATATCTTTTGCACCTGCCACGACATATGATGCAGCACTTGTTCCACCACCTGGTTTAATACCAATATATCCCGAACGTGATGCAGTTGTCGAGCGTCCCCATGGGTCAAAAAATCCTGCAACACCATATAAAAAGTTAGTTGCATACACATCAGGAAGTGATGGCGAACCAGCTTCACCCCAAGATGCACGCAAACGAACGTTTGAAAATGCTGGTTTCAATGCTTCCCAGAAGCTTTCATTGCTCAACACATATGAGAAACTAACTTTTGGATAGTAATGGAATTTATCAGACTCGCCAAATGTAGAGCTTCCATCACGACGCATAGCCAACGTTAATGATAATTTTTCAAGCCAGGTATTTGTCAATTGAGCAAACGTACCGACCGTTTTCTTTTCATATTTGTTTGACCCAGCATCTCTTGTTGCTCCAGCTGCAAGCATATCAAAGAATGGAATAGTGCTTGTTGCATCACCAAAATTGGCAGTACGATAATCCCAAATAATCTGACTACCTGTTACAAATGTTGTAAAGAATTGATTATCAAGCCAATAAGTCTGGAAGTTTGCTGTAAAATCAAGATTTGTTTTTTCATTGTCTATTCTCTGGTCAGAAATGTATCCCTGACGATTATTTGAGGCAGCACTTCCAACAGCTAACCTTTCGTTATTCTGATAATAATATCTATCGTATCCTACTCGACCATTTAAACTCATCCAATCGAAAACTTGCAATTTTGCATCTGTTGAGTGTAAGAAGCGAGTGATTTTGGAGTTGAATTTGTTGAAATGTTGTGTCCAGATTGGATTATCATAAGTTCCATATCGACGCATCGTGCCATCAGGGTACAAATAATTCTTATTGTTGAACTCGGGAGGAGTACGCAATGCTCCTAACAAGATACCTGATGTATTTGAACCATCTTGTGGCAAATCATTGTTTGTAATAATATAGTTATTACTAGTTTTAATATTAAACCCTGGAAGAATTTGTGCCCCAATATTTGCTCTTACACTTGTTCTTTCTAATAATGAACCAATAACATACCCTTCGTTTTTGGCATATGTTCCATTAATTAAATAATCAAACTGTGGAACACCTCCCGAAATTGTAAGTGATTGCTCATATGAGAATGCAGTTCGAAATGGTTCGGATGAATGGTCGTATGTTTTAATACTGTCCGGTAACTTTGCTCCCCAGGAGTCGTTGCTACCAGGTTTGCCTTCCTGGAATTTTACTCTCTGACCATATTCTCTCTGCAGCGGCACTTCACCGGCTTGTTTGTCGAATGTATATGAGCTGGTGTAAATAATTTGCGCAGGTTTATCCATTGATTGTAATTTCCCGCGCTTTGTTGTTATCAAAATAACTCCATTTGCTGCTTGCGAGCCATAAATTGCAGCAGCTGAAGCACCTTTCAAAATTTCAATGGATTCAATATCTTGCGGGTTAATATCTACTGCACGGTTAGAAAACTGGACTGTACCACTTCCATCATAGAGCGAAGTATTATCTATTACAATACCATCAACAACATAGAGAGGCTCTGATGAACCAAGAATTGACTTGCGTCCTCTCATAGTAATATAAGTACCGGCACCAGGTGTTCCCGAGTTTCTTGTTACAAAGACGCCAGGTACTCGTCCACTTATTGCATCGATTGCTGATGGTGAAACAACATTGGCTACATCTCTTCCGCTTACTGAGGCAATTGTGTTACCAAGTGTATTTCTATCTACTTCACCTGTTAACCCAACTACAACAATTTGACTTGTTAATATGCTTTGAGTCTTCAGGCCAATGTCCAGGTTTCTTGTCTCGCCTTCTTTTAATGTGATTTTTGTTGTTTGTGATTCGTAGCCGACAAATCGTACTTCTATTGTGTGTGTTCCAGCAGGTGCTTCAAAAGAAAATGCACCCTTTGCATCTGTAACTGCGCCAACACGCAATGCAGGTATCGAAACAGAAGCCCTTGGGAGTGGAGCTTTTGTTTCAGCGTCGTATACAATACCCTTAATAGTAGCACGTTTTGATTGAGCTATTGCGCTTTCATTGAGCAACGAAAGCGACAGTACTCCAATCAAAACCGTCAAAAAGATACCTCTGAAAATCATACTCGATGATTTCCGTGGTAGCTTAAAGCATGCAAGTTTTAGCATAGGCACTACCCTTTGTTTGTGAAAAAAGTAAAAAAATGTAATAAACTGTAAAAGAAACAAAATGGAACTAATAACAACGCTATAAATCTTTTTGAAATGAGTAAGTTAATTTATTGTTTATAATCCCCCTTGCTTTGTTAGTAATTTATGAAATCTGCTAAAAGCACTTGAAATCTAAACTCTATGCTAAATTTAGAAAAAATTATTTTATAAAGCAAAAAAAAAATGAGTTTTTCCCTAAAAAAATACTTTTATTAGTCAATTTTTAATATTTTCTTAACGTTTTTGAACAAACTTTTATTTTTGTAACTAAAATAAAATACAACCTTATTTTTATTTTTGCCTTTTTGTTTCTAATAATTAACAATTTATTATTAAATTAGTTTTCTAATTTTTTGTTAATTACGCTATGATTGTTAATGTAGGTGAACGCTAATCTTTACAAATATAGGAAGTATGCTATTATTCTTGCTATTTACTTAGCAATTCTGCTGTTCTTTCTATTGGTTTTCGATAATCTGATTATGCCTGCTGTGATTAATTCAGGCGAAAAAGTCAAAGTTCCTTATTTAATTGGTAAACCATTAGAAAAAGCTAAAATTGAATTAGATAAAATTGGATTGAGCTGGAAAACCACCAAAGAAGCTTATTCTGAAAAATTCCCATCTGGCACAATTATTTCTCAAACACCAGCACCGAATATATTTGTCAAGTCTTCCAGACCAATTCTACTTACTGTTAGCAAGGGACAAGAAAAAGTTGCCGTACCTTATTTAATTGGTTCAAGCGCTCGTTCAGCAAGACTTGCTTTGATGCAACGCGGTCTGGAACTCGGGAATATTAATTATGAGTTTAATGATTTTTACCCAAAAGATACTATTTGCAATCAATCCATTTCAACAGGCACAATGGTACCTTTCGGTAGCAAGGTAAATATTACTATCAGCAAAGGACCAATTAATCAAACATTAATTCCATCTTTAATTGGCTATAGCTTCGATGAAGTGAAATTAATCATCGAAGAATCCGGATTTATTTTGGGTTCTGTGCAATATAAAGTCAGCGAAACTTATTTACCGAATACTGTCATAGACCAATACCCAAAACCCAACGAAATGGTTTCGCCCGGTGCTATAATTAATGTAATAATTGCAAAATAACCTATGAAACTCGATAAGAACATACTTATTGATGCTCGTCGTAAAATACATTTCGATTGGATACTGTTTTTGACAACTATCTCTATTCTTCTAATCGGTCTTATTTCTTTATATAGCGCTACATACGATTCCAATATGAGCAGTTTTTTTTATAAACAAATCATCTCTATCAGTATTGGTTTAATTCTGATGTTTATTATTGCATATTTGCCCGATAGTTGGATAAAATTCAATAGTTGGACCGTATATATTATCAGTTTGATGTTACTTGTTGTTGTTGCTTTTGCTGGTGTTGAAATCAATGGTACAAAAGGATGGCTACGGTTCGGTGGCTTTTCTTTGCAACCAGCAGAATTTGCTAAAATTGGCGTATTACTTGCTATTGCTTCTGTTGTTTCAAGAAAAGGTATGAACATCCATACCTGGCGAGATTTATCTTTGGTTCTGCTCATTATTGCTATCCCATCTTTCTTGATCTTGAAGCAACCTGACTTCGGTACTGCAACTGTTATTTTTGCTATGCTTTATGGGGTCTTACTGTGGATTGGGTTTAATCCTTTTATTCTTTTTACCTTAATCAGCATACCTTTTCTTATCTTATTTTCTTTCAAAGGTGATATTTGGTTCTATTCTTTGGCAACTTTGTTATCAATTTCTCTTTTTGCATTCCGAAAGAATTTCATTCTAACAATTGGACTAATTTTAGTTTTCTTTTCTATCAATTTTATTTCTGACAACGTTTACGATAAACTTTCTCCGCATCAAAAGTTACGCATTCAGACTTTTGTCGAACCTGAGGCAAATCCTCTTGGTGCTGGCTATAATGTTATTCAATCTGTTATGGCTGTCGGTAGTGGTGGGCTTACTGGCAAAGGATTTCTTCAAGGTACTCAAACTCAACTCCGTTATATCCCTATGCAATGGACAGATTTTATTTATTCTGTTCCTACCGAAGAGTTCGGTTTCATAGGAGGAGTGGTTGTTATTTTACTCTTATTCTCAATGATTTGGAGAATGATTAACATATCTGCTATTGTTCACGATAAATTTCATAGCGTTGTTTGTATTGGTGCTGTTTCAATTTTATTCTATCACTCATTTATTAATATTGGAATGGCAATTGGCGTTATGCCTGTGATGGGAATTCCTCTCCCATTTATGAGTTACGGCGGCACTTTTGTTATTTCTAATTTAATTCTTGTTGGTTTGGTAATGAATGTTCATAGAACCCACTATTTAAAGAGGTCAATATGATAAAAATTATCTCTACTATCGGGGATCCTAATGGCATTGGGATTGAATGTCTGGTGAAGGCTTTGGATTATCTAAATGATAATTGCAGCTGGTTTCTAAATATTCAGCTTGATATAGCTGGTAATGTTAATTTAATCGATAAATATCTAAAGCGTATTAATTATCCTTATATAATTGTTGATGATTATCTTATTTTAAATGGGAGGAAATATCAAATTCTTTCCGCTACTGACGATATTGATATTGAATTTGGTAAGATTAACCAGAATTCTGGTTTGGTAGCTGCTCATTCTCTCGAATTTTCTGTTTCAGAACTTGTTAAAGGTAATTACGATATTCTAATCACAATGCCAATTTCTAAGGAAGCAACTAAACTTGCAGGATGGAAATTCCCCGGTCATACAGAAATGATATCTAATGCTCTTGGTGTCAAACATCCTCTAATGATACTCTTTCACGATAAAATTCGTGTGGCTCTTGTTACTTTTCACACACCTATCAAAGAACTACCCTTTGAAATTTCCTATAATCGAATTATTCATATTGGTTCTGTATTTAATAATTCTTTGCAAATTGATTTTGGCATTGAAAAGCCTAATATTGCTGTGCTCGGACTTAATCCTCACGCTGGCGAAAGTGGAAATATCGGTCGTGAAGAACTTGAAATAGTTATTCCTGCAATGCACAAACTTCAAGAACGTGGAATAAACGTAAGTGGCCCTTTTTCAGCTGATGGCTTCTTTGGTTTCGGTGAATATAAAAAATATGATGGCATATTAGCAATGTATCACGACCAAGGTCTTATACCTCTAAAACTTCTGGCTCAAGGCAATGGAGTGAATTTTACTGCTAATTTGCCGATTGTAAGAACTTCGCCTGACCACGGTACCGCGTTCGAAATTGCTGGGAAGTCAATAGCAAACCCTCAAAGCACAATCGAAGCTTTTAAATCCGCTTACCAAATTTATGAGAACAGAAGAAAATTAATCTAATATTAGTTTCCCAGCAGATATTATTTTCTCATCATCAGCATATACTGTTGGCTTTTTGATTATACAGTCTATGTGTATTGGGACGCTAATTTTCCCACCCATTGATAAATTATTTCCAAACGCGATGTGAACAGTTCCTAATACTTTTTCGTCTTCAAGAATATCACCCGAAATTTTTGCCTTTGGATTTGTGCCAATCCCAAACTCACCAACTGCACGTGCATACTTACCCACATCTTGTAATGTTTTTTCCAGTTGACGTGCTTCCTCTGTTTTGCCGTAGAACTTTTCTGCAAATCCATCGTTAATCTCAATTGTTACAGGAGAAGTAACAAGCCCAAATCCTGCAATCGACCCATCGATCACTACTACTCCGTTTGTTTTTCCCTCTATTGGAGCTACATATACCTCACCAGACGGAATATTCCCGCTATCACCAATATTTCTCAGCACACCTGTTGATGATATTATTTTTCTTTGTTTTATTGGGATTAGTAAGTCTGTTCCCAGCTTTGTGGTAATACGAATTTCTTTTGTATTCTTAAGAATTGTAGAAAGTTTCTCATTAATTTCGATTATTTCATCTGGATTAGCAGACAAACAGCGTGTCATTGATTCTATTGATATCCCTGGCATTGTCCCAATTCGCACTCCCTGCTTGGATGCCTCTCTACGTGCGTTTGTATGCGTAATCGATTTGGAAGTCGGTGCAATAACAACATCTACATTCTTCATAAATTCAGCGATTTGGTCAGGTGGTTCTTCTCCATTTAGTTTTCTCGGACACATTTCTAAGTAAAATGCTTCGTAGCAGAGGCTTTTCCCAGATTCGAACAGCGCCATTCCGATTTCGCGCATAGGCTCATCAGACAAAACAAGCAATGTCTCATCTTCTGAAACACCCATATAGTCCTTTAAAGCAGTTTGTGCTGTTTTTTTTAATTTAAGTGTAGCCATAATATATCTTTTATAATTAACAATATTCGATTAATTCTATATTTTTGTTTTTTGCTGAAAACAAAATTGCATATCTGCAAGCTTCTATGTTGCAAAATATCTATTTTTTATAAAAATCACAAGAAAATTAACAATTGATTAGTTTTTTTTTCTATATTAAATTATTTTTTAATCGGTGCTAACTTACTTGAAACTGTTAAAATAAATATACAAATAATAAAACGAAAAAACAAAATAAATATTTTATAATTAAAAAATGCCTTTCGTAAGTGAAAGGCATTTTTTAAATTTTTATTGATTATGATCAATTATTCGACGTTTTAGCGCGTATCTTTCTTTCGCTCATTCCTCTTAGATAATATAATTTAGCACGGCGAGCACGCCCTGTGCGCTCTACTTTTATGCTTTGTATCATTGGCGAATACAATGGGAAAATTCTTTCGACACCAACTCCGTTGGAAATCTTTCTTACTAAAAAAGTTTCGTTGATACCAGAACCACGACGTGAAAGCACAATCCCTTTGAAATTTTGAATACGCTCTTTTTCGCCTTCAACTACTCGAACTGCTACATTTACTGTATCGCCCGGCTTGAAATCAGGTATTTCTGCAAAATTTTCGCCGTCCTTATTTTTACGGGCCTCAATTGTTTTTTCAAGCAGTATTTGATTTACATAATCTAAAGTATTCACTTTTACGCTCCTTAGTTACATATAAAACACAAAATTATTAAAATTACAAATATTATCCAAATAAAATTATCCACATTTAATTTTTCTTATTTCTTATCTACCTTTTTGTTATTTTTGAAAATTTGTAAGTTTCACTTTGTGGTTCGAAATATGTTTTCACTTGATGCAATTACTTCTCTTGCGAAAAGGCGCGGATTTGTATTCCAGTCCTCTGAAATTTATGGTGGGCTCAATGGTTGCTGGGACTATGGTCCATTAGGAGTTGAACTTCTTGCTAATATTAAAAATGCTTGGTGGAAAGAAATGACTTTTCGCGATAATATTGAAGGTCTCGATGCTGCTATTCTTATGCACCCTCGCACCTGGGACGCAAGTGGGCATACCTCGCAATTCAGCGACCCAATGATTGATAACAAAACAAGTAAAGCCCGCCATCGTGCCGACAATCTAATTGAAGATTTTATCGAAAAAATGAGAAAAAAGAATAAAACCGAACTTGCAAACGAAATCGAAATTGCTCTTAATCAAACCAAAGAACCCAACGATTTTTATGATATTATTATAAAATATCAAATTCCTGATCCAGTTTCGGGTACTACCGATTGGACACCAGTCCGCAATTTCAATCTTATGTTCAAAACATTTATCGGTCCAGTCGAAGACGATAGCTCTATTGTTTATTTACGTCCCGAAACTGCACAAGGTATATTCGTTAATTTCAAAAATGTTCTTGATACTGCTCGCCAAAAAATTCCATTTGGTATTGCTCAAATCGGTAAAGCTTTCCGCAATGAAATTAATACCAAAAATTTCCTCTTCCGTACTCGCGAATTTGAACAAATGGAAATGCAATTTTTCGTTAAACCCGGCTCCGAAAAAGAATGGTTCGATTACTGGAAAGAACAACGCTGGAATTGGTACCGTCGATTAGGTATGAAACAAGAAAAACTACGTTGGAAAGTTCACGAAAAACTTGCTCACTACGCTAATTATGCAGTTGATATTGAATTCGAATTTCCGTTTGGCTTCGGTGAAATCGAGGGTATTCACTCTCGCACTGATTTCGACCTCCGTAATCACCAGGAATTTTCCGGTAAAAAAATGGAGTACGTTGATGCTGTGAACAACGAGCGTTATATCCCCTATGTAATTGAAACTTCCGGCGGTGTTTCTCGTTCGTTTATGGCTTTCCTTTGCAATGCTTACGACGAAGAAGAAGTATCTTCCGACAACGGGAAATCAGAAAAACGAACTGTTCTTCGCTTTGCTAATGTGCTAGCTCCTATCAAAGCAGCAGTTCTCCCACTTGTCAACAAAGATGGTATGCCCGAAAAATCTGAAGTAATTTACAGAGATTTGCAGAAATACTTCAAAGTCCAATATGATACATCTGGTGCTATTGGTCGCCGCTACCGCCGTCAAGATGAAATCGGAACCCCATTCTGTATCACTATCGATGGTCAAACATTAGAAGACAATACTGTTACTGTTCGTCAGCGCGATTCAATGCAGCAAGTTAGAATTAATGCTGATAACTTGAAAAATTACCTCATAGACAATTTAATATAATTCTATGCTCGTAAAATGTCTGCTCTTCAAGTTTTTTTTGAAAG
This sequence comes from Eximiradius sp., assembly GCA_937127445.1. Taxonomy (GTDB): domain Bacteria; phylum Bacteroidota; class Ignavibacteria; order Kapaibacteriales; family UBA2268; genus JAKIZO01. Next base: position 159,783 of record CAKZLY010000018.1, on the reverse strand, counting down.
AGCAGACATTTTTTCACTATAATATTTTTGCTGCAATTATTCGAATTTTCTTAAATGCTTGCATAATTCTTTGTGTGATTATTTAATTATTTTGGTATTATCTAAATATTTTTGCTTATATTATTTTATAATCAACATTTTTAGTCTTATAATATTTTTGAGAGTTATGAATAAAAGATTATTTGTCGGTGTTTTTATAAATAGTTCGATATTCGACAACAAACTAATTCAATTGAAAAAAGATTTTGATAGAGTTACAATAGGGAAGTGGGTCGAAGATTATAATCTTCATTTTACCTTGAAATTTATAGGGGATTTTCCTATCAATCAAATTTCTGAATTGAAATCCGCTCTATCAGAGCATCTCACTGATTACCAAGAAAATCTTGTCTTTTCTGGTGTATCCGTTCTACCTAATCGCAAAACACCTCGTGTGTTATATATTGATATCCAAACAGAAACAAATTTGTTACTCGAAAAATTTATAATTATTGATGATATCTGCTCAGATTTCTGTATTAAGAAAGAAAGCAGAGAATTTAAACCGCATCTTACTCTACTTCGAATGAAAAGCGTTTCGAATAGCTTCTATCGCTATCTAGATAAATACTCAAATGAATACTTCGGAACACTCACAAACTTTCGTATTGAACTCATTGAAAGTAGTTTAACTCCTTCCGGCCCTAAATATACTATTATCTAATTTTGAAAATAGATAATAAACCATCTATTTATTTTTGATTAATGCCTCATTATTTAATTATTAATATCCTGTAATTTTTCATTTTTTTCTTGTTTTTAAACTTGATTTATCTTATATTATCGGTAATTGCATTTTCATTTGTGATGTTTTTGTGTAAGTATAAATAATTTAAATAGTTTAAATAATTTATTTCAAGCAGCCTATCGTGGTATATAATTATTGGGGGTTTTATGAGAAAATGCCTTGTTTTGCTAACTTTTTTGATATTATTTCTACCGCTCAAATTAGTCAGTAGCATTTACTATTCCGTGGGAGTAAATTACCTTATACCTACTGAAAAGTTTAAAGATGCAAATAAAAATTCAATAGGTATAAAACTTGAGGTTATAAGCAAAAATTACTGCCGCTTGTGGTATGGATTGAGAATTGACCAATTCAATCTTAAAAAGAAAAATGAAATAAGTTATTACAAGAAAGAAACGCTTATTTCACCAGTTGTAAAGTATTCCCCATTTGTCCGAGATTGCTTCAACAACAAGTTTCTTCCCTACATTGAAGGACAAATTAACCTGAGCTCTATTTCCGGAACAGATAACCTTTCAAAACTTGGTGTAGGTGGAGGGTTAGGTCTTGGTCTTGCATATAATTTTGTAATATTTAAAAAATGCTGGATGATTGACGTGCAAGCAATTTATTCAGCACCAAATTTTATTCACAGAGCTGATAAACGCGAAAACCTTAAATCTATTAATTGTGGATTATCTTTGAGTGTAAGCCTATGAAAAACAATTTACTTATTATGTCTATTGCAAGCATTGCTTTTCTAATGCTTTTCTCTTGCTCTGCTAAGGTTTCCTGGGACGACGCTGTTAGAATTAAGAAAGATTCTACTTATAAATACATAACTCATCCAAAAACAAAAAATTTCCGTTCCGGTGCCACCCTTCGTGGAGAAGTTAAAAAAATCGAAGTCATTGGCTATCCAGACTCATGTCCAATGAATAATTGGGTTTATAAAAGCTTTGTCGTTTTTGTTGATTCGTCCGTGAAAAAAAGAAATATCAAAGAACGTATCCCTCTCGAAGATGTAGACTTAGTTGGACTGAAACTCAATCTACCTTTAAATCAATATCAAAATATTAATTATTTCGAAAATTACAATGACCCACTTCTGCCAAGAATGCTCAGGGAAGTTCCTGTTGATACTCTGTATAAAGATACTTGCTCGACGCCTTGTAATTGCAAACCTTTATCTCTTGATTTCGATTTCGAAGTTCCTTGTATACTGTGCCTTGAATGTCCCGATAGAGAACTTCAAAAATATTTCTTAGAAATCAAGCCAGGCTACTCTCTTTACAATGATTTTAATGCCTTTTCTAAAAAAATTGGACGTGATGACTGGACTGCCGATATTGCTTTTGGCTACCGCTTCGGAAGTTCACGCAGATGGGGGATAGGGCTAATTGCGTCTACCGGTGTTCACGCTTTCAATAAATTTGATAGTACGCTTACCCGCAGATTTTCTCTAAATTTATATGGTAGATATGAACTCGTAAGGGACCACTTCACCAGAAGTATTAACATTTCCGACACTGCTGTTACTACTGCTGAAATGTTTACATACGATACAATCGTTGTCCCAAAAAGTTGCGAATGTCCCGAAGAAGGCGATTCTTTGATAATTATACAAAAGATTAATCCGGATTATCTTGTTGAAGTTAAAAATCGCCAAATAGTCGAAGAATACGAAAAACGACCTTGCTTTGTGCCTTTCGTTTATGGTTTGTTTGGTTTTAGCATCGATAAATTTTCAGTGGAATTAATGCAATTGAGCTTCAATAACGACTGCAAAAAGAAATTAGATGCAAAGGCACCCGATTTAGACATTTCTCTACCTCTAAATATTGGATTTGGCATTGGATTTGAAGTCCCAATTACCCGAAAAATTGATTTTTCTACCGATTTAGGCTTCCGTTCTATTTCTTATGCCGACAAAACTTATAATTTAGGCTTTGTTTCACCTACTCGCAAACGCATCAATTCTTTAATTTTCAGAATTGGAATAACAATATAAAGGGAATTATTATGAAAAATAAATTAATTTTCTTAATATCTTTAATTTTTAGTATCCTTCTTGCTGCTTGTAACGATTGTCCCCTCGAAAATGCTAATCCTGTTACAATTTGCCAGACAAGAATTGTTACTATCGAACAATTTAATTCTAATTTCACAATTGTTACAGACCCAAACTCAGGGCAAGAACAAACTATTTTAGACCCCGACTATAATATCGGCACTTACGAATTCCCAATCAATGCCAATTCTTCGGGTAGCTTCCCTAATGATAATCGTTTTGTCAATAAAGTTCAAATACCAATTTTTTCACTGCCTTTTGTCGTGGATAATCAAATCTACTACGCTGGTATTGTTGACAACTATCCTATTAATGGCGAACTGCCTGGCGATATACTTGTTCGTGATGTTGATGCTGCTGCCCAAAGAGCCACACTGAGAATGTTTGGTAGCATCGACCAAATTGACCAAAATTATTTAAATGAAGATGCCCAGGCTTTCTGCAATTATGTAAATAGTATTTTGCCGACAATAGTTCAGTCTTTCGCTAACTACAATGCCTCTAATCGTTTTGGTCAGAACCAGCCCGGCGCTTCCATTGTTCGCTTCGATGCTGCCAGCGTTGTCGTAATTGACCAAAACGGCAGAATTGTTGGAACTGTTGGTGCACCAAATGTTCCAACACCGCCCGCAAATATTATCAACGACCTTCGCTCGCAAGCCGCTTCTCGCATCGCTGTGGATTTAACTGTTGTGCCCGGAAATGTTTATACTTACATCGCAAAAAATGGGAAACGCTTCGTGTTCTTTGTTAGTGAAATTCGTCAAACAAACGTTCCACCTAACAGAAAACGTGTTACTATTATGTTTTATCCTTTGGATAAATAGGAGAGCAAATTTATGAAGAAAAATATATTTCTCTGGTTATTTTTAGCTTTGTTAACTTGTTCTTGTTGTTCGCCTAAATACTATGTTTTACCAAAAGGCAATCTTGATTTAGTGCGACAGTCGAGCCCGTCCGATTCTATTAATTCTTCGTTTGATGAAACTGCCCCATATCAACGCGTCCTCGAAACAAACTGTTTCAACGCTTATTGTAAAGAAAATTCAAACCTGTATATCGAACCAGCTACTTCAAGAATTAAACCATCTAATACATTTTTCCGTGATTTGTTAGGCGAAGATTTTGTTACTAAAAACAGAAAAGTTATTGACTACCTTACAAAACAACTCGAAAGTGTTTCGTTCATTACTAACAATAGCGGTTTCGTCTCTCTTGCTCACGGTCCAGATGCAAATTACACTCGAATTATGGAACTCCCTTTCGTTGGATTTGTTGGTGGAACCGATATTTACTTCTTTCAGCAAGAAAACGGTCGCTACGTCTTCCGTTCCCTTCCCGAACCAATTAATTCGGTTTTTTGGGATTCTCATCCCTGGGTAGGAATTGATTCTCTCTGCAATTTAGTCCTTATATGGGCTTCGGATAGGGATAATCCATATTCAGTTGTTACTTCGCTTGATAAGCAGATCATCAAAAAAGGGAACTCCGATTTATTCTATGCCTTCCGAATTGAAGGTGTCTGGTCCTCTCCACAAAAATTCGATAGATTGAGCTTGATTAACACTGATGAATACAATGAAATAGCTCCATTTGTAGCCTGCTCGAAAATTTCACCAAAGATTCTTTTTGCTTCAAATCGGGACAAAGATTATGATATTTACGAAGCCGATATTGAAATTGATTTCAAATCTCAGACAATTAGACCAATTGGTACAGCCCGCCAATTAGCAAAAGGTAGCCAATTCGATTTTGAAAATCAATTCATAAATACTAACGCTGATGAATTGTTCCCGGTTGTTGCATTCCCATACTATAATGAAAATCAAAAAGAATTATTTATTTCTTCTAATAGAAATATTGCACATAAGCCGTTGAAACCTAAAAGCGATACTATTGTTGCTAACAAAGGGAAATTCGATATTTATATGTTTCCTTACTCATTTGAGTGCAAAGAACCGCCTCCGCCTCCACCTCCTGCCGCTACAATTAATATTAGAGTTGTCAATAAACATAATCCTTCCGACAGGGTTTTACTTCCAATTATTAAACTTGTTGATTTGACAACAGGTAATGCCCAAGAAAAAAACGCAAATGAAGCTTCTTTTTCTCTAATTAACGGACATAAATACGAAATTTGGGGTGGTTCTGCTCATAATACTCTTGATTGTGGCGACCCCCATCAAGAAACTATTTTAAAATATTATAAATATAACGAGATTTTCTTCACTGCACCTAAAATTCTTCCAAAAGAAAAGATTATTGAATACGACACAATTATTAATCCCACACCTAAATTTGTTTACGATACAACTTATGTTACTGAATTAATTCCCATTTCACTTTTAGATTCGATTCGTGTCGAAAAAGAATTCGTTTCTGATTCCGATAATAAAACAAGCAATGAAGTCCAGAAAAAAGAAATGGTTACTAATATTCGTTATGTTCGTTGTCCGTCTCGAAATGTGAAGCCAGTTGAATCAGGAGTTATTCAAAAAAGTGAAATGAAATCTGAAGTTACAACCGAAATCATTACTCAAACTCGCACATCTCTTGTTGAGGTAACCAAGCAAGTTATTAATAAACGTCTTGTTTTTGAAGGTGGTCGCGTTCAGAAAAAGACTCTGAAATTAATCGAATATGATACAATTCCTCAACTTGATACTCTTAATAAAATCGTTATCGGTCCGCTCGCCCGTTCTGAAAAGACAATGCTAAAGCCTATCGACCTTCATTTTGAACGAGATACACTTATCAACGATGAAATTCTCCTTGAACCAGAATATTTTGTGAAGCCAAAATGCTCTGCTAAATTCGTTGATCTTTTGGACGATTATTACAAAAATGTGCCTTATTACCAGACTGCATTCTGGGAAGTCAATACATCAGCTAACCTTCCACGTCATATCCTTCTTATGCAGCGTGGAAACCCACTTGAAAATGCTACGTGTATTGAACTTCATCCTCGAAATACCCGCTATGGTGTTTGGACAGGTATCAATCGTGAAACTCGTTTGAATGAATACCGCAGATATGCTCAAACTGTTGATAAAAATCTTCTTGGTATGAAAACTGAAATTACTGACCACTTCATTCCTGCATTCGAAGAAATTTCTCAACTATCGCCACAAACTAAATTAATTATTAAGCTTGAAGCATATAGTGATATTCGCGATGCTGGACCCTGTAATTATTTCGGCGAAACTGTAAGTTACATTCAAGGTAGAATCAATGAAAATTCCCAGATTGTTTTAGATAAAGTTGTTATCAAAAACGGTGATAATCTAAACTCCGACAATGACAACCTTTCAAAACTTCGTGCCTACTACGGCTTCAGCGAACTTATAGCTTTGCTGCGAAAAGATGAAAGATTCCGAAAATATCTAAATCAAGGTCTTGTTTTCTTACCTACTCAGAAATTCGATACCCCGGAAAAAATGTATGAAGCATTACGCAACGCCAAAATAATAATTATTGCAGAAGGGAAAAAATTCGACCCTATTATTAAAGAAAACGATAAGGAATATGATGCTATTCGCCGCTTAAATCTGTTTATTCAACTTATTAAATTTTCAGATAAATTTGTTATTTCTGCCGATTGTTGTAACGAATAGTGATTAAATAAATCATTGTTTCTGAGCAGCCAATATATTTGGCTGCTTTTTTTGCATTCATTAGTGCGAATTGAAAAATCCATATTTATATCATATGTATATTTTACAATACTTGCACTTGCATTTTTTTAATTATATTTGCAAAGTTTCAATATTGGTATGGAGTCATTTTGAGTGATAAATTTCCTAAATTAATTCCTCAACTTGGTTTTGTAACTACACTTGCTATTGTCGTCGGAGCTGTTATCGGTTCTGGTATTTTCAAGAAACCTGCATTTATGGCAGTTCATCTTGGTTCGCCTGAATGGCTGATTGCAATTTGGGTAATAGCAGGACTTCTTACTCTCTTTGGTGCTCTTACAAATGCAGAAATTGCAAGTATGATTACCGCTACTGGCGGACAATATGTGTTTTTTCAGCGTATGTATGGTGATTTGGTTGCTTATCTTTATGGCTGGGCAATTTTTGCTGTTATTCAAACAGGCTCTATCGCTTCCATAACTTATGTGTTTTCTGAATATACACAGTTTTTCATACAGTTGCCACGTTTTAGCACAGAAATTGAGCAAACCTGGCGTGTATTCCTTCCAGCCATTGGATATATCTATCCGCTTGAAAATATCGGCGTCAAATTTCTTACAATTTTTGTTATTTCTGGGCTAACTGCAGTCAACTATTATGGCGTTAAATTCAGCGGTACTGTTTCAGCCTCCTTTACTTTTATGAAAGTTGCAGCAATATTGCTGCTTGTGCTTTTCTGTTTTTCTTTCAGCGGTGGGAGCTTCGAAAATCTCAGTAAGCCTTCGTCTGCATATTTGTCGGGCGAAATTAGCTTTTTCTCAGGATTTATGGTTGCTCTTGCTGGTGCTTTCTGGGCATACGACGGCTGGAATAATATTACATACATTGCAGGTGAAGTTCGCAATCCGAGCCGAAATATACCGCTTGCTCTCGGAGTTGGCACTTTGATAATCATCACTGTTTACGTCCTGATTAATATTGCTTTTATTTACGTTATGCCAATTGAACAAATGGCTCAGTCATCGCTTGTTGCTGCTGATGCAGCAACTATTTCTATGGGTGCAATTGGTGGGGCTTTCGTTGCTGCTGCTGTTATGATTTCAACTTTCGGCACTGCTAATGGAACTATTTTAGCAAGCGCCCGTGTCCATTTTGCAATGGCAAGCGATAATTTATTCTTCAAATCTATTGCAAAGGTGCACCCCAAATGGCATACTCCATCAAGCTCTCTCATTTTGCAAGCAGTGTGGGCTTCTGCGCTTGTCCTTAGCGGTACATTCGATATTCTAACTGATATGTTAATTTTTGTCAGCTGGATTTTTTATGCTGCCGGTGCTGCTGGGGTGTTTGTCCTGCGTCGCAAATATCCCGATGTTAAACGCTCCTATCGTGTTTGGGGCTATCCTGTTATACCTTTGCTTTTTATTTCCTTTTCAATAATTTATGTCGTCTTTACTTTATATAACGATATTCAAATGTTTATTGAAGGTCGTACTCATCTTATTAATTCTCTGTTCGGTATTTTTCTATGCTTAATTGGAATTCCTCTTTATTATTATTTCAACAAAAAACGTAGCAAAAATGGATGATTATAATTTTTCGGTAAGTATCACTCTTGGCAAACGCTTTCTCAAATTGCCGCTTTTTTCTATTTCCAATAAATTGAAAAAAGCTTTCAAAGAAGAAATTGAATTGCGTGACGGTCTTAAACTTGTCGTAACAGAGTATAAACTAAAAAAAAATATTAGCGTTGATTTCTCAATTGAGCAGGCTCCTCTCGAATTTGCCTTCTGCCTTTCCGGCAGTATGTCCGTTGAAATTAATTCTGCAAATAGTTTCAGCAACTTTCTTGAAATTTCTGCTGGCACTTGCGCCGTGTTTTACCTCCCTAATTCGAAAGGAAGATTATTTCTCAATGGCTCAGAAAAAATTTTAGTTCTCTCGCTACATACTTCTGTTGATTATCTAAGAAAATTTATTGAAAACGAAATTGAAAATTTTCCTGAAAATCTTAAAGAATTAATTTTTTCAAAGGCAGGTAATCCTTTTGTTATTACAAGTAAAATCAATCCATTGATGAAAATTGCCTGCACTCAAATAACTGATAATTACTCAACTGTCCCTCGTAAAATGTTTCTCGAAGCAAAATCGCTTGAACTTATGACGCTTCTTATTAATCAAATCAGCGATAATTTTCGAGGCACCTCTCCTCACATCTCAGATGCTGATTTAGAAAAAGCTAAACTTGTCGAAAAATTAATTCTCGAAAATATTGCCGATGTGCCGCCACTCGCAGAACTTTGTAGAGTTGCCGATATTACTCACACCCGGCTTAACAAAGCTTTTAAACAAGAGTTCGGGCTTACTGTTTTCGATTACCTTCGTAATAAACGATTGGAAGTTGCCAGACAAATGCTCGAAAACGGACAAAATGTAACTAAAGTCGCTTATGAACTTGGTTTTAGCAGTCCCGCACACCTCTCCCGTGAATTTGCTAAAAAATTTGGAATTAGTCCCAAAAAATTTCAAAAATTTGCTAAAATTTAAACTCGCTTTTTATTACTTTCTCGATTAAAATAAGCATTTCATCAGCAGATTTATCCCAACTGAACTGTTTTGCCCAATCTATTGCTCCTTCAGATAATTTATCACGTAATTCGGCATCAGAAATAATTATCTCAATTTTTTCAGCAAGTTCTTCGATATTGCCATATTCATAAAGTAATCCTGATTTCCCGACCGCTACCGAGTCACGCAAGCCCGGCGAATTTGCAGAAATAACAGGTGTCCCTGCTGCATTTGCCTCTAAATTGGTTATTCCCCAGCCTTCTTTCATAGATGTATTTACTACGCACCAAGCGCGCGATAAAAGCTTTACCTTTTCTTTTTCCGTAACAAATCCAAAAAATATTGTATCTTTTTTAATTTTAAGTTGATTTGCCAATTTTTCAAGTTCGCTGCGGAAATCTCCTCGTCCTAAAATATGAAGCTTTGCTTGAGGATGCTTCTTCTTCACAATTGCAAATGCTCTCAATAAATGGTCAACGCTTTTATACTTTTTCAGTCGCCCAAAATACGATACAGTTGGCTCTTCTTCTTTCTCACCAATAGAAAATGGAAAACGATTTTGGTCGATGGCATTATAAATTATCGTAAAATATCGTTTATCATATCCCATTCTGATAAATTCATCAAGCGTGCTCTGCGAAACAACACTAAATGGAGTGTGCTTGTAAACAAACCTCATCAAATATTCACCTATAACAACATATAAACCTGCTGGAATAGATGCCTCTCTAAATATGCTGCGTCCAAAAAAATGATGACTTATCGCAAGAATAGGTTTCTTTACGTATAAAGGTGTGTAAAAGGGTATTTTATTAATGTCATCAATTATTATATCGAAATTATATTTTTTATCTAATTGCTTTAATTGCTTTGGAACATAAAAATTAAATAAACTTCTGCTTCCGGTGCGATATATTTCTATGCCATCGATCACTTCGTATTCGCTTGCACCCTCAAATTTGCAGGCAAGCAATACTACTTTGTGTCCTTTGCTTGCAATTCTCGAAAAAATTTCGTGAAAATGAACTTCTGCACCGCCACCATAAGGATTCTTTATGCACTGCCAATTTATTGCAAGAATTTTCATATACTATTTATTAATCTTTAATAATTTGCAAAGATAGCAAAAAACTGTTAATTTGCAATTTTCTTTAATATATGGTTGCTTAATTATGAAAGTAACTCATCCTACAAAATTGAGCTTGCGTGGAATTAAATTCTACGCTTATCACGGTGTCAAAAAATCAGAAAAAGATGTTGGTGGTAAATACGAAGTTGATTTAGATTTATATTATGATGCCACCAATGCAATTATTCACGACGACGTGAAATTTGCAGTCAACTACGAAGAAGCTGTCGATATTATTTCTGATGTTATTTCCGAAGAAAACTACAATTTGATTGAAACTTTAGCAAGTGAAATCTTGAACTTGCTTATGGAAAAATTTGAACATCTTCAAAAAGCTACAATTAAAATTCGTAAAATTTCTGTTCCTATTAAAAATTATACCGATTACGTTGAAGCTGAACATACTATCGAAAGAAAAAATAATTGATGAAAAATAATTCTAACTTCATATTGCTATCGATTGGTGCTAATCTTGGTAATAGAAAAGACACCATAGAAAAAGCAATCCGTTTGCTTTCCGAACACCAAGAAATACGTATAATTAAAACATCTTCAATTTATGAAACTGAGCCTGTTGGTTATAAAGACCAACCTTGGTTCCTTAACATTGTAGTTGCTGCCGAAACAACTCTCGAACTTAACCGATTAATCCAGCTTTGCAAATCTATTGAATATTTGCTCGGTCGAAAAATACGGAAAAAGTGGACTGAGCGCGAAATTGATATTGACATCTTAATTTACGGCAACAACATCATTGAAAGCGAACATCTGCAAATTCCTCATCCACGTATGCAAGAACGGCGATTTGTACTTATTCCAGCAGCAGAAATTGCCGCCGAGCTGGTTCATCCCGTCTATAAACACACAATATCAGAACTACTAAATGTTTGTACCGATAGCTCAGTCGTGAAAGAGTTTTCTAACTAATATGAAATATTCAAAAGAAACAATTGAAGAACTAAGACTTAGAGCCGATATCCTCGATGTTATTGGCGAACACCTCCGACTTAAACGCGTTGGCAAACGCTATGTTGCTTTCTGTCCATTCCACGATGATAAAAAAACACCATCGTTTTCCATTTCTCCTGAATTAGGATTATATCATTGTTTCGGTTGCAAGCGTTCAGGTGATGCTTTCAAGTTTATTTCTGATTATTTAGGAATGACTTACGCCGAAGCAATTGAGTTTTTAGCCAAAAAATATAACGTTAATTTAAAAGCAGTCGCGGACAAAAAATCAAACGACGAAATTGATACTCTTTTCAATGTGCTTCAATCGGCAGCCAATATTTATCACTCTAATTTATTTAAAAAAGAGTGTTCCGCCGCTTTAGATTACTTCTACAAACGCAACTTTACGCAAAATACCATTAAAGAGTTTCTTTTAGGATATTCTATAAATTATGATAATGTTGTTTACGAACTGAAAAAGCTCGGATTTGATGAAAAAGCAATTATAGATGCAGGAATAGTAGGACGCCGCAACGATAGAACCCTTTACGACCGTTTTGCTGGACGAGTAATCTTTACTATTCGCGATTTCCTTGGGCGTGTAGTGGGTTTTGGTGGACGTGATATTTCGGGGCGTGATAATGTAGCAAAATATGTCAATTCTCCACAAACAAAAATTTACGACAAAAGCAAAATTCTCTATGGTATATTTGAAGCCAGAAACGAAATTCGCAATCAAGATAAAGCAATAATTGTAGAAGGTTACGTTGATGTTATCTCTCTTCATCAATCAGGTGTCAAAAATGTTGTGGCTTCTTCTGGTACCGCTCTCACTTCTCAACAACTTGATTTGCTCGGTAGATATAGTAAAAATCTATTCCTTGTGTTCGATGCCGACGAAGCCGGGCAAAAAGCAACTCATCGAGCAATTGAACTTGGATTGTCAAAGGGTTTCGATCTAAAAATAATAACACTACCTGATGGCGAAGATCCAGATAGCTTGGTAAATAATCACGGAAAGGCACTTTTCGAGGCGAAACTCCGCGATAGCAAAACTTTTCTTAAATACTCAGTGGATATGTTCCTTGCTCGAAGCGAACCAACTGCTCTGGCTAAATCTAACTTTGCTCGTGAAATGCTTGCTTTAATCAGCAAAATCCAAGATACTTTCCAGCACGATTTTCTCATAACCGAGCTGGCAAGTTTGCTCGATTTAACAGAAAATCAAGTTCGCCTGCTTTATTCTGAACGAAATAAAAACCTCGCATCCAGCTCTCAAAAGAGTGAAACTGAAGTAACCGATAAAGACCAATACACCGATGAAGAATTCGACAATTCTATCCATTTCAATATCAATGAAATTTTTCCAGAAGAAAAAATAATTCTTAAATTAGCTATGAAATTGCCCAAATATTTCAAAATCATTGATGAAATGGGTGTTACAGAAGCAACTTTTATCTCTGCCTCTGCAAAAACAGTTTACTCAATTGTTCACGAATATTCGAATGAATTGAACATTTTACAAAGTATCATCGAAGACGAAAGCTACCCTTCTAATGTCAAAAATTCTCTAATTTTTTTGATGATGGAAGAAGAAGCTCCCAGCGAACGATGGAAAGAAATTGATGAAACAGTGGAAAATATAGACGTCAGAAAAATCATCTCCGATGCTCTTATCAAATTAGAACTTCGAATTATCAACAACGAAATTGACGAAATTAAATCTCGTATTGCCAATGCTGATAGCGAGATTTTGGATAGATTATTACAAAGACAAGCAGAACTCACACACAAAAGAAATGCTCTTTCGCAAAAAATGATGTCCTAATGCCCTGTTCGAAATCTTTTCGATGCAATTTTGAAAATTTCAGCAATAAATAGAACAGACAGTCCTAAAATCAATGCTATCGCCCAATCTTGAATTGTAAGTGGAACAGTTGAAAATACCTTATTCATAGGCTGCCAGTTTATTGCCAGTACGCTTAATAATATTGTGGCTGCTACTCCTGCAAGCAGTGTGTTATTGTTTTTTAAGCCATATCTGAGAAACGATTCAGTGAGTGAACGTGTTGCAAATACATTAAATATTCGTGCAAAAATTAATGTAGCAAAAAACATTGTCATTGCATACTTATGCAGTTCATTTGAATCCTGAATTACAATTCCTATCCTATTCAATGTATTTTGTAAAATATCCGAATTTATGTAGAATGCGAACGCTACAAGGCAGATTACTCCAATCCAAACTCCTATGACGCCTATGTATGCAACAGATGATTTATTAAGTATTCCTTCGCTTTTGGGACGTGGCTTACGTTGCATAATGCCTTTTTCTGGAGGTTCTACACCTAATGTGATTGCTAAAATACCATCCATTACAAAATTTATAAACAAAATTTGAACTGCTGTGAGCGGAGTAGCAAACCCAGCTAATAATGCTGTAACCAATCCAAATACAGTTCCCATATTTCCACTTAACAAGTATACAAGATACTTTCGTATATTCTCAAATATACTGCGTCCTTCTTCGACTGCTGACACAATTGATGCAAAATTATCATCCGTAAGTATCATATCAGAGGCTTCCTTGCTAACTTCGGTACCTGTAATTCCCATTGCAACTCCAATATCTGCACGCTTTAAAGAAGGTGCGTCATTTACTCCATCACCCGTCATTGCAACAATGTTCCCTTTTTTGATCAAGGCATCTACTATTTTTTGCTTGTGCACAGGAGAAATTCGAGCAAAAACTTCAACATTATCAATTACATTTTCTAATTCACCATCTTTCATCATTTCTAATTCATGCCCAGCAATTGCAATCCCATCTTTCATTATTCCAAGTTCTTTTGCAATTGCAACGGCAGTAATTTTATGGTCCCCAGTAATCATTATTGGCTTTATTCCAGCGGTTTCGCAAATTTTAATTGCATCTTTTACTTCTTCACGTGGTGGGTCTATCATCCCAAATATCCCTAAAAAAGTTTGATTACTTTCATAATCATTTTCTTCATTTATTATTTCTTTCTTTGCAACAGCAATTGCACGCAACGCACTTTCTGCCATTTCCCGATAAACTTGCAATATCCTATTTCTTATCTCTTCCGTCAATTGTTTCTTCTCTTCTCCATTGTAATAATAATTACATTGTCCAAGAATAATTTCTGGCGCACCTTTCGAAATAGCTATCTTTTTGTCGTTAAATTGATTTACAGTTGTCATTTTTTTCGTTTCAGACGAGAAAGGTATTTCAGTAATGCGTGGATAAACACTTTTGATATTATCCGGTTCGATGCCTATTTTCTTTGCAAGCACAACAATTGAACCTTCGGTTGGATCCCCGACTATTTGCCATTCGTTTTCCGCATACGACAAACTCGCATCGTTGCATAATATTCCGCTTATTACGACTTCAAATATTTGTTTGTCGTTTAGTGGATTAATCTCAACACCATTTTCCAATATCTTGCCCTCGGGAGCATAACCCGAACCTGTAACATCAAGCAATCTATCAAAAACATATACTTTTTTAATTGTCATTTCATCTTGTGTTAAAGTACCAGTTTTATCTGAACAAATTATGTTAGTTGAACCAAGCGTCTCAACTGCTGGCAGTTTTCTAATCAATGCTTTGCGCTTAACCATACGTTTTACGCCTAATGCAAGAGTGATTGTTACTACTGCGGGCAATGCTTCGGGGATTATGGCAACTGCCAAAGCAACTCCCCAAACGAATACTTCCGCTAATGGGGAGCCTCTCAAAAAATCGAGAATACTTACCAAAGTTGCCAGAACGATTGAAAAAATACCCAATTGCTTGCCTAATTTATCTAAATTTTTTTGCAATGGTGTGCGTTCTGTTTGTGTTTCGTCCAGTAATGCTGCAATTTTACCAAATTCTGTTTGCATCCCAGTATAAACAACCACTGCTTCAGCACGTCCATATACAATTGCAGTTCCTTTATAAAGCATATTTTTTCTATCGCCGAGCGGAATATTGTCTCCAGAAATTGGATTACTATGCTTGCTTACTGGAACCGACTCTCCTGTTAATGCTGCTTCATCAACGCGCAGTAAATAAGCTGTGGTAATTCTTGCATCTGCCGGGACCTTGTCCCCTGCAGTAAGCAAAATAATATCGCCGGGAACAAGCTCTTTTGCAGGTATTTCCATAATTTTACTATTACGACGGACCTTTGCAGTTGAAGATGCCATTTTGCGAAGCGATTCTATAGCTTTTCCTGCTTGATATTCTTGCACAAAGCCAGTTATCCCTGCCAATACTACTATGACAATAATTGCTATCGGCTCGACTGTTTTGCCTAATAAAATTGAAATGATTGCAGATAAAATTAATACATAGATAAGTAAATTATTAAATTGTGAAAGTAATAGTTTCCATACAGGTTCTTTTTCTTTTTCTCGAAGCTCATTAGCTCCAAATTTTTCATGTCTTGATTTTACTTCTTCTTCTGTGAGGCCATTAATTTCAGTACTTAGTAATTTTAATGTCTCATCAATACTCAATTTGTAAAAATTGTTTTCTTTTATCATACTTTCTTTCTGTAATATTATACTTTATATTTTTGACAAATGTTTGACGAATATTTAACTGTATAATTACAATTTAATAATATTATTCTTCCATTTTTTTGAAATGGTCAATAATGTTCAAATAAATAATGAAGAGAGTTAAAGGTGCAACGTAATAAATGTCTATTTTTCAGTAACATATATAGATTTTGTTTTATTGTTTACTGATATGGCATTATTCTTGAATTTAATTATTCAAATATGCTTCTGAAAAAATGTTCAAACTATAGAGAGGTTTCAAATGAAAGTTACAGAAATCCGTGCATCAGGCATTCAAGCAGTTGATGTAAAATCATTTCAACCTGAAAAAGTTGAAAAAAAAGCTGAGAGCAATACTATCAAGGACAAAGTTGAAATTTCTGCCGAAAGTATGAATTGGCAAAAGGACATTTTGCTTTCAGCGTTAGAGTTAATTGAAAATAAGGTCCAACCAGATGCAAGTTACCCGCTTGACAAAGTAGAAAATCGCCCTATTGAAACTTTCGAAGAGGCACTACTCGAGCTTCGCTTCTTAAATACAGATGTTTACGCAAAAGAAGCATTAGGCGCACAAGCCAATATTAAAACAGAAGATGTCTTATCGTTATTCATAGAAGAAGCAGCGTAAGCTGCTTCTTCTATAATTGATTGAAAGCATAGGGAAGCAACTCGCTTAGCGAAGTTGTATATATTTCTTGTATTTGCTCATTGCTGTCTAAATTTATGCAGATAATGCTTACATCGTCAGTTGAAAATTCTACCATTTTTTGCCTGCATAATCCGCAAGGAACAGAATAAGTTGATGACTTTAATACAATTGCGATTTCTTTCATGTTCCTGCATCCAGATTTTACCATCGAATCAATCGCTACCATCTCGGCGTGTGAAGTAAGTGTAAAATCTATAGATTCAATGTTACAACCCGTATGGATATTGCCTAACTCATCCAACAAGGCAGCTCCAACTTTAAAATTTGAATACGGTGCATATGCATTTCCCCTTATCTCAATAGCTGCTTCTATCAGTTCAATTTGTTTCTTGCTCAGCTGATTTAACTCTACTTTCTTCATAAATTTCCTGTTTCAGTGTTTTTATCATTAGTATGTGTGTGGACACCGCAATAGCAACTACTGCAAGTAATAGTCTAACCCATAATTCTTTCGCTGTATAAATCATCGTCGTAATAATCACAGACCAGAGCAATACAATCACAACAATTTTATGTATTAACAACATTCCATTGTGCTCTTTATAATTTCTTATATAAGAACCAAAAAATGAGTTGTTTATTAGCCAATTATAAAGTTTCGGTGAGCTTTTTACAAACAGATATGCTGTTAATAACAAAAATGGTGTTGTTGGAAGAATAGGAATGAAAATACCAAAAATTCCACATCCAAGCGAAATAAAACCTAAAATGATATATATGGCTTTTGTCATAATTTACTATGACGATTGATTTAAATTCAATTGTCTGAAAATTCTTTTCAATAAATATAAAAATCTACCTGTTAATATAATTGCCGCAAAAAACAATCCTATCAAATATCCCCACCAAATTCCTTTTACACCAAAATTTAAATATATTCCCAGCAAATACGCACACGGCAGCATAATTATCCAATACGATAGCAAAGAAATTAATGTTGGATAATTTACATCTTGTAGCCCTCGTAATGCACCAAGTGCTGTAACCTGAGTCCCATCCATAATTTGAAATAATCCGGCGATAATCATAAGTTGTGCAGCAATCTCTATTACATCAGGTTCATTAATATAAATCGAGGGTATTGCGTATCTCCCGATGATGAACAATACTCCACAAATCAACATAAAAGCCAATACCATATAAAACGAAGAAAATCCAGCTACTTTCAATCTATGATATTTTCGTTCGCCAAGCAAATTGCTTATTCTGATTGTAGCAGTTGACGACACTCCACTCGACATAAGAAATGTGAGTGATGCAAGGCTGATTACAATTTGATATGCTGCTAATTGCTTTGCTCCCAGCCACCCCGTCATCAATGCTCCAACTACAAATGCACCAACTTCCAGTATATGCTGCACACCAATCAGTAATCCCAATCTGAAAAATTCCTTTATCCTATCAAACAACAAATATTTGAAAGATACTTTTTCCAAATATATACTTAAAGACTTGCTGTATTTCATTAAAAATATAAAACAAATTGCCATCAAACATCTTGAAATAACAGTTGCAACAGCAGCCCCATTTAGACCCATTTCTGGCATCCCAAGCTTCCCAAAAATTAATCCATAGTTCAAAATTACATTTACAACATTACATACCAATATTATAATCATTCCAGGTTTTGTTTTGGTCAGCCCGTCAACAAATTGCTTGTAATGCATAAAAATAAAATAAGGCAGCCACGATAAAACTAATATCTTGTAATATGGGATCGCCAGCTCAATTACTTCTTGCTTTTGTTGTAAATATGGAAATAAATATGTTATCAAATACATTAGAGTCGTAAGTAACGCTCCAAAGCCAATCGTTGTCCAAAGTCCATTAAAAAATATGCTTTGAAGTAGTTCGGTGTTTCGCTCGCCGTATGCTTTTCCTACTATCGTAGTAGTTGCATAAGAAATGCCCAACCCAAATACAAACACTAGAATAAAAACATTATGTGCAACCGATGCTGCCGCAAGCTGCAACGAACCCAATTGCCCCACCATTATTGTATCGGCAATTGAAGTAATCATATGCCCAGCTTGCCCAAGCACTAATGGATAAGCTATTCTCCAATTTATTTTGTAATGTATTTTATATTCTTTACTTAACATTTTACGAAATAAAAATGTGGTTTTTACAAACCACATTTCAGTTTATATTCAAAAAAGTAGAACTTAACTATTTCCCACCATATTTTTCAGGATAGGGTGGAAGCGGCAATGAGTCAGGTATTCCCATCAACGGAAAATCTTTCCTTAAAGGATAAATCGGTTCCCCAGTTTCTGGATTTACATAATCTTCGGGCATATAAAAACGCCGCAAATCAGGATGCCCATCAAATTTAATCCCATACATATCATAAGTTTCTCTTTCATACCAATTTGCCGAAGCCCACACTACTGTCAATGTCGGACAAGTGCAATCATTTTCATCTATCTCAGTTTTAATTCTTACTCGGCTTTTGAATTTATTCGAGTATAGAAAATATACAACTTCAAAACGTTTTTCTTTTTTGTCGAGCCAATCAATTGCAGTTACGTCAATACACATATCGAAAGACATTTCTGGGTCGGTTTTTAATTTTTCCGCTACCTCGACAAGTCTTTCTTTCGGGACTTTTATACTCAACTGTTTCTGAAAAAT
The DNA here is from genome assembly GCA_937127445.1 of Eximiradius sp. Classification (GTDB taxonomy): domain Bacteria; phylum Bacteroidota; class Ignavibacteria; order Kapaibacteriales; family UBA2268; genus JAKIZO01. Next base: position 140,748 of record CAKZLY010000018.1, on the reverse strand, counting down.
GTATTCGCTTGCTTCTGGGACAATTTTTTTTACGAACTCGATTATTTTTTCAAAACGCTTGTTCATATTTATTCCTTTGAATTTTCCATATTTTCAAAAAATTGCTTTACTTCCTTTATCGATGGGAAAATATAATCGGCTAAATCATTTTTTAAGTGCAAACCTACAAGTATTGTTTTTGTCCCAATTTTTTTGCCAGCTTCAATATCTGTTATGCTATCACCAATAGTCCAAGAATTTGCAGCATCAATTCCGAAATGCTCAATAGCTTCATTAAACATTCCTGGATTTGGCTTCCGCCTTTTGCTTCCTGATTTAGCAAGGTCTGGGCAAAAATAAATCGCATCGAATTTGTAATTTGTCCTTTCTTGCAGCTTTTCGTCCATATAATTATGCACTCGTTCTAAATCATTGCTTGTCATTAATCCTTTGCCTATTCCTTGCTGATTTGTTACCAAAATTGCCAAATAACCAAGCTTTTTTACGATCGAAAATAATTCAAAAAAATCCTCAATAAAGATAAATTCTTCAATTTTTTTTACGTAATCACCAACTATTCTAATATTTACTATGCCATCTCTGTCAAAAAATACAGCTCGTTTCATTATTTTATCTTTTCAATTTTCATCTCTACTTTGTCAATTGGATTATCTCTACTGTCTCTTGGCATATTTACAATTTTATCAACAACTTCCATTCCTTCAATCACTTCACCAAATATCGAATACTGTCCGTTCAAATGGGGTGCATCGGCAACACAAATAAAAAATTGGGAAGTTGCACTATTTGGGTCAGGCTTTCTTGCAGCAGAAATAATACCACGTTTGTGCTTCAAATTGCTGAATTCGGCAGGAACCGTTGTTTGGCTCGGGTCGCCAAACCCCCACATTTCGCGTGGCTTATCTTTCGAATTTGGGTCGCCTCCTTGTATCATAAATCCCGGAATTACTCTATGAAAAGCAGTGCCATCGTAAAAACCTATTGATACAAGACTATCGAAATTTGCAACGTGCTTCGCAGCAACATCATTATAGAGCTCAATCTTTATTTTACCAAGCTCTTCACCTTTCTGATATGTTGTAATTAGATACTTTGGTCTATCCATTTTTCCCTCTGAAAATAAAATATTTGTAGAAAAAATTGTTACTACTAATAATACTGACAACAGAAAACGCATGTTTTTATTCTCCAAATTCTACATTTAAACAAAATTATTAGACTTTTTTAAAAAAAATATATTGTTTCAAAAAATCGGCATTATTATTGATTTTAGCAAAATATGAATTAATGAATTATGAATTAAGGTGAAACAACGTGAATAAATATTACATTTTGCTTATTACAATTGCATTTTCGCTAATTAATATAAATACAATTTATTCTTATAGTTTGCCCCAAAAAGTTCTTGTTGGCTATTGGCACAATTGGGATAATCCGCTTGCCCCTATGATTGGTCCTGAAAAAGTACATCCTGCCTATAACGTAATAAATATTGCTTTTGCTACTCCACGTGCTGGAACAGATTATGATATATATTTTCATCCGTTGATTATTAAAAAAGATGATTTCAAATCGAGAATTAAGACTATTCAATCGCAAGGTAAAAAAGTTTTGCTTTCCATTGGAGGTGGCAATACAACAATCAAACTCGATAGTGCAATGGAACGCGACGTCTTTATTCAATCTGTGCTTAGGCTTCTTTTCGATTACGAATTCGATGGGATTGATATTGATTTCGAGGGCAACTCAATAAGAATTTCGGGTGGCACAATTTCACAACCTGTTGATTCTTGCATTGTTTTGCTTATTGATGCAATCAAAGAAATAATGAAAGAGTATTCCGAAGTATTTGGGAAAAAGGCGATTTTGTCTATTTCTCCTGAAACTGCTTATGTTCAGGGTGGGCAAAGTGGCTATGGTGGCGTTTGGGGAGCTTATTTGCCAATTTTGGATGCTTTACGAGATTCGATAGATTTAGTAAATGTGCAGCTCTATAATAGTGGCGGTATGTATGGCTTAGACTGGAAAATCTATACTCAGGCTACTCCTGACTTTATTGTCGCTATGACGGAAAAACTAATCCAAGGATTTAATACTAAAGGTGGCTTCTTCCAGGGATTCCCACCAGAAAAAATTACAATAGGACTTCCCGCTTGCAATCTTGCTGCAAGCAATGGCTATATGCACACAGATAGTGTTCTTATGGCCATGAATTATTTATTAGGTAAATCAGATTATTTCACGGGCTCTTATGTTTTACTCGAAAAAAATGGTTACCCAAATATTCGTGGTATGATGACGTGGTCAATTAATTGGGATGCGACCGATTCTTGCTCATATCCATACGAGTTTGCAGAAAACTATAAACGAATTTTCAACATTCAAACAAATATTTCGAAAAATGATACCAATACCAATACACTTAAAAAGCAAGATCTTTATTTCGACCTTTTTCCTAATCCTGCACGAACAGAAATTGTTATCAAACTCCCTGATTTTTGCCAAAATTTACTTCCTATCGACTTCTATGTAAGAAATATTTATGGCTCAACTGTTGATAAAGGTACTATTCGTTCTCTCAATTCAGTAATTAATATTTCTAAATATCCAAGAGATATATATTTTATCACTATTGATGATTATACTGAAAAATTCATTAAAGATTAGCAATTACATTTTTTTCTCTTAATTTTATTTTATTTTTGTTAATATTGTAAGATATTGATTTTTAATGAATTGATTATGAATATTTTAGATAGATATATACTTCGCCAGTTTATTAGCACACTTTTCTTTGCTATTATTTCATTATGCTTGATTTTTTTAGTAGTTAATCTAATGGAAAATCTGGATGATTTTATTGACAAAAATGTTCCAAATCCGATAATTTTCAAATACTATATCTCATTTTTTCCTGAAATACTGAAAATTCTTACACCAATTTCAGTATTAATTGCAACCTTATTTTCTATTGGTAGGCTATCAACCAACAATGAAACAACAGCAATGAAATCCGGGGGACTTAGCTTATACCGATTAATGCTTCCAATGGTTGTTTTTGCTGTCCTGCTGAGTCTGGGGCAACTATATTTTAACGGTTGGATTGTCCCAGTTGCCAACAAAACTAAATTAGAAATTGAAAGAGTTTATCTAAAAAAAGCAAAAGCCCAAGGCGGTACTCTTTTTAATCTTTTCTTCCGTGATACACCTACCAAACACGTAATGATGCAATATTATCATCCTACCGAACAAACAGGATATCAAGTTGCTATCGAAGATTATTCGGATGAGCTCGTTCCTCGCCTGCGCTCAAGGATTGAAGCCGACAGAATTATCTGGAACGATGGTAAATGGAAACTCGAAAATGTAATGGTTCGAACTTTTTCTGATAATTCCGTCTTTGTCAATAGCTTTGACTCTATGAATATTAGTCTTAATATAAAACACGAACAACTTATCAAGCTTCAGATGCTCCCAGACGAAATGAATTTCGACGAAAAACGGGACTATATAAATGTTCTTAAAATGGGTGGCAAAGATATTCGCAAAAATCTTATTGACTATTATGCGGGGTTTGCTTTTCCATTTTCGAATTTAATAGTTATGCTTTTTGGCGTTCCATTTGCTTCTGTTAAAAAGCGTGGTGGTATTGCTATACAAATAACCGCCGCAATGGTAATTGCTTTTTCTTACCTGATATTTACGGAAATTAGCAAAACAATTGGCTTCTCGATGAATATTAACCCAATGTTTGTTGGATGGAGTGCTAATATTATTTTCTTTTTAGCAAGTATTGTTGTTCTTATAAAAACACAAAAATAATATGAAAAAAATTGACAACTTTGGTTCAATATCGGGGCGCCATCTGCTGCAAGATATTTTTAAAAGTCTTCGTTATGAAAAGCAATGGAGTTCATTCGCTGCTCTATTTGCTACCTGGCGGATTGCAACCAGCGAGATAGAGCTCGAGCAATACACCGGCGACGATATTCAAATCATCCATAGTCTTGGTTTCTGGAGAGGTACAGCGATATGGCTCGAAGAAATTGTTAACCGTTTCTATTTTTCAACAATTAATTCTTTTGCTTATTTTGGGGCTGCTATTCTGCTTGTGCTTGTTGGAGTTAGACGCTTTTCAGATCACGTAAGTGATGATATTGTTATTGCAGGTATTATTTTCGAAGCTGCTTTGCTCCTATTCTTATTCTTTATTATGCTTTTTACTCCAAACGAAGAAATAACTTCGAATAATCAAAAAGAAGAGATTGATTTTCAGAAAGAGCTCCTAAACGAAGTTGGTGAAATTAGCCGAGATTTTGCTGCAACAACTATGCAATTAGAAAATCTTATAGAAAAATTAAATGCTCTTATTTCCCTTCAAAATGAATCATTATCTCAAATATTTGTTATTGCTAAATCTTTTATGGATATTTCTCAGCCTAATCCTCAATTTGTAAGTATCTTACAACAAACTAATAATACTTTGTTAGATTTCAATGATAAAATCAAAATTCTAACCGAATCCGTCGCTCAAATTAAACAAGAAGAAATTAAAATTGCTATTCGAAACGAACTCGAACAAATATTATCCAACAAAATAGTCCGTAATGAAAAATAGTAGATACAAATATCGTAAAACTATCGAAATATACTTTGTACTTTACCTTGCAGCTCTAATTTTTCTCATTCCATCGCAAAAGGAAAGAGAAATCGAAACTGCTAAACGTATTTCCATAGAAACACCTTTTGTAATCAAACTCGAAAAATCCGCTCTATTCTGTAAAATGGCAATTGATTCCATTCCGTTTTTACTTCATCTCGATAGCTTAAATACAATTTATTTTACTGGCGACGTTAAGAATATCAGATACGAAGCAATGATCGAAGATCAGGTTTACAAAAGTAAACTAAAATTGGTTTCAAACGTCGAAAACCAAAGCATCTATTTCCGGTTGATTGATAAATTAGAAAAAAAGATAGCCTATTTTGTTTGGAAGCCACCTACATTCGACAGAATTAACAAATCATATATTGTCTATATCACTGCTAAAGCTAATGATCTAAAAACAGGCAACGAACTTGTTGCAAAAGCACAGTTCGCTCTTGTCATTAACTTTTATGATAGAAAAACAGGTTTGCCTGCTGTTCAGGAACAACCAACTGAACAAATAGTTCAAGCTGTTCAGCAACCTCAAATTGTTCTTTCAGACGTTAGTTTTTCGCTTCAGTATGATAGAATCCGCACCATCTCGTCATTCGATTGGCAAAATACTCTTTTTGTGCTTGGCGGGCTTAATCCTTTGCTTGATTTACAAAAGAATATTGAAGTAAGTATTAAGCACTACCCCGAAGGCAATGGCGGTTCAGCTTTTATTAGCAACATCTCGTCAAATAGTATTTCGATTAAAGGCACTTCGCCTAATTATGGTAACATAGTCGTTACCCTTTTGTTGAAACGCAGAGTAGACAACAAAGAATACCAGATTTCGTTCCCAATAATTGCTGAACCTATTGCAAATCCTGAAATTCCAAACGAGTTATATCCCGGACTTACTTATAAAATCAAGCCCAACTTGCCAATGCTTCCCGGTTACGAAGCCAAAGTCCTTATTAGAGACAATAATAATATCCGCTACCAGCAATTTTCTGATGAAGTAATCAGCTTCACACCTGATTATGAAGATACCTCGGACAATATATTCTTCGAAAGATATTTAAACAATAAGCTTTTAGGGCAAAGAATTAAACTAAATATCAAAAAGTTTCCACCACCTGTTATTGTCAAATTATCAAAAATTGATAATAAAACTGTTCTTGTCCAGACTAATTCATTCGGACTATTCAAAAACAGAGAAAATACAATTTTATCTCTTGATATTCAAGGAAATGCAACCTACAAAGAGAGAATTGGACAATATAAACCTGATAGAGAAAAATTAATTTGGTCACAATTTTTTGAAATTACCCCTCGCGACCCAAATAAACCATTTTCCTTCAAAATTATTGCTATTGACAGAAGTGGTGAACGCAGCAATCAAGAAATTTACTCTAACGATTAGTGAATTATGATAAATTTTTAATTATTTTTTAATATTTTTGTCAAAAAAAATTATTACATTTATAATTATTAGTAAATCAAGAAACTTATTTTTTGTAAGTTTTCTTTTGTTGTCTGTTGAAGCAGCATAAATGAAGAGTATTTTTGATCGGAGTTGATATGAAAGTAAAGAAATTTATAAAATATCGAGCGTGGAAGGAACTGTTGTTTTTTATGTTCTGTTTTTTTCTTTTCCTTCCTGAGCCAGAATATTCCTTTTCCCAAATAACCCGCAAAAGAGCTGAACATTTAGAGAAAATTTACAAAGATAGACAAAAATTCAAAGACGAGTATTCAGATTTAGACAAAAATAGAAAAGTCAAAATCGAAACCGACGATTTTGTCTCTGCAACACTCGAAAAATCTCGTCAATACTATTTGCAAGCATTGATTCTTATCAAAAAAGGTGATACTATTAGTGCTGCTCGTTATTTTCAACAAGCGATTGATAACTTGAATAAACTCGTAAGTTATCCAAATATCGAATACAACTCAGAGTTTAATGATTTATCCCAATCTATTGTTGAAGATTACGAAAACTACATTACTAATATAGACAACCTCGATGAGAATGCCCCTCTGTTCATTATTCGTGATAAATTATTCCAGGAAATCGAAAAAATACCTGCAACCCCCACACCAGTGGTTCAAAAACCATTTAATTCAACATATTCAAGCCAAAAGTACCCTAATAGACACACTAAACCAGACAGCCTTGTAATCCCTCTAATTGACCACGACCTTGTTAATCGTAGTATTACATTCCTTACTAAAAACAAACGTGGGCAACATTTTGTTCGCCAGTGTATGGAACGTGCTGGCAAATGGTTCCCTATGATGAAACGTATTGCCGAAGCAGAAGGAATGCCCGAAGAAATCGTCTATTTATCTATGATAGAATCGGGACTCAATCCTAATGCTGTTTCTCGTGCAAGTGCTGTCGGATTGTGGCAATTTATGCGCGCAACCGGTCAAGATTATAATCTTAATAAAAACGAATCTTTCTGGGTAGATGAAAGACGCGACCCAGAAAAATCTACTTATGCAGCAATGCGCCATCTTCGCGACCTCTATAATGAATTTGGCGACTGGCATCTTGCTCTTGCTGCCTACAACTGCGGAACTGGTTGCATACGACGCTCAATTAAAAAATCTAAACAGGATAAACCTTCTTATTGGGATATCTTAAAATTTCTTCCTAACGAAACCGCTATCTATGTCCCCAATTTTATTGCAACCGCAAAAGTGATGATGAATCCTGAACTGTATGGATTTGACGAAAAGGAAGTCTCTTATCAAAGTGAATATAAATATGACATTTTCGAAATAAAAGAGCCAACTAATCTCTCCGCTATTGCTAAAGCTGCCGGAATTAGTTTGGAAGAACTCAAGGAACTCAATCCAGAACTCTTGCAAAACGTTACTCCTCCTGATAAGAAAACTTATTATATTAAAATACCTTATAACTCATACCAGACTTTTACTAAAAATTTCGAAGATATACCTAAAGAAGAAAAACAACCTTTTATTTCTCATACTGTAAGTCAAAACGAATCCCTTACAGATATTGCCAGGAAGTATAATGTCTCTGTTGATAACCTTATTGCTATTAACAATTTAAGTGGATATAATGCAAAGATAAAAAAAGGTGATTCATTACGCATCCCGGTTGGTTCTGAACCTTTCGATTCAAGTAGTATTGTTCGTACTCCTACTAAAATAGATACTCTTAAACCTAATGTTGTTCAAAATCCTAACGTAGAAAACACAAACGTCGGTCAAATTATTTCTCATATTGTTCAACCTGGAGAAACCATCTACAGCATTTCAAAACTTTATGGTATTCGTCCAGCTGAACTGCGAAACTTGAATAATTTACCATTCGATATTGACAATCTTCAAGTTGGGCAAAAACTAATTGTTGCTCGAAATTCAATCAATAACAACTCCACTTTAAATCACAACTTATCCCAAAACCCTTCTACAAAAAATAAAATTGTTAAACACAAGGTTCGAAAAGGTGAAACTCTTGCTAAAATCGCAGAAAAATATTCTACAACAGTCGATAATATTATTTCCCTTAATCATTTGAAGAAATCTTCAATCAAAGTCGGACAGGTTCTCAAAATTGAACAACCAATTTCTAATTCTCAACCTACTTCTGTTCAGCAACCTCAGCAAAAAGTTGTTGTTTATACAGTAGAAAAAGGTGATAATCTTGCTTCTATTGCTCGTAAATATGGTGTCTCCGAAGATCAAATCCGAGAATGGAACAAAAACGATATAAAAGGTGATTTGATTATCGCAGGTTCTCGTCTAAAAATTTATCAATCGAACAAACCTGAAGCGAATAATAATCCTACAAAATTATCTAACAAAAATAATAAGCCTATTTATCATACTGTTAAATCTGGTGATACTTTGGAACGAATTGCTGGCAAATATAACGTATCAATTGATGATATTAAAAACTTGAATAGAGAAGTTAAAGAAACAAGACTTCAAATTGGACAAAAAATTAGAATTAAATAATTTGTTTTTATTATTTTTGAAAAGACATTCGCCACCCATAGCGATGTCTTTTTGTTTTTCTATTTGTTGAAAATATGATAAATATTACTAATATCCATAAATCTTTCGGTCCCAAAAACGTTTTGAAGGGTATCAATATTAGTATTCCTGATAATGATATTCTTTGTATTATCGGAAAATCCGGTTGTGGCAAAAGTGTTTTAATCAAAATCATCGTTGGGCTGCTCGAACCCGACTTGGGAACAGTTTCAATTGATGGTAACATAGTTTCACAGTTAGATAGAAAATCTTTGTATAAATTGAGGCAAAAATTCGGCTTTGTATTTCAAAGCGCCGCCCTTTTTGATTCGCTTACTGTTTTCGAGAATGTTGTTTTAGGACTTTACGAACACGGTCAAAGAAATATTAAATATCTCGAACAAGAAGCAATTAGAGTGCTTAAAGCCGTCGGATTACTCCCACAAACAGATGAAAATGACACTTCATTTATTAATGAATGGAAAATATTAAAAGATAAATTGCCATCTGATTTATCCGGTGGTATGAAAAAACGTGTTGGAGTTGCTCGTGCTCTGGTAGGAAATCCCGAATACATTTTTTATGACGAGCCTACTACTGGATTAGACCCAGTTACCTCTGAACAAATTGACGACCTGATTGCCGAGCTTTCCCATAAGCTCAAAGTAACATCGATAATCATTACTCACGATATGTTCTCTGTCTATAAAATTGCTGACCGCGTTGTTATGCTCAACGATGGTTTGGTGCAGTTCGAAGGCACGCCTGATGATTTAAACAAAACCAATGACCCCATAGTAAAAGAATTTCTCGATAGATATAAAAATAATACTAATCATTACTAAATTTTTTATTATTTGTCTTTTTATTATATTTGTTAATTATGTTCAACTGTTATTTCTCGAAATGAGAATAAGTACTCTTTCAATATTGTTACTTTTATTGCTGTTTTCTTGTTCATTGTTTAAAGGCAATAAGCCACAATTAGCTAAATGCTTAAATGAAAACGAGAAAAATCTTGTTCTTCGTTGGGGTGATTTCTTCCCGAAGGATAACGCTTTTTTTGGATATGAGATTAATGCTTACGGTGAGCTCTTTATTTTTTCAAAAAGCAATAAAAATCCAGAAATTAAAAAAGATAAAATAGTTGATTTGGACCATAAAGATTTTTGCAGTAAATTAAAACTTGCTCAAACAACTATCTTGAAAACCCAAACTTTGTTCTCACCCGCCGAGAGTAAAGCAAGATTTGTTGAGTTCTCAAATCCCGACCAAAATCTTAATATGCTTGCCGTATGGAACCCAGAATTTCAAAATAAAGGTTCTCGCCAGTTTCGTGAACTTTTTGATTCACTTAATAGTTTAGTACCAAGTATTCGAGAAATAAGAAATAGATGATGAAAGTAATTGCTCTAATAGTGGATGATGATCATGATTTCGCCTCAACAATGGCTGATATTGTTCAGTCTTCCGGCTATGAAACAGAAGTGGCCTATTCACCTTCACAGGCACTTTCGTTTCTGGATGAGAAACACAGATTTGTCGGCATTATTCTTTTAGATATTGAATTTACCCCCGGCGAAAAAATAAACGGTCTCGACTTGCTTGAAATTATCCGCAAAAATTATATTCAAATTCCTGTTGTGATGATTTCCGGCAAAGGCACTATTGAAGCAGCTGTACGAGCTACTAAACTGGGTGCTTCTAATTTCATCGAGAAAAGTATTATTTCCAAAGATAAAATTAAAGCTGTTCTCGATAGCTCAGCTCGCCACATATCTGCATTTTCCGAAGAACTCGAAGTTCAAAAATTCCTCGCTTCTTGCGGAATTATTGGAAAAAGCAAACAAATAATTCAGGTTGGCGATAGTATTATCCGTTATGGCCGCACCGACCTGAATGTTCTTATCACAGGGCAAACGGGCACTGGCAAAAAACTTGTTGCTAAAGCTCTTCACGCTATTAGCCGCCGCTCAAAATTTCCTTTTGTTACTGTTGATATCCCTAACATTCCTAAAGAACTGTTCCAGAGCGAACTTTATGGGCATATTAAAGGTGCTTTTAGCGGTGCTATGGAAACTAAACGCGGGTTATTTCAAGAAGCAAACAAAGGCACTTTGTTCCTTGATGAAATTGGTGACTTGCTTATTGAATTGCAATCAAATCTGCTCATCCCAATTGAAGAAAAAATTGTGCGAAAAGTTGGTTCTTTGCAAAACGAAGAAGTCGATATTCGCTTTATCTCAGCTACCGACAAAGATTTAATTGTTCTGATGCGTGAAGGGCGCTTCCGCGAGCAACTATATCACCGTTTGCGTGAATGCGAAATTTATATCCCGCCACTTTCTGAGCGTCGCGAAGATATTTCTGAAATTATAAATCATTACTGTCAAAAGCATAATAATGATTTCTCTGAATATAAATTTTTCTCTAATGATACTATTGAATTCCTTACTGATTATAACTGGCGTGGAAATGTTCGCGAACTTGTCAATTTTTTGAAACTTATTCTCCAAACTACACAAAAAGACAAAATAGAGATTTCCGATGTTAAAAAAGTTTTAGGCAATAATCATAATAATAGCGTCCAATATCAGATACCCGTTTTTGCAGCAGATAGAACATTAAAAGAAGATTTAGCGGAAGTTGATAAAAAGAAAATCGAAGCAACCTTAGCTCAGTGCAATGGGAATGTAAGCAAAAGCGCTGCTTTGCTTGGTATAAGTCGCGAAACACTTCATAATAAAATTAGACGCTATAATATTGATGTTTCTTTCTTTCGTAAAAAAAATTAATCTATGTCGTCACATAATCTAACGGATGAACAACAGCTCGCTCTTATGCGAGATAGGCACATCTCTCTTACTGCAAATGCTGGTTCGGGCAAAACAACCGTCCTGGTTAATAAATATATCGATATTTTGCTCAATTACCCACCTGTTCAAAGCGATGTAAGACGCATATTAGCTATTACCTTTACAAAGGTAGCTGCTTCAGAAATGAAATCTCGCGTCGCTAAAAAAATCGATGAACTCCTTAGCAAAGAAATTGAAAAAAAATATTATAATGCCGAAAAAATTCGCAAATTAAAAATTCTCCGCGACCGTATCCAGTATGCTAATATCGCTACTATTCATAGCTTCTGCAACTCACTTTTGCGTGATTATCCAATCGAAGCTGGTATCGCTCCTAATTTTTACGAACTTTCCGAATTCGATGCTCTTGCTTTGCTCGAAGATGCCATCCAAGATGTTTTCCTTGATTTTAAGAATTCACCAAATAGTTCTGATTTTATTGACTTATTAGTTCGTCATGGCAAGAAAAATATTATTTCTGTTATCAAAGAATTGATTCGTTTTAGAAGAAAACTATTTGCTTTAGTCGAGTTCTACAAAAATAGGGATGACAAAATTCTAATTTATTATAATTATAAATTGTTAGAATGCTATGAGAATTTTTTCACAAAATTTGATATTATTATCGATGAGTTCCTCAAAATTGAACACAATAGCGAAATAACTGACGACATTTGCGAAAAACATTCAAGAATGAAATCAATTTTCAGACAATTCAATCAATCCTTCTATAAGGCACCTCAAATTTTTGACATAAACTCAATACGTCTAATTTTCGAAATCTTCCAGGAAAAAACAAAGGCAAAAAGAAATCCTAAATTCATTAATTATCTTATTAAAAAGTTTCTACAAGAAACTGACCTTTTATCTACAAGTTTCAAAATTCTCTTTAATAAAGACATTCTGGAATTAAATAATGACCAATATCATTCTTTGCTGCTTCAACAAATTTCTGATGCAAGGCTGATTATCGACATCGCTTCAAAAGTATTTGAGAACTACCAAAATCTAAAGCAAGATATGTTTGCAATAGATTTCGACGATATGATTTTTCTTGTTCGCCAAATGCTCGAAAACAAAGATTTTGCAAAGAAAATTAGAAATCAATACGATTATATTCTTGTTGATGAATTTCAGGATACAAATAGCGAACAGTTTGATATTATCAGCAAATTGTGTTTCGATAATAACTCTCCAAGTCAAGATAATAAACTTTTCATCGTGGGTGACCCCAAACAAAGCATTTACAGCTTTCAAGGTGCCGAAGTCGAAGTCTTCCAGAGAGCAACTTCATCATTAGCCGAGAAAAACAGAGCTAATCCTAATATTGACCAGGACAAGTCATTTATTCCTACAAAAATCGACTACCTTGATAGCTCTCAATATTCCCAACATAATTTAAATGATGATAATAAGTTTGGCCTTCTCTCTCTTACTACATCTTTTCGTATGTCCCCGAATATTGCTGGCTTTGTTAATGTAATCTTTTCCAAACTAATTGGGGAACCCGTCCAAAAATTATTTGAAATTAAAGATTTAGAAAACAATATTAAGTATGAACCTATTGTCTGCGGGCGTTCTACCACAAAATTTATTAATAATTTTACTGAAGATGTTTCTACCGAGAAACCTCTCGGGTCAATTTCTTTTATCTTGAATGTTGATAATAAAATCACTAAAGATTTGACGCTAAATCTCACAATATCGCAAGGTAAACAGCAATTAAAAATCGAACAAAAAATTAAAAACAATGAGACTGTGAATTCAAAGAATAGTTACGAAGTTGAAAATTCTACCGAAGAAAAATTAATTGTCAAACACATAAAAGCAGTAATCGCGGGAAATTTAGATTACAAAGTTTTCGATAGTGAAATTAACGATTTTAGAAAACCAGAGTATAGTGATATTGCAATTCTTGCAAGAAAAAAATCAGGGTTCGGCAAATTGATAAAAGAACTAATTGCCAACAATATACCTTATGTTCTTGCGAGCGGTTCGGGCTTCTTTGCGACACCTGAAATTCAAGATATCCGCGAGTTTCTCAATTTTTTTGCTGATAAAAACGATGATTATGCTTTTGCTTGTGTCTTAAAATCTCCTTTTATTGGGCTAACCTCGGCAGACTTGTTCGAAATTATTGCTTACAATAAGCAAAATAATACTTATCACTATTCGCTTTATCACCAATTTACTGAGTATCATAATTATCTGAAAAATCTTAAAAATAATATAAATTTTGCAAAGTTTGATAAAATAAAAAATGTATTGGAAGACTTGATTTTCTATTCCACACGTATCAATGTTTCAAGCCTTATCAGCAAAATAGTAAGTCTCGACGGTTATAATTTCTATGTTTCAAAAACTCCTTCCGGAAATCAAATAAGATCAAATTTTGATAAATTAATTGACTATGCCCGCAAATTTGAAGCTCGTGGCTTCCGTTCTTTATACGATTTTGTTGAAGAACTTCACTATCTTTCCGAAAACTCAAAAGAACCCGAAGCCATTGCTTATTCTAATGAAAATGCTGTTATAATTTCTACTGTTCACGGGGCGAAAGGTGCGGAATTCCCTATTGTCTATCTTTACAATTCTAACTATATTACAAAGCCTGCATACAGTTTCCTCATTGACAATGATTTTGGGCTTTTGTTCAAGTTGAAGCAAATTGTCGATGGCGAAACTTCTGAGACTGATTTTATAATTAGAAATGTTGTAAAACATTATAATAAATCCAATGAAAATAATGAAGAAATTCGACTATTTTACGTTGCTTGTACCCGTGCAAAAGATCATTTGATTATTTCCTCTTCACTAACAAGAAAATTAGGAGGTGGTTTCGAAAAAGTAAACGGCTTTGCAGAGTTGCTTTTTGATGCACTCGATCTTGATTATGCGGAACAGGACTTCGAAACAGAAAGTATTTCTGAAAATATAACGACAGATTTAATGATATATACGATAAATAATTCTCCTAGTCCAAGATTTTTGAAAATACCTATTAATTTGTTCTCAAATTATTGCTTTATAGTTAATAATACTCCATCTTATGAAGTAACTATTACAAATAAAGCCAACAATCATTTATCCATTGGTGAAATAGTCTCTATTCCTAAAAACAAATTTTTCTATCCCACTCAGCTTGAAAAAGTGCTTGAAAGTGAAGAAAATTTCATAATAAAAAAAGAATTTGGCTTCGATGAATATGTTTTGGAAGAAAATATTTCCCGCGAAGCTGCTCTTTCTTTGGGTAGCGCTTTCCACGAACTAATTGAGAAACTTGATGTATGGATTAATCCCGATTTTAGTATTAATCTCGACGCTTTAACTGAAATAGCGCAATCTATTACTTTGAATTATTATAATAATTCCGCAGAAATGAATTATCTAATTGAACTAGCAACCAATTTTTACAATTCTCCGTTTATCACTAAATGTAAAGATATTTTGCTCTCATCTAAACGTGAATTTCATCTTGTCATGCCATTCGAAAGCCATTTCATTGGTGGTGTGATCGACTGCCTTGTTGAAAAAAATAATGGCAAAATCGAAGTTTGGGACTGGAAAACAAACTTTATTCGACAAAAAAGCGATTTATCCATTCTATGTGAAAAATATGAATTGCAAATGAAAATATATGCTTTTATCACTTTTCATTTATTTCATAAGGCTAATTCAATTATTTGCCGTCTATTTTTTATCCGCTCCTCATCAAAAGAAAACGATGAGGATTGGATTGTATCTTTCGAATTCTCACGAAACAAATTAGAACGCATTCACCAAGAAATCAAAGAATTAATGGATAGGACAGACGTTCACTTGCAATAAAAAATTAAAATTTGTTTCATTATTAGAAATACAAAATAGTTGGAACTGTTTCAATAGTAAGACCTTGTCTTTTTTATATGATTTCATAAAATTCCTTAGAAAAGTTTCTTGAAGTCAAAAAAATGAGTTATTAACCTGAAAAATCATAAAATTGTTCATTTTTAACTAAGATAGATATAAATACACTAGTCACATTTATTAATCAGCCATTTTTTATTTTGCTAATACATACAAAAACTTTCGCTTTCCTACTTTCAGCAATCTTTTGCTTTTTAAATCTATTTTTTGAAAAGGGTCATCTACTTTGTTCTGGTCGACAAACACACCACCTTGCTCAATTAATCGCTTGGCTTCTTTCTTCGATGGTGCAAGCCCAGTAGCAACAAGCAAATCCATCAGTCCCATTTCTGAATTGTCAATTTGCATTTCTTCAATTTCATCGGGAAGTTCTTTATTTTTGAATATTCTTTCAAATTCCTCGAAAGCAGCTTCAGCAGCTTGTTTGCTATGATATAACTCAACTATTTTCATAGCAGTTTCCACTTTCGCATTTCTTGGATGAACTGTGCCATTGGCAAGCCCTTTTTCAACAGCAACTGCTTGATTTTCCGGGGAAAATGCAGCATATCTCATATATCGGGTTATTAATGCATCAGGAATTGACATTACTTTACCGAACATTTCTTTTGGTGTGTCAGTCAGCGCAATATAATTATCAAGCGATTTGCTCATCTTCTCAACTCCATCTGTTCCTTCCAGAAGTGGCATCGTAACAATACATTGCGGTTCTATTCCATATGCTTTCTGAATTTCACGCCCTACAATTAAATTGAATTTTTGGTCAGTCCCGCCTAATTCGACGTCTGCTTTTATTTGAGCCGAATCCATTGCTTGTGCCAGTGGGTAAAGCAACTCGTGAACGCTAATTGGAATACCTGACTTAAAACGCTTCGAAAAATCATCTCGTTCGAGCAGCTGAGCAACAGTGTATCGAGCAGCAAGCTGAATAACATCACTAAAATTCATTTTCCCAAGCCAATCAGAATTATACACAACTTCCAAATTCTCTTTTTTCAATATAATTGTTGCTTGTTCAAGATAACTTTGTCCGTTAATACGAGTTTCTTCCAGCGTTAATTGAGGACGGGTTTTGGATTTTCCAGTCGGGTCGCCAATCATTGCAGTAAAATCTCCAATAATAAGTATTGCTTTATGCCCTAAATCCTGAAATTGACGCAGTTTGTGCAATACTACGGCGTGTCCGATATGTAAATCGGGACGGCTCGGGTCTGCTCCTAATTTTATATTTAATGGTTTATTGTTTTTAATTGAATTCTCTATTTTGCGTACAAGTTCGTCTTCGGGAAGCACCTCAATTGCTCCATCTCGAATAACATCCATTTGCTCATTTACACTTGGAAACATTTTCTCTCTCAATTAGTTCAACATTTATTTATTAGAAATTCGCCTCTTTAACAATGCAAGCTTTCTCATATCAACAGTTTTATCGGCCTCATCTACAATTTCTGTGCGTAAAATCTCTTCAATAACGTCCTCCAAAGTAACCAGTCCTTTCAATTCCCCAAATTCTCCAAATACAAACGCAATATGACGCCTTTCTTTGATGAACAAATTAAATAATTCATCAAGTTTCATATTTTTTTCAATATGTATCAAAGAACGTTTGTCGCAAATATCGCTAACTGTTTTATTCTCATCTACTTTGTAACCAATTAGTTCTTTGGAATACAATATTCCAATAATATTGTCTTTTGTATTCTCAAAAACAGGAATTCGGCTAAATCCTTTATCCTTTATTTCTTTAAGCAGATTATCGTCGATTTTTCTGTTTGCTTCGAGAGCGAAAATAACTGTTCTTGGTGTCATAATATCACTAACTGACTTATGCGAAAAAGACAGTGCACCGATGAGAAATTTTTCCTCGTCTTCGTCAATGTCAGAAAAAGGCGAGTCTTCGTGATGCTTGATTATTTCCTGAAATTCTTCTCTTGAATATACTGTTGGTCTTTCGGCCCCCAAAATTTTATCTAAAATAAAAGAAATCGGAGCCGCAATTGGATAGAAAATTACAATAAAAATCCAAACCACCCAGAAAAACGATGATGTGAGCAAAAAACCATAGCGTGCGGCAATTGCTTGTGGAACCATCTCGCCAATTATGAATATTAATCCTGTTGCTATAAATCCTGCAACAACCCCCGAAGCTATTGAGTTTAAAAAAATTGCCAATACTGCGTTTGTAGCAACATTCCCCAATAGCAAAGTGCATAAAAGCAAATTCGAACGTTTTCTTAGCGGGAGTATTCTTTTGGCTCTTTTGTTGCCAATTTTAACCTTGTTTTCTAAATCTGTTAAATTTATACTAAAAAAACCTATTGTGAGTCCAGAAAAAAAAGCCGAAAATAATACTAATGTCACTATTATCGCTAAATCGCTCATTTCTGTATGAGTATTTAATTATAACTAAATTATATTAAAAACAAAAATAACAATATTTTTTGTTGTTATGAAAATTCTTTTCAATTGTCTAAAAACGAACCCCGGAGAAAATCCGGGGTTAAAATAGATACTATATAATATTTCAATGTTATTTCAAATCAATAAGCATTGAAAACCGCATTGTATTTGCAAGTGGATGATTTTCCTCAATTGTATTGATAAAACTAAAATCAATCTTGAAAATATCATACTTTACACCTGCTCCAAAGTTCCAAAACTTACGGTTGCCAAGACGTGACGGCTCTGTAAAATATCCAGCACGAAATGCAAATAAATTCTCGTACCAATATTCTGCACCAACAGAAAATTCAACCCCCGGATTTTTCCAGGCAGTAACAAGTGATAATGGTAATGGATCGGCACTCAAGCTATCACGTTTTACAAGTAATTTCTGAAAATCGAAAGCAATTTTGAGATCGTTGAACTCATCTTTGACAAGTTTCCAGGCGGCTCCAATTTTCAAATTTGTTGGTAGTGGGTCAGATTCGTTAATGTATGTGATTTTGGGACCAACATTTTGAAGATTAAAGCCAAAGGACAATGGATTGCGTACTCCCAGTAGTTCATAACCCGATGGCTTATAAAGCAAACCAAGGTCAAACCCAACCGAATTGCCAGCACCGGCTTCTCGTTGTCCTTGTCCAACTGGTGCTAAATTAGAACGAATATAGCGTAACTGAAAGCCAATTCCTAAATCATTTGTGATTGGTGTCCCATAAGAAAGTCCAAGAGAAAATTCGTTAGAAGTGAATTTCCCGAGCACCCGTCCGTCCTCTGCTGTCCGAGTAAATTCGCCTAAGTTCATAAAAATGAAATTGAATGCAACTGTTCCGTCTAATTCTTCGAAAAATCGTCCAATTGTGCCGTAGCTATAAAATAAATCGGCATTAAATTGCGGGAGCCACGGAGAAAACGAAAGTGCTGTCTGTGTGAAAGGCTTATCACCACTTTCATTTTGGAAATAGTCTAAAAAAGCAAGCCCACCTGGATTCCAATAAATTGCATTTATGTCGTCAGCAATTGCAACGCCTGTTTCGCCCATACCGCTTGCTCTTGCATCAGGGGATATAAGCAAGAACGGAACAGCCGAGCCACCAGCCTGGCTGTATGCGATTTGTGAGCTAACAACAATACCTAATATAAATGCAAGCGCTGTAATTGCTGTTTTTCTGGTCTTTTTCATTAATTTCCTCCAATTATTCTTATTTAAAATTTAAACGTTTTTTTCTTTAAATTATTTATTATTAATCAAATATAATACCATTATTTTAATTTTATTCCTAATACACCGCTCTTTTCAATATTCCCTGACAAATTAGATAATATTAAATGATAGTAATAACTTCCAATAGGTAGTAAATTCCCTTGATTGTCCAGTCCGTCCCAGCTTATTATGGTCTCGAACTGCGAAGTCCAGGATTGTTCAATTTCCCTGATTAACTGTCCCATACTATTATAAATTTTCAAAGAAATATTAAATGGTGGTGTGAAATTATGATTAATCTCAATTTTTGCGTCTTCCGCAAATGGATTGGGATATAGCAATACGTTGAAAATTTGAACTTCACTTTCTTCTGGAATACGGAAATATGCTTCTGCTTCTCCAGGATTGTTGAACACATCCCAGCCGCGAACTCGTATCTTATGTAGCCCCGGTGCAAGCCCTGTCAGAAAATACTTTATGATTCCTGAATTATAATTCTCAATTGAACTATTAAAATACGGTGTTAGATTAATTGGTATTGGATTATCATCTATCCAGCCTTCTATATTATGCCCAATCCCTAATCCAGTTGAATTTATCCCTGTTTCGTCACTTAATGCAACAATTAATAGTGGCTCTCGCCGAACAATATCACCAGAACGAAAATTATAACTATCAAAGTAAATTTTAACTTCTGGTCCTTTCCCATCATTCTGAGCATTCCCCTCTATTCCATATACCTTGATTGATGAGTAAGAACCCGTTGCTGTTCGACGGTCACTCGCAAAAGCATAGATAAAAATGCGTGAACTATTTTCGTTGAAACTAATATCTTTCGGCACAACAAAACTGATTTTCATTATTCCATCAGAAACTTTATATGCTCCTCGCGAGAGAGTTGCCCCCTGAGTGGTAAATTTGTAGCTTATTCCAAATTCATCTGTTATGCTTCGGCTATCGTCCCCATCTAATAATGTAAATATAGCAGTACCTTGAAAATTATTAATCGTGTTGTTTCTGAATTCATCAGTAATTCTGGCAACTATGTCCACTTTACTTAATGCTTTAATTGTAAAATTGCTTTGCTCATTGGTGCTTATTCCATTTATGCTGTCAATTACAATTTGGAGCTCAGGAAAATTCAATTTTATCAGTGGATCGCCAAGAATTAGAAATCGTCTTGAATTTTCATCAAAAAAAGTTTGCTTTGCAACAAATGCAGCTTCCCCAATAGTTGGGAAACTTCCATTTGCTTTTCTATTGAATAAAGATTGATAATATTTCTGGTTGAGTGCGTGATTTGCATATGCTCCGACAACGCGTGTTGCTGTGAAGACCGATATTGCACCACCAGTTTTGCTAAAAATAAGTTCTTCTGCTCCGCTTCGTGGTCCTACTAAGTCAAATCGACCAAAATCACAAGTCGCCGCAGTAACAAAAAACAGCTTATCGTAATTAGATAATTGCGGAATGGTGGTCTCACGTTCAAAAAATTCCTCGTGAGCCAGTACACGCGGGTTGCCGTGTCCAATCCAATTAAAAATTAACGCACCGGTGGCGTTTGCAGTTGAAATAAATTCTTTATTTACTCCTGGTTTCCGGCGTTTCCCGCCAGCAATGCTTTCAGTTGGATATGCTGCTAAATATACTTTTTTCTGAATAAGTTCAGCTGGTAACTTTGACGATAATTCTTCCGACTGACGAGTATGTATGTCGCCGTCCTGCCCTTTGGTTGTATAAGAGTCATCTGCAACGAGCAGTATATTTGTGCGCCAATTGTCAAGCGAGGAGTTTGTCTCGTAGTGAATTATCTTATTTAAGTAAGTTTTCGCATTTTCGATGTTATCTACTGGCACTCTTCCAAAAGCTACATCACAAACCCAGTCGTCTCCGTCCACACAAACGATATAATCATCTGTTGCAATCGTACTTGTCTCTGTTACAAAAAAGTCCGACTCTTTGTTCATATACATTGGTATATACAACGGAGATTTTACCTGTATGTTTCTGTAATCATAATGTGCATCGCCCCACAATACTACAAATGCTGGTTTAATTGATGAATTGTGATAAACAAACGCAATAAAATCTCTAATTGCTGTAACATCAGGAATGCAAGATGAAAATTCTTTATAAATATCTTCAACTTTGACAACCGCTACTTTCAAATTATTTCGCGTTCTACGATAATTTGCATATTCATTTGTACTTTCTATAAATTGAGAATGTGTTATTACAAGAACATCAACGTCTCGAATTGTCCCTCGCAAATTTTCAAGAGAGATTGCTTCTATATTTGAAACTGTTTTGTATTTTGAACTAATAAAATATCTTGATGGGTTGCTGTTTCTTTCCTCTTTTCTGAAAATGAACATTCCGCCAGTTTTTGCTAGATTATCAAGTAGCAGCGGATTCCTTGGATCGCTTGCATCAATCCCAATAATATTGCCTGAACTAAAACCATTAATCTGATACTCTGTTATTCCCGATTTTGAGGGATCCGAAAAGAATGCGATTTCATTGTCTATCGGAACAAAACTTCGCGGATAATGTATTTCATAAAAATCGAAATATGGAACTGCCGATGAGTTGCTATTTGAATACTCAATCGTCAGCACACTCCTATTATCCATTCCTACCAAACTTGCGGGTGAAGTAAATTGCTGAATTGAACGATTAATATGAACATAATCGCCATAAGTGTCATTAAGAACAGTTGAAAAAATCTGAGTGCCTGATTGTTTGTAAATAAATCGCCCCACAGCCCCAGACTTTGCAGAACGATGTGCTACGGCTATCCTATATATTATATTTTCATCTCTTCTCAAATTATGTAAAATATCCATAAACGGTGACGAAAAGAAACTACGCCCCAAATAAGTTCGTCCCGACCCATCGGGATATGGATTTGTTGTCTCTTCGTTGAAGAATATTCTATGAAAATAATAATCTGGTTTGTAATTAATTTCCCCATCTGGGTTTTGAGAGATAGAAAAACGCTTACCTTCTCTTCCACCGTAAGTCAATAAATAATAATTATTGAACGAAAAATCATTTCTAAAATGCACAAAACTACCATTCACGTATTTAAATCCTTTCGGTCCATTGCCGTAGAAAATAATTGATTCAAGTTCACCGTTTGAGCTCGTTTTTACAATTATAGGAATTTCGCACATATCGTTACTCAAACCATCAGAAACCTTTTCGCTAAGGTTATCGCCTCCGTGACCAAATATTTTTATTGTATTTATAAGCTCTTTTTCAATCCTTACTCCACGTGAAGAGAGTTGAGTTGCATCAATTTTGTATAATCCCTCGTCGTTAACAGTTAGTCTTAGCCATTTTCCATTACTAATTTGACTTAGATCATTTACTTGCTGATTTTGAATGTTTTCATATTGCGTAGAAAGAACAAACGCACGGGTTTCATCGTGATTAATTGTGATAATTGGTGAAAAAATATCTTTTTCGTTGGTTTTCGTTAGATTCGAATAATGAAATACAATCTTTACGATTATTTTTTCAGGAATTTCTATTGTTGAGTTAGCTGAATTAAATCGAGCTGCCGTAAAATAAACATTTGCAATGTTCCTTCTTCTTGATATCCCCTGATATTCTGTCCAAACCCACTCAGCTTGATTGTTTTTGGAATAATACTCTTTATTAATCTTGAAATCTAAATTGATGGTAAATTGATTTTCAACTGTGGACATTTTTTTCTCATAGCTTTTCACTCCAAGCACCTGAACATCTTTAATTTCATAACCAAATTGGGAAGGAACAGTAATAAGTACATTTTCCACTAAATGCTGCGGTGTCCCGATTTCTTTATTGATATTATATGAATTTTTGATTATTGGTTGGTAAAAAATATCTTCACCGATAGAAGTTTCTTGAAATTCGACTAATTCAGGTTTATATTCAATAATTAATTCATCAATTGAGGAAGAAATTTTAGTAAAAGATGAATGAAGATCAATTACTGTAAAAAACAATATCAGAAAAAACGATGCTATTCTAAAATATCTCATACCTATCGCCACAACAAATAAATAAAAATCCAAATTTAAAAATAATTTAATCAATTATTTTGTAAAAAATTGCCAATAACGTTTTCGGGCTTTGCATTCGGGCGGGTTTCGGAGCACAAAACTGTCAACCAGCAATAAACTTGATACGAAGCACAAAGCTCCAACTTTGCACGTCACCCCGCCTGACGCAAAACCCGTGTTGGGCGTATGTGCTTTTTCTTTCGTCACTTGATGAACGTCTTGTTTGCCCAAGTGAAAAATTCTGTCAAGCTGAACACCAAAATTTCTTTGTTCTTTGTTTCTTCTGTCGTGTATTTCTTTTGTTTAACAGCGTCCTTTAACCATTTGATTGCTCCTGCTTTCCAACCTGCTCCGTCAATTAAAATCATTATTGAATTTTCAGGCATTGCTTCTATGGTATTTAAATACAAATAGGGGAGTTTCTCGTCAACTGAACCTGCTACTTTGTTGCCACTTACATTCTATTCTTATTCTCAAGTTATATTTTTTGGATATGAGTAGAAATTCTGTATTGCCTTTATGTTCGTAAACTGTCGTGAATGGAACATTTTCGAGAAGTAATTCTTCACCGTATTTCTCTTTGTTCTTTTCCCAAACTCGATAATTTATTAACTCAAATCCTTTTCCTGTTAATACTGTCTTTACTGCTACTTCAAGCTGGTTTCCTGTAATATTACTTTTAGTTCCTTTTTCCATTTATGCGATTGAATAGTTTGTAACAACGATTTCGTTAATTGCTCCACGCTTTGTCGGGTCTGAGTTTATCATTCTTCTCGCAGGAACTCTCATTATGTTGTAGTCGCTGTATATTTCATCAAAAAAGTTGTCAGTAGGATCATTGTTTTTAGGGTCAGAATTGCTCAACATTACTTTTATTCCTTCCTTGTCAAGCTCTCTGAATAATTTTGAGAGTTCGATTTGTTCGTTGTCGGCAAAATCTTGTTTGCTGTAAGATTTAAAATTTGCTGTCTTACTGATTGGTCTGTATGGCGGATCAAAATACACAAATGATTTGTCTTTTAAGTCTGCAACAACTTGTCTAAAGTCAGCTTTTTTAATTTCCGCAATTTGCAAAACTTGGTGAACTGCCATTAAGTTTTGCTCATCGCAAATTGTCGGGTTGTCGTAGTCGCCTGCTGGTGAATTAAATTCTCCTTTTGAATTAACCCGGTAAAGTCCGTTGAAGCAAGTCCGGTTTAAGAAAATAAATTGGGCAGCTCTTGGAAACCATTGCTCTGAATACTTGTCGTAGTCAGTGTTGAAGCGTTGTAAATTGTAGTTTGTCCTTTGGTCGTAAAAAAACTCCTGTCTTTGTTTTCTGTCGAGTTTCAGATAGTTTTTCTGGTAACGATACAGAAAGTCAAGCAGTTTTGAAACGTCTTTTTGAATAACTTGATAAGTTAATATTAGTTCTTCGTTAATGTCGTATAAGTATGCACTTTCTATGTCGTAATTTTGTGCAATGTCAAAGAAAACCGCACCACTACCTAAAAAAGGCTCGTAAAAAGTCTTGATCTTTTTTTGTTTTAGCTGTTTAGGATAGAGGTCTTGAAATTTGTCAAGTAATTGTCCTTTGCCGCCTGCCCATTTTAAAAATGGTCTTGCACCCACATTGTAAGGATTGAAAAGGTCTTCAACCTTTGAAGGATTTTCGTCCTTGATTTTATATCTTGTTGCTGTCGCCATATTATTAAAAGTCAGTCTTCAAATTTAGTCAAAAAGTTCGTTTGTCGAACCGTAATTTTCAATGTGAACCGCTGTCGCAGCATTACGCCCAACTCCGCCGTAGGTATGAGAATTAACATAACTCTATTTACAAATATAAGTATATGCCTCTGAAATTAAAAACAAAAAAATCTAAAATAAAGAACCAATAGATAAAGACAAAAACAACCCACCGAAAGTTTTAATAGGCTTGTCTTTAATACTTTCTAGTCCGTTACCACCGAATGGGATATAGTAATAGTCTATATTCACACTTAAATATGAGTTCGATTCCAGTCCGAAAACTGCACCTATTCCAACATTTCCTCCAAATCGAGTATACCATTTCGCATAATTAAACGCATTGAAAAATTCTCGGTTATATGGCGTTGATAAAATAAACGCAGGGCCAACACCGGCCGAAACATATGGCCTGAGAGATTTATGTAAAGTCTCGGAAAACAAATGTCTTGTAATGTTTACTGAAAGTGGCATAAGATATAATCTATTAACCTTATTCGGAATAAATGAATTTCCTGTAAAATAATCGTAAAATTCAAATTCATCTGTGTTTCTTGCCCCAGAAATGAAAAATCTTGTCCCAATTTTTGTAATATCGTCTATAAAATATTGATAAAAACCACCAAATCCAAATCCTGAGTTTGAAAACAACAATTCAATTCCCCCAGCATTATTTAGCAAGCCCATTTGCTCGCTCATTGTTTGCAACTTTCTGCCAGGTGTAAAAATAAATGTTGTATCGTGAGTTGAAAAATGAGTTTGACTAAAAATTTCAGTCGACGATAGCATTATTACCAAAAAATATATATATATTCTTTTCATATTTTGTCTAAAAGTGTATATTGACTAAATTTATAACGATTAATTAATAGTTTAAATTGTATTAATTAAGATTTATTTGTAAATTTGAATATTAAACGATTGATAATATAATAAAGTTTATTTTTATTGATGAAAATTAACGATATACTATCTACCATCGATAAATTATTACCTAAATCAACTTCAATTGAAGGTGACTGTGTTGGTCTTCAAGTCCAAAGCGGGCGTAGCGATGTAAGCCACATTCTCGTTACTATGGAATTGTCTGATGAAGTTATTTCCGAAGCAATTAATTTATCAGTTGATTGTATAATATCTTTTCATCCTCTAATTTATCGTCCTTTAACTGAAATTGTCGAAGATGAACGCGTTGGCAGACTTGTCTCAAAGCTTATTAAAAATGAAATCACTTTTATATCTATTCATACAACTTTTGATGCACATTCAGAAGGAACCAGCAGAATAATTGCGAATTTGCTTGGTTTGCGTGTTGTTTCGTTTCTTGTGCCAACACCAAACTGCTCGGACGCCGGTATTGGAGTTATTTGCGAAGCACAACAGCCAATGAACGAGCAGGAATTAGTAAAACTTGTTTCAGATAAATTATTAGCTCCCGTCAAATACACTACTGGCAAAAAGACTGAAAACATAACCAAAATTGGAATAGTTGGTGGCAGTGGCACTTCTTTTCTGAAAGATGCTCTTGATGCAAATTTAGACGCCTTTATTACCGCTGATATTACTTATCATACCTTTCATTCAGTTAAAGGAAAAATGCTGCTTATCGACCCCGGTCACTACGAAATGGAGCAATTCGTTTCTCTTGGTATTGCCAAATTGATTAGAAACTCTATAGATAATTCTGTGAAAATTAGCGTTTCATCTGTGAATACAAATCCTATTTCTTATTACCCCGATAATAATTGGGAATCACTTCAAAATGAATATTTAAGAAATGTCAAAATAAATTGGAATAAACAATGATTTCAAAAATTCAATTAATTGCAGGATTAGCATACATCGATAACGAACTTCGATTTCTTCAGGAAGAGTTTGGGGATTTACCCGATAGGGTGGAGGAAAAAAAGAAAAAAGTCGACGAACTCAAATCTATTGTGCAAGAAACCGAAAATATATTAAAAGAAATTCGCGATTTTGTCACCAATGCTAAAATTACTCTTGTTGAACTTAAAGAAAAAGAAGAAAATTTAGCAAAACAACAATTTATGAGTCGCAACAATAAAGAATTTGATGCAATAACAAAAGAAATCGAACACTTAAAGCAAGAACACGAAAAATTAGCTGCCAAAATGCGAACCGAAGGTGTCAAAGAAGAAAATATTATGCGTATTTTAGAAGATCAAAAAGCACAATATGAAACCGCCCTCGCAGAATTTGATACAATGAAAAAGGAATTCGAAGCTATATCCGAACAACAATCCGACGAAGTAAAAGTCCTTCAAAATAAAAGAAAATTAATTGTTTCAATGCTTCCCAAAAATTTTTATGATGAATATAACAGAATATTGAATTATCATTATGATGCAGCGGTTCAATGCAAAAAGGGTTCTTGTTTAGGATGCTATAGTTCTGTTCCGCCTCAAAAAGTGGTTGAAATGAGAAACAATTTAGATACTATTTATCATTGTGAAAACTGTGGACGTATTCTTATTCCAGAAGAAATTCCTTTCGATGGAACCTTGTTAGATATTGAATAATTTTGTCTCTTGTAATAAATAAAGCCGCTTTTTTAGGGCGGCCTTTTTGTTTCTGAATTCCTATTATTAAATATAAGGCGTCACTATTTATTCTAATAATAACGCCTTCTTAATATTCGGTTATTGAAAAAATTTCACATTACTCATCTATTTTATCATCAAAGCATCGCCATAACACAAGAAACGATACCCGTTTTTTGCAGCACGCTTATAAGCTTTGAACATTATATCTCGTCCAGCAAAAGCAGCCGTCAGCAGCAAAGATGGGCTTGCAGGCATATGGAAATTAGTTATCAATCGTGTTACAATTTTAAACTCATACGGTGGATATATAAATTTATCAGTCCAACCTTTGTTGGGTTTGACTGCTCCAGTTGTTAATACGCTCGATTCGAGAGCTCTTGCAACCGAAGCCCCAACGGCAACAACTTGCTTCTTGTTTTTAAGTGCTTTATTAATACCTTCTGCTGTTTCTCTTGGTATTTCGAAATATTCTGAGTACATTCTATGTTTAGTCAGATCCTCAACTTCAATACGTTCAAAAATACCTTGTCCAATATTCAAATTTAATGTAACGATTTTAACTCCTTTTTGAGATAATTTCTCTAACAATTCTGTTGTAAAATGCAATCCTGCAGATGATGGTGCAATCGAAGCCAAATATTTATCATTTGCAAACACACATTGATATGTCTCTTTGTCATGTTCAGTCGGTTCCCGACGAAGATAATCCGGAAGAGGCATCTCACCAATTCTTTCAATGATTTTGAATATATCATTATCATATGTGAACTTAACTGTTCTACCTCTCGAAGTAGTATTATCAATTACTTCACAATAAAATTTCGGACTATCAAAGAAAATTTTATTCCCAATGCGCACTTTCCTTGCAGGCTCAACAAGTACATCCCAGATACGTTCGTCGGCTTTGAGCTCACGAAGCAATAGCACTTCAATTTTGGCATTCGTTTTTTCTTTTTTGCCGTATAAACGTGCAGGGAAGACCTTTGTTTCATTTAATACTAATACATCGCCCCTTTGAAAAGTTGAAAGAATATCAGAAAAAACTTTTTCTTCAATTTCGCCCGTATTTCTATCAATGATGAGTAATTTTGAAGAATCACGTGGATCCGCCGGAAATTTTGCAATAGCACTTTTTGCCAAAGTGTATTTAAATTCTGAAAGCTTCATTGTTTTTCCTTCCCAATTTATTAATTAAATTTTTGTTGCTTCTTCTATAAAACGATTCATTCTCTTGACAAAATCAACAGGATTTTTCATATATCCTTCAATTAGAAGTGCTCCTTCGTAGAGCTGGTGCATTGCTTCTTCGACTATCTCTTCATTTCCGTTTTCTAATTTGTGCAGTAAATTATTTATTATTGGATGTGATAGATTAATTTCTAAAATTCTTTTCGAAACAGTAAAGTCTTTGTCTATTACCTGCATCATCTTTTCGAGTTGTGGGTCAAGTCCTTGCTCACCAACTACCAAAGTAACAGGCGAATCAATCAATCTCGAAGATGACACTACATTTTCAACTTTATCGCCTAGCACTTGCTTGAATTTAGCAATGAGCTTGTCCTTTTGCTCTTGTGAAAGTTGAACTTCGTTCTGTGAGTTGCTTTCTATCTTTATGTCTGCTTTTTCTATTGATTTTAGAGCTTTGCCTTCATACTCACGAATATATGGAATAGTAAATATATCAATTGTATCAGTTAAGTAAAGAACTTCTATATTGTTTTTTTTAAAATATTCGAGGTTCGGATTTTTTTCGACTATATCAAGATGCGAACCGGATATATAATAAATTTCAGTTTGCTCAGCTTTCATGCGCGAAACATATTCTTTTAGCGAGGTCATTTCTCCGCGTGGTAGAGCAGAAGTTTCGAAACGAAGCAGCTCAATTATTCGATTTTTATTGGAAAAATCAGTATTAATACCAGTTTTCAATATTGAACCGAAATTTTTATAAAACTTATAGTATTTTTCTTTGTCGTTTTCAGCCCAATCTTCTAACAAGTTCAATATTCTTCCAGTGAGCACGTTCCTGATTTTCGCCATTGCAGGCGAACTTTGAGCAACCTCCCTCGATACGTTCAAAGGTATGTCCTCAGTATCGACAACTCCTTTAACAAATCTTAAATATTCAGGCAGGATTTCTTTATCATCGTCTCGTATGAATACCTTGTTTGAATATAAATGAACTGTTTTATCACGTAAATCCCCAAAAAGCATATTAGGTTGGGTTTGCGGTATAAATATTATTGATTTAAAATTTACATTTCCTTCAATGTTCAAAAACAAATGTCCCAGCGGCGGCTGATAATCACCAGCAATAAATTTATAAAATTCAAAAAGTTCCGCTTCTGATACTTCCTCCTTTTTTTTGTGCCAGATCGCTTCAACCTTGTTTACTCTTTCGCTCCCGACATATATTGGAAAATCAACAAAATTAGAATATTTATTTAGTATCTCCTTTATTTTCCACTCTTCCGCAAATTCTTTATAATCATCTTTCAATTTGAAAGAAATTTTTGTCCCACGCTTGTTACGATTCGATGGGGAAATTCTAAAGTCTTCTGTCCCATTCGATACCCATTCCCAAGTAGTAGAACCACTTTCTGCATATAATGTTTCTATTGTTACTTCATCAGTTACCATAAATACGGAGTAAAACCCAACCCCAAACTGCCCGATTAGATTTACATCTACCTGACCTTTTTGTTCTTTAAGTCTTTGAATGAAATTCAGTGTCCCAGAACTTGCGATTGTGCCAAGCTGATAAATTAGATCATCTTTGGTCATTCCAATCCCAGTGTCTTCAATAGAAAATACTTTGTTTTCCTTGTCCAGCTCAATTGTAATTTTCAATTCTTCTTCGGGAGAAATGATATCAGAATTAGTCAGCCTCATTATCCTTAGTTTATTTAATGCGTCAGAAGCATTTGAAATTAATTCACGAAGAAATATCTCAGGGTGTGTATATAGCGAATGAATAATTATGTGAAGCAATTGCTTCATATCTGCTTTGAATTCATATTTTTCTGCTGTTTGATTACTCATACGCCAACCCAATTTCTCCAACATACAATTTTCGACAAAAACTATTGACGAAATGCCAAATCCATTATTGATATACTATTATTAAATTTCAATAAAATAATTTTATCGTTTATTTGTATATATATATAATAAAATCTCGTGAGGTATATCATGTATAAAAATTTCAATTCCAAGATTTCCGATATAATGAACAAAGGTGTGTTCTTTGTAGATGTTAATGAGACAATAAAAAAAGCAGACGAAATAATGCGAGAAGAAAAAATCAAGCATCTACCAGTTGTAGAAGGTTCGAAATACATAGGAATAATCACCGAAAGAAACATTATGGAATATACCCTGCGAAACTTATACGATGCCGAAGATAATTTAGGCGAACTTTCTCAAAATCAAATCCTTGATTTCCAAAAAATTATTACCCGTCAGGAACATGTGATTTTCCCAGAAGATAGCGTTGCAAAAGCCATCAAACTTATGGCAAAATATCGTCTTGATTGCTTGCCAGTTGTCGATTGGCAAAAAAATCTTCTCGGGATTATTACTACTACCGATATTATGCTCTTTGTTCACAAACTTATGGAAGAATATGAGGCAAGCGCTTCTTAGCTGCATCATTTTCCTGTATGCTTTACAATCCTTTGCGGGAAATTCTTTTTATGCACACCTTGCAGTTAACCCTACTATGGTAAGCAACAAGCCTTGTCTTTTGGCAGGTGGGAGCATCGTCTATAACTTTAACAATAATTATAATTTATCCATTGGTTCATACAATATGATTTCGCGTAACATTAAAGCGAATTTTCTTGATACCAATATAAATGCTCGCCCAATTTTCGAATACAATTATTTCTCCTCTGCTTTTGAATACATTTTTAACCCTGATGAAAATTTGTCTTATGGCATCCAGACGAAGTTTTCGCTTGGTCATATCCGATATAATTTAATCTCTACCGAAAAAAATCTGTTGCCTGGCTACAACCCCGATTACGGAGAAGATTGGTTCGTTGCTTTCGAACCAAACTTTTCAGTATATTACAATCTACGTTCCTGGCTAAAATTTTTAACTCGAGCTGGTTGGCGTTTCTCTTTTGATGCTTCTTATTCTTATGTAGGTAATACCTTTAATAACAATAAATTAAGCAAACCATTCTGCGAAATAGCCATAGAACTTGGAAATTTTTAATTTTTTGTAAAAAAAATCTTTGGCAGTTAAGAAAAAATACATTAATTTTGTATTCCATTCTCAAGGGCGTGTAGCTCAGTTGGTCTAGAGCACCTGCCTTACAAGCAGGGGGTCGGGGGTTCGACTCCCTCCGCGCCCACCACCAATAAGCAGAAATGGCGGAACTGGTAGACGCGCTGGACTCAAAATCCAGTGGCCCTTAAAGCCGTGAGGGTTCGAGTCCCTCTTTCTGCACTCTTCATTAAACCTCGTTGCTTTCTAAATCATTTTTTTATATTGCTATTTTAAGTGATTTCTTTACTAATAAAAAAAAATGCTGAGAACTTCAAAAAGCCTCAGCAATAATATAATTATTTGTTTTAATTTCTTACGAACAAATAATTATAAAACCTACATATCCTGCTCAATCAATCTTCTTCCGATACTTATTGCTCCATCTAATGCTGAACCAATAGGCTCAATTATTTCGAATTTCCCGTGTTTATTAATTCTGTCTTTTAGCATTTGAGCTAATAATGTATTTGCTTCGATAATTCCACCCATTAAGGCAACTTTTATAGTTTTAGATTTGAAATGCTTCGACAGAGCAACAGGAAGTTCAAGTAAATGATTGGCAGCTCGAATGATAATATCAAGACACACTTCATCGCCCGCAACGGCGCATTCCATAACTGCGGGCGTAAGATTATGGTATTCGAAGGCCCTATCCTGATATGCTTTGACTATAGTTCTTGGTCTATCCAGATTAATAATTGGAGAAAAATCAGGAATTCTTGATGTTAGTACTGTTGGCTTGCCCCTACCATCCAGAGCGCGCACAACGGACGTTAGCCCTTCTCGACCAATCCAGGCACCACTACCTTCGTCGTCAAGTTCAATTCCCCAACCACCACAACGATATAATTGATTTTTTCCGATTCGAGCAAGTCCAATAGAACCAGTCCCAACAATTGTAATAATCCCATCGCTATTGCCTAAGGCACCTTCTATAGCAAGTTCAGCATCGCTTGTAACAAGCAAATCACCAAGTTGTATGCTTTGCTGACGAGCAAGTGTCCGGAGCAACTGAGCTGCTCTTTTCTTCTCCTCTTCTAGCCAAACACCAGCCAGTCCTACAACTACCGCATCTAATTCTGATGTCTCAATCTCTGCTTTGTTGCATAGTTCAAGTATTATATTTAATGTTCGTTCGCAAGCTTCGCCTACTCCAACTGAACCTATTCTTGCTGTACCACTTGAAGCATGTGAAATTGCTTTATCATCGCGAACCAATATACCTCTTGTGTGAGTTCCGCCGCCGTCAATACCGATTATAGTATACTCATTTGAAAGAGCCATATACAATCCTGAAATGTTATGAAAAAACAGAAATATTAAAACAATAATTATGCCATCAAAAATAAACTTATAAAGAAATTTCGGTTAATTTTTCACACCGAATTGTAGTTCATATAATTTCTTGTAATATCCATTCTTTTCCATCAACTCCAAATGTGTGCCTTGTTCGACTATTTGCCCCTCGTTGAAAACATAAATCATATCGCAATTAATTATTGTAGATAACCTGTGGGCTACAATTATAGCAGTTCTCCCTTCAAGTGAAGTTTCAATTGCTTCCTGAACGATTTTTTCACTTTCTGCATCAAGTGCAGAAGTTGCTTCATCAAAAATTAAAATTTGTGGATTCCCGACAATTGCCCTTGCTACTGCAACTCGTTGACGTTCGCCACCAGAAAGATTTGTGCCTCGGTCACCGATTGGTGTGTCGAACCCTAATTCCAATTTATCAATAAAATTATAGGCATTTGCCAGTTTGGATGCTTCAATTATTTCCTCAGTTATTGCGTGTTCTTTGCCAAACTTAATGTTATTTGCAACTGTATCGTTAAATAACATATTCTCTTGCGAAACTACCCCAAATAGTGAACGTAAAGAAGATAATTGATAATTACGAATATCAACACCATCAATTAATATTTGCCCTTTTTGTGGGTCGTAAAATCTAATCAGTAAATCAAGCATTGTTGATTTACCACTGCCACTTCCTCCAACAAATGCTGTTTTTTTGCCTTTCTTTATCTCTAATGAAACATCCTGCAGCACATATTTATCTGTATACGCAAAATAAACGCTCCTTACTTCAATCTTATCTTTGAATTCATTAATCTCCAAATACCCATCTTTAACTGATGGTTCGGTGTCTAATACCTCAAAAATTCTTTCAGCAGAAACAAATCCACGTGGAAACTGAACGATTTGATTGATTACTGATGCAAGTGGTGCCATTATTGAGAACAGGGTGAAAAGGAATAGCATTAAATCGTCAGGTGACATAACTTTTTGGTTGATTTTCATTGCACCAACTACCAGCACAACCGTAAGCGCGAAAATAGCAAAAATCTCATTGATTGCAGGTATTATAGTAACTATCATCTTATGTTTTACTGCCGACTTCACATAGCGTTCGCTATCTTTCTTAAATCTTTCATTGGCAAAACTTTCAGCATTATATGCTTTTACCACTCTAATCCCAGAAATAATTTCAGTTAACGTTCCTGTATAATCTGCCAAAGCTTTTTGCATACGTGAAGCATACTTCCGTAAATACTTCTTTGTTAATCGAACAATACCTAAACTAAATATACTTGATGAAAATGCAATTAAAGTCAGTTCAGGCGAAATACTCAAAAGAAACAACAGAAAAAATACCACCTGCGAACCTTCCCGTAATATTATCGAAAACGATGAAATCATCGTCGAATTGACTGCCTGAACGTCATTCGCTATTATTGAAATTAGGCTCCCTTGCTTGCTTCGGTTAAAAAAATCTATCGAAAGAGACGTTAGCTTTGAAAATATTTTATCACGTATTGATTTTATAACACCTTCTTCAAACTTGGACATTACAACTGCATTCCAGTATTTGAAAAAGTTTTTTAAGAAAAATACTAATAAAATAATTAGTCCAAATCTAAATAATGTCCAATATATATCATCAACGATGATTAATGAAAGCAAGAAATCAAAAAAAATATTTTTTATTTGTTCAAGAAAAGTTAAATTTTGATGCTTTACAATCGTTTCTGATGTATCGGTTTTAAATAGTATTTGAAAAACTGGTTTTATTAGTGCTACCGATAAAGTGTTAAAAAGCGAAAAAAGTAGATTGAGTATTACGGAGTAAACAAGCAACAGCTTGAACGGCTTAATAAAAGCAATGGTTTTTAAATATAAGCTTGCTCTATTTTTGTTTTGTGTCTTCATTATTCTTTAAATTTTACTATTGTTATGCCCGCACCACCTTCAACTAATTCTCCTAAACGGAAAGATGAGATCGCAGGGTGCCTAGAAAGAAAATCGTGTATCGTTTGTTTCAACGCCCCCGTGCCTTTACCGTGCAAAATTGTCAAATAATCTATATTGTTCAGCAAAGCATTATCAATAAACTCGTCCAATGCACGCAAAGCTTCATCAGCTCGGTATCCACGTAAGTCTATTTTAGTTACTGCATCATACTTAATGTAGTCAATGTGTAAAGTTTGTTTTGTTTGCGTGTCTTTGGCAACTATCAACTGGGCGTAAGGCAGTTTAAATTTTAGTCCATTGAATTCAACAAGTGCTATTTGTGCAGAATTATCACAATCAATTACAACCCCGATATTTGCTGGATTATCCATATGAGCAACAGCTTGCCCTTTTGTTAGTTCTGTCGGGGCGGTGCGATTGGTTTTCTGCTTTTTCTCAATTTTCTTTACTTCTTTTTCCAGAGATTGCTTTTTTTCTTTATAATCTTGCTTAATTTCAGAAATTTGGCGTTTCTGTTCCTTGATTTCTCGAACTGTTCTCTCAATCAATGAATTCGCTTCCTCTAATATAGATAAAGCTTCCGTTTTAGCATTATCTATAAGCTCTTTTCGTTTAATTTTCAGTTCTTTGCTTCGTGCTTCATAATCTTTTATCATTTTTTCTAATTTAGATTTCATTTGTTCAGTTTCGCTACGTGAGCGAACAGCTTCGGCACGGTATTTTTGCAATATTGCAATACTTTCTTCCAGCTCGGAATGTCTTGTCCCTAAATATTTTCTGGCACGATTGATTACAATTTTTGGCAACCCAATATTTTCCACAAGTGAGAATGCATAAGAGTTTCCCGGAATCCCCGTTAAAAAGTTATAAGTTGGTTTGAACTTTTCCTCGTCAAATTCAAGCGAAGCATTTGCAATTACTTGTTTGTTCAATGCGTAAGTTTTAAGCGATGATTGGTGAGTGGTAGCTACAAAAAATAAGTTGAGCTCTATAAATGTGTCCAAAATACCAGCTGCGAGGGCTGCCCCTTCTTGTGGATCTGTCCCTGAACCAATTTCGTCGATTAATACAAGTGAATACTTATCACAACTATCCAATATATTTTTGATTTGGAACATTTGCGAACTAAATGTAGAAAGGTCATTTTCTATTGATTGATTATCCCCAATAGTTGAAAAAATCGTGCGGAAATTTGTCTTGCACTCTCCAATAGGGAAAATGCCGGACAATGCGAGAGCAACATTCAAACCAATGTTTTTCAGTGCGACGGTTTTTCCGCCAGCGTTGGGTCCAGAAACAAGATGCCCACGAATTTCATCTGTAAATTCAATTGAAAGCGGAATAACACTATTTTTACCTTTTGATTGAACAAGAATAGGATGTCGAATGCTTTTTAAATAAATATAATTGTCATATTGGGGCAGAATTTCTGGCTTAATCCCACCAAACTGCATTGCATAAGAAGCACGAGCAAAAATCGAGTCAATATCTGCAATTATTCGTGCATTCTCAATTAGTTGGTGGCTTTCTGAACCTATTTCCTGGGTAATGTTTCTTAATATACGTTGGATTTCCCTCATTTCTTCATCACGCAACAGCGATAAATCGTTGTTCAGTTCAATTATTTCAGTTGGTTCAAGGAAAACAGTTGCACCTGTCTGAGATACTCCGTGAATTATACCTGATATTTGTCGTTTGTGTTCTACTTTAACCGGAATAACAAAGCGCCCTTCGCGGATAGTGAAAAATTCCTCCTGTAGCATTTCAAAATCAGAAAACTGCCGAACTATTTTATTAATTCTTGAGCGAAGTCTTGCTGATTTTACATTAATTTCTTGTCTTATCTGAAAAAGTTCGCGGGAAGCAGTGTCCTTTATTTCGCCTGTTTCAGTTACTATGTCTAAAATATGTTTTTCTAATAGTTTATTATCGTAGAGATTTTCTATATATGAAAAAATGGTCGGGAAACCATCAGCTTTCGGCTTGATATATGATTTCAAATTACGAGCAATGCGCAACAAATCAAGTATTTCAAGCAACTCAGTCGGCAATAGCATTGCATTTTGGATTTGCGATTTATATAGCAAATTAAGACTATCGCCAATACTTTCAAGCGGTGGATTTTCATTTCTAAATAGCAAGATGAGAGCTTCATCTATGAGTTGGTGCTCTCGTCTTAATTTATCTACATCGTCTGTTGGTTTTAAAGCGAAGATAATGTTTTTTGCATCTTCGCTTTTACAGAATTTAGCAATATATTCAAGAACACTTTTAAATTCAAGTTGCCGTAAAGTTTCGGCAAAAGGGTCAAACTTTTGCTGAACAGATTCGCTCATCAATTTCCTTCCAATAGCTCTTTGACTATTTTTTGCACCAAACTCCCTTCTGCTTTGCCAGCGAGTTCCTTCATCGTTGGTCCCATAACCTTTCCCATATCTTTCATCGAGGTGGCACTTACTTCTTTTATCTTGTTTGCAACAAACCCTCTTACTTCATCTTCTGCCATCATTTTTGGCAAATATTCCTGTATAATTGCGAGTTCAGCTTCTTCCTTAGTAAGCAATTCTGGGCGATTAGCAGATTTATACATTTCGATTGCATCTTTGCGTTTTTTTGCTGCTCCATTCAAAATTTTAAACTCTATTTCAGGTGTAAGCCCAGTTTCTGAACCACTTTTGTTGAATTCAATAATAGCAGCACGCAAAGAACGTAATGCATCAATGCGAACTTTATCTCCACTTTTCATAGCAGATTTCAAGTCTTCATTTATTCTTTGTTCCAAATTCATCTACTTATCTCCTTTTTTTACCTTTAATATGTTTGAATATTCACTTTGTGAGCCTTCTCCAATTGCTTTTACGCGAACAAACCAATTTTCATTCGGGTTTAAATCAATTACTTCTATTTCTGTAATATCACCAATATCAGCATTTTCATAAAATTCCGCAAAACGAGTGAAGCCTTCGTCATAAGCAATATCTAAAATATACTTCTGAACATTCGGCGAGCCTTTCCACGAAAGAACACAACCAATTTCGTGAACATTCTTTGCAGGAAGAAGTTCTGGCGCTGGAATCGCAGTCATCTTCCAGCGTGGATTCCCAAAAAGCGTAGAAGTGAGGTAATTTGTTGACTCGCCGCTTCCATTTAGCTCAAATACCTGAAAAGAATATATTGTAGAATGCTCTAAATTCTCAACTTTGCATTCATTTTTTGTTCCAGAATATACGACAAAAGCATTATCTCCGATTTTGCTTTCATTCGAGCCAAATTTAGAGTTTGAACTATATGTTTTTCCGTCTTCTGGCTGACTTACAACTGATTTACCTTTCGAGGCAATCACTATTCTTTTTTCTCCATTGCCATTAACCCAGATAAGTTCTATGCTTGTCTCGGTTGGCTGACGAAAAGCAATACCTGATGCTTGTTTTATTGGTTCTTCGGCTAAAGTTGAAAATTTATGCTGAGCTAACACTTCATCTTTTGTATCGGGCTTGTAAACTGATAGAATATATTGAGTTTTTGCTTGCAATCCTTTAAGAGTAATTGGTATAACAGATTGCATCCCGTCAAAAACAATACAATAGTTTCCTTTGAAAGGCTTTATTTCGGAAATATCAACACTTTCTTGCATTATACTGCTTTGTTTTATTTCTTTTGCGCTTATTGCCGCATCACTTGCTGGGTGCAAAACTACTACAGTTCTTTTTGTGTCTGTATTAATAACAAACGAAGCAGATTTGTCAGAAATTTTTTTTGTTAAAATTTCATTTTTTGCAAAAGAATAATTAAAAAGCAACATAAAACTAAGCAAATACACAACAATTGTTTTCATAACATAACTTATTAATTCGTCCAACAAATAATTTTATAAAAACGCAAGTTAATCAAGAAAATTGTTTTTTACAAAAGTCTTAGCAGATGTGTACTGCATCCGTTTCTGCAATCAGATGCACCGAACCCAATTGCAAACTTTTCAGCTAAATTGTTCGAGATATACTGCTTCAACAGCGTGCATTCAGTATTTTCGCTTAATTTGAACTTCTCAATTTTGACAATCTTTGAATATTTGTTTTCAAGTAAATAATCAATATGCCAGTGAATTTTCTTGTCTCGCTTAAGATGGCGATTTATCCTTGCATCAAAATTACTGCGAGCACTTCCGCAATATAAGTATATTCCCTTGGGAAATTCGATTGCTCCGAGCTTCCCAATTTTAATCTTTACTTTTCTACTGATTTGAATATGCAAACAATATGTGGAAAAATTATTTAATTGCGCGGTCATAAATTCGATATTTTTTGTAAAGCTTCCCTTTTACGGTTGTCTGTAAAGCTCGATTCATCATAACATTATCTTCGAGTATCCAGGATGCTTCACCGTAACGAATCCCATGCTTTTCAGAACGAACGCCAAGTTCATAATATAAAACTGCGTCGATACCCGTTTTCTGAAATTCTGGCAATACACCTAATACAATAATTCTAACAAGATTTATTTGCTTCTTCTTAGTTAGCAGATGCCAAATACCTGCGAGCAAACCTCCCGATTTGTTATATTTCAGACATACATTAATATCGGGAAGGGCAAGCACAAATCCAGCAGGCTTACCATCAATTTCAGCGATAAAAGTAAAGTCCGGTTCAGCAATTTGTTTCAAATCTGCTGCAAGAAAATCAAATTCTTCATCTGTCATCTTGACAAATCCCCAGTTGGGTTCCCAGGCACCATTATATATTCCCTTCAAAGTTTCAACATCTTGCCTGAATTGCACTTTATCCCGAAATGCTACATTTCTAACTGTTATTTTATATCTTTCGCGAATCGCTGATTGCAAACGAATTAATTTATCAGTTAAGTAGTCATTTTTATCCAATAAATATGCATACAAATCTTTTGCTTTCGAAAATCCTGCGTTTTCAATTAAAGTAATATAATATTGTGGATTGTAAGTCATCAGTACAACTGGAGGACTATCGAAGCCTTCAATTAGCAAGCCAATTGTATCATTTAGAGAGAGATTTACCGGACCTCGTATCGTATCCAAACCTTTCAATTTAAGCCATTCCTCAGCTTCTGCAAATAAAGCATCGGCAACACTCTGTTCATTAATGCACTCGAAAAAGCCAAAGAAACCAACTTTATCCTTGTGTGTTGCATTGTGATTGTCATTCTTGATTGCTGCAATTCGCCCAATAATTTCTTTGCTATTATTTTCTGCGACAAAAAAAGCAATTTCAGAATGTTTAAAAAAAGGATTTTTTTCAATATTTAAGGTTTTTAATTGGTCTGCTAATAATGGTGGGACAAAGTTATCGTTTTTTTTGTAAAAATTCCATTGTGCTTTGATAAATTTTTTTAGCTCAGTTTTGGGATCAATTAAACGAACAGAAAAATCCATACTTTTACCTAATTAGTTGTTATTTTTATCCAATTTTATATGATTAATCATATCAACAAGTATCATATCGGAAATTAATGCCATAGCTCTGCTTGTTGCAAGAGGAATGGTCTCGACAAAATAATTTATACGATTAACTCTTTGAGTATATGACTTGTTAAATAGCAAGTTAAGCCCCGAAAATTCATTGCTTCTTCTATAAAATGAGCAATTTATCGTAATTTCAACTGAATTTGCATCAGGCGCGTTTTTCTTCTCGCTGTTGATTGCAATAAAGTTTGTAATTCTGCCTTCAAGAATATAGTCAGGGTCGTTTATGCCCGAGGCGGGATGAAATCCACCAGCGAAAACACCATAAGACGATATGCGGGACAGCAAAAATCCCGTTGCCAAATCATCGAATTTTGAAATCCAGCGATTGTAATAATATACTTGTACTTTCCTCGTTTGTGCATCTGTTGCAATAATGTGGTCAGTATTAAACTCATCATTAATTGTAATATTTCGCAGTTGAACCGATACAGGAAAAGTATCCAGATTAACAAGCATCAGTGGCTCGTTTGAAAGCCTATAATACTTTATGTCTGGATATGGTGATTTCAAATTTATGCAAGCAGTAAAAACTAATACAAGCAACAAGTAAGCAACTTTTTTCATTCTGATTTCCGACATTATAAGTATTATTAACACAAAATAACAATTTGTGAATAAAATAAAAAATAAAAATATATTGCTAAAAAATAGAAAAGTTAAAATGAATAATTTGATTTTTGGTATGCCGAAAGAGCAAGTTTTGCTTGTGGAGAAATATTTGTTGATGATTTTCTTGCTTCCGAATTATTTGATTTTGAATTGATAATAGATGAATTAGATTGATTAGAACGCTGTTCAGCCGCTGCTTGTGCTTCTATGCGGCTTGCCATTGCTGCAACTGCTCTATCTTGTGGGGAAGGATCGGCAGGTGCAAGAGCAGCTCTCTGCACCTGCTGCATTTTTCTGATGGTGGCTTCAGGAGTATCTTCGGGCGACACATCAATTTGCACTTCACCACCAATCGCATAATGTTTGCCATCGGGGCCCACCTGATAATTGAAATTAGCTCCACCACGAACAAGACTGCCGCCGGCAGCTATATGTGCTTGCTCGTGTTGGCGTACTGCTTCGTCCCGACGCTTTAACTCCTCAACAATCTTCTTCTCTTTCTCCGATAGTTCACTCGATTTTGTAAAAGTATCCTTATTTTTTTTATTTAATTTAATTAATTCATTATTGTTTTGGTTCTTTTCCTGTGAAAAATAATTTACTCCAACTTTTTCATT
This sequence comes from Eximiradius sp., assembly GCA_937127445.1. Lineage (GTDB taxonomy): Bacteria > Bacteroidota > Ignavibacteria > Kapaibacteriales > UBA2268 > JAKIZO01. The sequence continues at coordinate 99,105 of CAKZLY010000018.1, read as the reverse complement.
AAAGTCGTATGTGTTATTACTTTTTGATATGTTAATAACATCAATCATAAAAATAATAACGAAACATTTTTATTTTATTATATATAAGTAAAATATAGAGATTACATACTTACTTCTGCAATTGTATGTGAAAATTTCTTTCCTAAAGTTAAGAAAATAATCAGACAGGAAATTACAACTAATAAATTAACCCAGTTGCCGACTGAATAAGTAAGATTGAAGCCTATTGGCTGTGTTAAAATAAATGTAATCGTTACAGACGTCATAAATAATGCAGGAATAGTGGTAATCCAGTGATACGAACCACGATATTTATATAGAAATACCGAACAAGCCCAGAGCGTAACAGTTCCCAGCACTTGATTGCTCCAAGCAAAATACTTCCATATAGTTGAAAAATCAATGAAAGTAATATAAACTGATACAGCAAACATCGGTAAAGCAATTAGCAACCTTTTAATAATGGATTTTTGTTCTATGCTAAGCATATCAGCCAATATAATTCGTGCAGCACGAAATGCAGTATCTCCAGACGTTATTGGGCAAACCACTACGCCCAATACAGCCAATACTCCACCTGCTACCCCCATCAAAGTTACGCAAGCTTGATATACAACAGTATTAGGGCCGCCATTTGCAAGAGCAGCTGCGAGCCCAGCTGTTCCTCCTTTATAAAATGCCATACCAACTGTTGCCCAAATCATAGCAATTAATCCCTCTGCTATCATAGCGCCATAGAATACCTTTCTTGCATTTTTCTCATCTTTCAGGCATCGAGCCATCATCGGCGATTGTGTCGCATGAAATCCCGACAATGCTCCGCAAGCAATAGTTATAAACATCGTTGACCAGATTGGTATATCCTTTGGATGTAAATTCTCGAGCGTAAATGCAGGTAAAGTATATCCTTCGACTAATATACCTATTCCTACTCCAAACACCATTACAAGTAGTGCAATGCCAAAAATTGGATATATTCTTCCAATTATTTTGTCTATGGGCAGCAACGTTGCAAGAATGTAATAAACAAATATGAGGGCTATCCAGAAATATGTATTTAATTGTATCCCTTGATTTGTAAAAATCAGGTTTAATAGATCAGCAGGACCTTTGACAAATACAACCCCAACTAAAATCATCATCAGAACAATAAATACACGCATAATGTTCTTAATTACGTTACCTAAATAAATACCGTGAAGTTCAGGAAGACTTGCGCCTTTGTGTCGCAAAGACATCATTCCAGATACAAAGTCGTGAACTGCGCCACCGAAAATACAGCCAAAAACTATCCATAAATATGCCGCTGGTCCCCATAATGCCCCTTGTAATGCACCAAAAATCGGACCTAATCCTGCAATATTCAGCAATTGTATAAGATATACTTTCCACGTCGGTAACGGTACGTAGTCCACTCCGTCTGCTACTGTATATGCAGGAGTGGTATTTTTGCTGTCAATCCCAATTACCTTTTCAACAAATTTGCCCCAAGTAAAATAGGCAATAATTAGTAAAAAGATTCCACCCAAGTAAACAAACATTTCTATATGCCTCCAATTATCTCTATAATCAAATTATTAAACATTTGTTAAATAGAAAATTACCAAAAAATGAAAAAAATAGAATTTATATAAATAAATCGAGAAATGAATAATTTAATTACCTGCAATAACGCCAAGCGAAATTGCTTCGCTTGCACCTGTTACAGAAGGTAGATTTGTCGCAATACCTAACAATCTGCAATAAGCAAGAAAAGCAAATGCAATTGCTTCTTTGGCACTACTCGGAATACCTATCTCATCAATAATTGTTATTTTCGAGCCTTCAATTTGTCTTTTTAGAGATGATAATAGAAAAGAATTCTTTGCTCCACCACCAGAAACAACTATCTTAGAAACAGGATCTGCGTATAATATAACATTTTCAGCAATTGCATAAACAGTGAATTCAGTAACAGTTCTTATAATATCGTATTTTGAATATTTGCCAAAAAACTTTTCAATCAAACTAATATTGAAGAGTTCTTTTCCTGTTGATTTGGGAGGTTTTTGCCTGATAAAATTAATAGTGGTAAGTTTATCGAAAATTTCAGGAATAATTCCCCCTTGCGAAGCTAAATGACCATTATCATCATAATCAACACCGAACAATTTCTGAGCACAAATATCAATCAAGCAATTGCCAGGTCCGCAATCAAATGCAATTACTTCATCTGCGGAACAATTTTTTGGCAAAAACGTGATATTCGATATTCCACCAATATTTAATGCAATTACATTTTCATTCATTGATTTAAGAAAGTGGTAGTCAAAAAATGGTACAAGCGGTGCTCCTTGTCCTCCTAACGAAATATCAGAAGTGCGGTAGTCATATACTACTTTTGTGTTTAGAATAGTAGCAAGGTGCGCTCCACTGCCAAGCTGGAAAGTAGACGCAACACTTTGTCCGGAAAATGCTTCTTTTTCAGGATTGTGCCAGAGTGTTTGACCGTGTAAGCCAACTGCTTCAATATTCGAAATCCCACTTTTCCCCTTAGCATCTTCAATTGCAATTGCAATTTCATTTGTATAAGCAATATTCAGTTGAGACAAAGTTCTTAAATCAATATGTTTTTTTGAAATTATTTCCAACAATAAGTCTCTCAGCTCATAAAAAAAACAAAAGTGCCCGTGCCATATGAGCTCAAATTTAAATTTATTTTGAAAGAAATTAAATTCACATATAGCAATATCGATGCCATCAAGCGATGTGCCAGTCATCACTCCGCAAATAATCATATTATTTACCGTTATATTTTTCTTTTAGTTTTTCGGCAACACAAGGTGGAACAAACTCCGAAACATCTTCTCTAAAGCGGGCTAATTCACGAATAATGCTTGAATTAAGGTAAGTGTATTTTTCGTGAGGCATTAGAAATAAGGTATGCACTTCTGGTGCGAGCTTTCTATTCATTAATGCAATTTGAAATTCATATTCAAAATCTGATACCGCACGAATACCCCGAATTATCGAAACTGCACCAACCGACCGAGCAAAATCCACTGTTAACCCACTATGAAAAACTACTTCTACGTTCGGTAAATGCGAAAGAGATTTTCGAGCAAGTTCCAGCCTTTCCTGCTCGTTGAATAAATTTACTTTTTTTGTATTTATTGCTATTACTACTATCACTTTATCGAACATTTCTGCTGCTCGTTCGATAACATCGAGATGCCCATTTGTGATAGGGTCGAAGGTGCCGGGATAGATAGCAATTCTCTTTTTCATTATTATTTCCTTGCATAATTTCTTTGACGTACTGCTTCAAATAGAATTACACCAGCCGCAACAGATGCGTTAAGCGAGGACACTTTCCCCTGCATAGGAATTTTAACAAGATAATCGCAATGCTTTGCAACTGATGGTTTAATTCCACTACCTTCACTTCCAATTATTATTGCTATTGGCTGATTGTATATGTTATCTAAATATAAATTTTTTGATTTATCAGAAGTGCCAATTATCCAAAAACCAGATTCTTTTAACTTTTGAATGGCCAGATTTGTGTTCGATACATAAGCAACAGATAAATACTGTAATGCACCAGCAGACGATTTCATTGCAACAGGTGTAATTGTTGCAGCTTTGCGTTCAGGTATTATGATACCTTTTACACCTGCGCACTCAGCCGCACGAGCGATTGCACCTAAATTATGCGGGTCTGTAATACCATCTAATATCACTAACATTGGATTCTCACTTATCTTTATTTTATCAAGCAATTCACCAAGAGTCAAGTTCTCAACTAATTCCTGTAAAGCAATTATTCCTTGCGAGCGACTGCCTTCGGGGCAAACACGTTTTTCCAGAGCATTAAATTTGTTCTTATCAAGTTGGACACACGGAATTTTGTGTTTTCTTGCAATTGCAATAATAGATGATATTTCTCTACTTTGAATATTAAATAATACATAAATTTTGCTGATTTTTTCTGATTGCGACCTCAAAGCCTCACGAACAGAGTTTTTCCCGTAAATATATCCTAATTCATCACTCATTTTTAATCTCATTCGTCATAAAAAAATAAAATTAATAATATTTTATTGAATTTGTATCAATAAAAATGGAGAAAAAATTATGCAAATTGAAACATTTCCAAATCCAAGCCCTGGACGCCACTATGAAATTACCCACGTTAATCACGAATTTACTTCTGTTTGCCCGAAAACAGGTTTACCTGATTTTGGAACAATCACTATTACCTACATACCTGACGAATTATGCTTGGAACTTAAATCTTTGAAATACTATTTTTTGGAATTCAGAAATAAAGGTATATACTACGAAGCAGTTACAAACCAAATTTTAGACGATTTAGTTGCTGCTTGCAAACCACTTGAAATGCAAGTCATTAGCCAATGGGGTGTGCGCGGTGGTATAACAAGCACTATTGTTGCGACTTATAAAAGGGACTAATATGCGAATTGCAAAGGAATTTGCTTGGGAAATGAGTCATCGTCTCCCTTATCACGAAGGAAATTGCAAGAATATTCACGGACATTCCTATAAAATGCAGCTATCCTTAGAAGGAGAACCTAACGAAAACGGTATGCTGATTGATTTCTACCACATCGAGCGAATAATTCGACCAATTATTGAACAGCTCGACCATTCTTTCATTGTGGACCGACAAGATAAAGTTATGTTAGATTTTTTAGCCAATAATAATTTCCGACACTTTGTAATTAATAACTTTACTACTTGCGAAAACATTTCTAAATTCTTGGCCGAGCATTTTCAACAGGAATTCCGAAAATTCCCCAATATTAAAAAACTTGGAATTAAAGTTTACGAAACTGTTGACGCTTTTGCAGAAGTAGAAGTCTATTTGTAAGCACTTGGATATAACTTCCTTGCACAGTCCGGACATATTCCGTGGCTGAATTCAGCCTCGGAATGTTCGTCTATATATTGCTCAATATTAGACCAATTCCCATCTTCATTACGTATTCGCTTGCAAGAAGCACAAATTGGCAATAGTCCGCTCAACACTTTTATTTCGCTCTTTGCACTTTGCAGAAGCGAAATGAGCTGCTCACGTTCCGCTTCAACTTGCTTTTTTAGCGAAACATCTTCAAGAATAACATCTATATATTGAATATCGCCTTTTTCATCAGTTATTGTCCAGGCAGTCTCACGACCGAAAAATAAAGCACCGTCTTTTCTATACCATTCGCTTTCGTATCCGTTTATCCTCTTTTCTCTTTTTATTATTTCCAGAAAATTTTGACGGTTTTCATCTACTTCTAAAACTTCTTCGATTTTTTTATTCAATAATTCTCTTTCAGAAATTTTAAGCATTTCAAAAAATTTAGGATTACCCATTAGTAGTCGTCCATCATTTGAAAGTCGATAAAATCCTATCGTTGCATTATTGTAAATACTTCTGAAACGCTCTTCGCTTTCTTTCAAAGCAAGTTCTGTTAATTTTCTCTTAGTGATATCCCAAATATATGCTTTTGTCCCAATAACTATTTGCTGCTGCATAATTACAGATACATCAGCTTCGACAAATAAAATTTTCTTATTTTTTGTCCTTAGACGAAATTCATACCTCTCATACGGATTATTGCCCATGATTCTTTTTTGATGCTTTTCCAAAACTATTGGCAAATCTTTTTCATATACTATGTCTTTGATATTCATCATAATCATTTCGCTTGCTGAATAGCCTGTGATAACACAAAGTTGCTCGTTGAAATACTTGATGTTTCCGTCTACATCATCGATTATTATTCCAATATTTGCTTTTTCAACAAGTTCTTTATACTGTTCTTCGGACTTACGCAGCGTCCTTTCAGTGTTGTATTTCTCTTGGATTTCTACTTCAAGCCGTTCAACATATAATTTTAATTCTTCATTTGCCCTCAGCAAATTCTCTTCAATTTTCTTGCGGTTTTGGACTTCGTCTTGATATTGTCGGGTTGTTTCAATTAATTTGCTTATGAAAAATGATAATAAATATGTTAATAAGAAGCCAATAGATAATTTGATAAGCGAAAAATCAATTTCATTTGCCCAATACTGTACATAATATATTGTAAATAATGCAGAAAATGAAATTGACAACACTGTCTGAACTGAGTTCAATAAGAATGCCGAAATAAATGCGGGCAGTACTATAAGAAAAGTAATGGATTGTCCTATTTTACCATAAAAATAAATTAATGAAATAGCATAAATAAATTGAAAGAAAATCACACATAGAAATTTTTGTTTTATTGATAGTTGGTCAGCTATTTTGACAATATTTTCGAAATTTATTAATTTCATTAATTTCGATTAATGTTTTCGAAAAAAATAATTCAAAATATACAAATATAATTGATATTTTATTATTTATTTTTGCAAATATAAGAATGTTAAAAAATTTTAATGTAAATTATTATGAGTGAAGAAAAATTAAAATACGATGTAAAAAATTACTGGAATAACGAAACTTGTGGTTCTTGGAGCAGCAGTAAAGAAAAATTCACTAAGGATTATTTCGAAGAAATAGAAGAATTTCGATATACGATTCAACCTGAAATATTTGCATTTGCAGAATTTACCCGCTGGTACGGCAAAAAAGTGCTTGAAGTAGGTGTTGGCGCGGGCACCGATTTCTTGCAATGGGCAAGAGCCGGTGCAAAGGTTTTCGGAGTAGATTTAACCGAACAAGCTTGCGAACATGTCCATCATAGGCTTAATATTTATGGCTTTCAAGCTGAAAGTATTCAGGTTGCCGACTGCGAAAATCTGCCTTTCCAGAATAACTTTTTCGATTTGGTATGGAGTTGGGGCGTTATTCACCATACTCCCGATACCGAAGCCGCACTTAAAGAGATTGTTCGTGTGCTCGCGCCTGGTGGAACAGCAAAAATAATGATATATCACCGTCATAGCATACTCGCTTATCTGTTCTGGATAAAACACGCTTTGCTCAAATTTAAACCGTGGCTTTCGCTCTCTAATGTGCTGTGGAACAAAATGGAAAGCCCCGGGACCAAAGCTTACACTCGTAAAGAAGCTTTTAAAATGTTACAAAAACTTCCAGTTGAAAATATTAAAATAAAAACTGTGCTAACTTATTACGATAAACTGGAACGTTTTAACCGTCCTATGCAGCGGATCGCCCGCAAGTTAGCTTTATTACTTGGTGGGGATAGGGCTGGTTGGTTTATGCTCATTCAATTCAACAAGAAAAAATGATTACTTCAAAAACAAATTTGCCACTGGACTTTATTCGCAATTTAAAAGGATTCCTCAATTATATTTCCTTAGAAAAAGGTTTGTCCGAAAACACGCGTTCATCTTATGAACACGATGTTAAAACTTATGCTGAATTTCTTCTTTCACGGAATATTACAAGTTTTTCAGAAAGCAACGAAAAGCTGGTTACTCAATTTATTGAACTTCTATCTGAAATTGGACTTGCTGCTTCTTCGAAAAGTAGGTATTTGTCTTCTATTCGAGCTTTGCACAAATATCTTGTTTCCATTGGGAAATCAAAAAACGATTTTACAGATTTAATCGAACTTCCCAAAATACGCCGTGCTTTGCCCGAAGTATTATCTTTTGCGGAAGTGAACGCTATGATTGAAGCAGCGGACACATCTCGTCCCGCCGGACTACGCGATAGAGCAATTATGGAAGTGCTTTATGCTTGCGGGTTGAGAGTATCCGAACTGATTAATCTTGAAATAAATCAAGTTGTCTTTGATGCCGAAATTGTCCGTGTTTTCGGAAAAGGTGCCAAGGAAAGAATTGTCCCAATTGGCTCTTTTGCATTAAATTGGCTTAATTTATATATCAACAATGTGCGAATTCAATTCTATCGTTTAGGTGTTTCTGGAAATACCATATTTCTTAATCAGAGAGGAAATAAATTTTCTCGGATGGGTATTTGGAAATTGCTACGAAATTATGCAAAAATTGCAGGAATTGAAAAAGATGTTCACCCTCATATGTTCAGGCATTCTTTTGCTACTCATTTGATTGAAGGTGGGGCAGATTTACGAGCTGTTCAGGAAATGCTGGGGCATTCAGATATTTCTACAACTCAGATTTATACTCATTTAGATAGAGATTATCTTCGTGAAGTTTATCATTCGTTTCATCCTCGCTCATAATTTAAATTGAAAAAAATGTTAAAATATTAACAATGTTTTGTTAAATTCTACGTGATTAATTTTAGATGTTCTTTTAAATGCTCTCATTAAGAGAGATGTGTTAAACGAATTTTTTAGCGAGGTTGCTATGCAAACTAAAGTAACATTCCGCCATTTCAAAGGAAATCATCCTCAATTGCACGAAGAAGCTATCGAACTATCGAAAAGTTTTGAGAAATACCACGACGGAATTATTTCATCTAATGTGGTGTTCGTAAATGATACACTTAAAACAGTCGAATTTACAGTGCATTTGCAAGGTACTACGCTTAAAGCAACTGAAAGCAGCGACGACTTTCACAAAAGTCTTCATACAGCAAGTGAAAAAATTATTCGCCAAATTCGTAAATACAAAACCAAACATTTCGAATCCAGAATTAATAAAAGCACACCTGAATTAGTTATTAGATAATCATTCAAATACAAAAAAACCCGCTTTCGAGCGGGGTTTTTGCTTTTTTATACGAACATTTATTTGTTATTGTCAAGAAGTGATTCTGTTACTGATTCAGGCAATAAATCTGCAATAGAAAATCCTCCTTCAGATTTATCAGTTTGTAGTTCTTTCGAAGGTCTTTTTTCTTTTGGCTTAGGTTTGTTTTCAATAGATATTGCAGTGTTGAAATATTCTGGATTAGGCTCTAATATCATAGATTCTTCTTCTACTGATACATCGCTGATAATCACTTCTACAGCTTGCCCTACTTTGAAAGGAATTTTATTGCCGCGCAACAGGTTTTTCATTTTGCTACGAGGCATAAATCCATCAACTTCATCTTCTACTGTTACAACGCAACCCTGTGCTAATACTTGTTTGACAACACCATTGAATAACTTCTCAGGAACGAATTTTTCTTTAATAAATTGCCACGGATTTTCCGTTAGTCTTTTCAACGACAAATGCAATGTTTTCTTTTCTTCCGATGCATTCGTTACTTTAAATTCATATTCATTGTCAATTTGCAAGCAATCAGCAGGGTTTTTAATTCTCTTTGTCCAAGATAATTCGTTCAAGCGAACCAATCCATCCAAGCCTTTTTCAATTTCTACATATGCACCAAAATTAGTAAAGCGTCTAACAATACCTTTAACCACAGAATCAACAGGATACTTCTGCTCAATACCTTCCCACGGGGATTTTTCGAGTTCTTTGCGGCTTAAAGCAATTTTATTGTTTTCTTTGTCTATTTCAATTACAACAGCTTGCATTTTGTCGCCACGTTTAGCAAAATCTTTAGTTGATTCTATGTGCTGTTGTGATAACCTCGAAATATGTATTAATCCTTCAATGCCACCTAAATCAAGGAAAATTCCAAAACTTGCAACTGATGATACTGTCCCTTCGACTATATCACCAACTTTTATCTTATTCCAGATATTGTCCAAAAGGATTTTCTTTCTGCTAACGATAATAGTTTTTCTCTTATCATCATCTTCTGAAATTTCGTGTATGTGAACCTGCATATTGGAGCCAATTACAGCAGTGAGTTCTTCTTCTGATGGATTTCTTTTAATCCCAAAATGAGATGTTGGCAGAAATAACGGAATATCGTTATACATTAAACGCAGTCCACCTTTGATTCTACTAGTAACTTTGGTTTCTATCGTTTCACCTTTTTCAAAAGCCTCTTTGATTTTGGAAAAATCAGCATCGAATTGCTTTTGCTTTTCTTCGGCACGTTTTTTCGCCTCGGCTGCAATTCGTGCTTTTTCTTCTTCACTTATCTCAATTGGGTGTTCCACTTTGGGTGCAGTTTCATCTGAGGCGCTACCACTGCTTATATCTTTTGCAGGTTCGTTTGTTTGCGTTACCGGTTCAGCAGGTAAGTTTTCAGATGATGGTTGGTTAATGATTTCAGAACTAGTTACTTCTAATTTTTCATTATTTTCACCGACGACATTTTGATTTTCAATATTAGACATTTGATGCACCCAATTACAAAAAATTCAACAAATTAATTTAAAAATTTTTACAAAATAAGATCTACAATATAATAAATTTTTCTGTTTCTTTAAAGAACAAAATTTATTTTTATCAAACGAACATTTCAAACGAACATTTGATTTAAAAATAACATATATTTGTAAACATGAAATTTTTAAAATGGAGAAAAAAATGAAAAAGACACGTTTTTATCAGAAGCATTTAAATGCTAATGCAAAAATAGTATCTTTTGCCGGCTATGAAATGCCTATTCAATATCCCAAAGGAATAATTTTTGAACATAATTTAGTGAGAAATTCTGTCGGAATGTTCGATGTGTCACATATGGGTGAATTTGAAGTGAAAGGAAAAGATGCTTTGGCATTCATCCAAAAAATCACAACAAATGATGCTTCTAAACTATCTCCGGGAAAGGTGCAATATTCAGCTATGTGTTATGAAAATGGTGGCATTGTAGACGATTTGCTCGTTTATTGCATCGAACCCGAATTCTGGATGCTTGTTGTCAATGGTGCTAATATCAATAAAGATTGGGATTGGTGCCTGAAAAACAAAGAAGGATTTGAAGTTGAACTTTACAATGCAACTGATGATATAAATCTATTAGCCATTCAAGGACCAAATTCCAAAGCTACTATCCAGAAAATTGCTGATATTGACCTAAATCCTATCGAGTATTATAATTTCAAAATGGGTAAAATTTCCGACTTTGATGCAATCATTTCAAGAACTGGTTATACTGGCGAATTAGGCTTTGAATTGTATTTTAGAGGTGATACTTCAGTTGCCGAAAAAATTTGGGACGATGTGCTCGAAGCTGGCAAAGAGTTTGGATTAGAGCCTGTTGGTTTGGGTTGCCGCGACACTTTGAGATTGGAAAAAGCATATTGCCTCTATGGTAATGATATTGATGAAACCACAAATCCAATTGAAGCTGGTTTGGGCTGGATTACAAAACTCAACAAAGGTAAATTCAATGGTAGTGACGTCTTAGCAAAAGTAAAAGAAGAGAAACCTAAAAGAAACTTAGTAGGATTTGTCATTACCGTTGATAAATTTATTCCTCGTCAGCACTACAAAATCTATGCTGATGAAAAACAAATAGGCGAGGTTACAAGCGGCAACCTTTCTCCTACTCTTAATAAGACAATTGGTTTGGGGTATGTCGAAGCTGCATACAAAGAACCAGGAACAAAAATAGAAATCGAAGCTCGCGGAAAATTCTTCCCAGCCGAAGTTGTGAAACTCCCATTTGTTGTATAACAAAAACACTTTATATTTTAAAGAGAGGATATTACGCAACAATATCCTCTCTTTTTACAAAAATGAATTTATTTAAATTGTTTATTTAATTTATTTTTACTTATTTCGTTTATACCAAATATTGTTAAACTTTGATATATTTTATTATGAAAATCGAACTCGAACTTGTTGAAAATATGCATTTTGTTGGTATTAGTCCCGATGAACATAAAACTCACTTCGATGCTCTGCCTGAAAACGGTGGAGAAAATATTGCTCCGCGCCCAATGGAAATAATGCTGCAAGCTCTTGCGGCTTGCACTTCTATGGATGTTGTTGCAATAGTTCGTAAAAAAAGAAAAACCGTTGAAGCATTCAAAGCGATTATTGATGGCGAACGACACGATAATCACCCAAAAGTATTCACAAAAGTTCATATTAAATATATTTTGAAAAGTCCTGATGCAGAATTAAAAGATTTACAAAGAGCTGTCGAACTTTCGCAAACAACTTATTGTCCAGCAATTGCTATGTTTAAAGCAGCTGGTTGTGAAATTACTTCAGAACTTGAACTATTAAGGTAGTCTGGTTCAGTTTTTGGTATTTTTCCCGATATAAATAACAAAAAATCATTGATAATTTGGACGGCAAATAATTATGGAAAAAACTGCTTTCACCAAGGCAATTAAACAAAACACAGAAATAATTTGCAATTCGCTAAATATTATTGGCAAAATCTCTATCGATGAACTTTTAGAATGTCCCGATTTGCCTGATGTCTATAGGACTATGATAACTGCTGAACGTGACTTGTGGATTTTCAAAGAAAAAATGAGATTTGAAGCCAATCCATTTTTCGATTTCTATTCTAAAACAAATCTTTGTTTTGAGTTCGAATCCCTTCTCAAACAAATATCAATCGTTCCTTTCGATAATTTACATTCTTTTATCGAAAGCTTCGTAAAATTAAGACTGAATTTCCTTTGCCGTCCGAGGACAACTTTAAAATACTTTATCTTTAGAGAGAGTTTGACTGTTTCTTATGACCAGTTCTTAAAATATTTAGCGTATTTTTCTGATTACGATTATTTATATCAAAGTTTCTATGATTTTGTTGCCAAAGAAACTGAAAATGGCAAAACTACGATTTCTATCTATGAGCTTGAAAATTATCTTGAACATTTCGACAACACTTTCGTGCTGAATTTAGATGAAAATGAATTTGTTAATTTATTAGAACCAATTTTCCAGTTCTTTTCTGACGACACTAATATTGTAAAAGCACCGGCCGACGCTATGATTATGTTTTTCCTGGATAAAAAGTTAAATTATTTAGCATATCTAATTGAAACGCACCATAAGAATAAGGAAATATCTCGTAACGAATTAATAGATTTAATTCGTTATAATTTAATGAAAGTGCAAACTGCTGAATTAGTCGAAAATTTATCTGAAACTAAAACCGATATTATCGAAATTGTTAATGAAATTAGTGATGAAGTTTATGATCTGGAACAAGAGCAGGAGCAGATTGTTGAAGAGTCTTTGCAAATAGAAGATACTGCTGCCTACGAAGCTGAGCCACCAATTCAAGAGGATTTTTTAGAAGTTTTAAATGAAGATATATCTAACTTAAACAGTAATTTAGACGTTGCTTTTGATAACTTAATTGAAAGTGAAATCTCTGAAAACTATGATAGTGAAATAAATACTGAAAGACAAGAAGATGAGATTGAAAAACACGAAATGCAATTCTCCTCTGATGAATATGCTTTGTTAGATCTAATAAATGAAAAACTTGATGATAATGTTGATGAACAAATTTCTACAATAGATATAAACGAACAAAACGACTATGTTGACGAGCAAACGTTTACTTCTTTTAATATTGATTTATTTGAAGAAGAACTTCAATTAATTGATAGTTTTATCCCAGAAGAAGAAAATTATGATGTAATCTACGAAGCTGAAAAACAAATCTTTCAAAAAGCAGTTTCTTTAATCGCGGGAAACGAAAATGTTTCGGTCAGTTTGCCATTGGAAATAGATAATTTGACAGAACTCCCTTCTTTTGAATACAAAGGCAATTTATCCATCTCTTTAGCAGATTTTCTTAACAAATTGATTGAAATTGATTCTTCCCAGGATAGCCTAAGCTCTGAAATAACTAATAATGAAAATATTCCCCAGTCAATCAGTGATGCTAATTATTCTGCCTCTCAATCTGAACCTTCCGAAACTGAACTATTGGAACAATTTGCAGAGAGTGATTTCGACAATATTGATAATGCAAGCGAATATACAATATCAGAATATAACGATATTGATGTACAAGTTGATGACTTTTCTATAAAACAAACCTCAGCTGAATATGAATTCGATGTAGATACTGGTGAATTAATAGAACCAAAAATCGAAGACGACACTACTAGAGCAGCTCGTGAAAGTTACGAATTGAACAATGAATTGCTGAGTAATATGAAAGAGAAAGAAAAGAAAATAAATATTAGCAACGAAGAAATTGATATTGATTTATTATTATTAAACAAAAAAGAACAAGATAATGAAATTCGTTGATTTAGTTGAAATATACGTTAAAGCAGGTCGTGGTGGGAATGGTGCTATTTCCTTTCGTCGCGAAAAATATGTGCCCAAAGGTGGTCCCGACGGTGGGGACGGTGGTCGGGGAGGAAATATTATTTTAAAATCTGATAGACAACTTACTACTTTGCTTGATTTTCATTATAAAAATAAATATATTGCCGAAGATGGCCGCCCCGGCAAAGGGGGAATGAAAACAGGTAGCAATGGAAAAGATATTATTATCAAGCTTCCACAAGGAACGGTTGTTAAAGACGCTGCAACTGGTGATGTCATTGTTGATATGGTCGAACACAATCAGGAATTTGTTATTGCTCACGGTGGTAATGGTGGCTGGGGAAATACTCACTTTGCTACTCCCACAAATCAAACTCCAAGAAAGGCTAATCCTGGGCTTCCCGGTGAAGAACGAAATCTCATCCTCGAACTTAAATTAATCGCCGATGTGGGGATTGTCGGTTTCCCTAACGTCGGCAAATCCACGTTGATTTCTGTTATTTCTGCTGCAAAGCCAAAGATTGCAAATTATCCATTTACAACACTAACCCCAAATTTAGGGTTGGTTCGTATTTCTGAAACTGAAAGCTTCACCGTTGCAGATGTACCCGGTCTTATCGAAGGTGCATCAAAAGGTAAAGGTTTAGGGCTCCAATTCCTTCGCCATATAGAGCGAACAAGAGCGCTGCTCTTTATGCTCGATGGACTTAGTCCCGATCCAAAAGCTGACTATAAAATTCTTAAAAATGAACTAAAATTGTATAACAAAGACCTTCTTAATAAGAAAAAAATTATTTGTTTTAGCAGAATTGATGCTCTTCTACCAGAACAAATCCAAGAATTAAAGAAAATTAAATTCAGGGAAAAAGATGTCGATACTATTTTAATTTCTTCTGTTGCAAATATTGGAATAGAAGAAATTAAATATAAAATGTGGGCTTTAATTAATGATAAACAGTAATTAATTTGTGAATTTTAAATGAATTTTTTGTAATATTAAAAGTGATTTAATGTAAATGTTTAAAATTTCTTATATTTATCTTGAAATAAATAAATTTTTTTTGTATTATAAACATTAATAAATTTGTAGATTAATAAAATAATGGTTCTGGTAAAGGCAAAATGTCTATAATAGAAAGTTTAATAGAGACGCAAGAATTTGCAACATTGCCTCCTGTTGCTTCTAAAGTCTTAGCTTTATTAGAAGATGACAATATTGATATTAGAAGTTTGTCGAAAGTAATTGAAGCTGACGCATCGCTTACTTTGAAATTATTACGCGTCGCAAATTCTCCACTCTATGCAACACGAACTGAGATAAACACAATCCATCAAGCAATTATTACTCTTGGGTTGAATAGACTTACTAATATAGTTCTAGGAGTTTCAATATTTTCAAAATTCTTGCTCAGCTCTCAGAAAATTGCTGTCGGGCTTATGGAAAAATTCTGGTGGCATGCATCCTGCACCGGTATGGTTGCCAAATCATTATCTACAAAAATAAATAAATCATACAAAGAGAATGAGTTCATAGGCGGGCTCCTTCACGATATTGGCAAACTTGCTATGCTTCAATATGATGCCAAGAAATATTATCAAGTCGTCGATAAAGTCACTCAGGGAGCAACCGATATCGAAGCTGAAATCGAAATCTACGGCGTTAATCATATGCAGGTTGGAGGCGAAATTGCCAAACTGTGGCGTTTGCCTCACGAATTAACAACTATTATTGCATATCATACAAATCCATTCGAAGCACAAAACTATCAGGAATTGGTTTCTGTTGTTCGTGTTGCAGACTTACTTTGCGAAGTTTGGGATGCTGGCTTCTACGAAGGAATTCAGTCTTTGAAACTAGAAAATCATCCAGCCTGGCTGTGCCTTACTAACTACTTACCTGAATTAAAAACTCTTGATGTCGAAATGTTCACTTTCGAACTCGAACAAGATTTCCGAAAATCTTCTGACTTTTTAAGTATTATTGCTAAAGAAAGCGCCTAAGCTTTTGGATGTGCTTGCTTATATGCTTGTTTCAATCTTTCTATCGAAAGATGAGTATATACTTGTGTAGTCGATAATGATCTATGTCCGAGCATTTCACTTACTGCCTTTAAGTCCGCACCATTATCAAGAAGATGTGTAGCAAAAGTGTGTCTCAAAGTATGTGGGCTTTTACGTTTTGTCCCGGACACTTTTGTTATTTCTTGCTTTATTTGACGATAAGCAACCGCTGAATTTAACTTCTTACCTGTTTTTGAGGAAAATAGATAGTTGTTGCTTGTTCTCCGCATTTTCAAATGATTCTTTATCGCCTCTATTGCTTTGCTTCCAATTGGAACAATCCTTTCTCTGTTGCCTTTTCCTAATACTTTTACTTGCTTATTATAATAATCAATATCATTCAGTTTTAGATTAAGTGCTTCGCTTATGCGTAGCCCACAGCCATACAAAAGCTCTATCAAACATACAACTTGTGGAGAACTCTGACATATTGCTTCCGAAAATAAAAGTTCTGTCTCTGTTTTTGTAAGATAAGAAGGCAATTTCTTCTCTTTTTTGGGTGTTGCTACTGCCTTTGCAGGGTTAATATCTATTATATTATGCTTTCTCAAATACTTAAAAAATGATTTAATAGCCGACACTTTCAATTTTATGCTGCTTTTTGATAAATTTCGGTCGTGCAGCCATCCAAGAAATGGTTTAATATCTTCTGTTTGTATTTCGCCTATTTCTGGAACTACTCCATAAGTTTCTTCGAAATAGTTTAGAAAATCATTCAACGCACGTTCATAGGTGATTACGGTTCTTACAGAAAAATTACGTTGATTTTTCAGATAATTATGGAAATTATATATATAGTTGATTATATTCATCTTTTATTAATACTAATAATAATATTTCTTACGATTATCAAAAATTGAGCCACAAATACATTTTTATTACGTCAAATTCATTATGGAATTTCAAAATTTGTTGCTAATATTGTATATAATTTTTGGGGGCATTTGAAAAATATGAAATATTCAATTTGCTTTTTATTAGTACTTTTAATTTTTGTATCTACCGCTTGTAAAAAGGACAATGTTCAAAAACAAGATTTAAATACAACTGATACTACCACAATTATTCTTCCGCAAAATGGAATTATCGAATTTGCCGGACTTAAATGGAAGGTTAAAGAAAAAAAAGAAGCTGAAGGCATCAACGATCTTTTCTATGCTACAAGTTCCAAAAATGTTTTCGTCGATAATGATGGCTGTCTTCATCTGTTGATTACAAAGCAAGATGAAGAATGGGCAGGTGCTGAATTGGAAACAGTTGATAGTTTTGATTTTGGTAATTTCGATTTTAATTTGTTAACCATTCTGAATAACATTGATTCAAATACTTTTGTTCAATTTGCAGTCCGCCGCTCTGGGCGAAACATTAATGGAATGACCGAATCAGGAATTAATATTTATGGTAAGCCTATTTTTATTGAAACTCAACACATAGAATATTATCAATATACAACTTCTCATAAATTTGCTTTGATTAAAAATCCTATTATTGAAAAAGATTATAAATACACTCCATCTTCACACTCAATTACAATTAAACCAGATGAAATTCTTTATAGAACTCAAAATGTTGATAAGGTTCTTTATTCTTACTTTGCTAAAAAAGGCAATAAAGCTTCTTTATATTCCGAAGACGAATTAGTGTACAATCCAACGGGAGTTCCTCTAAAAATAGCGGTAGGTTATTACTTAGACAATTTTGAAGAAAAACCACTTAAAGATACTGCTGAAATAATAATTAAAAACGTTACATTTACTCCACTTCAACCAATTATTGCTAAATCAAAATGACAAATGCTGTTTCGGTATCCCAACTAACTCAAGCTATCAAAAAAACATTGGAAATTTCTTTCGACAATGTTTGTGTCGAAGGTGAAATTTCTAACTATAAACAACATAATTCTGGTCACAAGTATTTTAATTTGAAAGACAGCGATGCTGTTATCAATTGCGTTATGTGGGCAAGTCGTCCTATGCAATTTGAAATGCAAGATGGTATGAAAGTGATTGTCATGGGACGCGTTACAGTGTATGCTCAACAAGGTAAGTATCAGATTGAAGTTAATCAGATCCAGCCTGCTGGTCTGGGGGACTTGTTTATTGCATTTGAAGCACTTAAAGAAAAACTCAATAAACTCGGATATTTCGATAGTTCAAGAAAAAAGCCTCTGCCAAAACTTCCTTTAAATATTGGTATTGCTACTTCTCCAACTGGTGCTGTAATTAGAGATATGAAAACTACCATCGAGAGAAGATTCCCAAAATGTACAGTTTATTTTCGTCCAACTATTGTTCAAGGTGAAAATGCTGCAGAAGATATTGCACGAGCCATTAAAGAACTTGAAAATTCCCCCGCCGAAGTTATTATTATTGGGCGGGGTGGTGGTTCTATCGAGGACTTATGGTGCTTCAATACGGAAATAGTTGCTAATGCAATTTTCAATTGTAAAAAACCTATTGTTTCTGCTGTCGGTCACGAAACTGATTTTACAATTTCAGACTTTGTCGCTGATGTACGTGCTGCCACACCAACTGCTGCTGCTGAATTTGTTACTCCTAAATTATTAGATGATATTTTAGAAGAATTGACTTTGTATAAATTAAATTTCAACCGTTTGCTGAAAAATTACATTAATCAGAAAAGACAACAAATCGAGATGAATTTCGGTAAGTATCTAAAAAAAATAATGATTGGCAAAATAAATACTTACTATCAAACGATTGATTTATTGGATTTCCAGAAATTATTTTCTCAGATAATCCAAAATAAGCGAAATGTTTTATCAAATTTAGAACTCCAAATTTCGTCTAATAATCCTGTTCGTCCACTGGATAAAGGTTTTGCTCTATTGCGCCATCAAGGCAGAATTATCAAAGTCGATGAACCAATTTCTAAATTTAAATCTGTTGACATTATTCGAAAATTCGACTCTGCAAATGTAAAAATTGAAAAAATTTTTCCAAAAGAATTATTCTAAAAGGGTAGTCTATGAAAAAAAAGATAAATTTTGAAAGCAATATCCAAAGATTACAAAAAATTTCTCAATTACTGGAGGAAGGCACTCTCCCGATGAATGAGTTGATTGAACTATACGAGGAAGGTATTAAACTTGCAAATGAATGCAGACAGTTTCTGGACGAAGCAACTATGAAAATCGAAACAATTTCCAAAGATTTTGAACAAAATGAATAATTATTATTTTGATTTATATTATTTTTTTGATTAAATTAAACTATTCAATTAGTTACTTTTCTTGTTCTGTCCGTGTTATCTAATTTGTCTAAATATATTCTAAGGTTTTTATGGCTTCTAATCATCAAAACAACGAAGCAAATGGAGCTGAAAATAAAAGCTCTATTGACGTAAATGAATTAAAATCCAAACGTATCGCTGAACTTACTAATATTGCTAAAAACCTGGGTATTACTAATTTCAGCGACCTCACAAAACAGGAACTCATCTTAAAAATTATCGAGGCACAGGCAACAGTACAGGTAAAAGATACCCAGGCTGATGGAGCAATCACTAGCGAAGGTGTTCTCGAAGTTATGCCTGATGGCTATGGATTCCTGCGTTCCCCTGGCTATAATTATTTGCCTTCACCTGATGACATCTACGTTTCACCATCACAAATTAAAAAATTTTATTTGCGAACTGGGGACACAATCCGTGGTCAAGTGCGTGCCCCAAAAGACCAGGAACGTTTTTTCGCTTTGCTGAAAGTTGAAACGATTAACTATCTTCCCCCTGAAAATATTCGCGAAAGAACAATTTTTGATAATCTTACTCCGCTTTATGCAAATAGCAGAATAAAGCTCGAACGCCAACCTAATGAATATTCTATGCGTGTTGTCGACCTGCTATGTCCAATTGGCAAAGGTCAACGCGGGCTTATTGTATCTCCTCCAAAATCTGGTAAAACTATTTTATTGCAACAGATAGCTAATAGCATTACAACAAATCATCCTGAAGTTAAATTAATAGTTCTACTCATTGACGAGCGCCCAGAAGAAGTTACTGATATGGAACGCTCTGTAAAAGCTGAAGTGGTTGCCTCTACTTTCGACGAACCACCTGATCGCCACGTTCAAGTTGCTGATATGGTGCTCGAAAAAGCAAAACGTCTTGTAGAAGCTAAACAAGATGTTGTCATTTTGCTTGACTCGATTACTCGCCTGGCTCGTGCTAACAATACAGTTGTGCCACATTCCGGAAAAATTCTTTCAGGTGGCGTTGATGCTAATGCTCTCCATAAACCTAAGCGATTCTTCGGTGCTGCTCGTAATGTCGAAGAAGGCGGCTCGCTTACTATTATTGCTACTGCTCTCATTGAAACTGGCAGCCGTATGGACGAAGTTATCTTCGAAGAATTCAAAGGCACTGGTAATATGGAAATTGTGCTCGATAGACGCCTTGCTGACCGCCGTATATTCCCAGCAATTGACGTCAACCGCTCGGGTACTCGTCGCGAAGAATTGCTTCTCGAACCCGACGAACTAAACAGAATTTGGATTTTGAGAAAAGTTCTGAGCGAACTTACACCTGTCGAGGCTATGGAGTTCCTTCTCGATAGATTGAGAACTCGTAAAACTAACCGAGAATTTTTGAATTCTATGAATAGCTAATGGTTTGTGCTTATTTATTCTGCGAGGTTGTCTCTGCTAATAAGACGATCTCGCTTTTTTTTTTATCCATTTTATCAATTTAGATTAATTGAATATTAAATTTATATTATTCTTTTTTCACATATTTTTAATTACTTCGAAATTTTTAATAAATTTTAATTCGATTTTAAACTGTCTTCGTTATAAAATGATGAGCATAACAAGGTTTTCATTGCTACTTAATTGAAAAGAATATTTTTGTAATTATTTAATAAAAATAGCAATTATGTTGTTAATATGTTAACGCTATGTTTAGCAATCACTTTTTGTTAAATTTATGTAAATTATTATTAAAAATGAACGATATTTTATTTTAAGTATATATTTTTTATGTCTTACATATAGAGAATAATTTATGAGAGAACTTAAACAAGTTGTAACTGTCGACTCTGACAAATGTGTCAATTGTCATATGTGTATTCTTGTTTGTCCATCAAAGTTTTGCAATGACGCGACAGGAAATTATGTAAAAATCAATCCTAATTTGTGTATTGCCTGTGGCAATTGTATCAAGGCATGTACACACGATGCAAGAATTGGTATTGATGATTTCGATGCCTTTCTTAATTATTTGCAGTTTAACAAAGACGTTGTTGCAATTGCCGCTCCTGCTATTGCTGCCAACTTCCCAGAAATGTATCTTAATCTAAATGGTTGGCTGAAATCGCTTGGAGTTCAAGCAATTTTTGATGTTTCCTTCGGTGCTGAACTAACGATTAAGTCATACCTTGAACACCTTAAAGAGAATAATCCAAAAGCAATTATTGCACAGCCTTGTCCTGCAATTGTTACCTATATCGAGATTTACCGTTTAGAGTTGCTCAAATATCTTGCACCAGCTGATAGTCCTATGCTCCATACTATCAAAATGATAAAAGAATATTATCCGCAATATAGAAATCACAAAGTTGTAGTAATTTCACCTTGTTTTGCCAAACGTCGTGAGTTCGATGAAACAGGGCTTGGTGATTTCAATGTAACGTATAAATCAATTGATAAATATCTCAAACAACACGATATTTCACTCAACTTATTTCCAGCTATTGATTATGATAATCCTCCTGCTGAAAGAGCTGTGCTATTTTCTTCTCCCGGTGGACTTATGCGGACCGCTATGCGCGAAGTTCCTGATATTATTAACGTTTCCCGTAAAATTGAAGGTGTTGAAATCATTTATCACTATTTGGATCATTTATATCAAAATATTGAAAAAGGTTATGCACCATTATTAATTGATTGTTTGAATTGTGAAATGGGTTGTAATGGTGGTCCAGGAACATTAAATCAACATAAATCGCCTGATGAAATAGAGTTTTTAATCGAGCAGAGAAATAGAAAAATGGTCGAATTATATAAAAAACGCTCAACAGAATTGCCTGATGCTAAATCAATACAGGATGAAGTAAATCGCTATTGGAAGAAAAATCTTTATGATCGTTTTTATATCAATTTATCTGATAATTATAAAGTCAAAAATCCATCTAAAAAAGATTTAGATAAAATATATCATATAATGGAAAAACACGACGAAAAAGACCATCTAAACTGCTCTGCTTGTGGCTATCTCTCTTGTGAGCAAATGGCAAAAGCAATCTTTAACGGACTGAATAAACCCGAAAATTGTCATCATTTTAGATTTACCTTACTTATGCGAGTGGCAAATATTATCCAACAGGAACTTCAAGTGAATTTCGAAAAAATGATTAGATCTTCGGAAACTCAGCTTGCAAGCATTGAAGAACTCTCGGCTTCTATGCAAGAATTTTATAAATCTCTCGAAATTATAAAAAATAATATTGCCCAACAAACTGAATATATTGACGATACAATTGGTTCAATGCAGATGATAAACGATGGGGTTAACTCAATTGTTCGCAATTCAGAAGACATTTCTCGTAAAGTAATTGCTGATACGAACAATGCTCGCGAAAGCTCACAAAGCGTAGAAAAAGTTATCACAAAAGTTATGGATATGAACGAGCAAATGAACAATATTATTCAAGAAATAAGCTTAGTAGAAACTCAAACTGAATCTATTGATAAAATGTTGGCTGAAATCAAAGGTGTTGCTAAGCAAACTAATTTACTTGCTTTGAATGCGGCTATCGAAGCTGCTCGCGCTGGAGTTCACGGACGTGGATTTGCCGTCGTGGCAGACGAAGTGAAAGTCCTTTCAGACAGAACTGACGCACTCACAAAAAATATCACAAATATTATCAACGAGATCAAACTTAATATCGCTAATGCTGTTAACTCTGTCAATAAAGGTGCCTCTGTTGCTAAAGAAGGCCAAAAACTTGCTTCCGAAGCTTCTCAAAGCTTAAATCATATTCTGAACAGTTTCGCTGACATCCAAAATATGATTGAAACTATCGCAAAAATTTCTAAAGAACAAAGCGAATTTGCTAATAATATTTTTGAAAACACCAAACACCTTTCTTCTATGGCAGATAGTATTAATCAAGAAGTTTCTTTCAAAGTTACTTCTCTAAATGAGGTCCTTACAGTCTTCAACGGAATAGAAAAAATCACATTCGAAAATAACGAAATAGCTAATAAAATTAGAGCAGCCTCTGAACGTCTTTCTTTCGAAGTTGCCCGATTTTCTGGGTATCATTAATTCTTATTTATTTTTTTATTGCCCATCCAATATTTTTTGGATGGGCATTTTTATTTACTTTTCCATTTTTATTTCCATTTTGTCAATAATTTGTCTTTTTTTTATTATTTTTATTTTTTTGTTACTATTACTGGGTGAAAAATGAAAAAGTTATTTCTTTTGATGCTCACTGCATTTTTTGTTTTTGGCTGTTCTAAAGAAAGCCAAAAGACCTCACAAGAAGATAATATCAACCGTACACCTCACAACCTCACAACTAACGACCTTTACTCGATGAAAAGACTATCAGAAATGCAGCTTTCCCCTGATGGTAGTTGGATTATCTATACAGTTGCCACTCCGTCAATCAAAGATAACAAACTAACTCGCGATATTTGGGCTACTTCTATTGACGGAAACAAAAACTTGCAAATTACTTCAGATGGTGCCAATGAAATGTCTCCGATTTTTTCGCCTGATGGTAAGAAAATAGCTTATCTCTCTAACAAATCTGGTTCGTTTCAAGTGTATATTCAGGACTTTCCAAAAGGCAACCCTAAGCGGCTCACAAATTTGTCTGAAGGTGTGTCGAATATTCTTTGGTCGCCAGACGGGAAATATATTTCCTTTACTTCTGAAGTAAAAATGCTTCAAACAATTAATGACGAATATCCGGAATACCCAAAAGCAAATATGCTTTATTTTACTGATTTGCCTGTCCGACATTGGGATGAATGGGTTGATGATAAATTAAGCCATCTTTTTGTAGTTCCTGCCGATGGCAGCTTCGAACCAGTTGATTTAATGAAAAACGATACTGTTGATACTCCACTTGCACCTTTTGGTGGGAGCGAAGAACTGGGATGGTCGCCTGATGGTAAAATTATCGCCTATACTGCTCGCATCAACAACGATTTTGTTTGGAATACTAATTCAGATATTTTCCTTGTAAAAATAGAATCTAATGGTAAAAACATCAATTATGTTCGTGAAAATATTACAGAAAGTTTACCTGGCTATGATAAACATCCTTCTTTTTCGCCTGATGGCAATTGGATTGCATTTCTAAGTCAGGAACGCAATGGCTTCGAATCCGATAGAGTTCGCCTTATGCTCTATAATAGACAAGAAAAGTCAACTTTTGAACTTACTAATGGTTTCGACCAATGGATTGAAGAATTTGTCTGGTCCCCCGATAGCAAGAAAATTTATGCAACTGCTACTGACTCAGGTGTTGTAAGCCTGTTCGAGTTCGACATTCAAGCTAAGTCCAATAAAAGAATTGCTCGCGGACAGTGGGACTACGGACATGGACTTGCAATAACACCAGATAGCAAATATTTGGTTGTGGGTAAGACTAATTTCAACAATCCACTCGATTTTTACCGCCTTGACTTAACGACAGGCGAAGAATTAAAACTTACTAAATTTAATGACGAAAGACTTAAATATATTAATCCAGTTAAATTTGAAGCACGTTGGTTTACTGCCCTAGATGGCAAAAAAATTCATGCCTGGATTATTTACCCACCTGATTTCGATCCAACAAAACAATATCCAGTTATTACATATTGCCAGGGTGGACCTCAAAGCATGATTAGCCAAAATTATCATTATCGCTGGAATTTCGGAATTTATGCTGCGAATGGGTATATTGTGCTCGCAGCTAATCGTCGTGGAGTTCCTGGCTTCGGACAAGCTTGGAATGATGCAATTAGCAAAGATTGGGGTGGAATGGCAATGAACGATTTGCTTGCTGCTACCGACCAATTCAGTAAAGAACCATTTGTGCTTCCCAAGGGTAAATCAGCAATTGGTGCAAGTGCAGGTGGATATGCCGCCTATTGGCTTGCTGGCAATCACAAAGGTCGTTTCTCCGCCTTTGTTGCACATAATGGCGTTTTCGATGTTATTAGTAAGTATGGTTCTACCGAAGAGTTATTCTTCCCAAATTGGGAATTTGGTGGTCCGTACTGGATAAAACAACATCGCGAGAATATGGAGAAAAACTCACCGCACAATTATGTTCAAAACTGGGACACCCCAATTCTTATTTCGGTTGGAATGAATGACTTCCGTGTTCCTTACACTCAGGGACTTGAAGCCTTCACTGCTGCTCGCGGTCAAAATATCCCAGCTGAATTAATTGTTTTCCCAAATGAAACTCACTTTATCTCACGTCCACAAGAATACATCATTTGGCAAGATAAAGTAATTAAATTCTTGGATAAATACACAAAAAATAATAACTAATAATTAGTTTGATCAAATATAAAGGCTGCCCTATTCAAGGGCAGCCTTTTAACATATAAAACTGAGATAGATAAACTAATGAACTGATGGATAATTATCTGCAAAGTAGGAACCCGTAGGATGAAAATCATCTTGCCAGAATTTTTTGCTTTCTACGAATTCTTTAATGAATTATAAAACTTCAAAAATTCCTTTGTAATTTCATCTCGTACACGACGATATACAGCGAGCACTTCTTCTTCCGTTCCGACTGCATCAGCAGGATCGTCAAATGGAATGTGGAGACGATGCATTACTTTACCTGTGAATACAGGACAAGTATCTTTTGCATTGTCGCAAACAGTAATAACGTAATCAAACGCCTCATTGATATAACTATCAGCAAACTTTGGAAATTGCGAACTTATATCAATCCCTATTTCTTGCATAACTTTTACAGCATTTGGATTTACTTCATTTGCCGGACGAGTGCCAGCTGAATAAACCTCCCACGAACTATCAAGATGCTTTAGATATCCTTCTGCCATTTGGCTTCGGCAGGAATTTCCAGTGCAAAGAATAAGAATTTTCATAAATAATTAGAAAACTGCAACAAACAAAATTAAATAACGTTTATATTTTTACAAATTGTATAAAACAAAAGTTTGTTTGAAACTTAATTTTATTTTAATAAATTACAGCTTTGTAAATAATTAATTTAGGTTGTTTTATGTTCGACGAAATAATTAAATTAAAACAAGAGATGCTGGCAAAGCTCGATGATATCAATAATTCTAAAGAACTTGAACAATTTCGTCTTGATTATTTAGTAAAAAAAGGTCCATTACAAGCTCTCTTCGACAAAATGAAAACTATTTCACCTGCCGAAAAACCATCAATTGGCAAAGAACTAAATCTATGTAAAAAAGAAGTTGAAGATAAATTCCGTCTGCTTAAAGAAAAGTTTGATGAACAAGAAATTACAAGACCTACCATTGATCTTACATTACCGGGAAGACGTCATCCAAAAGGCACTTACCACCCAATTTATCAAACTTTGGATAAAATGGTGGAAATCTTTGTCGGTATGGGCTTTTCTGTTGCTATAGGACCAGATATCGAGGACGAATACCATAATTTCGATGCCCTGAACTTCCAGCCTGACCACCCCGCTCGCGATATGCAGGATACATTTTTTATTAAATCTGACCAACAAAATATATTGTTGCGAACACATACTTCTCCCGTTCAAATCCGGGTGATGCAATCGCAGAAGCCACCGATTAGAACTATTATGCCAGGTAGAGTTTATCGCAACGAAGCCATTTCAGCGCGATCACTTGCCGAATTCCATCAAATTGAAGGTTTGTATATCGACAAAAATGTTAATTTTGCAGAGCTCAAAGCAACAATGATGGTGTTTGCAAAAAAAATGTATGGCAGTGATATAAAGTTTCGCTTCCGCCCTTCATTTTTCCCATTCACCGAACCAAGCGCCGAAATGGACATTACTTGTTACCTTTGTGGTGGGAAAGGTTGCCGTGTTTGCAAGCATTCAGGTTGGCTCGAAGTGGTCGGCTGCGGTATGGTGCATCCAAACGTCCTGCGTAATTGTGGTATAGACCCGGAAGAATATTCAGGCTATGCTTTCGGTTTTGGGATTGAACGAGTTACGATGCTCCGAGTTGGTATTGATGACATAAGACTGTTATATGAAAATAATTACAAGTTTCTAAAACAATTTTAATGAATGATATTGGAAATATTGGTGGACCAGACCGAACAGGGCAGGGAGGAGGCTCTGGTAATTACTACGTTCCGATGCGTTCCCGGCAGCAGCTCAAAACAGAGACGCAAAAACTGAAAGTTGGCGAAGTTGTGTTGGGGACTGTCCTCGAAATTATAGATAAGGAAATTGCAAAAGTCAAATTGCCGATGGGCACATTTACCGCGTTGCTGCATAGTAAATTACGCACTGGTGATATACTTTTTTTCTATGTTGCCGAAGTAGAGCCTCAGCTTGTTTTACTTGTTCATTCAGTTTCGACCTCTTCTTCTGGGAAATTGCGTCCTCATACTGAAATCGCGAGAGTGCTCAACCTTCCTGAAAATCAACGCATCCTTGAAATTATTGAATTTTTATCAGTCAAAAAAACTACTATACTTCGAACAGAAGTTCTGAACTTTTCAAATATACTGGACAATTTAAATTTTAATGAAAATATACATTCAAAATCTGCATATTACAATGCAATTTTTACTATATCTATAACTTTGGGCAAAGATATTGATTTAATTAGACGCTTTGTAGATGTATTTCTTCCTTTAAAAGAATTATATAATAAACTCGCTCAAAATGTTGAAAATTTTGGCTTGCAAAAAGTATATTTTTTAAAAACTGAATTGCCTGAGCTTTCACATTCAGATGATTTTCTTCAAATCTTATCGAAAATTTCTGAATACAATATTTTTGCTAATACAAATTCTCAGCCGATTGTTCTGCTTTTCTTTGCAAGAAAGCCAAATGAAAACATAATGATGAGAGTTGAAGTTTTTGCTGATAGTCCTGCAATTGGCATCAAACCAAATCTTTTGCAAATAATCAACTCATTTTCTGATTATTTTTCTCTTGTAGTTGAAGAGTATCTAAGAAAAGACAACTTTTTTCAGTCAATTGTCAATGAAAAAGACAATATTATTGAAAAACTTGACAAATTTTTACTAAAATCAAGTTGTTTAGTCTCGCATTTTTCCATTTTCAGCGACAGATTCGGAGAAAATTTATTGAAGGAAGGAGTTTTACGAGCTTTACCGCGAAATTTCACAGTTGTAATTTAATGTAACACTCGCCCAGCACCAACATAGATACTTGATAAATAATTATCATTGAAAGACTGCTTAATTACTCCTTTTGCAGATGAAGATGAATGAATAATCTCACCTTTGCCTATATAAATAGCAACGTGAGATATTTTATTCCCTTTACGGTAAAATAGCAAATCTCCTGGACGTAATTCTCTATCGTTTATCCTACATGCAAATTCAAATTGCTGTTGCGCTGTTCTCGGAAGATTAATCCCAATCTGTTCATAAATATTTTTAACTAATCCCGAACAGTCAACACCTCCGCGAGTATTACCACCCCAAACATATGGTGTCCCCAACCAACTTTGAGCAATTTTTACAACTTTTTCCCTATCCGCACTGATTTTTTCTTCTTTTTTCTGTTCAATTGTTTCTATATCAGAGCTTCTTCGGGAAAGTGTTTCAGTAGCACGAGGTTCATTTTTTTTTGTAGTTTCACCTGTTTGATCGCTTGAAAAGCGGATGCTACTGGCGCAACCTGAAGCCAGTAAAATTATTAGCAAAAATATGATATGTTTTGCATGTTGTATCATTTTTTGTGATTGCTCACAAACTGTTTTTTCACGTAATTGGACACTTTTACGACAATATCAGAATTGATAAGCACAAAAATAAAAGCGGAAGTAAGAATAAAACCTGCTTTTAATAATGCTTCGTTCATAATTTCCCCCCAAAAAATACGATAATTTTATACTTAATTCAGCAAAATATATGCCAAAGGACACCGACTACATATTCTTAAATAAGCAAATGTTCGAAAATAGAAAAGGAGTCGCTTTTTCAAAACGACTCCCTTTCTATGAATTGGTTTATATGTTATATTATTTCAAAATCAACGCTTTCTCTTTTAAAGTTGTATTGCCTGTACGAATTATTACGTTATATACACCACTTGACAAATTGCTTACATCGAGCTTAATTATCCCATTTGAAGCATTAACGTTTGATCTGAGCACTAAATCACCGTTTTGATTATAAATCTCGACATCAGTTGCGCTATTCGATGCTTTCCCAAAAGCAATAAACAATTCATTGTAAGCTGGTTGTGGAGAGATTATCGCACTTGATGTTTCAATCTCAACTGTTCCTTTCAGCATAACAACAGCATCTGTTTCGTAACGTAAAGAATAAGAACGATTACCGCTTGCCAAATCTTTGTTTTCAGTAATTTTAAGATTGCCAATACATTCGTTAGAATGCTTCCATACTTTGACAATCAAATCTTCGCCTTCGTATGCACCATCTTTTTCAGTAGTAAATTCATCATCACCCCAGACTACTACGCCACGTAAACTCTCTTGCCAAACGCTTGACCCGACAAGTAATCCATCACGTGTGAAGACACCAATTTCATCGCCTTCGTTTGCTTGAACATCAAGAGCTATGAATGAGTTTTTACCGGTTGATATATTTGGACGAACAAAGAATTTTGGCTCTTTGATTGTATTGTGGTTAGCAGTTGATTTAATTGCTCCGTTTGCTGGATATGTAAGAATTCCATTGTTGACAATGAGGCGAATCATATACCCTTTGCCTGGTTCGAGTTGTGTAAGCGTATTAGCAAATGGAGGCATATATACTTGTCCAGTAATTGTTTTTACCTGTAAATATTTCCCATTAATAGAGGCAAGTGCAGTTGCTACTGATGCAGGCGATGTCCTAAAATATGGCAACCAATACCAACCTACCATATTAAGTGTAATTGGTGTGTTTTCTGGGACAATTTGTGCTCCTTCTAAATTAAAGACAGCACTTGTTGTAAGCCTCATTTGATAAGCTTGATATTTATCCCAATTTGTCAACGTATTAGTAAATGAAGGAGAATAAACTTGCCCAGCAAAATTTCTGAGCATTTGCAAATTACCTGTTAACGATTGCATAATGTTGCTGATGCTACTATTTACTGGCTCTACATATGCACTAATCATATTCCAGCCATTCCAGAGCGAATATGATTGTATAATGAGTCCTGAGCCAGTTGTAAATGTTCTAACCGTAGACCAAGCGCTAATTTCTGACCCACGCAGAGAACGCACTCTCCAATAATATTGTGTGTTTGGTTGAAGATTCGAAATTGTAACTGACGTATCTGTTACTACTTGATTATAAATTGTAGTTGAAAAATTACTTACTGTTGATACTTGCAAAGTATAACCCGTTGCTGATAAGAACGAATACCAGATAAATGATACCGTCAAAGGCAAGTCAATAGCATTATTGTTTGGTGCAATAATTGCCGGCGGAGCAATTGGTGGCCCTACTGTTTTAAATGTCCATACTTCGCTCCATAAGCTTGTATCGGCATTTCTTATTGCTCGAACACGCCAGAACATATCTGCAAAATATGGCAAACTTGTAAATGATGTGCTATTTGTACCTACTATATTTGAAGCAATTACATTCTGGAAATTCACGTCATATGCAACTTGAATTTGATATTGAAGAGCAGTGTTGACTGTTCCCCAGGTGAATACTTGAGTAATTGGGACATTCTGTGTTCCTGATGCAGGAGAGGTTAGCACAGGACGCGGGAGATTTACAATAGATAAAGTCGAAGTATTAGTTACTCCATATGTCCCGAAGAAATTAACAACACAGTAATACTGTCCATTGTGATTAGTTGCGTTAGTGTTTATTATGGATAAATTATTTCTATTAACAATAAAATTATTAACCCCAGTTTGAATTTCATTATTATTGAAGAACCATGTATAATTCATTGCAGGCAAATCTCCTGTCGGAGGAGTTCGAGTAATACCATCGTTAAATGTAGAACCTAATTGAGGTGTAATGCTATATACAACTGTGCTGATTCCAGCAGTTTCTTCTTTAGATAACGGTAAATTAGTCGAAAATTGTATTTCGGATGGAATTAATATATCAGCACCTGCAAGGTTATTTTGAGTGGTTCTTATTTCTCCATCTATATCAGTTTCAGCATCAACAAGTATTGGCACCAAATACTCAGCATCAGCAAGAACTGAACCAGCGAGATATGGGGCACCCGCACTAGCAAATGATGGAAGTTTCATTAAACTATTGTAGTCGGAATTAGACGTTCCTCCTCCAAGTGTTGTTGTCCAATTAGCTAATGTGGCTTGAACTACACCAAGATAAAACGCGAAGTTAGCCCCTGTCATTATGTTATATAAGTTATTGTTTAAATTTGCAAAAGGAGTAACTGATTGTGTTGCATCTATATAATAAATATACTTTAGTCCTCCTGTTGTAGCTGGGTTCATTACAAATATATTATTATTAACGTGGTAATTAAGGCACCCAACTTGATAGCGCTGTCCAATTGCAACTGGAGCAACTGACGAACTGCCAATATTGATGGTATTGTGCAAAATCTTAACATTCTGAGAGTAAGTATTATAAAAACCAAAGAAATTCCCACTCGAAGCAGAAACGCTTATATTGTTAACAGAATTATTTCGTATAATCAAATTTAAGTCCCTCGGAGGTGTTGCCTCATTTGCTACTATTCTAAACACAATGTGATGACCCGCACTGTTTACTACATTTAACACTTCATTATTTTCTACAATACCGTTAACAGCATTGTTTATTAAAAATGCATAAGTAAATGTTGCAGAAGTACCAGTATAAATAAGCCCGTCAATCTTATTATTTGCAACAGTAAAACCATCACAACTAGTTGTAAATCCAGTTCCTGTCCCAAAATTTATACCTGCCACGGATACAGTATTCGATATTGTCATACTTCCAATTTGATTGCCAATAATATTGATGTTTTGGCTATTATTCTGGATTGTAAGCCCGATATTTGCTTTCGAAATTGCATTGTTTTGCACTGTAGCAGTATTTACTGTTGAAACTACTACTGCTGTTCCAGTGTTTGAACTACCATTTTGGATATTTGTGTTTTTTAATTCAAACATAAAACAATTTTGAACGAAAATCCCATGGGCAACCGAAGCTGTACTATTATTCGCAAACGTTAAGTTTCTTGTTGTGCCACCAGGAACATTTGAACCATCAATTCTAATGTTATTAAATCCATCTACCAGCATAACCTGGCTTCCATGATTTGCTGAAATCGTTGCAGTTACATTAGCGTCTGGTCTTATACGAACCTGATAGCCATTGCCAATTGGAGGTGCAAAAAATGTTATTCTTTGTGGTTCGGTAATGTTATTCTTAATATAAATATTAACCACGCCTGTAAGCCCAACGGAGCTGATATCAAAAGCTAACGAACTCAAATTAGTATATACTTGTCCTGTACCGACGTAATAGTTTCCATTAAATGGAGCAACTATTTTCCGATTACCTGTTGGATTGGTTGTTGTTGGGAATCTTGTTATTCCGTTAACTATAATAGAATCACATGTTGCATCAATAAAATTATATTGTGTGGCAAATGAATCAACATCAAAAGTTAACCAAAAGTAGTTATCTCCAAAGAGTAGTGTTTGATTCCCTACAATATTAAAGGCTGCAGTTGGTGTTGCAACAACAGTTCCAAATTGTGTAGTCGTGTCGAATACCGCACTGTTTCCTGTATAATATATTCTTGCATTTGAAATATCACCTAAATCGGTAGTCCCAGTTGTTGTTAAGTAAAAGTTGGTTGCATTAATTGCTGGACTTAATCCACTTGTAGTTATTCTGATTGCAATAACTGGTGCTTTGGGCGTACCGGGTGATACTGAATTGGTAACCTGTAAAACTGTTGATGAAGTATAACTCATTGGTGGTGGGATAGTATAATCAATTGAAACCGTGATGTTAGTTATTTCGTGTCCGCCATCACCGTACGAATCTAAAACATACATCTGCCAGGTACCAGCAATAAGCTTGTTTGCAAATGTTGTGAAAGAAATTGTAAAAGTGTTGGTCGTATTTGCGTTAATCGTCAGTCCCGTTGAAGTTACACCATTAGTTATCAAATTATAAGCTGTATTATCGGGATGACGAATTATCAGCGAACCTTCATCTGGCCAGTCGTCTGTCATCCAGGTAAACGTAACTGAAACAGATGATATTAAGCCTGTGTCAGCACGTGTAAAAGTAGTCCATCCTGCATCAGTTAGCGAATTTGAGTAATATGCATACTGGGATGGACTATTAGGAACGGTAAAAGTAAGATTTTGGGTTTGAGCAGATAGATTAGCAGATAGCAATAGTGATAATATACCTGCTAAAAGAAAAGTAAAGCATTTTTTAGCCATAAAAACTCCTCTTTATAGGGAAACTAAAATTTAGAAACTAATTAATTAAACGAAACTAATTGAAAATATTTTTAAGAAAAATGATAGAAAATTATTTAAACATTTCTTTTATCATTCCCCACGTACGGCGAATGCTATTAACGGAATGGTTTACTTTTACTTCGTCACTGTAAACTACATTTCCATTATTGAATACAGATTTTATCCTGTAAATGTAATAATTTTTATTTAATGTAGAGGGGTCGTTCTTATCAATTTCAGTGGAAATTTTCATCAAAATTTCGTTATCAACATAACGGTAAAAAGAGGGAGTACCCTTTGCTTTTTCTTCTGATATTTTTTGAAAAGGAGAACCTTTCACTGAACGTTCAATCTCAAATTTATTCAATCCATTTTCATCAATTGTTCTCCACTCCAATATTATAGTATTTGAGGTAGAGTTCGCAGTAAATGATGATAAAAAAACATCACTCGCTATCAATGATAGTGTTACGCTAAAAAAGAAAATTATGAGACAATACTTCATTTTCATATAACAAATATATTACTTGCATAATTAATAAACAAATATAAAATAATTAATTATTCATTAATTTACTTTAAGAACACAAGCAGACTACCAGTAATATATGCTGCTACCCACCAAATATATGCCAGTCTCGAATATATATGAATATTTTGGGGTACCTCTACATTGAAACCATTATTTCTTTTCAATTTCCACATTATATATGTTTCAATTGTCATTAACAGCAAAGCGGAATACCCAACCGCTCCGTGTAAAGTAAACGGTGTATTGCTTGACCCAATAATCATCATAATCGTTGCTGATACATCTAAAACCCATCCAATAGTCAAAAAGTATAAAACTTTTTTCGAAGCGATTTTATTTCTCTGTTCATTTATTATTGCAATCGAATAACTAACTAATGCTAATGTTACAGTTGCTGCACCAACAATTAATATTGTTTTCATAATTCTTTTCTCATCATTTTTACTTTTGATGAACGAAATAAATGCCAAAATTGTGTATAATATTATTTGAATGTCCAAAATTAGTCAAATTTTTTAATAAATGGGATTTGATACTTTATTAACAATAAAAAATTATATTTATGAAATTCAAGTGTTATTTTGGCGAATATTAGCCGTTTGTATAACTATATTCAAAATATTGTACTTGCCCATAGTAATATCAATTTTCCTTTTCTGGAAATGTTTGACTTCAGAATGTAGAAATCACAATAGTTTCAAAAACATTCTTTGGATTTATTTTCTGATTTTCTCGATTTATGGCAAATTATTTTCTATTAACAAGACAAATTTGTTGCTTCTGATAAAATTGAAAAGATGAGTTTGAAGGATAGATATTGGCATAATGTTGGCATATATATTGAAAATAAAATATTTGAAGTTGAAAATTAATTATTGTTTTATTAATTAATAGTTGGATTGTAGCAAATGCTCCCCCGGCGGTTGCTACAAACACAGGAGGTGTAGAATGCCATTTGCTATTGGAGGAAACGCAAGAATTAGGACGAATATCTCGTCAGAGAATGCTTATAATTCTCTGGAAACTTCAAACAGAGATATTTCGCTCAGACAATTGCGGCTCTCAACAGGTAAAAGAATCAACAATGCTGCAGACGATGTTTCGGGGTATATTACTTCTCGCGCTTTGCAAGCAAGAAACGGTGCTATGAGAGCTGCTCTTTTAGCAGTAGGAGATGCTTCTAATGTATCTAACATCCTAATGGATTCATTAGATAACATCTATAATTTGCTTAATCTTATTAAAGAAGGTGCTTCGACAGCTGCATCGGGTGCTATGGGAACCGATGAAAAAGTTGCTCTTGCCAAGGCCGCTTACCGTATGGCTCAACAAATTCAAACTGTTGTCGATTCTACTGTTTTTGGTGGTCGACAACTGCTTGACGGTACTTATTCGGCTAATTATGTTATTGGGACTAATGCGCGTCACGAATTAATTACTTTAAGTGTTGATATGACATTTAGAAATCCTGATTACAACATCCCAAGTAACTATTTTGATGTGAATTCAATGAAAACCGGTAATTTTGCTGGTGTTACGGGATTGGATTTGCGTCTGTTGGATAGCGTTTCTTCTGGTGACTTGGGTATTTTCCATGATGATATGCTCGCCGCAACTATTTCTTCGTTGGCTAAAGCTATTGATAATGTAAATAAAGTTGCTTCACTTATTGGAGGTATTGTCAATAGACTTAATTCGCAGGAAGATTTGTTAAAGGGGCAGATTACTAACTATAATGCTGCTATTTCGAGAATTGAAGATGCTGATGTTGCAAAAGAACAATTGCAGTTAATTAAATCACAGTTTTTGCAACAAGCTTCGCTTGCTTCATTAGCTCAAGCTAATGCTAATCCGCAAGCATTCTTGCAATTAATTCAAAGATAATTATTTTGAATAATATGTAGGTGATAAAATGCCATTTGCTATTGGAGGGAATGCAAGAATAAGGACAAATATACCGTCCGAAAATGCATATAACGCACTTGAAGTCTCTAATCGTGATATCTCTCTCCGTCAATTGAGACTTTCGACAGGTAAAAGGATCAATAACGCTTCAGATGATGTCGCGGGTTATATTACTTCTCGCTCACTTATGGCTCGCAACGGTGCTTTGCAATCTGCTCTTAATACTGTAGGTGATGCCAACAACGTGGCTAATATTGTCATGGATTCTCTTGATAATATTAATGAGCTGATGATAAAGATAAAAGATGCTGCTGCTCAAGCCGCATCAGGCGCGATGGGCACTGACGAAAAAGTAGCTCTTGCCAAAGCCGCTTATCGTATGGCTCAACAAATTCAAACTGTTGCTGATTCTACTGTGTTTGGTGGGGCTCAACTTCTCAGTGGTACCTATACTGCTAATTTTCTCATTGGTCTCGATGCTCGCAACACTTTGCTTTCAATTAATATTGATATGAGAAGAGAGAATATCGATTTTAATATTGAAAGCAACTATTTTGATATTAACTCACTTCAAACTAATATGTTTGCTGGCATTACGGGTCTTGATCTCCGTCAATTAAACGATGTTTCAATTTTCAACCTTGGTATTTTCGATATCGGTAGAATTGACATTACTCTTACCAGTCTTGCTAATGCTATTGAAAATATTAATAAAGTCGCTTCTTACCTTGGTGGAATTTCAAACAGACTTTCGTCCCAAGAAGATTTGCTCAAGAATCAAATAGTTAACTATAAAGCTGCTATTTCTCGTCTTGAAGATGCTGACGTTGCAAAAGAACAGCTACAACTAATTAAATCTCAATTCTTGCAGCAAGCCTCGCTTGTCTCATTGAGTCAGTCGAACCAAAATCCAAATGCTTATTTAAGACTATTGCAAGGCTAATTTTAGCCAATTGGTAGGAGGAGAAAAAATGTTTTCATATTACTTTCTAATGTTGAACTTAATAAATAAAACTTATGTTGTGATTATTAAACTTAAAATATATTGATAGCTAATGTGCCTCGAACCAATTTTTACCAACGCCAATATCTACTGCTACGGGCACTTCACCTAACGACAAAGCACTGCTCATTTCGCTTTCGATAAGGTGGGAGACGGATTTAACCTCTTTTTCAGGAACGTCAAATACCAATTCGTCGTGCACCTGCATTATCATGCGTGTTTTATAACTATCATTCAATAATCGGTTATGAATACGTATCATTGCTATTTTTATCATATCCGATGCTGTCCCCTGTATGGGCATATTTATCGCTGCACGTTCAGCAGCTGCTCTTAAATTAGAATTTTTGCTGTTAATATCCTGAAAATATCTACGCCTTCCACATAGTGTTTCTGCATATCCATTCTTTCGAACAAATTCTATAGTGTTATTAATGTAATCTCTAATTGCAGAGTATTTCTTAAAATAATTATCAATGATTTCTGCTGCTTCTGTTCTTGAAATACCCAATCTTTGCGCTAATCCAAAACTTCCAAGTCCATAAAGAATTCCAAAATTTACCGTCTTAGCTATTCTGCGTTTCTGACTATCCACTTTATCAATATCAGTGTTAAATAATAATGACGCTGTTGCTGAATGAATATCAAGACCTTGCTTGAAAGCCTCTGTCAAATTTTTATCCTTAGAAATAAATGCCATTACTCGCAGCTCAATCTGCGAATAATCTGCCGAAATTATTACGTTGTTTTCTCTTGTTGGAACAAATGCTTTTCGAATTTCTCTCCCTTTGTCTGTTTTAATAGGTATATTTTGTAAATTTGGGTCAGTCGAAGACAGCCTTCCAGTTGAAGCTACTGTTTGATTGAAGTTCGTATGTACTTTGCCGGTTCGTGGATTAATTAGTTCAGGTAGTGCATCTACATACGTTGACTTTAACTTCATCAACTGTCTATATTCCAATAATGTTTCTGCAATTGGATGTTTTGCCGCCAATTCAGACAGTACTGAAGCATCAGTACTGTATCCTGTTTTCGTCTTTTTCAAAGCTTTAATTTTTAATTTATCAAATAATATTTCACCTAATTGCTTTGGTGAATCTATGTTGAATTCCTTCCCTGCATAATTAAAAATTGTTTTTTTAAGCTTTAAGATTTCTTCATTTAGTTCGACCGAAATTGATTGTAAAACATTTCTATCTACTTTTACTCCTTCGTATTCCATATCTGTAAGAACTGATACCAACGGAAACTCAATTTCATTTGCTAATTTTGTCATCTCTGTTTTTTCAAGTTCTTTCTCCAATACATTTTTCAGCTTTATCACTAAATCTGCATCTTCACAGGCATATTTCGAAACAATATCTATTGGAACATCTCGCATAGAGATTTGTTGCTTTTTGTTTTCGCCGATTAAATCAGAAATTGGAATTGGTTTGTAGTTTAACCACCGTTCGCTCAATGCATCAAGATTGTGCCGTACCTCCGGATTTAACAAATAATCTGCAACCATTGTATCAAATACAATCGGATATATATTTATTCCAAATCGTTTTAAAATAAAAGCATCAAATTTTGCATTTTGACCACATTTTGCAATTTGTGGGTTTTCTAAAATTTTCTTTATTTCGCTGATAGCCATTTCGAATGGAATTCCGTCTTCTTTATTTTCTTCACCATTTGAAAAATCGAATAATGTGCCTTTAATACTGAACAACCCATCATCTTTTCGCTTAGCAATTGGAATATAAAACGCTTCATTTGGCTTTGCAGCAAACGAAACACCAACAATTTCGCAACTTTGCCTATCGAGCGAATCGGTTTCTATATCAAAAGCAATAATTTCAAAACTGCTTAGATAATTGATGATTTTACGAAGTGCTGAATTTGTGACAATTTGATAATTTATCTTAATATTGTCAATATTATTCAATTGAGAGTTGTTTGTTTTATCGAAATTAACGCTTATATTACCCTTCTGTTGCCACCTCTGACGAATTTGAATAAACGATAATTCCTCAAAAAATTTGTCCAGTCCATAATAATCAGGGGTTCTCAACTTCATTTCTTCCAAATTGAAATCTTTCTGTATGTTCGTGTCGATGGTAACTAATTTTTTTGCTAAAAAAGCACTTTCTTTGTCGTTTTCCAATTTGGTCCTAATTGAAGTTTTTTCGATTTTATCCAAATTTTCATATATCTTTTCAATTGAACCAAATTCTTGCACCAGTGGTATTGCTGTTTTTTCCCCTATACCTTTCACACCTGGAATATTATCGCTTGTATCACCAATTAATGCTAATACATCTACAACTTGCTCAGGTTTAACTCCAAATTTTTCAAAAACTTGCGATCTGCGAACTATCTCAAAGTCTTCTCCTTTCCGTGATGGTTTCATCAAACTTATCTTTTCGTCAACTAATTGGTAATAATCCTTATCGTTTGTCAGGCATACTACTTCATAACCTTCTTGTGCTGATTTTTTAGCTATCGTTCCAATCACGTCGTCCGCTTCAAACCCTGGCACTTCAATTTGCTCTATCCCGATTAAATGTATAAATTTCTTGATTTTCAATAGTTGTGGGGCTAAATCTTCGGGAAAACTATCCCTGTTTGCTTTATATTGTTTATAAAGTTCATTGCGAAATGTAGGATGTTCAGTATCGAATACTATTGCCATATATTCAGGAGATTCCCTCTCTAAAAAAGAGGTGATAATATTAACAAATCCCAAAATTGCACCTGTAGGTTCGCCGTTTTTGTCTCTCAACTCTGTTGATTTCATTGCGTGGTAAGCACGAAAAACAATGCTCATCCCATCAATTAAATATAGTCTTTTATTCATCAAACATAAAAAATATATTATGAAACATTATTAATTGAATTTAATAACTTTTTTCAATAATTTAAAAGTAAAAAATTTTGGAGATATCTTATGGGTAAAAAAGACCAACCCGTTGAAAAATTCAATAAGAAAGGCAAAATTTCAAAAGATTTTTACGAACAAGAACTTGCTAAACTCCAACAAGAACTTGTTAAACTCCAATATTGGGTCAAACAAAAAGGTCTTCGTGTTGTAATTGTTTTCGAAGGGCGTGATGCCGCTGGCAAAGGAGGAATAATTAAACGAATAGTGGAGCCCCTAAATCCTCGTGGTTGTCGAGTGGTTGCTCTCGAAAAACCTTCCGACAAAGAACGCACCCAATGGTATTTCCAGCGGTATGTTGCGCATCTTCCAAGTGCAGGTGAAATTGTGATTTTCGACCGAAGCTGGTATAATCGTGCTGGTGTCGAACACGTAATGGGCTACTGCACCGAAGAAGAATACCAAGAATTCCTTCGTTCTTGCCCAGAGTTTGAAAAAATGCTTGTCCGCTCTGGGATTATGTTACTTAAATATTGGATTTCCGTCAGTGATGAAGAGCAAGAAATTCGTTTTCGTGAGCGTGCAACTAATCCTATGAAACGCTGGAAACTCTCCGATATTGACATTGCCTCTTGGCATAAGTGGTGTGATTATTCTCGTGCAAAAGACGAAATGTTCCGCTATACTGATACAAAACAATGCCCTTGGTACAACGTCCATTCCGATGATAAACGCAGAGCTCGTCTTAATTGTATTGCTCACATCCTAAAAATGATAAAATATGAGGACGTTACTCCTCCAACATTAGAATTACCACCAAGAAAAATTAGTGCTGATTATGTTCGTCCCCCAATTGATGAACTGACTTACGTTGATGATATTTATTAAATATTAATTGTATTTTTTATAAATCATTTAAGAAAAAAATTGTAAATTAATAATCACTAAATTTACGAATATTAATTATTTCTGATTATGAGAGCTGTTATTCCAGTTGCAGGAGTTGGGACAAGGTTAAGACCCCATACATATTCTCAGCCAAAAGTATTGCTAAACGTTGCAGGAAAGCCAATCCTTGCTCATATCCTTGATTCTCTTCTTCAACAAGGTATTACCGACGCAACCATTATTACTGGTTATATGGGTGATTTAGTTGAAGATTTCGTTACAAAAAAATATTCAATGATGAAAGTCGATTTCGTCGAACAAAAGCAAATGCTTGGATTGGGACACGCTATCTGGACAGGACGTGATACTTATGAAACTGAGCCTCTATTGATTATTCTTGGAGATACTATTTTTGATGTTGACCTTAGCTTAGCTTTCGAATCTGATTGTAATTCAATTGGAGTAAAAGAAGTTGAAGACCCACGTCGCTTTGGTGTTGTCATAACAAATGGTTCTAATTTTATCGAAAAATTAGTCGAAAAACCCGATGAACCAATTTCTAAACTTGCAATCGTCGGACTATATTTTATCAAAGATACTCAAAAACTTGTTACTGCACTTTCTAAATTGATTTCAGATAATATTCGAACTCGCGGGGAGTACCAACTTACCGATGCTCTTCAACTGATGATTGATGATAATGCTAAATTTGTAACTTTCCCTGTTGATGGCTGGTATGATTGTGGCAAACCCGAAACTTTGCTTTCTACTAATAGATTCTTGCTTGTTCGAAAGCCTACCGAACTCAAACTAAAAGATTCGGTAATTATTCAGCCCTCTTTTGTTTCTGAAAAAGCAGTTATTGAGCGTTCAATTATTGGACCATACACATCTGTTGCTGATGGTGCTGTTGTGAAAGATAGCATTATTAAAGATTCGATTATTAGTTATGGTGCTAAGGTAACCTCATCTTTGCTTGAAAATTCAATCGTTGGTAATAATGCTGAACTAAACGGGCATTTCCATCGCTTGAATATTGGTAATTCGAGTACTATTGACCATAGTTAGTTTTTTTGTTATTTAAAAGGATTTTATGGACAGAAGAAATCATTATCTATTCACTTCGGAATCTGTTTCCGAAGGACATCCTGATAAAATTTGCGACCAGGTCTCCGATGCTGTGCTTGATGCTATGCTCAAAGACGACCCCAATAGCCGTGTCGCTTGCGAATGCTTTGCCACAACTGGTCTTATTGTTGTTGGCGGTGAAATTACTACTGAAACTTATGTAGATTTGCAAAAACTTGTCCGTGGCGTTATTCGTGATATTGGTTACGAGCACGCTGGCTATCGCTTTGATGCTGATTCTTGTAGCGTGATTAATGTTATCAATCATCAATCGCCTGATATTGCTATGGGGGTAGATACTGGCGGTGCCGGCGACCAAGGTATGATGTTCGGTTATGCTACCGACGAAACTCCTGAATATATGCCTGCTACTCTGGCTTATGCTCACAAACTAATGAAGGAACTTGCTCGTATTCGTAAAGAAAAGAAGATTATGACATACCTTCGCCCTGATTCTAAATCCCAAGTTACTATTGAATACGACCAGAATAACAATATCGTGCGTGTTGATACTGTCGTCGTCTCTACTCAACACGACCCCGATGTCTCACAAGAACAAATCCGCAAAGATATTATTGAAAATCTAATTATAAATGTTATTCCTCAGAAATATATTGATGAACATACAAAAATTTACGTTAACCCAACTGGACGCTTCGAAATAGGTGGTCCCCACGGTGATACCGGTCTTACTGGAAGAAAAATTATCGTTGATACCTATGGTGGACGCGCTCCTCACGGTGGAGGTGCTTTTTCTGGAAAGGATCCAACAAAAGTTGACCGTTCTGCTGCTTATGCTGCTCGTCATCTGGCTAAAAATATTGTCGCTGCTGGGATTGCCCGTGAGTGTACTATTCAGGTTTCTTATGCTATTGGTATTGCTCAACCGATTTCTATTAATGTTAATTTTCATAATTCTGGCGAAATTCCTGAATTCGAAATAGCTGATTTTATTATGAAAAATATTGATTTAACTCCACGCGGAATTATTGAGAAGTTTAATTTGAGACGTCCAATATATCGACAAACTGCTGCCTATGGTCATTTCGGACGTAACGAATTCCCCTGGGAAAATCTTGATTTAGTTGATGTATTAAAGAAAAATTTTGCTTAATATAAAGGAATTAGTATGGGAAACTATCCTCCTAAAAAATCACAAGGTTCATTCTCTGAAGTTGAGGGCAAATATTGCGTTCGTGATATTTCTCTTGCCGAAGAAGGGCGCCTCTTAATTGATTGGGCTGAATCTCGTATGCCTGTGCTTATGGCTTTGCGTAAGAAATTTTCTGAAACAAAACCTTTCAAAGGATATACTATCGCCGGCTGTCTCCACGTTACAAAAGAAACCGCTGTGCTTATCCGTACCTTTGCTGCTGCCGGTGCTAATGTAACCTGGTCTGGCTGCAATCCTCTATCTACTAATGATGCTGTTGCTGCTGCTCTTGCTGACGAAGGTGTTTCAATTTATGCCTGGTACGGCAATCATCCTGATTTCTACTGGTGTATTGAGCGAACTATCGACCACAATCCGCATCTTACTCTCGACGATGGTTGCGACTTAATCAACACTGTTCACGAAAGCTATGAATCAATGGCTAAAAACCAAATAATTGGTGGAACTGAAGAAACAACTACGGGTGTCCAACGTCTCCGTGCTCGCCAAAATGCCGGTAAGCTTTTCTATCCCGTTTTTGCTGTCAATGATACTGAAACTAAATGGGATTTCGATAATGTTTA
This sequence comes from Eximiradius sp., assembly GCA_937127445.1. Lineage (GTDB taxonomy): Bacteria > Bacteroidota > Ignavibacteria > Kapaibacteriales > UBA2268 > JAKIZO01. The sequence continues at coordinate 55,435 of CAKZLY010000018.1, read as the reverse complement.
TGGTACCGGTCAATCTACAATCGATGGTATTATTCGTGCTACCTCTGTTCTGATTGCCGGAAAAAACTTTGTTGTTGCCGGTCACGGTCATTGTGGTAGCGGTGTCGCAAAACGTGCTAAAGGCTTAGGTGCAAATACAATTTGTACCGAAGTTAAAGCAACTGCTGCTTTAAAAGCTATTCTGGAAGGACACGAAGTTATGTCTATGAACGAAGCTTCAAAAATAGGCGACATTTTCGTTACCGCAACAGGTGTAAAAGATGTTATCCGTAAATGGCACTTCGAAAATATGAAAGATGGTGCTATCGTATGCAATACAGGGCATTACGACGCTGAAATAAATATCCCAGAACTCGAAGAACTTTCCGTCTCCAAACGCACCATTCGTCCAAATTGCGAAGAATACACTCTAAAAGATGGTCGCCGTATTTTCTTACTTGCACAAGGTCGATTGATTAATCTTGCTGCTGCCGAAGGCCATCCTTCCGAAGTTATGGATATGTCTTTTGCCAACCAGTTTATGGCTCACCTGCGTCTTCTTGAAGCACATAAACGTGGTGAAAAACTTCCTGCCGAAGTTTTAGACCTTCCACAAGAACAAGATGAATTTATCGCTAAAACTAAACTTGAAATGTTGGGTATTTCTATCGACCAACTTACCGAAGAGCAAATTGCTTATATCAATAACTATAATGCTGGAACTTAATCTGCATTCATTATTTTTTGTACACGTAAGGCTGCCAAAAAGGCAGCCTTCTTTACATAAAAACATTTTATTATTCATTTTTAAAAATTCTATCTTGTATTATTCTATGTAAAAATTTATCTTGTCTCAATTTTGTGTTACTTACCAACAATCTGTATTTTGTTTTGAGATAAGCATTAAGCAATACGTTTACCAAATTATCTCATCAATAAAGAACTATCACCGTAACTCAAAAAACGATAATTATTGATTAACGCTTCATTATAAATTTGTTTCCAGAATTCCCCTCCAACAAATGCACTAATGAGCAATAACAATGTGCTTTTAGGAAGATGAAAATTTGTTATTAGTCCATCTGCTGTCCTAATTTGATAGCCAGGCAAAATAAAAAGCTCAGTATTCCCTGAAATAAACAACCTGTTTTCTTCCGAAAATTTTTGCTGAATTTCTATCATAGATTGTTCAAATGTGATTTCAGGATATTTATCAAGTAATTGATAAGGTTCGAACTGATTTAATAATAAATTTGTGTTAATGTCAAAGTTCTGGTAATGAATTTTTACTCCAACCCAATAAAGTGTTTCGAGCGTGCGAAGCGAAGTAGTGCCTGTGGCAATTATTTTTGAATTTTTTCTGATTGCTAAAATAAGGTTCTCAATAGTTGCTTTCGAGACAAACAACTGTTCTTTGTGCATCTTATGTTCGGCAACACTTTTTTCGATTGGAACGAAAGTGCCCGGACCAACATGCAATATTACTTCATCAAATAAAATCTGCTTTGCTTTCAGTTTGGCAATCACTTTATCAGTGAAATGCAATCCAGCGGTTGGAGCAGCAACCGAACCCTCTGCCTTGCTATACACAGTTTGATAGCGGTCCTTGTCTAATTCAATTATATCTCGATTAATGTATGGTGGAAGTGGAATTTGCCCAATTTTCAAAAGAATTTCAGAAAAAGTATCACTTGCCGAATATTCAAATTCAACGATTGCATAATTTTCATATCGCTTTAACATTTTTGCCGATAACTGATTGTCATTAGAAAATAATTTAGTGTTTTCGCGAATATTTCTTCCACCAATAATACATTCCCATATGCAATTTTTTCGAGCGGACATTGTAATTTGCGGGTCAGAAGATGGTGATATTGGATTAACGCATAACAATTCTGCTTTGCCGCCAGTTTGCTTCGACATAAAAATACGGGCTTGTATTACTTTCGTAGCATTTACAATAATTAGCGAATTACTTGGAAGATAATCATTTATGTTAAAAAAAACGCTATGTTCTATTCTCTGTGATTTGCAATCAGCAACCAACAATTTACTTTGATCACGCTCTTCGAGCGGAAATAATGCTATTCTATCTTTTGGTAGTTCGTAGTCGAAGCCGTTTAAATCAATATTAGCTATTTCCATCTTGTCTTTTGCTTTGTAAATATGAATAAATAAAATATACAGCAATTAGTAATACGACAATTGGAATTAATATATATCCATATAAAGTCATATATTCATCGACTTTTTTCCAGTTGTCTCCAAATACAAACCCTAAATAAATTAAAATAAAATTCCACAATAACGCGCTCAAAAATGATAAAATAGTTGATTTTCTGAATGATAACAAGCTCATTCCTGCAAAAAAAGCAATGACTGCTCGCGTCCCAGACAGAAATCGATTTGCTACAATTAACCAATAACCCCATCTCTTGAATAAATCATCTACTTTCATTAAAGCTTTCTTAGAAATGAATTTTAATTTATCTGTTTCAATAAATTTCATCTCGAAGCGCACACCTAAAACAAACATTGTAATAAATCCCAAGGTCGAACCTAATGTTGCAAACAAAAGTAAAGGGATAAATCCTACTGAACCAGTGCCTACCAACGCCCCCATAAAAACAAGCACTGCATCCGATGGCGATGGTGGAAATATATTTTCAATATAAGTAACTGCAAAAGCAATTATCAATATCCAAAAAGGCGGTATTTTTTGTATTATTTCGATTAATGTTTCTAACATTCTAAATCAACTTTAATAAGCAAAATACAAATATATATATTTTTATCTAATAAATAATAAAGTATTGCAATAACAACAAGTTGGTGGTAATTTTAACTTGACTAATAATAAAAACATAAATAAAAAAATACGAAAATTTATGATAATTTATTTTTGCTATTCAAATGAAAATGGTGAAACAATCCACCATTTAGAAAATAGCCACAGTTAAAAATATAAGAACAATATTTTACAATGAATTTACAATTCGCTTAAATTCTTCACCCCTATGCTCGAAATTAAGAAACATATCAAATGATTTGCACGCAGGAGCAAAGAGCACTACTTCGCCATCATGGGCAACTTTTTTCGCTTCCAAAACAGCATCATACAATGTTTCAGCTTTTACACAACGTTTCATTGCACAAAAGTGATTAAATATCGCATCCTTTTCTTCGCCCAGGCAAATAATGCTGCTAACATTTTTCTGAACAATTTCGTCCAATTGGGAATAATCATTGTTGTCTCCTCTGCCACCTGCAATCCACACAATCGGTCTTGTGTAGCTTGCGAGAGCAAACCACGCTGCATTAATATTTGTTGCTTTAGAATCGTTTATAAAATCAACTCCGTCTATTGTGCGGACATATTCCAGACGATGTTCTACACCTCGGAATGTCATCAAGCTATCGCGAATATTTTCATTAGGTATTTCAAAAGCGCGCGCCGCTAAAGCTGCTGCCATAGAATTGTAAGTATTATGAACACCCGCTAATCCAAGCTTACTTGCCAAAATCAGGTCCTCCTCGTTATACTGCTCAACTAATTTTATCAAACCATCGGTGCAATATGCTCCCCGCACCACTGGTTTTAGCGAGATGAAAGCAACTTTTGCCTTTGTGGATGGCAAAATCCCCATAGTTGCATCATCGTCTGCATTTAAAATTAGTAAATTTTCGGGAGATTGTTGCAAGGAAATTTTATACTTTGCTCGGATATATTCTTCCATTGAGCCGTGATAATACAAATGGTCTGGCGTAATGTTCAAAATTATCGCTACATCTGGTTTGAATTTATAACATCGGTCAAGTTGGAAACTGCTGAGTTCTGCTACTATTATTGTATTGTCTTCGATATTATCAACAAGGGAAGCAAGTGGTTTGCCAATATTCCCAGCTGCAACTGCTTTTTTGCCTGAATTATTTAAAATATAGGCTATTAGTGATGTAGTAGTTGTCTTTCCATTGGTCCCGGTTATTGCAATAATTGGATTTTTCAAATACTTATAAGCATATTCAATTTCACTAATTATGGGGATCCTCAAGTTTTCTGCTTTACGAATTATATCAGCATGTGGTGGAACACCCGGTGAAGTAATAATCAAATCGCAATTTTGCAAGGCTTTGTCGGTATGCCCACCAAATTCAAAATTTATCTCATATTCTTCTAATTCTTTCTTCAATAAATCAAAATTTGATGGAGTTTTACTTTCAGTTAAAAATACTTTCTCGCCTTTTTTAATGGCTAATTTTGCCGCTTCAAGACCGCTTTTGCCAGCTCCAACTACTGTAATATTCATATTTTCACCAAAAAATAAGACAAAATTACCAACAATTCTTACTTTATCAAAGTGCTATAATTGATTATCCCAAATAATAGCATTTTTGAATATTTTTTCAGCATTTTCAAACTTTGATTTATCTCGAGCAAAAAGTACTGCAATCGGTTCTTCTCTTTCGCAACTATCACCATTTTTTTTCAGAAACTTTATTCCTGCTGCGAAATCAATCTGGTCGTTTGCTACTTTTCTTCCAGCCCCGAGTTCAATAGCAGCATAGCCAATTTCTTTTGTATGAAAACCTGTAATTTTTCCAGATCTATCAGCGCTAACGATATAAATCGGAGTATTTGCATATTCTTTTTCAGAAATTGAAATATTCCCACCTTGTGAAGCAATCCAACGAAGGAAATTATCGTATGCTCTGCCAGACGACAGCACATTTTCAATCCCACTAAGAGATTGATTCTTATTTTCATATATGTTAGACATTACTAAAAGCTCACTTGCAAGTTCAAAAGTAATCACTTTCAAGTCTTCCGGGAAATCGCCTCGCAGACAATTTTGTACTTCGACAACTTCCAACCAGTTCCCGACATAATTTCCGAGCGGATTATTCATATTGGTCGGAATTGCCTGAAAGCGGACATCAAAACTTTTACATACTTCATCCATTAATCTGACTAATTTTTTTGCTTGGTCAAAAGTTTGATAAAAAGCTCCATTCCCGATTTTTAAATCAAGCACTAATGCGTCTATTCCTTCGGCTAATTTTTTGCTTAATATAGAAGCAGTAATCAATGCATCTGATTCCACAGTTGCGGTTATATCTCTAATGGAATAAATTATCCTGTCTGCTGGGGCAATTTCTTCGGACTGGGCAATAATCATACCGCCAATTGTTTCCATCTGTTGTTTCATTTCGCTGTACGATAAATTCACCTTGTAACCGATTATGGATTCGAGCTTATCAATTGTTCCACCCGTATGACCAAGCCCTCGTCCAGAAATCATTGGAACTGCCAAATCAAACGAAAGTAAAATCGGAAGTAAAATTAGTGAAATTTTGTCGCCTACTCCACCTGTTGAATGTTTGTCTACCACAGGTTTGCCAATATAATGGAAATCGAGTTGGATACCCGAATGTAACATTGCTTGCGTAAGTGCAAATGTTTCGATTTCAGACATCCCATTGATACAAATTGCCATCAAAAGTGCAGCAATCTGCTCCCGAGAAATGCTATCTTCGATAGTTGCTTGAACAAAAAATGAAATTTCTTCTTGTGTTAGTTCAAATTTATCTCTTTTTTTTTGTAAAATTTTATAAATGTTCATAAATAACCTATTATGACTTGAATAATTGTTCAAAAAAAATTAAATTGCAAAAAATTAGTTAAACTACAATTTACGTAATTATAATGCACTACGCAATACCAATCGGACAAAGTTTGAGGAAGTTTATTAAAACGCTGCATCATAAGCAAACACGCGACGAACGCGGATTGTTTGTTGCAGAAGGAGAAAAGCTCGTCGAAGAACTTCTTAAAAGTTTATTTCAAGCCGAATTTATTGTTGTTCGTGAATCGGCTTCAAGCAGTATTATCAATCTAGCAAATAAATTCAATGAAAGAGGCGTTGCTGTTTATACAGCTCCAAAGCATCAATTTGATCAACTTTGCGATACAAAAACTCCACAAGGAATTTTAGCAGTTGTAAATACTCGTGAACAGAAAATTCTACCCAAAGAATCATTTATTGCTCTCGATGGAGTTTCCGACCCTGGTAATTTAGGTACAATTATTCGTGCAGCAGATTGGTTCGGTATTAATCAAGTGATTATCGGAAACGCCGGCGTTGACGGACTTAACCCTAAAACAGTTCGCTCAACAATGGGTTCAATTTTTCGGATAAATGTTATTTATACTGAAAATTTAGTCGAGTTTTTGCAAAAGCATTTCCCAAAAGTTAAAATTTTTGGTGCTGATATTGCATCAAATAACTTAATTGACACAATAAAACACCCAAAGCAATTTGGTTTAGTGTTTGGAAACGAAACCCAAGGAATTTCGTCAGAAGTAAAAGAGATCTTATGTTCTACTTTTAAAATACCGGGTTACGGGCAAGCAGAATCTCTTAATGTTTCTGTTTCGGTTGGTATTTCTCTCTATCATTTCACAAAATAAGGGTTATGTATGATTCAAGCAATTCGAGGCACAAAGGACATCCTACCCGATACAATTTCCCATTGGTATTATGTTGAAGAAACCGCAAGGAAGGTATCCGAACTGTTCGGCTACAAAGAAATTCGCACCCCCATTTTTGAAAAAACAGAGGTTTTCTCTCGTGGAGTTGGCGAACAAACCGACATTGTCAATAAAGAAATGTATACTTTCACCGACCGCGGCGGCGATTCCATAACTTTACGTCCTGAGATGACTGCTGCACTTGTTCGTGCTGTTATACAAAACTCAGTTGTTCAGCAGCAGGTAATTTCTCGTCTATGGTATTTCGGCCCTTTTTTCCGCTATGAGCGTCCCCAAAAGGGAAGATTACGCCAATTTCATCAATTCGGTGCTGAATGTATTTCGTCGCCATATCCAGAAAGCGATGCTGAAATTATTCATCTCGCTGCGACTTTTTGCAAATCACTCGGTATTGATGATTATCAGCTGATAATTAACACTTTAGGCAATGAAAATTCCCGTTCCGAATATAGAAGAATTTTAGTTGATTACCTTTCTGCAAATAAAAGTCAACTCTCGGCTGAAAGCAAAAATAGATTAGAGGCTAATCCACTTCGCGTTCTTGATTCAAAAGACGAACAGGATAGAGAAATTATCTCGAATGCACCTAATATACTCGATTGCCTTGATGAAGAAAGTCATCAACATTTTCAGCAAGTTCTCGGTATTTTAGATTACCTAAATATTCCATACAAAATCAATTCACGGCTTGTTCGAGGTCTTGATTATTACAGTCATACAGTCTTCGAACTTCAACACAATAGCCTTGGGGCACAGGATTCGTTTGGCGGTGGTGGTAGATACAATAGCCTTTTCTCTCAACTTGGTGGGAAAGATACTCCCGCAGTGGGATTTGCTATGGGGGTCGAGCGACTTCTCTTGATTTTGGAAAGTATTAACAAAATACCTGTACCAAGCATTTTGGCTGATTATTATATAGTTTTTGCTAATTCGGATTATTCAAACATTGCTTTCAAAATTGCTGAAAAATTACGTATGAGGGGTAAAAAAACTATATGTGATGTTCAAAGGCGTTCAATGAAGGCACAAATGAGAGAAGCAGGGAAACTAAATATCCCTTTTGTTATTATTATTGCAGAAGAAGAATTAAAACAAAATTCAGTTGTTCTTAAAAATATGAGTGATGGCTCTCAACAAATCATAGAAATCGATGAATTATAAATTTTAGAGTTATTTATTTTGATAATACTTAATTAGAACTCATTTTTGGGTAAATTTGATTAGCTTAAAAAATTTACTTATTTTTGCTATTTATTACTTGATTATTCAAAAAATATGGATATTTGTCGCTGGGAAACTCTTGAAGAAGAATACGTAGGAAATTATAAAATTTTCGATTTATATTATTATACAAGAATTCATCCAATAAAAAAAACAAAGTCGAAATTTGTTGCTCTTAAATCACCAAATTGGGTTAATATACTGCCTATTACATCAAATAAAGAACTTGTTTTGGTCGAACAATATAGACACGGAACTGATGCTGTTTCGCTCGAAATCCCAGCCGGACTAATCGAAATAAACGAAGAACCAGCATTGGCCGCTGAACGTGAATGTCGAGAAGAAACTGGTTTTGTCGGATTGCATCAAGCGGAATTGCTTGGCTATGTAGAGCCTAATCCTGCTTTTCTTGGCAATAAATGTTATCATTATGTATGGTTTGACTGCGAACAAAAATTTGAACAAAAATTTGATGAAAATGAACTTATTTCAGTAAAATTGATTCCTTTGAAAAAAGTTCGAACATTGTTAGAAAATGGAGTAATTCGCCACAGCCTTGTGCTTTCGGCAATTATTTTCTTCAATATTAAATTTGGCGAAATCTGGAATTATTAAAAATGGGAAAAATAATAACAATTGCAAATCAAAAAGGTGGTGTTGGGAAAACAACCACTTCTATTAATTTAGCTGCTTCTCTTGCCGCAAGTGATATACCCGTTTTGCTTGTTGATATTGATCCTCAGGCAAATGCTTCGGGTGGGATTGGATTTGACATCAAGCAGCTCGAAAATACAATTTACGAAGTGCTTGTAAATGATTTGTCACCAGAAGAAGCTATTTTAAAAACAGAAATGCCAAATTTAGATCTTCTGCCTTCTCATATTAATTTGGTCGGTGCTGAAATCGAAATGGTCAATCTTGAACACCGAGAGCTTGTCCTTCGGAATGTTTTGAATAAAGTTCGCGATAGGTATGCATTTATCATAATAGATTGTCCCCCTTCGCTTGGTTTGCTTACTCTTAACGCTCTTTCAGCAGCTGATTCTGTGCTTATTCCTGTTCAATGTGAGTTTTATGCGCTCGAAGGCTTGGGACAACTTCTTAACACTATTTCTATTGTAAGGTTACATATTAATCCTGAACTTGATATTGAAGGTGTTTTGCTTACAATGTATGATTCTCGTTTGAGGTTGTCCAACCAAGTTGTTGAAGAAGTACGCCGCCATTTTGACGGCAAAGTATTTGATACTTTGATCTCAAGAAATGTTAGACTATCAGAAGCACCTTCGCACGGTAAACCTGTGTTGCTTTATGATGCAACTTGTTCAGGAGCGGCAAATTATCTCGAACTTGCTTCCGAAATTCTAAAACGTAATTCAATTAATAAATAAAGTTTGAAAAATGCTACAAGAACAAGATAAAAATACTAAAAAAGTTCAAGTTAGGCACGGATTAGGAAAAGGCTTGGGGGCTTTGATCCCTTCTGTCGAATTCAACAAGGATAAAGGTTTCAAAATTACATCTGAAAGTGAGAGCAAAGAAGAAATTAAAGGTACCGTATCGCTTATTGATATTGACAAGATTAAACGTAATCCATATCAACCGCGACGTGATTTTGCTCCTGAAGCATTGGAAGAATTAAAGAACTCCATCTTAAAACACGGAGTAATTCAGGCAATTTCTGTTCGCCATTCAATCAACGGATATGAACTTATTTCTGGTGAACGCCGACTTCGTGCTTCAATAGCTGCTGGACTTAAGCAAATTCCTGCCTACGTGCTCGATGACGTAAGCGATAAGCAAATGCTCGAAATCGCTCTCATCGAAAATGTACAACGCGAAAATTTAAATCCAATTGAAATTGCTCACGGTTACAATCGGCTTATTGAAGAATGCAACTACACACAAGAGCAAGTTGCAGAACGTGTTGGCAAAGACCGTTCAACGGTTACTAACTTCCTGCGGTTGTTAAAATTACCCGAAAGCATACAGGAATTGGTTCGTGAGAAAAAACTTTCTATGGGACACGCTCGCACACTGCTTGCACTCGATGATCAGCTCAAAATGATTGCTGCATCGAATGAAATCGTTGAAAAGGAATTGTCCGTTCGTGCAACTGAAATGCTTGTGCGGGATATTCAAAAAGGTAAGGTCAAATTTACAATTGATGGTAAACGTATTGCACCGCAAAAGGATAAAAAGGACATTCTTCCAAAAGAAAGCGCTTTGCAATTAGAAGAAATTGAAAATAGATTGCGGCATTTATTTGCTACTAATGTCAAAATTATTCCAAAATCACAAGAAAGTGGCACTATTGAGTTTGAATTTTACTCCATTGATGATTTTGAAAGGTTAATTGAAATTTTTGAAAACACTGCAAAGAAAGAAAATGAATAAAATTTATTTGAAAAATACAACTCAAATTAGAGTTCGCTATGCAGAAACAGACAAAATGGGATTTGTGTACAACGGCAATTATCTTACTTATTTTGAAGTGGGACGTGTTGAATTGATGAGGCATTTTAATTTGAGTTATGCTGAATTAGAAAAATATGGTTATTATCTGCCGTTGGTAGAAACTCATTTGAAGTATGTTAAATCAGCATATTACGATGATTTGCTTGATATCGAAGCATCTTTGGAATGGCAATTAGAACCAATTCTTAAATTCCAGTATAGAATTACACGTAATGGTGAGCTAATTTGCGAAGGATTTACTGCCCATTGTTTTATGAACAAAGAGACTATGAAGCCAGTTCATCCGCCGAAAATATTTATTGACGCAATCAATAAAATCAAGCTTTCTGCGTAATTGCATAAGTTATTTGGATAATTTATGAAAAAAGTAGTTTTTTTTGCTTTTCTATTGTTAAATGTTGCTGCTTATGCGGATAATACGCCTTTTAATTTCCTGAGAAATATTGCAAGTGCTCGAGCAGCTGGACTGGGTGGTAGTTTTGCATCAGTTGCTGACGACCCAAGTGCTGTTTTTTTTAATCCTGCAACACTTTCGACGATAGAAAGCAATAATTTTTCTTTTAGTTTTACAAAACATATTCTTGATGTAAATAGTGGTAATTTAGTTTATATCCATGATTTTGATAAAATTGGCAGGTTGGCAGGAAGTGTGTCCTTTACTTCTTATGGTTCGTTTGATTATTATGACGGTGATGGTAATAAACTTCCAGGTTCATTTTCAGCAAATGATTTAATGTTTGGTGTCTCTTATACTAACACTCTTGATACCAATCTATACTATGGCGTTACATTAAAATTTGCTTACCTTTCCTTGGAAAAAGCTTCGACTTCGGCAATGGCCGTTGATGCGGGATTAATGTATTTACTCCCCGATGGGCGTTCAAATTTGGCTTTTAGTATATTACATGCAGGAAGTCAGATCTCCACATTGGAAGGACGTAAAGAAAAAATGCCATTGGACGTTCGTATTGGTGCAAATCATAGATTGCGTGGTTTACCATTGCTTGCAAATATTAATTTTCACCACCTTGCTGATAAATCTAAAAACTTTATCAGTAAATTCAAAAACTTTTCTCTTGGTGGGGAAATATATTTAGGTAGATATATACAATTAAGAGTTGGTTACAATAATCATATTCGTTCGAAAATTGCCAGTACATTTGATAAAGGTATGACAGGTTTTAGTGGGGGATTAGGCATAGTTCTTGAAGACTTCAGTTTTGATTATGGCTTTTCTCAATATGGAAATGATGCTAATTTGCATAGATTAAGCGTTTCTACTCGTTTGTAGAATTGCTCTTACTGTTCTTTGTTATGTCAGACAGATGCAAGAATTGTTATTGAATATTGCCCAAACTACTTAATTTGCTTTTATTAAGTTTATACTTTTTTGTAACTTGTAGTTTTATTTATGTAAAGTGTAATATTATTTTTTACTTCTTGTTTATTAATAATTATTACGAACAATTTTGAAAAGTAAGTTGGGCAATTTTAAGCGAAAAACTGTTGCAAACATAATCTTTGGCGTGTGTCTGCTTGCATTTGTGCAATCTTTCGCACAGAATTCCAACAAATCAACACATATAAACAACTCTTTTCTTCCTGTATTGTATTTGCTTTCGCCTAATTTATTTTATGCGCTTGGCTATAACTTTGACGACATTGAAATTTATGACGCAATGATTTTTGGTAGAGATACTCTCCAACAAGATAAATTACGAATTCTAAAAGCTCCGGAAATTGACAGAAATATTTATTATCGTCAAAAATTACCAAATTATATAACATCAACTGCTTTTTTAGACAGTTCTCTAAATGAATTCAGATATACAGAACTTTTTGATTCCACTATAATTAATAATACTTATCCTGTTGGGTTTGATCAATTCCTTTTGCAGAGAAAAAACTATCTCCAACATCAAATCTGGGATTCCCTTACTACAAGTTACGATTTAAAAAGAGCTTTGTCAGGTGGCGACCTCGCCGCTATGATTGGACAATCTACGGGGCTTACAATACCTATTCCACCAAGCCCGATTTCAAGTATTTTTGGAAAACCTACGGTAAGCATAAACGTTAATGGAGAAGTGAATTTGCGAATCGGTTGGCGTTGGGATTCTCAAAATTTGGGGACTGTTTCATCTTTTGGGCAATCACAGTCATCTCCGATTTTTCAACAGGATATTCGGGTTAACGTTTCCGGTCAAATTGGTGATAAATTACGCTTAGGAACAAACTGGAACACCCGCCGACAGTTCGAATACGAAAATGAATTTAAAGTTGCATACGAGGGCGAGGACGACGACATAATTAAAAAGTTAGAGTTTGGAAATATTGATTTTCAAATCCCTTCAACTTTAATTGGTGGAGGTAGCGCTTTGTTTGGAGTTAGAGCCGATTTTCAATTCGGACCATTATTCTTGAAATCAGTGTTCTCTCAAAGGCGTGGGCAAAGAAAGTATGTTGATGTTCGTGGCGGAGCAAGCAAACAGTATTTTTCAATTCGTCCTTATGATTATGCTAAAAATCACTTCTTTCTCGATACTGCTTATTGGTCCGTATATAATGAATATTTCAAAAATTCTACACCTATTATTCCTAAAAGCGCTGCTAATCTTCGTATAAAGCAAATTGAAGTTTGGGAAGCAATAACTGAAATATCAAATCCGCTTGTTGCTAACGCTGTCGCGATTGCAGATTTACCCGGAAAAAAACTTAGACAAGGCGAAGACTGGACTTCTGCCGACAAAAATAGACCCATTCAGGCTGGTTTAGTCGAACGTGGTAGATTTATTTTACTTGATTCTACAAAATATCATATCGATTACAACCTTGGTACTTTGACGATTTATAACTTACGGCAAGACCGTACTTATGGTGTTGTCTACCGTATAGAAGGAGAAACTTCTGACCCTAACGACGACATCTATTTTGGTAAATTTTCCGATATGGTTGGCGAACGTGATACTTTGATCCTCAAACTCATTTATCGTCCTAATCTTGTCCCTGGATACAAAATCCTTTGGGATAGGCAGATGAAAAACAAATATTCTATCAATGCCTCGAATGTTAATATTGCAGAAACTAAAATTGGGATATGGTATTTCAGACAAACAAACGATTCTACTGACTTAATTGAAGGTGCAACTGATAAATTAGTTACAATTTTTGGTGTCGACCAAGTCAATAATTCCACTGGTGCAGCCCCGCCAGATGGGCAATTTGATTTGAGACCGCCATTTTTCGACCCAATTCGCGGTGAAATCACTCTGCCACACGTCAAGCCATTCTCCGATGGATTGAGGCGATATTTTGAAAAGCTTGGGACACCAGAAATATCTGAAATATATACTTTCGATCAGGTTTACGATACTACATATGACGCTGCCAGAAGAAATACTGCAAGAGATAGATTTGTCATTAGCGGTGAAGTGTCCGGCAGGCAAACAAATAGAATAGCTTTAAATGCTTTTTCGCTTCCTCCAAATAGCGTTAGAGTTACTCTCGATGGCGTTCCTCTACGCGAATATGAAGATTATGTGGTTGACTATTATTCTGGCGTTGTTACTATTCGGAATCCTCGTGCTTCTCTTCCTAATGCAAATTTACGCGTCGAATATGAGCAACACGATATTTTTAACGTTGCAACAAAAACACTTGCCGGACTTAGAGCAGACCTAAGTCTATGGAAATCAAGAAACGCTAATGCTGGTCTGGGTATGACCATGATGTATTACGACCAATCTGCCGTTATCGATAGAGTTCGATTGGGCGACGAACCTGTTTCAAACTTTATGTTCGGTTTCGATGGTCGTGCAAACTGGAATGCACCATGGCTTACAAAAGCATTGGATTTACTTCCTTTCTACGACACAAAAGCTCCTTCTTCTATGTCGCTGAAAGGTGAATGGGCTATGATTATGCCCGAACCAAACAAGCGGCGTTCAGAAATCTCATCAGACAATAATTTACCAGTAGTTTATATTGATGATTTTGAAGGAGCGCAACGCTATATTCCACTAGGACTTATCCCTTCTCAATGGCAACATTCTGCCCCACCAGAGGATTTTACAATCGACTCAACTGCCGAAAGAAGAACCAACTATCGTGGTAAAATGTTTTGGTACCAATATTTTATACCGCGCGTTCCAATTCGTGAAGTTTATCCGAAAAATAAATCTTATCAACAAGGTAAGATGAATATTAATCCTTTATACATCGTTTTCGAACACGATAAACGCGGTATCTATAATAAAAATCCTGAGTTTTTGGACGCAATCAATCCTCTTTACGATCCAAATAATGATTTTGCTTCTAATCTTCAAAACAAACCAAAAATATGGGCTGGAATGACACGCCTGCTTTCATCATTTAACACAAATTTCGATAATGAAAATATCGAATACATCGAAATTATGATGAGAGTTGGACAGTGGGATCCTGGAAATACAAAAATGTATATCGACTTAGGGCAAATTAGTGAAGATATTATTCCAAATGGTACACCCGATAGTGAAGATGGCATTACTCAAGCAAATCCTTTCCCGAATAATATCATCGATCCAGGCGAAGATGTGGGTATTGACGCAATTGACGACAAAAAGGAAAAAGACGATTATCCCTATCCATTAAATATGGAAAATGATCCTGCAAGAGATAATTATCGTTTCAATTTTAATAAAAACGATCAGGATAGGGGAGAAACTGATTTCGAATTTTATAATAATTTCGAAGGCAATGCCAGTATTTCAGAATTAGGACAATTCCCCGATAAAGAAGCGATGAACCCCAACAACGGATTGCAGATTAATCTGGATAATTCATATTTTACCTATGAAGTTGATATTTTGCCTGACCCTAATAATAATCCTCAAATCGTTGGTGGAAATCCAGAAAAAGGCTGGTATTTATATAGAATTCCTATCAGAAAACCTAAATCATTTGTAGGAAATCCTCAATTTTCCAATATCCAATATGTGAGATTGCGTTTCCAAGGTGGAGTATTTCGTGGTGAAATCGCTGATTGGCGTTTGGTTGGTTCTCAGTGGCTTCGTTCACACAATTTATCTGATGTCCCACCAAACGATAGCGCTCTCTCTGTTTCTTTTGTAAACTTATGGGAAAATTCTGGCGAGCCAGATTTCTATACGATGCCACCCGGAGTTAAAGCACCACGACTACTTAATAATCCTGACCCAACACAAGATATTCGATTAAATGAACAATCTCTATCCTTGTCTGTTCGCAATTTACGCTGGGGTGAAGAACGTATGGCTGTAAGGTTTTTCCGTCCAATGGATGTTTTTTATTATAAAAAACTTAAGTTTTTCATTCATGGCGATGGTTCTATGCCTTCAAATATGGTTGCTGGTGCAAAAGCAAAGGCTTATGCGTTTGTTCGATTTGGTATAGATTCCGCAAATTATTATGAATACAGGCGACCTTTGCTTCGGGGATGGCAAGACATAGAGATAAAACTATCAGAACTTACTGCAATAAAGCAAATTCGTGATACTTCCTTGCAGTGGAATCGGCAAGTCTTTCCAGTGCCAAACGATCCACTTGCAACTTTTGCCATTAAAGGCAATCCAATTCTTACCCGCGTGCAGTTTTTCGGTATTGGAATAGCTAATCCATCAGATGCTTTTCAGGAGCTCTCCACCACTATGTGGGTTAATGAACTTCGCTTGTTAGATCCCGAGTCTTCGAATGATTGGGCAGGTGTTGCTGGTTTTAATATGCAGCTTGCAGACTTAGGAACAATAGATGCTACTTTCAATACCTATCAACCAAATTTCCATCGAATAGAGGAGCGTTTCGGGAATAGATTGAATTCTACTAATTGGAACATCTCTATGAATGGCAATCTTGAAAAATTTGCTCCAAAAAGTTTTTCCCAAATGAAACTTCCTATAACTTATACGCACGCAGAATTTAATGATAAGCCTGTATATCAAGCAAATTCAGATGTGAACTTAAATGAAGCTGCTCGCGCTGCTTATGAACGAGCTCGTGCCGCCGGATTATCCGAAGAAGAAGCCAATCGTGCAGCACAAGAAGTTAAAACTACTTCTCAATCACTCAAAGTTCAGGATAGCTGGGCTCTCACAGGAGTTCGGCTGGGCATCCCAATTCAACACTGGTTAATTAGCGAAACATTCAACCGTGTTACTATCGGCTACTCCTACGCTCAGGAATTCGAGCGTTCCTCGCTTTACAGGCAGCGTTTCAACTGGATTTGGCGGCTGAATTTGCAATATGCTTTGCCTATACCCGCATTGCTTACTTTTACTCCATTCACTTGGATAGGCGATGCTCCGTTTTTCGGTGCTTATAAAAACTGGAAAATTAGCTTTTTACCTTCTAATTTTACTGCTGGTCTTGATATGTCTCGTCGTCGTGCCACTGAACAATCCAGATTTTTAGATTTCCCAAGCCCTGTCGTACGTGATTTTTCTGCAAATCGTTCTGCTGGTTTTAATTGGAAATTAATTGAAGGTGGCTTTATCAATCCAATCATTGATTATAATTTTTCTACAAATTCTACACTTGTTCCATTTGAATTAGATGAATTCGGGCGTCAAAGAACTGGTAGCGAAATTGCAAGGCAAATTTTCTCGAAAGAAAAAGTTATCAATTTAGGAAGAAATAATTTGCATTCTCAAAATTTTTCTGTCAATTTTAAACCAATTTTACCTAAAATCGCTAATATCTCAGCCTATTTTGATATTTCTGGTACTTTTAATACAACTTATAATTGGAATAATCCTCTTCAACAGGACCCAGCCATACACGATATTGCAAAATCTGCTGGCTTTTCTAATAATATTCGTGTTAATCAATCAATTAGGCTCAAAGCTATGTCCGATGAATGGTTCGGAATTAAATCTCAACCTATCGGCCGTCGCTTCGGGCAAACAGATACAAGTAGTTCTAATAATCTTGGGGGAATTGCTAAGTTCTTTAAAACAATCTTTTTAGATTGGGAGAAATTAGATTTCACTTTCAATCAGACAAATTCTGCACAGAATCCTGGCGTATTCGGTGGCACAGGACTCTCAAATGTTTGGACAAGAAGCTTTTTAGGGCGACAAAGTATTGAAATGTTTGGTCCATCTACTCCTTATCAATTAGGATTGGTCAGCTCTCCACATGGCAATTTCCAAATGACCAGCAGCGACAAATTCCCTTATTTTGGCTTTAAAACAAGCAAAGGACGCCGTCCGCCAAATGCTGTTCTTCAAGAAAATTTTGCTCAAAATTCAACATTGGAAATAAGAACTTCTCGTCCATTGTGGGAAGGCGCTACCCTTGATATTAATTGGAAAACCTCTAAAGGTTTTAATAGAAATCAAACTATTGAAACTGATGAGTTCGGTCATCCGAATCCTCGTAATGTTATCGTAACTGAAACATTTAATCGCACTTTTGTTACTTTCCCGACTATTTTCGGTTTCAATCCTTTCAATAATACAATCGAACACGTTGTTGAACTTTATAATCAGAGAAAAACCGGAATAATTAATTCAAATCTTGATACGGTTAGCAAAAATCAGAAACTTCTCGAAGCTTTGAACAGGTCGTTCTATGAAGGACTTGAAATGTTCTCATTTACAGGTGGAAAAGTTGGAAAATTCTTACCAAGTTTAAACTATGGAATTCGTTGGGAAGGACTCGAAAAATATGATTTTTGGAAAGAGTATGTAAAAAAAGTAACTGTCGACCACGTCTACACTTCAACTTATCAAGAAAGTGCTTCTATAACTGATAATGGTCGATCTGTGCAAAATCAAATTGTCCAGTACGGCTTTAATCCAGTTATTGGTGTTACAGCGAATTTCGACGAAGATAAATTCGATGGCCAGTTTACAGCAAATATAAAATGGATTTCACAAACATCTTATCAACTAAATGCGGCTGGTCGCTCCACTATTTCCAAGCAGACAACTAACGAAATTACTGCCCAAGCAAGCTATATGAAGCGTGGCTTTGAATTCCCTCTCTTTGGTATTCGTTTGCAAAATGATTTGGAATATAGTTTTCTCTTTACCTTTAAAGATAATTCAAATACTACTTTCGATGTTTTGGATCGTTCCAGCTTTACAGGCAAAAATAAAAATGGTAGAACTCTCACAGGTAACAAGCAGATTATTGTTGAGCCACGAGCTCGTTATTCGATGAGTAATCGTGTTACTGCCTCTTTGTTCTTCCGATACGAAGGTACTTTCAACGAAGGTGCTGCTCAACCCGGCTTCCATACGACACAGGTTGGATTGGATATTCGCATCTCTATTGCTGGCGGAAGATGATAAACATTCTAATTATTATTTCGTGAAAATTCCTGATTTTTCCCAAATCAGGAATTTTTTTTTGAATTTTTTTTACAATATCAGATTTTTTTGATCGTTTTTAATATCGGATTTTTTTATCTGATTATCAAGAAGGAGAAAAATATGTTACGAAAAGTGATAGAAATTAATGAAGAAAAGTGCAACGGTTGTGGTATTTGCGTAACTGCTTGCAATGAAGGTGCTATCCAGATTATCGATGGTAAAGCTCGGCTTATTAATGAAATTTTCTGTGATGGTCTCGGAGCTTGTATCGGTGAGTGTCCAGAAGGTGCAATAACTGTTGTTGAACGTGAGGCTGAACCTTATGATGAAATTAAAGTAGTTGAGAAATTGCTTAATGATAATTCTATTAGAGTTTTGCAAGCTCACTTAGAACATTTAAAAGACCATAATGAAACGACATATTTCAATCAGGCAATGGAATATCTAAAAGAAAAAGGAATTAAAGTCGAATTCGAAGACAAAAAAAATACTATGGCTTGCGGTTGTCCAGGTTCGATGGCAAGAGAAATAAAGCGACCTAAAATTGATACTGTCGAGAAAAACAAAGAACAAATGCCTTCGCGATTAGAGCAGTGGCCTGTTCAACTTCATCTGGTAAATCCCATCGCCTCATTTTTCAACGATCGAGAAATGGTCATAATGTCTACCTGCGGTCCAATTGTAAATGCAAATGTTCACGAAGAATATATCAAGAACCGTAGTGTAGTTGTTGCTTGTCCTAAGCTCGATAGAACCGATCCCTATATTCCAAAATTAACTGCAATTTTTGAACACAACAACATCCCTAAAGCAATAGTAGTGAGAATAGAAGTTCCTTGTTGTGGCGGACTTAGCTATATAGTAGTTGAAGCAGCACGAATGAGCGGCAAACAAAATCTTACAATTGAAGAACACATACTTTCAATAGAAGGTGAACTAATAAACAAACAAATTTTATTTAAAAATTAAGGAGAAATTAAATGTATTGCTACCAATGTGAACAAACAGGAAAAGGTGGGTGCCACACTAATGTTGGAGTTTGTGGTAAAGACAACAAAACCGCTATCTTCCAAGATGTTTTGATGTTTGCAATTAAAGGGCTTGCTTATTACTTAAACAAGATGAAAGGAAACAATTTAGTTTGTCTTGAACACAAAATTGCTATCATCGAAGGATTATTCACCACAGTTACTAATGTCAATTTTGATGCTTCACGTGTAAAAGAAATAACTCGAAAAATTTCTGGAATGATAGATGAACTAAGAAAACAATTTAACGCTTGCGAAGATAAACCTCATATTCGTAAATCCGAAAAATTTCAATACATAGATGATGATGATTTAATGCTTGAATTCGGTAATACTATTTCAATCGAGAAACGCAAGGAAGAAGTAGGTCGGGCTGTAGCAGGTATGGAGGAACTTATCATTTATGGAATAAAAGGATTAGCAGCTTACGCTGACCACGCCTATATACTTGGCTATACTGACGAAAAATTGCTTGACGAAATTATCGAAATTGTCGATCTTATGAATTACGAGCATACTATTGATGAATTAGTTCCAATGGCGCTCAAAGTCGGAGAACTGAATTTTAGAGTTATGGAATTGCTCGATCATGCTAATACTGGTAGTTATGGCAATCCTATCCCGACAAAAGTGAGGATTACCCCCGTCAAAGGAAAGGCTATATTAGTGTCTGGGCATGATTTAAAAGATTTGTATGAATTGCTTAAACAAACCGAAGGTAAAGATATAAATATATATACTCACGGAGAAATGCTACCAGCCCACGGTTATCCCGAACTAAAAAAATTCAAACACCTTGTTGGAAATTATGGTGGTGCTTGGCAAGATCAGCAGCAAGAATTTGATGAATTCCCTGGTGCAATTCTAATGACAACGAATTGTATTCAAAAACCACGTGAAAGTTATAAAAAACGTATTTTCACCTCAGGACTTGTTGCTTGGGAAGGTGTTCGCTACATAAAAAAATATGATTTTTCTGAGTTAATTGAAGAAGCTCTTGCTTGCGAAGGGTTTGTTGAAGATGGTGAAGAAAAATATACGATGACTGGCTTCGCTCATAATGCTGTTTTGGGAGTTGCAGATAAAGTCATAGAAGCTGTGAAAAACGGTGAAATTAGACATTTCTTCCTGATTGGTGGGTGCGACGGCGCTAAAAGCGGAAGAAATTATTATACTGAATTTGCAACAACTGCTCCAAAGGATACCATGATTTTGACTCTTGCTTGTGGAAAATTCCGCTTTAATAAATATGAATTTGGTGAAGTTGCAGGATTGCCTCGCTTGCTTGATGTAGGTCAGTGCAACGATGCATATTCTGCAATCAAAATAGCAGTAGCATTAGCCGAAGCTTTCAAAACTGATGTCAATAGCCTTCCTTTGTCTTTAATTTTATCTTGGTACGAACAAAAAGCAGTTGCTATTCTTCTCACTCTTTTGTATTTAGGCATCAAAAATATTAAACTTGGCCCATCACTCCCTGCATTTTTAGAACCTGAAATTATAGACTTTCTTGTTAAAACATATAATATTACACCAATAACGACAGTTGAACAAGATATGAGAGAAATACTTAGCGCATAATCGAAATTTTTCGAATTATATAAAAAAGAGGCTGTCTCTTTTCGAGGCAGCCTCTTTTGTTAATTATTTGGACTTATCCAAGTTATTGTTGAATATTTTTCTGACCAATTTGGGATTCTGCTGGAGAACGTGGAATACTTACAATTCCGCTTACAATTACCCATTTATCCTTTTCGCGACGTAAAGTTCTTGCAGCTCTTACTTGGTAAGTATTTTCGTAATTCTGCTTTTTAACATATAATTGAACGCCATAGATAATCGAAGCAAAATTTCCAAATGGATCCATTTCGATAAATACATCGTAAGGTTCACCGTACTTCATTATGTCATATTCTTGCCATTGTTCGAGCATTTTTTGTTTGTAGTCAGAAAAAGTGGTAATTACTTCACCTGAATCAGTCCCAAAAAACACAACTTCTCCTGCCAAAGTTGGTATCATTGCACCAAAATCCTTCTTTTCGTATGCTGTGTGGAAAGATCTGATTGTTTCTAATACTTTGTCTTTTTCAATTTTAATTCTTTCTGGTGATAGTGCTACTTTTTCTTCCTTACAAGATGAAAAGATAAATACAAACGATAATAAAATTAGTACGAACTTTTTCATAAATACTCCGAATAGATTATATTTCTTATCATTTAAAACCTAAATCTTGTGAAAAGTTACAAAATATTAACTATTTTTCAAAATAAATTATCAATGTAAATGTTATTTTTAAGCTCGATTTGATTTTATTAAGTATTTATGAATAATTTATCATTATAAGTAGAAAATAATAATTAAGAATTTCCTTTTATATTATGGACTTATGATGTATATTTATTATTTATATAAAATGAGTTTTTTGCAAAATATATTTAGGAAAAACTAATGGAAATCAAATCTTTAGACTTGTTTTTGCAAATCGCTAAAAGCCGTCCTAAACGCAAAGTTGTAGTTGCTGCTGCCGAAGACGAACCCGTTCTTCAAGCTATTACAACTGCTGAAAAAGAAGGAATAGTAGATGGTCTTTTAGTTGGTAACACAGAGAAAATAAAGCATTTTGCTGATGAATTAAAATTGGATATTTCTCATTTTGAAATTATTGAGGAGAAAGATCCTGCCAAAGCTGCTTGCAAAGCTGTTGGTTTGGTGCGTGAAAATGCTGCACAAATTTTAATGAAAGGGCTTGTTTCTACTGCTGATTTTCTACGCGCAGTGCTAAATCGCGAGCAAGGCTTACGAAAGGATGAATTGCTTAGCCATATCGGTTTCTTCGAAGTACCTGCTTACCACAAAGTAATCGCTCTTACCGATGCTGCTCAAAATATATGTCCTACTCTTGAAGAAAAAATTTCTATTTTGAAAAATGCTATTTCTGCATTTCATAAAATTGGTGTTAACTGTCCAAAAGTTGCTTTGCTTGGAGCTGTCGAGACTGTTAACCCAAAAATGGAAAACACGCTTCACGCGGCAATTATTACTCAGATGAATAGACGTAAGCAAATTAAAGGTTGCACTATCGATGGACCCTTGGCTTTCGATAATGCCGTTTCATTCGAAGCAACTCAACACAAAGGTATTGAAAGTCCTGTTGCTGGTGATGCCGATTTACTTTTTGCACCAAATATTGAAATTGGGAATGTTCTTTACAAGTGCTTCACATATTTCGCTGGTGCAACTGTTGCCGCCACTATTCTTGGTGCCGCTTGTCCAATTGTACTCACTTCACGTGCAGATAGCGATAAAAGTAAACTTATGTCAATAGCATTATCAACATCTATTTCTGATTAGGAGTGTAATTATGAAAATATTATCAATCAATCCCGGTTCAACATCTACAAAAATTGCTGTCTATGAGGATTTAAACCCTATCTTCGTTCAAAATCTTAAACACAGTACAGAAGAATTGTCGCCTTTTCATAAAATAATTGATCAATACGATTTTAGAAAAAAAGTTATTTTAGAATTTCTCGAGCAGAATGGTGTAGATGTTCATTCTTTTGACGCTGTGGTTGGGCGTGGTGGATTGCTTAAACCAATTCCCGGTGGAGTTTATCGCGTTAATCAAACAATGATAAACGACCTGAAAAAGGGATTACAGGGTGAACATGCATCGAATCTTGGTGGACTGATTGCATACGAAATTGCAAAAGCTGCCGGTTGCGAAAATAATGCTTTTATTGTTGATCCGGTTGTTGTTGATGAACTTGATGAATTAGCAAGATTTTCTGGACATCCACTGCTGCCAAGAAGAAGTATATTCCACGCTTTAAATCAAAAGGCTGTAGCAAGACGCTTTGCTCGCGAACATTCCCAAAAATATAATGAACTCACTCTCATTGTAGTTCATCTTGGTGGTGGAATTTCTGTTGGTTTGCATAAAAATGGTAAAGTTATTGAAGTGAACAACGCATTAGACGGTGATGGTCCGTTCTCACCAGAGCGTTCTGGTTCACTTCCTGTTGGCGATTTAGTGAGCCTCTGCTATTCTGGTAAATATGAACTTCAGGAAGTAAAAAAAATGATTACTGGCAAAGGTGGCTTTGTGGCTTATCTTGGCACTAACGATGCCTATGAAGTCGAAATCCGTGCATTAGAGAAAAATGATGAAGAAGCCCGGAAAGTTTTCTTTGCTATGGCATATCAAGTTGCAAGGGAAATTGGTTCGCTTGCTCCAATAGTTTGCGGAAAAGTCGATGCAATACTAATAACTGGCGGAATGGCTCGTTCCAAGCCTCTTGCTGAATACTTAACAGAACACGTTAAGTTTATTGCGCCTGTTTATGTATATCCTGGCGAAGACGAGATGCAAGCATTATCCGAAGGCGTTTACTATGGTTTGAAAGGCGAAATTGAAATTAAAGAATATGTTTAAATAAATTAATTAAGATATAGTGATTAAGAAAAATCCCCGACGATATGCGGGGATTTTTCTTAAATATAAAATAATTTACTCTAATCTTATACTTTTTTCTCAATCGCAAGTTCGGACAACTTCTATTGTAATTCTCCTGTTTTGTTTACGAATGTTTTCAAGTTCATCTCGTGAAATTTTTCTTAGCGCAGCACCTCTTGGTTCTTGAATTTTCGGTCTTGATGAACCAAATCCTATTGTCCTTGCAATTTTATATTCCGGAACACCTTGCTCGATAAGCCATTGACGCACTTTTTTAGCACGCAAATCTGATAATTCCTGATTACGCTTTGGATTTCCTTCCTCGGAGGCATGTCCTTCAATTGATACTTGTAGGCTATCACATTGGTTAATGTATTCAAGCAATCTCATTAGGTTACGAATAGTTCCATGATACTCAAAATTAAACAAATCAGTGTTCACAATAAATAAAATATCAGGGAAGTCAGTTTTTGTACCGATTTTTGGTGGTTCAGGACATCCATTTTTGCCTTTCGCATCTGACTGGACACCGGGGGCAAGAGGACAATCGTCTTCTCCATCAATTATTCCGTCCCCATCAGTATCGGGATTGAGCGGATCTGTTTTCACTCTTACAACTTCATCTCCATCAGAAAGTTTATCTTTGTCAGTATCTCGATTATTCGGATCTGTTTTATATACAACAATTTCATCATAATCGGTAATTACATCTTCATCTGTATCAATCTTCAATGGATTAGTTTTATAGACAAAAATCTCATCTCCATCAGGAAGTTTATCATTATCAGTATCTCGATTATTCGGGTCAGTCTTATAGACAAAAATTTCATCGTAATCAGTTAATCCATCATTGTCGGTGTCCGCAAGTAATGGGTTTGTTCTGTATTTTAATACTTCATCCCCATCAGAAATCCCGTCATCATCGGTATCAGTTACCAGTGGTTTTGTTTTATAGGTTTTCACTTCATCGCTATCGTTCAGCCCATCGCCATCAGTATCTGGATTAAGTGGGTCAGTATTATAGATAAATATTTCTTCATAATCATTTAGCCCATCGCCGTCGGTATCAGGATTGCGTGGATTAGTTTTATAAACAAGGACTTCGTCTCCATCAGAAATACCTTCGCTGTCGGTATCTCGGCTAAGTGGATTAGTTGAATAAATCTTTACTTCGTCCCCATCAGATAATTTATCACCATCAGTATCTGGGTTAAACGGATCGGTTTTAAATTTCATTACTTCATCCCCATCTCCAATCCCATCACTATCAGTATCAAAAATTAATGGGTTGGTTTTTCTTGCTATCTCTTCTCCATCGCCAAGTCCGTCGCCATCTGTATCAAATTTAATCGGTGATGTTTTATAAGTGAAAATTTCGTCATAATCAGTTAGCCCATCACTATCGGTATCTGGTTTTCGAGGGTCAGTATAATATTGTAAAACTTCATCCCCATCACTAATCCCATCTCCATCAGTATCAGGATTGCGAGGGTCGCTGCCTAACGCTCGTTCTCTTGAATTACTAAGACCATCTTTGTCATAATCGGCAACTCCAAAAATATAATACGAAAAGCCAAGGCCAAAATTAGCTAATTGATCGGCTGATGAGCTTGCATTTGAAGATTCTTTCTTTGATAAATCGTCAAAATATTTACTCATTCCAAAACGGTAAGTCCCTTTTGCATTTAAAACTAAATCATCCGTTAGATATATTTCGAAACCAAGACCGACAGGAAATACAATTTTATTTTTCTCATAAACTTTATTTTGATTGTTTGGTAGAGATCCTCCATAGCCAGTATTTCCAGCCTTAGGTTCCCAGTTCATCAATCCAACTCCACCAAATAAATACGGCACTAAACTTTGTGTAGGAAATAGATTAATTGACGCTGTAACATCTCCGCTTATCCAACGGATAGAATTCATATCCTGAATTTTTACCAAAGTATTGGGATATATATCTCCAATTTGTGCATTATTCCCAAAATATTCAGGATATTTTTGCAGGACTTTATCGTCTATTTTATAGCGAACTTGACCTAAATTGAAAGTCCCTTGCAATGAAAATGAAGACGTTAAATTAAGACGCATAGTAAGGTCGCCTGCCATCCAAAATTGATTGTCAGTAAAATCGCCCCAGTATTTGTTTAAACCATACAGAAAGCCTACTGAAAAACGACTACCTTCACTTTGTGGATACAAACTGATAAAAGAAAATAAAATGATAATTAAATAGAGCAAACTTTTTTTCATTTTGAAATGGGAGATATTGAACATACCTAAAAGACGTTGTCAAATAGTTATATTGTAAAAGCGAAAATTTAAACTTAGTCGTCTTTATATCGTCTTTATTCTGTATTTTGTAATAAAAGATTTATTAAAGGTAGTTTATGGATATGTATGATGTTGTTGTATTGGGAAGTGGTCCTGCAGGACTTACCGCAGCGCTATATGCAAGCAGAGCGAATCTAAAAGTGCTAGTGTTAGAAGGTTTACAGCCAGGCGGACAACTTACAATCACAACCGAAGTTGAGAATTTCCCTGGTTTTGAAAATGGGGTCAAAGGTCCTGAAATGATGGATATTTTCCGCCGTCAAGCTCAGCGTTTCGGTGCCGGGACTGTCTTCGAGATCGCAACAAAAGTTGATTTTTCAAAACGACCATTCACAATTCACACAGCAAATGGGAAGGAATTCAATAGTAAAGCTGTTATAATTGCAACTGGTGCATCGGCAAAATTACTGGGACTTCCTTCTGAACAGAAATATTGGGGTGCTGGGATTTCGGCTTGTGCTACTTGCGATGGTTTTTTCTATCGAGGGAAAAAAGTGTTTGTCGTAGGTGGCGGCGATACTGCTTTGGAAGAAGCAATTTATCTTACTAATCACGCTTCGTCAGTAACAGTAATTCATCGTCGCAACGAATTTCGTGCTTCAAAAATTATGGTGGATAGGGCAAAGTCTAATCCGAAAATTAGTTTTATATTAGATTCTGTTGTTGAAGAATTTCTTGGTGAAGAAAAAAATGGAATAAAATCGCTTACTGGAATTAAGATCCGGAATGTTAAAACAAACGACATCACCGAGCATTCTGCTGATGGTGTCTTTATTGCTATCGGACACAAACCAAACACAGATATTTTCAAAGATATTATTAATTTAGATGAAAATGGGTACATAATTACCGAAGGCAAATCAACATACACCAACATCCCTGGTGTTTTTGCTTGTGGCGATGTGCAAGACCATGTTTATCGTCAGGCAGTAACTGCTGCTGGTAGCGGTTGTATGGCTGCAATAGACTGCGAACGCTGGCTTAATGCAAATCCATTAGATTAATGATAAATTTTAAGTAGGGATGCAACAAATGTATCCCTGCTATTTTTCTAAACATTCTTTTATTTTGGTAAGACCTTTTTCGTGGTCTTTCCCAACCATTTCATCATAGAAAAAGTTAAAATATCTTCCAAATGGATATTCAAGTTCCATTTGCATCCCCCATTTTACTTTTGTGCTTCTGTCATTTACTTTTTCAAAATTCATTATATCGTTTGCTTCGCTTTTCCATGGCTTGATAAAAACTACTTTGGATTTTATTAATTTGTTTTGTTCTATTTCAATACGTTCCATATAGCCCGACCCCAAAGTGTCGCTCTCCCATTCAATTTTGGAACCAACTTCCATAGAGTTATTTGTTATAGTCAGGACCAATTCTTTTTCCATTTCTGTCCAGGGATTCCAATCTCTAAAATTATTGAAATCTAGCAGATAATTATAAACACTATCCACTGGCTTATTAATTACTATCTCCCGCTCAGAATATGCTCGATTTGGTAGAAAAAAAGGGATTGCAAACAACAAGAAAATAAAAACACCTATTACAATTAGTATAAATCTGAAAATTTTCATAAATTCTCCTTTAAATATGGAAACTTTAAGTAAAATATGAATAAATTTTTTTTAATCAAAATAAAAAGTTTTTATGAGTGAATTCAACAGTTTATGGAATAATCTGAAAAATAATTTTAGGATAAAATATAATTATAATTATTTCATTCCTGAACTTTGGTTAGAGAAAAATACTAATCGAAAAATAAATATTAATCCATATGAATTTTTCTCGGAACGATTAGCAAGAATATTTGAATTATCGAAAGAGAAATCATTTAACGGCGAAATTGTTTATAATCTATTTGTTCGATATGCAACTGCATTTGACCATCTGGGGAACGGCGATATTCTCAATTCTCCGGCTGATACTTTCCGTCAGACAGGTACTTTCATTAAAAGTATAGCTATCTTGCCCTATTTAAAAAAGTTAGGTGTTGGAATTATTTATTTGCTGCCAGTTACTTCAATTGGCAAATATCGCAAAAAAGGAAATTTAGGCAGCCCATATTCAATCAATAATCCATACAAATTAGACGAAAATTTAGCCGAACCGCTCTTTGAAATGACAGCTGAACAGCAGTTTAAAGCCTTTATTGAAGCCGCGAAACTTCTTGATATGAAAGTAATTATGGAATTTGTTTTCAGAACAGCATCGGTTGATAGTGAGCTTGCTTTACATCATCCTGAATGGTTTTATTGGATATATGACACAGGTGAAGAGTTTCGTCCACCAAATTTTGATACAGAGACATTACAAGTGATAAAGCAAAAAATTGAGCTTGGCGATTTTGATAAACTCCCTTCTCCAAGTTCGAATTATCTAAACAAGTTTGCAAAAATACCATCCAGAGTTACTTATTCAAAAAATGGTAAAATTACTGGGTACGCTGATGATGGCAGGCAACTTACAATTCCCAGTGCCTTTGCAGATTGGCCTCCTGATGATAATCAACCTCTTTGGACAGATGTAACTTATCTCAAATTGCATAACCATCTTGATTTTAACTATATTGCATATAATACTGTTAGAATGTATGACCGAATTCTTCAACAGAAACAATATGAGAACTGCTCTCTTTGGGAACATATAAGGCAAATTATCCCATATTATATAAATCATTTCGGGATAGATGGTGCAATGGTAGATATGGGACACGCAATGCCTGATAAATTAATGAAATCTATCATTGAAGAAGCAAGAAAAACTAAATCAGACTTTATTTTTTGGGAAGAAAATTTTACCCTTACCTCGAAATCCAAAGAAGAAGGATACGATGCTGTGTTGGGATATGTTCCGTTTGATAGTCATATTTGCTGGAAAATGAAGGAAATAATAAGAAATTTTGAAAAAAAAGAATTCCCAATTAATTTTTTCCTTACTCCTGAAAATCATAATACTAAGCGTGCTGCAAGCAGAGAGGGTGGCAACGATTTTTCTAAAATGATTTGGTTGGTTCTATCTTTTCTACCATCTATTAGATTTATTCATAATGGGTTTGAGTTAGGCGAGAAATTGCCTGTCAACACCGGTTTGGGTTTTACTGAAGAAGAAATCAAACAGTTCCCGACAGAAAGACTCCCGCTTTTTTCTGCTCTTACGCTTGATTGGGAAAACACTGATAATATTGTTTCTTACATACAACAAGTTAATTCAGCACTGGAAAAACTGAAATCTCATCTTCAAATAAGAAAATTTGAAAATCTCGAACTTCTTGATACTTGCGACCACTTGCTGGCTTTTGTTGTCGAAAAGAAAATTTTATGTATTGCAAACTATTCTCATAAGAAAGTTGCACTACCTATTAAAGATTTAAAAATTAAAGCTGAATTATATCATTTCGATATAATAAATCATACAAGTAACAAGGTTGAAAATTATATA
This sequence comes from Eximiradius sp., assembly GCA_937127445.1. Classification (GTDB taxonomy): domain Bacteria; phylum Bacteroidota; class Ignavibacteria; order Kapaibacteriales; family UBA2268; genus JAKIZO01. The sequence goes on along the minus strand of CAKZLY010000018.1, from coordinate 25,617 downwards.
CCGCTCGAAGCTTTTAGTAGTTCGGTATTCGTTTTGCAATAATTTGGGCTTACATTTCTAATGATATAATTATTCTAAGCTATCTAATAATCTCTCATTTTGAAGATGCCATTTGATTGTATTTTCAATCCCAGTATCGAAATCAATTTGGGATTGCCAGTTCAATAGTGTTTTGGCTTTGGATATGTCCGCACCTGTTTCGTTCATATCTGCATTGTTAAACGGTTTATATTCAATTAATGCTTTGCGATGTAAAGCATTTTCAATAAGTTCAATCATATGATTAATACTAACTGGGTTTCTTCCTCCACCTAAATTGATAACTTCATATCCAAGAGGTTTCATCGAGGCTAAAACCCCATTGGCAATATCATCGATATATGTAAAGTCACGTGTCTGATGGCCATTACCATAAATCGTGATTATAAGACCTTTCCGTATTTTCTCGATAAACTGAAAGTAGCTCATATCTGGACGTCCTGCCGGTCCAAAAACAGTGAAAAAACGCAGAACCGATACATCAATTCCATACAAATGATGATAGGTGTATGCAATTAATTCGACTGATTTTTTTGTTGCAGCGTACTGAGAAATAGGATAATCTACACGCATATTTTCCTGAAAAGGCACTTTCTCGCCAGCGTAAACTGAACTACTCGAAGCAAGCACAAATTTATTAACAGAATACTTTTTCATTAATTCGAGAATGTTCAGAGTGCCCACAATATTTGTATTTACATATACAAATGGATTTTCGATACTTGCACGAACACCAGCACGAGCAGCGAGGTTTATCACGGATGTAAATTTATTGCTTTCAAATAAATTTTCAAGCTCACCATAATTTTCTATGTCAATATTATAAAATTGGAAATCACTAAAACTTTGTAATAAATTTAATCTATGCAATTTTAATTTTGGGCTGTAATAGTCATTAATATTATCTATGCCAACAACGAAATATCCATTTTTAAGAAGAAATTCGGCTACTTTCGATCCGATAAATCCTGCAACTCCTGTAACTAATATTTTCTCTTTGGTTGTCAAATTTCTATTCCTTTTGTCAATAAAAAATCTTTGATTTTATCTGCCATTATTTGTGAATGCTGGCCTAAATTGCCTGAAAAAAATAAATTTAAGCAATCTTCATAGTCCCATTTTTTAGTCTTGTCTTGCAATACTTTGCTAATTTCTTTATTAAATTCGTCAAAATTAGAAATTCTAATGGTATATTTTTCAAGTAAATCATAAATTTCTTCAGATAGTCGACCTTTAATTGGTATTTTAAATGTAAAAATTGGTTTTCCGACCAACATAAATTCAGCAATTATCGAGCTAACATCAGCCACGAAAGCATCTGAGATGAGCATATATTGATAAATTTCATCGTTTGAAATTAATCTGACATTTTTTGTATTTCTTATCCTATCAACAATTGATTTGCTTACCCAAGGGTGCAAAGTTACCACTACATTGTACTTTTTCGATAATTCTTCAAGTCTGTCGTACCAGAAATGAACTCCTGCAATACCAGATTTATCCCAAGTGGAAGAAAATAAAATTGTTGGTTTACCGGGATAAGCAAGCATTTGTTTCAATTTATATGCTGCGTTCTTCGTGGTTCCGTCGAAAAGTGTGTCACATTTAGGGAAACCACCATATTCAGCATTTTTAATCCCAAGTTTAGTAGCTTGCTCAACTTCTGAAATCGAAGTAAAGAGAAATAAATCAAATTTGTTGTATTTCTCCGCAGAAATAAATTGTTTAAAGTGATATGCTCCGTGTCTTAAACCAATTTTGATTATATTTGGGGTGGGGAATAGGTGTAAGCTGTGTCGTGCCATAATTACAACATCGGGAAATGCTGGGTAATTCAGGCAATTTATGTTGTACTTAGCTTTTAATTCATTTGATAATTTTTTGTTTTTTGCTATAACTTGAACTTTTGGTAGCAATTTATGAACATTACGAAAAATTTCGTAATCCAATAATTCGTGGCAGTAAAATGCAATTAATTGGTCTTTCCTAAAAATATTAAAGATTTTCCATACTAATGAATAAGGTATTTTCAATAGAATTTCAGAAAAAACCATTACCAGTTTCCTTTATGCACTTACACCCAAATACTTTGCCAATCCATAAGCAAGTTCATCTTCGAAGGCATTTTGTTTGTATACTTTTTCCCATTTACCATTTTTCTTAATAAAATAGCCATCATTTTTAACAATTACATTTATTCCAAAATGCAAAGCTTGGAATTCCAGCAATTTATAGCTATTATCCCGATTATCATATATAATATCCATCGAAAGGTAAGGTGTGTCTGGAAAAGCATTTTTGAACTGCTCGGCTGATGAAAGCAATTTGTTATCAATTTCGAAGTTTATATCAAATTTCTTTGCACCACTTGCACGAAAATCACCTGCCCGGGTGTGTCGCTTAATAATGTAATATTTATCGTAAATAGCAAGTACACGATAGTCAAACTCTTGTTCGGGAATATATTCCTGAACAGCAAATCTAATATCTTTGGTAATATATTCTTTATATTCAAGATAATCTTTGTAATTATTGTAGTCAGGATATTCAGGATAATTTTTCTTTCTTCTAAAATATCTGCGTCTTAGTAAATCTAATTTCTCGGGAATATTTGTACCTCTGAACCGCTTCAAATATTTATAAACATCATGAATATTTTTGCATAGAAAAACACCCTTGCCGTTAGAACCATCAATTGTTTTTACAACAATGGGAAATTGTATGTCTAAATAATGAATATCTTCTATAGAAGATATGTAATAACCTACCGGTGAACTGACTTTTCGAACTTTTTTTAATAATTCTTGGTAACCTTTATTCTCGTGTGAACGTAGTAAATCAATTGATGGAACAAGTTTATTGTTAAGTTGATTTAGTACCTCTGCAACATCTTTTATGAAATAACGTAGATTTTCTTTTTGACTAAAGTGATAGAAAATTATTTCTTTGCTGGGAATTTCTTTATTGACAGCAACTAATGGAAAAGTTGAAACCTTACATTTAATCCCGTAATTTGCCAAATTTGAAATGAACTTTTGTGTATCAATACTAACCCAGGGTTTTCGAGTTTGCCCGAAAAAATTATTTTTATCTGTCAATAATAAAATATCCATAAAAATTCAAGATTATCGGTTTATCTCATTAAATCATTATAGACAACAAATGCCATAAATAAAAGAAGTATAATCAATCCACCTTGCTGAATAGCCATTTTTACTTTTACAGGAACCTCACGACGCATAATTGCTTCAACAATTACAAAAATCAAATGTCCTCCATCAAGAGCAGGAAATGGCAGAATATTTAATACAGCAAGAGAAACCGATAGCAAGGCTACAAAACTTAAGAAACTAATTAACCCACGTTCTGCCTGCTGACCGGCTTGCTTTGCAATCATTATAGGTCCCCCGATTGATTCACGAAAGGACATATTTCCTTTGATTATTTGCCCAATTGAACTAAATAATAAATTGACAGAAGAAATTGTTTGATTCCATCCAAATACAAGCGATTCAACAAATCCATAGTCTTTAATAGATGTTTTTCCTTGATAGATTTGTGCAATTTGAACTCCGATTGTACCTTTTTCGTCTGGCTTTATCGAATCGCCCAAAATTTCATTTCCACGTTTCCATTGAATGTAAAGATTTTTGTTTGGGTTTGCTTTCAAAATATCAACAAACTGGCTAACTGCCCCAATTGGTTCACTATTAATTGAATAAATAGTATCATTTTTTTTCAGTCCTGCTTTTTGAGCTGGCTTATCGAATATTGAAGCAAGAATAATTGTTTTTGTGTTTTCAGGTTCGATGCCTAACGATTTTTGTTCAGAAAGAAGTCTGATAAACTTGCTGCCATCTGCTTTCAAAGTAACTTGTTCATTGTCGCGTAATACTTCAACTACACGATTTTTCCCAAATTTTTCAGTAGTCAGAATTTTAATAACATCGTTCCAATTATTAACAAGAACACCGTTAATTGAAATAATCTTGTCGCCTTGCTCCAACCCCAAAAAGTCACCAACTGATTCTTTTTTAATATATCCAACAGTGGCCGTATTCAAAGTTTGTTCTCCATTAAAAAAAATAATTCCTCCAAATATTCCAATTGCAAGCAGAGCATTGAACAATACACCAGCCGAAAGAACAAATGCTTTTTGAAACGGATTCTTTGCCCGAAATTCATATCCCTCTGGTGGTTTGGATGTAAAGTCAGTGTCCATTGATTCATCAACCATACCTGAAATTTTGACGTATCCCCCAATAGGAAAAGCAGCAATTCTATAATCTGTATGCCCTTGCAAATCTATATCATCAGGTAGTTTCCCAAATGAAAAACCTGTAACTTTGTTGTATCCTAAGAGCCTCAATCCCATACCAATTGAGAAAACTTCGGCTCTCATACCTGTTAATCTTGCAGCTATAAAATGTCCTAATTCGTGAATTAGAACCAATATCCCGATAACAATTATAAAATAAAAAATATCACTTAATGCACCCATAATTCAACTATAAATTAGTTATGAAATTACTTGTTAATTTTCTTGTTAGGTTATCGATGCTAACGATTTCATCTATTGTCGGATTTTGTGTTATTTGTATTTTCTCAAGTGCAAACTGAATAACCTTATGTATATCTGTAAATTTAATCTTGTTGTTCAAAAATGCCTCGACTGCTATTTCATTAGCAGCATTTAGGACCGCTGGTGCAGTTCCGCCAATTTCAAGTGCCTTGTAAGCTAAATCTAAACAAGGAAACTTTTCTATATCTGGTTTGAAAAATGTCAAACTCCCTATTTTTGCTAAGTCAAGTCTTGGGAAATCATATTTTAACCTGTTTGGATAGGTAAGGGCATAAGAAATTGGTATTCGCATATCAGGCAAACCCAATTGCGCTTTAATTGAACCATCAACAAACTGTACCATAGAATGAATAATGCTTTGAGGATGAATTACAACATCTATTTGGTTAATGTCAAGTCCAAATAGCCAATATGCTTCGATAACTTCGAAACCTTTATTCATCATGGTTGCCGAGTCAATCGTAATTTTGTTACCCATATTCCAATTAGGATGTTGCAAAGCTTGGCGAGCAGTTATTGTCTCGAACTCATTGATACTTTTATTAAAAAATGGTCCTCCTGAAGCTGTAAGAATGATTTTCTCAATAGATTTATTGTCTTCGCCAACTAAGCTTTGCAAAACAGCACTGTGTTCACTATCGACAGCAATAATTTTAGAACCAGATTTTTCAGCTTCGCGTGTTATGATTTCTCCTGCTGCAACAAGAGTTTCTTTATTTGCAAGTGCTACATCAATACCTTTTTCGATTGCTTTCAAGGTTGGCAGTACACCAGAAAAGCCTACTAACGATGAAACCACAATATCGTTTTCGTTGTCTGCTGCTGCCCGAATTACAGCTTCCTCCCCAAAGAGTATTTCACCTTTAAAATGTGTTGTTTTTAGAAAATCGCAATAATACTTTTCTTCCTTGATTACAACCCCTTTAGGATTATATATTTTTGTCTGTTTCTCTAGTTCTGTTATGTTCTTGTTTACTGTTAAATAGCCAATTTCGTACATGCCATTTAATGAACTTACTACATCAAGCGTTTGCTTTCCTATTGAACCAGTAGAGCCAAGTATTGTTAATATTTTTTTCTTTCTTCTCATTATTAAATAAATTCATTTGTTATGTCTTTGTCCTTTCTAACAGAAATAAATCGAAACTTATCAATTCCTATTGTATCGCTTTGCTTTACAATAATTTTGACGAAATACTTAAGCATCAAGCGTGAAATTATCGAAAAAGTACCTTCTGTAATATAAGTTGCTATGTTTGGATGAACTTGTAGAATTAATTTAAATTCACGACTGTTTTTTCGGAAATTTTTGAGCCATCTTTCCATTGTATTAATCAATACTGCTTTTGATATGATTCTTCCCGTTCCATTGCAAACGTGGCAAATTTCGCTTGTTTTTTCTTCAAGATTCTGATTTATACGTTGCCGGGTAATTTGCATTAACCCTAACTGAGTGAGTGGAAAGCAAACAGTCTTTGCTCTATCTTTTGCCAGAAGCCTTGTCATTTCCTGAAATAACTTTTTCTTGTTGCTTTCTTGCTGCATATCAATGAAATCGATGATAATCATTCCACTCAAATCACGCAATCGAATTTGACGAGCAATTTCATTTGCAGCTTCGATATTAGTTTTGAATGCATTTTTTTCTTGGTCCGTTTCGTTGCTTCTGCCCGAGTTGACATCAATTACGTGCATTGCTTCGGTATGGTCAAACACAACATCGCCGCCTGATGGCAAATTCACAGTCCTTCGAAATGTTTTTGCAAGCTCCTTTTCAATACCAAAAGCTTCGAAAATTGGGCGATCCCCGTTGTATAATTCTACCTTTTCGATTAAATGGGGGGAATTTACTTTTAAGTAATTAATAATTTCTTTGTGTAATTTTTTTGAATCAACAGCCAGCAATTTTACATCCTGGTCAAACAAGTCTCGAACAACGCTTGTCGCAAGTCCCAAATCTTGATAGACAAGACCAGGTTTTTTCAAGCTTTCAGCTTTTTGATGAACCATTTCCCAAATATCGAGTAAATAATTCCAATCACGACGAAGCTCATCTTCACTTTTGCCCTGAGCTGCCGTCCTAATGATGCCGCCATAACCTTCTGGAAGAATACTTTTTGCAAGCTGGCGCAAACGCCGCCTTTCCACATAAGAAGCAATTTTTTTTGAGATACCAAGCACGTTATCAAACGGCAGCAAAACTGTGTAACGTCCGGGTATTCCCAGCTTTGTGGTAACTTTCATCCCCTTGCTGTGATATGCTTCGCGTATCACCTGAACTAAAATTAATTGTCCAGGTTCAAGATTAATATCAATTGCTCCTGATTTCTTTGTGTGAAATTTAACTTTTTGAATTAATGATTTCTTTTTTGTTGCTTTTTTTGATTTAGAAGTCTTCTTTTCGTCAATATTATTGTTGTTTTCGCTATCATCGTCTTCGAAAAACAAATTTTTCTCATTTGCATCATCAATATCAGAAAAGTGCAAAAATGCATCTTGATTTAGACCAATATCGATGAAAGCAGCATTTATTCCTGTAACAATTTTACTAACCTTACCTAAATAAATGTTCCCAATGGATTTTTCTTTTTCTGGTAGTTCTATATAATATTCGCTAAGACGTCCATCCTCGCTTATGGCTACTCTTACTTCGTTAATAGCCGCATTTATAACTATATCTTTTTTCATTTCCTTAAATTTTTTTCCAATTACGCATAATTTATAAAACACAAAATTACATAAAAATATACATTTTTTGCTAAATTAGTTTAATAATTAGTCTCGACTAATACCGTTGTTTTAAATTATTCAAAAAATTTTGTATTTTTGTAAAAAAGTTGATTGAAATTATGTCCGAGCAAATAAACATAAATCCAGAAAGCGAAATCGAACTGATTGACGAAGTAAAGCTTGCCGCAAAAGTCATCCTTTTCAATGACGATTGGCACACTTTTGATGAAGTTATCAACCAAATTATTAAAGCTACTGGATACAACTACGAAAAAGCCGAAGCCATCACCTACGAAGTGCATAATAAAGGTAAAGCAATTGTTTACTCAGGTGAATTGGCTAAATGCATTCAAGTTAGTTCTATATTAGAAGAAATTCAACTTCGTACTGAAATCCAACTTTAATTTTTTCTTAATTGATTTTTCACAAATATTTTAGTCAATTGACTGATTATTTGTATTTTTGAAAAATGAAGACAGCCGAAGTTTTAAATAGAGAAATCAAAATTATTGCCAATAATCGCAAGGCACACCACGATTTTATTGTGCTACAGTCAATTGAATGTGGCATTGTTCTCTCTGGAACAGAGGTGAAGTCCCTACGACAAGGAAAATGTAGTTTGCAAGAAGCGTACGCATCATTTCAAGGGGAAGATTTATATTTAGTGAATTTTCATATTGCTCCTTACGAACACGGCAACCGAGAAAATCACGAACCCAAGCGACCACGCAAGTTACTTATTCATAAACGTGAAGCCTTCAAACTAAAATCTGCGGTTGCTGAAAAAGGCGTTACTTTAATTCCTCTTTCAATTTATTTTTCGGGTCACCTTGTTAAAGTTGAAATTGGCTTGTGCCGTTCCAAAAAGAAATACGATAAACGTGAAACCACAAAAAAAAGGGAAACTGAACGCGAAATTCAAAGAAAATATAAAGTCTGAAAGATTTTTGCCTTTCAATCTAATTTTTTTGCTCATTCATGCAGATTAACAATAGTCTCTTCAATTATTTCAAAATTATTTTGCTCTCTAATACGTTAATTTTAATATTTAACGATTACTGAAAATAGAAAAATGACAGACTACCAATATTATGTTAAGGAAAAATGCTATTGCATTTTCTGCGAAATGTATTTTAATGAATTTAGAGAATGGAAAAAAAACGAAGGAACTGATTTCGTCCGAAATTTTGACATAATCGGCACAGATCCACGATATTTTCAATGTCCCGTTTGTGGTTCCACAGACCGAGAACGCCATCTGTACCTGTTTCTTAAAGAAATTGGTGAACTCGACAAATTCGAAAATAAGCTAATACTATATGTTGCCCCCGAAATAAATTTTTTAAAGAAAATTGCTAAATCTTCAATGAATTTTATTTGTGGAGATTTAAAACCAGAAAAATATCTTCACCTAAATATTAACCCATTTTACAAAATTGACCTTACACAAACCACATTCGAAGATTCTACTTTCGACTATGTTATTGCAAATCATATTTTAGAACATATTCCTGATTATAGAAAAGCTCTCTCAGAAATATATCGAGTGCTTAAACCAAAAGGAACAGCAATACTGCAAACACCTTTTTCATCATTGATATATAACAATTTTGAGGATGTTTTAATTGATACTCCATATTTAAAAGAAAAGTTTTATGGACAACACGACCACGCAAGAATTTTCGGGTTGCAATTATTTGATGATATTAGGCAGTCTGGCTTCAAATTGCAGGTTTTTAACCACTACGAAGTATTAGAAAAATTTCAGCCCTCCATCTATGGCTTAAATGAGAAGGAGAATCTAATTTTGGCAAGAAAATAGATAGTTATCTTTACAAAAAATTCGAATTTTATGGATACCTTAGGCAAATATTTCGAGGATTTTGTTGTTGGCGAAATAATCGAGCATCCACTTTCGAAAACAATTTTCGAAAGCGATAATAATTTATTTTCATTGCTTACAATGAATGCCAACCCATTACATACAAATCTTGATTATGCTCAAAAAAGTCAGCACGGGAAGATTTTAGTTGTTGGTACACTTGTTTTTAGCCTTGCAGTAGGTCTGACAGTGCCTGAAATAAGCGGCAAAGCAATTGCTAATTTAGAATATGAAAAAATAGAACATCTGCATCCCGTATTTATCAACGACACAATTTATGTCAAAACAAAAATACTTGATTTGATACCCTCGAAAAACAAAAAAGATAGAGGAATTGTCTATGTAGAGACAGTTGCATATAATCAGAATAATGTAGAAGTTCTGAAATTTCGAAGAAAAGTTCTGATCAAAAGGAGAAATAGCAATGAATAGCCGTTTTCCTTTTCTTATGAGAAGTCTGATGTTTGTCCCAGGGCATAATGAGAGATTGCTCAATAGTGCAGCTCGGTCGGATGCCGATGTTCTGCTTCTGGATATAGAAGATTCTGTACAGCCCGAAGAAAACAAACAAGTAGCAAGGGATACAATAAAAAGATTTGTCAAAGAAGGTAAGTTTCGCAATCATTTTGTTTTCCCGAGAGTAAATGACCGCGAAAGCGGGCATCTTCTGCAAGATGTGTACCAACTTACCATCGATGGTATTACTGGATTTATGTATCCTAAATCGAAACTGGGTGAGGACATTTACTTTTTCGATAAATTGCTTGAAACCATAGAATATGAAAAAAAAATACCTATAGGAACATATAAAATTATTGCACTTGTCGAAACGACTGCAGCGGTACTGAATGCTCAAGATTTATGTCAAGCTTCTAATCGAGTAGTTGCTCTTGCTTATGGTTGCGAGGATTTTATCACCGACCTAGAAGGTATTCACGATGCTGAGAGCAAAAGCTTATTTGTTCCGCGAGCAACAATTGCAATGGCTGCACGTGCAAATGGTGTAATTCCAATTGATACTGTTCACATTAAAGTTCATGATTTAGACGACCTCGAACGAAACCTAAAAATCGCAAAAAATCTAGGTTTCGAAGGAATGCTTGTGCTTAATCCTAAAGAAATACCTCTTGTTCATAAATACTTTTCACCTTCTGCGGAAGAAGTTGCTTGGGCTGAAGAAATGCTCAGGCTTGCCGAACAAGCACACTCCGAAGGCAAAGGTGTGGCAGTTAAGGATGGTAAATTTATTGGTCCGCCGATGATTCTTGCTGCTCGTAAAATTCTTAAAAAACAAGAATTAATCAATAAAAAAAGCAAAATATGAAAATTGCAATAATGCAGCCTTACGTTTTTCCTTACATCGGATACTTTCAGCTAATTCATTCTGTTGATAAATTTATCTTTTTAGATAATGTGAACTTTATTAAAAAAGGTTGGATTAACAGAAACCGAATAATCGTTAATGATAATGAGCATTATTTCACCATTCCTTGTATCTCTGTTAGTCAAAATAAACGTATCTGCGATACATTGATTGATTGGGAAAGTGATTTTCTCGAGAAATTTATTAAAACATTACAGTATAACTATAAACATTCTCCTTATTTTGAAGATGTAATTGAAATTATAGACATTGTTTTTCAACAAAAGCCAAGAACAATATCTGAACTTGCTATCGCTTCAATTCTCGAATTTTGTAAATACGTTGGTTTGGAGTGTGAATTTAAAGTTGCATCTGATCAAACAAATTATCAAACTGATCTAAAAAGTGCAGATAGGCTTATTGATATTGCAAAGAAAGAAAATTGCTCTATATACATAAATGCGATAGGTGGAATTGATCTTTACAGCAAAGAATATTTTGAAAAAAAATCTCTTAAATTATACTTTTTAAAAACTGAATTAATCGAAAATTTCGACCAAAATTATTATATTTCTTTTCATTCAATTATTGATTTAGCAATGTATAATTCACCTAATAAAATTGCAATTTATTTAGAACAATACGAGTTGATATAATATGCCTAAGAAAGTATTAATTATGGGTGGCCTTGGGAATGGCTCGGTAATTGCACACGCTATTGCAGATGCAAACAGACGAGGCTACGATGAATATATCTGTGCCGGATTCATTAACGATAGAGACAAAATGAATGAAATTGAAGGCTTCCCGGTGCTTGGAGGATTGCAAGATATCCCGAAGTTATTAGAAGAAGGTTTCTATTTTATTAATACAATATTCAAAGTTGGCGGTCAAAAAGAACGTATTGCAATATTTGAGAGTTTAAATATTCCTGATGACCGGCTAGCAACTTTTGTGCATCCGATGGCATATGTAGCTCCAAAGGTTGAGCTTTCCCCTGGATGTGTAATTATGCCAAACGTTTCAGTATCGTCAGGCACAAAATTTGGAAAATGTTGTAGAGTTATGGTCGGTGCAACAATAGGACACAACAGCACAATTGACGATTACTCATTTTTTGCTGCTAATTGCTGTACTGGTGCTTATCTGAAAATTGGAAAAGCTGTTACAGTTAGTTTGAATGCTTGCATTCGTGAATATGTTGAAATTGGCAATTATGCAACTGTTGGTATGGGTGCGGTCGTACTTGAAAATATTGGCGAAGGTGAGGTCTGGGCTGGTAATCCTGCAAAACTATTGAAAAAGGTGGAATAATGAATAATTTAGTTAATAATCCGCTTGTTAGTATAAGAGTTTTAGCTTATAATCACGAAAAATACATTGCTCAATGTATTGAAGGAATCATTTCTCAGAAAACCAATTTTCCCTTTGAAATTATCATTGGCGAGGACTGCTCTACTGATGCAACTCGTCAAATATGTCGCAATTATAAAGAAAAATATCCTGAGATTATCAATCTTATCGAAAATGAAAGAAATTTAGGCGTAGTTGCTAATGGCGAACGTACTATCGCCGCTTATCGTGGGAAATATATTGCTTGGTGCGATGGTGACGACTTTTGGATTGATGAGTATAAATTGCAAAAACAAATTAACGTTTTAGAGCAAAATTCAAATTTAGCTGTTTGTTTTCACTCTGTTAAGATTATCTACGAAGAAAGCAACCAGAAGCCAATAATTTCTAATCCACAACAGAAACAAATTTCTACAATATACGACCTTGCTTTCGGAAATTTTATACATTCCCCGTCCGTTGTGTTTAGACGCGGGCTTTATGATGCGAATCTCGAAATATTGAAAACAATTCCAGCACGTGATTATGCTGTTCATCTTCTGAATGCAAGCAAGGGGGATATTTTTTTTATCAATGAAGTGATGGCTGTATATCGTGAACATCCAAAGAGTGCATGGACATCAAAAACGTTGAAAGATCGACATCTTGGACACATTAAAACTCTTGATATGATGACAGGGCTTTTTAATTCTCAAATTGACAATATTTTTACATTTGTTAAAGCTAATTACTATTATGATTTATTTAGTAAACTTAAAAATTTTACAGAGATAAATGAAGTTAAGCAGTATCTTTTTTCTGCTCTTGAAAATACTCGAAAAATACCGTATTTCCCAAATATTGATGCGGTCAATAACAAAATTATTTCAGATTTACTTAAAATTATTGACAAGGAGCACGACAGTAAAGCATTTTTGTTGCTATCGAAGCTTGCTTTTCAAAAGCATTTATATAAAGATACAATAGATTTTCTTGAAAATGTAATATGCATTGAGCCAGATAATTACGAAGCTAAAATTTTACTCGCTCGTTCTTACTTCAAAATAGAGAATTACACCAAAACAATCGATATTTGTACTAATTTAATCGGACAATCTGAAAATAGTGAATTATTGCGAATTTTGGCAAAAGCCTACTTTAAATCTGCTCAATACTCAAATGCAATTGAGATTTCAGAACGTTTGCTCAAAATAGACCAAACTAATTTCAATGCACTTAAAATCATCGCTTTATCTTATTTTGAAACTGGCAATAAGATTGCTGCCTATGAATATTGCGAAAAAGCATTATTAATTTTCAAATATGATGCAGAATTGTTTTCATTAAAAGCAAATTTGAAAAAAAGTATTTCAAGTGATACTGTTAGTGATGCAGAAAAAATCAAACAAAAAATTAAGCCAAAATCGCAAATTAAAATAGACGATAGAGAACTTATCTCGATTATAATTCATACAAGAAACGAGGCTCATTTACTTGAACACTTGATTCATTCGATTTATGCATATAATTCTAAATATAATTTTGAAATTGTTGTTTCGGATAATGCATCCAATGATGAAACATTAACTATTCTCAAAAAATTTGCTTCTTCAAGAATTAATTTTCGCTTCATCAGAAACTATAATAGCATTCCAGTTCCAAGAGCAATTAATAATGCGATTAAAAATGCTTTTGGTAATTATTTTGTTGTCCTTAATGAAGTTTACTCTGTTTCTCAGAATTGGCTGGATGTTTTAATAGACAGTCTGAAAAACACAAATTCAATAGTATCATTGCCAAAATTGTTTCCGAACAGTAGAAAGATCCATTCAACTGGGATTAAAATAGAAGCAAAAGACAATAAACTAAACTTTTTATATCAAAATCAAAATGAAGATTATGAAACGCTTACTATTTCTGGCGAATATATATTATCGAATGCTTTATCTGCAAATTGCGTTGCTTTCCGAACTGAATTAATCGAAAAAATTGGACTGTTCGACGAAAGTTTTGAGAGCTTTCTTCATGAAATCGATTTTTCATTGCGAGCAAAAGAATTTGATTATACGCCAATTTGCTTAACTGATAGCATAGTTGTAATAAAAGATAGTATCGAAATTAAAATGCCGACGGAATCGGAAATTAGTCTTTTCTCTCGAAAATGGGGAAGATTATTCAATACTGAAGATGCTATCGATGGTAATAAAAATCAATCTGAAACTTCAATAAATCAACTTCTATTGGAAATTGTGCAAAACCTATCTGAAAAAGGAGAAATTGCAGAAATTCAGAAATTGGGTAATGTCCTACTAGTTCCGAATTTGCACTCTTTGAATGAAAATGAGATTTTGTCGCTGGAAATAGATGAAGAATTGTTCAATTCATACTGCAAACTTGATGAACAAGGTTCAGATTTTCAATACGAGGATTTATTTGAGATTTCAGATATTAAGCCAGAGACTGAGAGTATCGTCTCCGAAAGCACTGTGAAACAAGAAAAGCCACGAATTTTGCTTACAATGTATGGTTGGAACGAAAGCGGTGGCGGCACTACTTTCCCTCGTTCTGTGGCAATTGCTCTTGCTCGTCGTGGATATGAAGTAGCTGTATTTTATGTAACGGCAAACCATCCAACAATACACCAACCATATTACTTGGAATATAAAATTGACCAAGGTGTTCATTTGTACGGGGTTTATAATCGGCCTATTGTATTTTTGGATGCTTTAAACCCAGAAAGAGAAATAAAAGACGAGCGAATAGTCCAACTATTTGCACAAGTTGTAGATGAGTTCAGACCTAACATTGTTCACTATAATAATTTTCTTGGGATTTCTTTCGCTATTGGAAAAATTCCATATTCTAAAGGGATTCCTTCTGTTTTTACAACTCATAATTACCATATTATCGATCCTATGCTCTATCTTTATCGCTCAGATTTATCCTTGTGGCACAACACTGACTTTTTCCATAATTCAGAACTTGCTCGCAATTATCCTAACTTACAAAACTCGTATAGAAAACGCATCGAAGCGGCTAAAAAATTAGTCAATGAACATATCACATATACACTTGCCGTATCTCGACGAGTTAAAGAATTATTTGTAGAATTTGGAATTAACCCTGACAAAATTACAATTGTTCATCAAGTGCCAGAACAAGCCCAAAAGTTAACTTCATTGAATATCAACAATCGTCTGCCAGAATACCCACTTCAATTTGGCTATATTGGTGGTGTCATGCCACACAAAGGTGCTCATATTCTTGTTCAGGCCGCTCAATCTATACCGAAAGAAAAAGCTGAATTCTTGGTCTATGGATTTGTATCGCCAGATTATCTTCGCTTGCTTGAGTGCCTTGATGTTAACAAAAGAATTAATTTTATGGGGAAATATAATACTGATGAATTACCAAAAATTGCTGAACATCTTGATGCAATTGTTTTGCCAAGCGTTTGGGAAGATTGCGCACCGCTGGTAATTGCCGAAGCACTTGCAATGAAGCTTCCCGTTATCGCATCGAGTATTGGAGGTTTCCCTGATTTTGTAAAAGACGGGATCAATGGCAAGCTGTATTCGCATAGTTCCCCTTCTGAACTTACCAAAATATTATGGGATGTAGTTGAAAATCCTGAATTAATAAATATTTGGCGTTCAAATTGCAACTTAACCCATAATTTTGATGACTATATTGACCATATCTTAGGCATTTATGAAAAACTTATCTCTGGTAACCGCCCAAATGTTGAAGAAATTGAGCTAATCTTTTAAAATGAAAACTATTATTCGCAATGCTGTTATTTTATTTGGAAGCACTCTTTCTGTTATGGCTGGTGCAATAGTAACACCTGCCTTGCCATATATTACACAGAATTTTTCAAATATTGATAATATTGAGTTTCTTACAAAATTAATTTTATCTCTTCCACCACTTTTTATTGCTATCTTTTCGCCCATTTCCGGTTATTTATTCGAAAAATTTGGGAGAAAGTCGATTTTAGTTTTTGCATCTATTCTATATGGAATTGCTGGGACGACAGGTTATTATCTTCGAGATATATATTTAATTTTGCTCGGGCGAGCGTTTCTTGGAATAGCAATTTCTGCCTTGATGACTGGATTTATTGTTGTATTAGGCGATTTGTTCGAGGGTGAAAAGCGGAATAAGTTTATTGGCTTACAGGGAGCGATAATGAGCTTCGCTGGTGTTATTTATTTGCTGCTTGGTGGGGTGCTTGCAGATATTAATTGGAGTTTTCCCTTTATTGCTTATTTCGTATCTGTTATTGTTGGGGTTCTTCTTTTATTTTTTCTGGATGAAACTTCTTACAAAATAGAGACAAGAAGACAGGTCCAGTTTTCTTTTAACTTAAAAACATCATTAATATATTTAAGTGCAATTTTTGTGATGATTTGTTATCTGATGGTACCAACTCAGCTGCCTTTTTTAATCAATTCTCAATTCCCAGATTTCCCAGCCTCGAAAATTGGTTTGCTAATAGCTGTTTGGATAATGTTCTCATCGTTTTCATCGCTAATTTATCCAAAAATTAAAAATAAAGTCCCATTTCGTTATGTTTATATGCTTGGATTTTTCATTTGGGGCTTCGGGCATCTGTTGATTTTATTCTCGTCGAATTTAGTTTTGCTTGTTGCTTCGTTAATTTTTTCAGGATTAGGAAATGGTTTGGTTGTCCCAAATTTGAAATCACACATATTAGCACATTCGACTGAAAATAATCGTGGTATTAATAGTGGACTCCTTACTACTGCTCTTTATGTTGGGCAATTTCTTTCGCCAATTGTAGTTCAACCAATGTTTCAATATGCAAACATTTCACAAATCTTCCCAATATTTGGGATTCTTATGTTTGTAATATCTTTTGTTTATATATTTTCAAATAAAATTTAGGTGTGAAATGAATACTTCACCATTTTATATTCAGAAAACGCAAAAATCTTTTTCTGAAGCAATAGAAGCAGTAAAGGATAATGCAGCAAACGCCGGTTTTAATCTTGTCGCTGAACATAATATGAAGAACACTTTCGAACGTAACTATCTACAATGGGAACGCAATTACACAATTTTATCGATTTGCAATCCAACAAAATCACATCACGCACTAAGTATGGATAAACGGCTTGGATGCTTTATGCCCAAAAATATCGTTGTTTTCGAGGATGATAACAGAATTGTTAATATTATGATGATGAAAGGCGATCCAAATAAAATGAACGAACTTTTCCCAGAACTTGGCATCAGTGAAATGTCTGCAAAAGTTATGAACGAACTAATTAGCATAATTGAAAAATCAATTTGATAGAGGCTAATATGGACAATTTCGTGATTTGTCAGGTTTGTGGTGCTAAAATTGATGTAAGCAAGGCTCTTTATTCGCAAATCGAGCAAACATTAAAAAATCAATACGAACTTGAAGCTCAGAAAAAAGATCAGCAATTCAAGCAAGCAATTGAACTACTGGAAAATGAGCGTAGAGAAATTGAAACTGAAAAATTTCGCCTAAATCAGATTGTACAAGAACAAGTCGAAAAACGTCTTTCAGACGAAAAAATACAACTTGAAGAAAACTTGAAACTTCAAATTTATAGCGAAAACAAAAATCAGATTGAAACTCTAAAACAAGAATTAACTGAAAAATCTCTGAAAATTGCTGAACTTAACAACGCTTTAACCGAAATTGAACGTTTGAAACGTGAAAAGCAAGAAATCGAGTCTCGATTACAACTTGAATTTGAGAGGAAACTTACTGAAAATATTCGTTTAGAGCGGGAAAAATTACGCAAACAATACG
Organism: Eximiradius sp.; assembly: GCA_937127445.1. Taxonomy (GTDB): domain Bacteria; phylum Bacteroidota; class Ignavibacteria; order Kapaibacteriales; family UBA2268; genus JAKIZO01. The sequence goes on along the minus strand of CAKZLY010000018.1, from coordinate 7,877 downwards.
AAGACAACTTTTTGCTCAAACTCAAAGAACAAGAAAAAACCATCGAAGATTTAACAGCAAAACTTGAAGACGCTTGTCGTCGTGCGGAACAAGGCTCTATGCAACTTCAAGGTGAAGTTCAGGAGCTATTTTTAGAAGACATGCTTGGAGAACTATTTCCGTTGGATGAGATTCAAGAAGTGAAAAAAGGACAACGTGGCGGTGATATAATTCAGGTTGTGCGAAATAATATTGGAAAAGAATGTGGTAAAATCTATTATGAGAGTAAACGAACTAAAAATTATGACAAAGGCTGGATTTCTAAACTTAAAGAAGATAATTTAGAAGCAAAAGCAGATGTTTTAGTTCTGGTAACGCAAGCAATGCCCGAAGGCAAAGATAGATACTTTTTCGAGGATGGTGTTTGGGTCTGTCCATTTTCGGAAATTCGCGCTTTTGCAAATGTATTAAGACTTATGTTAATTCAAATTTATAATGCCTCTATTGTAAACGTCAATAGAGAAAGCAAAATGGAACTTGTTTATAATTACCTTACAAGTAGAGAATTTGCCGATACTTTCGAAGCAATTATTAATGGGTTCAACGACCTTCAAAAAAGCTACATAGACGAAAAAAACAAGGTTATGAAAATTTGGAAGGAACGCGAAAAACAGTTCGAGAAAATTCTTGCTAATGCAGTTAATTTATATGGTTCGATAAAAGGTCTTGCAGGAAGTTCCATACCTGATATTAAATTATTAGAGTAAATTTTACTGCATTTTGTGATATTTCTAACATTATGAGCTAAATTATAATTATAATAGGAAAAAATAAGGGAGCTGCTCTTTTGAGACAGCCCCACATTAGAAAATCCTCTACTATCAATTTCCTTTATACGGTATTCCTTTCGTTATCCATTCTGGTGCCGGCTTTCCTAAAACATAATGGTCGAAGAATTCTTTCATTTTTATTGAATAGTCAAGTTTGTTCTGATAACGACGAGGATGATGTGGTTCATTCTCATACTGCAAAAATATTGCATTTTTCCCAAGCCTACGATATGCCATATAAAGTTCGATTCCTTGTTGCCAAGGCACAGCTTCGTCTATATCTCCAAACATTATTAAAAGTGGAGTTGTAGCTTTATTTGCACTGAAAATAGGGGAGTTGCGTATATAATTATCTAAACTATCCCATAAGGTGCCCCCAATACGGCTTTGCTGCGCTTCATATTGAAATTGTCTAGTAAGCCCTGATTCAAGCCGAATTTGTCCGTACGCGCTCGTCATATTTCCAACTGGTGCTCCTGCGCAAGCTGCTTTGAAAAAATCTGTCTGAGTTACGATAAATGCTGTTTGATAGCCGCTCCAAGAATGCCCTTGAATACAGAACCTTGTTGAATCTGCTATGCCAAGTTCAATTAGCCGTCTTGCACCAGTTATAATAGCATCTAATGCATCAAATCCGGGATTGCCGATGTAGTACTTTATATCAGGTAGAAACATTAGATAACCCGATGAGTTATATACCTGTGATATCGGGCGATGCGTTAGCATCGGTGGATTAAAATTATAGGTTCTATCTGAAAATCTTTCGTAAAAATATACATATACTGGATAACACCTTTTGGGATTAAAGTTATATGGCTTAATAATAAAACCATCCAAACTATCCCCACGCGAGTTAGTCCAACGTATAATTTCCGTTGTTCCCCATTCATATTCTGCAATTTCAGGATTAGCATCTGTTATTTTTCTTGTGTCTGTAAAATTCAAATTCAAGGATAACCAATAATCAGGATATTCCACGTAATTTTCTCGTGTAAACAAAAATTTATTGTCATAACGTGGTTTACCAATCACTGTGAATTTCTTCTCTTGTTCAACCAAGTTCTTTCTGAGTTCATTGTTTTGGAGTATAAAAGTATAAATTCCTTGAATTTTAGTATAATTATTATATCCTTGTAAAATTAATGTATCGGTTTCAGAGTAAAATTCTTTGTCTGCCCAGATATTACGAATTCTAAAACTTATCTTTTCTTTATTTCCAATTCCATTTGTCAAATTATATCCACTGCCGTTTGCACAATCAAATTTCCATAAATCATACCAATCATAAATAATAAATGAATTTCCGCTATCGAGCCAGCAGCCAAACCCGTTCGATGGGACGCTGCTTGGCATATCAAACTCTATATCGAAAAACTTACCTTCAAGATCCTTTGTTATATTTTTTGAAATATTATTTAATATATCATATAAATACCAGTTTTTTTGGTAATAATAAACAATATATTTCCCATTAGGTGATATATATGCATTCTCTTCAATTCGTTTCTGAATAATTCTTTTTTCTCCATTGTTAAGATTAATCAAGTAAAGGTCAAAAATATCGCCATACCAAGTTTTTTCTTTATAATAAGGTGTTTCGCTATACGCTATTGTATAATCGTTGTTTTTGGGAATAAATACTCTATTGATTATACTATCTCCGAGCTGATGAAATGCATTTTTTGTCAAATCGAACACACTCAAAAAATATCTATCTTTGAACTTATTCCAGCTAATTTTCTGATGCGACATTATTAATGGATCGTCCCAATGCCAAAGATATAAATCAGCACGACGTGCAATACTATCAATATTGTAAAATGTTGTATCATTGAAGTTTGAAAAATCTTGCTTTGTGTCGTATTTTTCAGTGATTGGCTTAATTCCAAAATACAATTTGTTTCCATCATAGCTCCAACTTAATTCGTTTACTTGTGGAATATAATAATTATTAGTAATTAATTTTGTAGGAACAATCTCTCTCGCTTGCTCTTTGTCCCACATATAAACTGAATAATTTTTAGGCTTTCCACTATTATCCAGTTCAGATGAGCAGCAAAAAGCCAGTTTCTGAACATTTTCGTTCCATGATAAATTGCAAATATGAATGTTATTTTTGGAAATTATTTCGTATTCAGGTGCAAAATCCTGATTCAAATTCCTGTAATATAAACCATCACCATTCCCAGATTTTGTTGAAATTGTATAAAAAATATAATTGCTCAAACTGTCGAATAAATACTCAGTGACATAGTCAATTCTTATTTCTGTTCCACTTTGTAAATGACGTAAATTAAGTTGTGAACCTACAATTTTATCTTTTAGTTTCTTATCTTTTTCCTCATTGCCTTCATATAAAAAAGCTAACCATCGACCATCGTTCGAAAATTCATAAGATTTTACAGTTTCTCTTTCGACTACTCGTCCATTAAACAAATTCATTATCCCGAACTTGTTTTTTGGCTTTTCTTTTTTTCCAGCATTTTCAATTTCGATTTGTTTAGGGAGAATTTCAAAGGCTGCCCAGTTAGTTGTAGGCGACAGTTTTGATTTAGAACCACGTTCATAAATAAATTTTGCTGTATCTTCGAGTGATTGAATAATGAGCGTACGGTCTCCTCTGTCCGGCACTAATGTATATGCAAGCCATTTGCCATTCTGCGATAATGTAGTTTCTCTTATTAACTTGAACTTCATTGCATCTTCAAAAGTGTAGGGTTTCTTCTTTTGCGAGAAAGCAGTAACTGGAATTATCACCAATAATAATACAAATACCAAATTTTTCGCTATTTTCATTCAATAATCCTTTTTAGTGATTAAATTTATTTCAAAATAAAAAAAATAATCGTATTTTTAAAGTTAGTCTAAACAAATCTTTTATTTACGATGAAACAAATTTATATCATTGGCACGGCAACCCTCATAGCAATTCTAATTATATCATATTTTTCTTTTAAATCTTTTCAAAAATTAAATAACGACATCTCGCCGGATATTTTCAACAAGTTAATCAAACCATATTCTGAATTGATTGCTAATAGCGATTATGAAAAAGCATATAAACTTTACACCACAGTTAGCTACAAATCAAAGCACAGTTTCGATGAGTACAAAACTGCACAAATAAATAATAAAAATTATTTTGGTGAGCTGTGCAAAATGTCGCTTACATCAGGTATTTTTATTAAAATGATTGATAAAGAAAATAAATGGATTTATCGCGGAACCATTAATTATGAATGCAAAAAAATCAGTAGAAAATTCACCATTGATGTTGCGATAGAGAACGGTGTATATAAAATTGCTCAGACCTATCCAAGCCAACTCAGTTTTGTCAAAATGAAGTCTATGATTTTTTAATTTGCAACCTTTAAGCCAACAATACCTGCAATAATTAGAAAAATCGAAATGACTTTCAGCAAACTTGCTGTATCTTTAAAAAATACTACTCCTATTGTAAAAGTTCCAATAGCACCTATCCCTGTCCAGATTGCATAAGCAGTTCCGATTGGTATTTGCCTTTGAGCAAGCCAGAGAAAGTATCCACTCAATCCCATACTAACAACGCTGAATACTATCCACAAATATCTGAAAGAGGTTACTTGCGATAGTTTAAAACCAACAGGCCACCCAATTTCAAAAATTCCAGCCAATAGCAAATAAAACCAGTGCATCACTATTGATTCACATCACTTAATAAATACGCTTTGATAAAATCATCAAGGTCTCCATCCATCACTGCTTGAATATCTGTTCGTTTGAGCTCAGTTCTATGATCATTAACCATTGTATACGGTTGGAAAACATAAGAGCGAATTTGGCTGCCCCATTCGATTTTCTTTTTAGTTCCTTCAATAGCAGCGCGAGCAGCTTCTTCTTCTTCTCTTTTCTTTTGGTAAAGTCTTGATTTTAGCATTTTCATTGCTCGCTCGCGATTTTGGAATTGCGAACGTTCCTGTTGGCAAGCAACAACAATTCCTGTTGGAATATGCCGTAAACGAACAGCTGTTTCGACTTTGTTTACATTTTGTCCACCTTTGCCGCCAGAACGAAATGTTTCCATCTCAATATCGGCGGGATTTATCTCTATTTCCACATCATCATCAATTTCTGGATATACAAATACAGAGGCAAATGATGTATGCCTTCGTGCATTTGAGTCGAAAGGTGATATTCGAACTAATCGATGTACTCCATTTTCAGCCTTCAAATATCCGTACGCATACTTGCCGTTAATCTCTAAAGTTGCAGACTTAATTCCAGCTCCATCACCTTCGAGTTCATCGAGCAAATACACTTTGTAATTGTGGCGTTCAGCCCAGCGAGTGTACATACGCATTAACATTTCTGCCCAGTCCTGGGCTTCTGTGCCACCTGCTCCCGAATGAATTGTAAGTATTGCTGATTTTGTGTCATCAGCACCAGAAAGCATATTTTTTATTTCAAGTTCCTCTATGAATTTCTCAAATTGAGAAATTTCAGCATTCAGTTCATTTTCCAGAGACGCATCTTCTGCCTCAACTGCCAATTCTAAAAAAGCAGCAGCATTTTGGAATAATTGCTCCGCTTTTTCATATTCATCCATCCATTCCGATAAGTCAGAAATTTCTAGCATCGTTTTTTTTGCTGCATTGGGGTCATCCCAGAAATCATTTCTATGCGTTTCTTCTTTTAGTATTGCAATTTTTTCTTTTTTAACGTCAATGTCAAAGAAACCTCCGTAGGTTCTCTAACCTCGGTTTTAACTCATCTAATTTTTCTTTTTGTGGCTCAAACATATCTTTGTTTTAATAAAAATTAAAAAAATTAAAGACCACAAAATTACGAATATTAACTTTAAGATAAAAATTATTCATCATCTCAAAATCATTACAAAAAAGCAGCCTTACAAAATTGTAGGCTGCTTCTTGGTAATATTAAAACTAATTTATTTAGCAATGCTAACGCTTCTTTTTTCTCTGATAACAGTAACTTTGATTTGACCAGGGTATTCCATTTCGTTTTCAATTCATTTCGCAATTTCAATAGCTAAAATATCAGCAGTGTTGTCATCTACCTTTTCTGGTTCTACAATTACGCGTACTTCACGCCCCGCCTGAATAGCAAAAGTTTTACCAACACCTTCGAAACTCTCCGCAATTGATTCAAGCTTTTGCAAACGCTTCACATAATTTTCAACCGATTAGCATCAATATTGATTAGATTAATAATGATGTTGTAATAATTTTATTATGATTACCGACGCTAATAAAATAATTTCTGTTACTGTATTTGTGACAAAATGTGTTGAATTATTTGTTTGTTTATTTCATAATACATATTTTCATTAATTGCTGTCCTAAATGTATGTAGTTGAGAGTCAATGATTTTATAATTAAATAATGAAAAATGTTCTTTTAGCTTAGAAATTGTTGCTTGTATTTCGTCATAAGATACTATTGGGTCGTCCTTTCCCCAAATCGAAAAAACGAATGTAGATTTGTTATTTTTTAATTTAAGTCTATCAGCCGAAAAATTAATTAGTGTGTTTTCACTATCTGATCTATTATTCATTTTTAAACGTTTTTTCGAGGCTTCTAAATTATATGGTAAGCCTTCAGTAATTAATAACCTAACATCTTCATTTGAAATATTTGTATAGTTTAAACATATTACACCACCCAAAGAAATGCCATAGAGCGCAAGTTTCAAAGTGTCGACTGTATATTCTTCTTTATAAAAGTCTATAAATTTTATTAAGTCATTAATTTCATGATTAGTTGTATCTCTAATTAGTTTGGAATTTAGACTATTTTCACTTTCTCTAAGATTAATAAAACATACAGAAAGCCCTGTTTTTATTAATTCAAATGCGATTGGATATAATAATTGATTTCTCAAATTAATCCCAGGAATCATAACAACTAATTTTGATCTATCAAAATTAAAAGGAGGTGTCCATAGAACATATCTTACAACATTACCTTTATTGTCTGGAATATCAATATTATAGGGGACAATATTACAAGAATACTTGAGAAGCGTATCTTTAGAATTTATAATTAAACCTAAAGAAATAAATTCATCATTAATTAGTTGTCTTTGTTCGTAAATAGTTATCTTACTGCCTGATGAACAAGAATATAAAAGTAATATCAACAAAATGAATAATGTTTTTTGCACAATTCTGTCCTTTTTTTAATTGTATTTTATAAAAGGCTGTCTCAAAAGTAAAATCGTACAAAATCTATTTTTCTGCCAACATCTATAAAAGCCTCTGGTTGAGTTTTTGCAATTGAGATGATGTTTTTCCTGCTTGAATAATTATCAAAGTCAGGAATTCAAGCCCTTTTGAGACAGCTACCTTCTTATCTAACAACTTATTTCAATAAATAAAGGGCCTTTAGTGGCACCTGTTTGAAAATCCTTTTCAACTTTTGCTCCAGCTTTAACGCTTATATTATTAACTGGTTGTGGTGGTTGTTCAGATAAACCTTGAATCATTGGAACGACTTTTTTACCTTCGTAATGATCTTCTCTAAGATAATCAGCCATAGTTTTAACTGAACATACTATTGCCTCTTTTTGTTGACTAGTAAAAGATTCTATGTAAATTCTTTGAGAATTAGTAATCACAAATCTGCTTTCGATAGCTCCTAAAAAATTATTGATCATATCGCTACTTAAATTTTCATATGCTATGGCATCTGATTCGATAGTTTTGAAATATTCATTCGCATTTGCATCATTAAGCTTTGGAAGCGTGTTTATCGACATAGCATTTCCTCCTTTATTGATAATTACTAAATTAAATTATTCGAGTTTTTATCTATGTCCTTGTTGGATAAGTAATTACAGTGCTTGGAATTACCCTGAAATTGTGTGTTAATTCCAGCACTGAAATTCGCAATGCCAGCTAGTATTTCCTCTATATTTTTTATACAATTACTTTTTCCAGATAACCTATTTACTGTCTTGATGTATATATTATTTGAAATTGAGAATAGCGTATAAAAAACATAAAAAATAGTAACATACTCATTAAAAATAGAATAATAATTAGAATTTTGATAGAAAGATAGAAAGATA
>CAKZLY010000017.1 GCA_937127445.1 Eximiradius sp. | reverse complement strand
TGCAAATCAGTTCAGGAGAAAGAAGCTTCAGAGGAAGAAAATATTCGATGGCATACTATTAAAAGCTTACCGTAATAAACCATTGAGTCAATCAGAAATAAGAGTTAACAAGTTGCTTTCAAAAGTAAGGAACAAAGTTGAGAGACCCTTTGCATATATGAAGCGAATCCTAAACTATCAGAGGTGTAGTTACTATGACTTAAGGCGAAACAGATTTGAATTTATAATGGCAGCGTTTGTTTATAATATAAGAAAGTTAATAACAGCAGTAACTTAAGATATTAAAGTATTCAATTAAGGAAGTTACTATTAAATTCGAATGTCAAAGAACAAAAAGCACAAATAAATTTAAGGAGAAAACCCAACTAAATTTTCTAAAAAAACGAATAACTGAATTCTTTAATTAAATACTATAATTTTTCAGAAGTCTCTAATAATTATGATATAGATAGACTGCATAAAATATTTAAGAAGTCTAATAAAATAAAGATTTTATTATATGATGAAAAAAGAAAAAGTAGAAAAAATATATTCACTTATGCTTTTAATAAGGCGTACAGAAGAAAAGTTATTGGAACTATTTTCGAGAGGATTATTAAATGGTACTGTTCATACTTGTATTGGACAAGAAGCTTGTGCAGTTGGTGTGATGGAAGTTATTGATAAGGAAATTGATATCATCTTTTCAAATCATAGAGCACATGGACATTTTTTAGCATATTCTGAAGATGTATATGGTTTATTAGCTGAAGTTATAGGAAAAAAAAGTGGATTGTGTGGTGGAATAGGGGGGAGTCAACATTTACATAAAAAAAATTTTTATACAAATGGAATACAAGGAGGGATGGTCCCAATAGCATTAGGGGCAGCTAAAGCAGAAAAATTTAAGGGCTCTAATGCGATCGTTATCGTTTTTTTAGGTGATGGTACAATGGGACAAGGAGTTGTATATGAAAGTTTAAATATTGCATCGCTTTGGTCTTTACCATTATTATTTATTCTTGAAGACAATCATTATGCACAAACAACACCAAAGAAGCTTGCTCATGCTGGTTCTTTCTGCCAACGTGCAAAAGCATTTGATATCCAAACTGAACATATAAAAGTTGATGATGTTTTAAAATTAATAAATGTAGCAGATAATGCTGTCAGATATGTTCGTGAAAACAAAAAACCCTTTTTTTTACATATGGAAACTTATCGTTTTTCACCTCATAGTAAGGGCGATGACTATCGGAATGCTGAGGAAATAGCAAAGTTTAAATTAGAAGATCCACTGATAAAACTTGAGAAAGAACTTTCAAAAGAAAAAGTTAAAGAGATTTCTGAAAATATTGATAACATGCTGCTGTCAATCCTTAATTCTATTAATAATGACAATGAAATGTCATTGGAAGAACTTTTAATATTAAATAATTAAATTAATTTATGAAAATTTGTGATGAAATTAATACTGTTTTATTCGAAATGATGCAGAATAATAGAGAAGTAATTTTAATTGGTGAAGATATTTTAGATCCCTATGGCGGTGCTTTTAGAATTACAAAAGGATTATCTTCATCTTTCCCAGAAAGAGTTTTGACAACACCGATATCAGAAGCAACCATAGCAGGAATGTCTATAGGTATGGCTTTGAGAGGTTTATATCCAATCGCTGAGATTATGTTTGGAGATTTTATAACTTTATGCATGGATCAATTGTTAAATCATGCTTCAAAATTAAAACCTATGTATAACGGTAATGTCGTAGTTCCAATGATTATGCGGACTCCAATGGGCGGGGGAAGAGGGTATGGTCCAACTCATAGCCAATCGCTTGAAAAACACTTTTTAGGTATTCCTTTTATTGATATTGTTGCTGTTTCGTTATTTCATAATGTGAAAAGAATTTTCTTAAATGCATATAATCGAAGAAGACCTGTAATTATTATTGAAAATAAACTTCTATATCCCATGGAGCTTTTTATATCCTCCAATGATGAAGTTTTTATTGAAAATATGTTAACAGAAACAGGATATTGTGACGTTATTATAAAAAATTATATAAATAATACACCTGATATTTTAATTGTTACATATGGTGGCGTAAGTAGATTTTTAAAAACGATTTTAAGAAAAATGATTGAAGAAGAAATTCGAGTCGTTTCCGTAATTATTGGACAAATATCTCCAATATCTAGGAAATCGATATCATTAATTAATACATACGCAAATCAATGTGGCAAAGTATTAATACTTGAGGAAGGCTCTAAAGAATTTGGTTGGTCTGCAGAAATTCAAGGAATAATTGAAAATCGTGATATAATAATTAATAGATTGGGCTCTGTAAACACAATCATTCCTTCAAATAAGAAATTAGAAGAACAGGTTTTAATCAATGAAGAAAAAATAATTAATAATATTTTGGAGATGATAAGAATATGAAGTTGGAAGCAGTGTACCTTCCTGCAATGGGGGTAAATGATATTCATGCAAAAATAGTTGATTGGAAAAAGAAATCAGGAGATAAGGTCACTAAAGGAGAAATTTTGTGTAGTGTTGAGACAACAAAAGCTATATTCGATGTAGAAGCAACAATGACAGGTTTTATTACAATATTGACTGATGTTGGAGCGGAGGTCTCGATAGGGGATATAATAGCTGTGATTAGTGATTCTTCAATTACAATTAATGAGGCAATCGAATATGTGAAAACTTTGCAAAACTCTAATAATGTAGAAAGTATTGAAAGTGAAAATAATGAAATTAAAATAACTGAGAAAGCAAGATTACTTGCATTGAGAAATAATGTCGATATAACTGCATTAAAACATCGATATAATAAAAAAATTACAGAAGCAGATGTTATAAAATTCATTGACCAAATGAAAAAAGGTGAAATAAAACAAGAATTTAAAGACACTGTAGATGATTTATATCCAATTAATAAAGTGCAACGTATTGCAATAATTGGAGGTGGAGATGGAGCAGTACAGGTAATTGACGCAATAACAAAAATACCACAAAAACGAGCTGTTATGATTTTTGATGATAAAAAGAGTCTAACAGGTAAATTCGTTGCAGGAGTTCCGATTGTAGGAAAATTCGATGCGAAAGAAATAGAGGATCGTTTTAATGATAAACAATTTGATAGTGTGATAATATCAATTAGTACTTCAATTCAATTTAGAAAAAAAGCTTATGAATTACTTAAGGAAAGAAAAATAACATTTACTAATGTTATTCATCCTTCTGTTGTAATAGGGATCAACTCTTCAATTGGAGAAGGGAATGTTATTTTGGCTAATTGTCATATAGGTGCATGTGCAAAAATAGGGGACAACAATTTTATTAGCGCTTATTGTAGTATCGAACATCATAATAATTTAGGTAATCATTGTTCTTTTGGTCCTGGTGTTATTACATCAAGCAAAGTAACAATTGGTGACATGGTTAGATTCGGAACTGGAGTTTTTATTGAACCCCATATTACAATAGGTTCAGAATCTATTATTAGTTCGGGCTGTATCATATGGAAAGATATTCCGAAAAAAACAATCGCAAAATCTCAATTAAACTACATATTAAGAGACGTTGAATAAGAAGCGAAAAACTAAATATTTCTTAATACGTAACAATTAGCGAAAATGCAATTGTGGGTGAGGGCAGCGTTGTTACGAAGGATGTTCCACCATATACAGTTGTAGCAGGCAATCCTGCTAAGGTTTTACGAAAATTAAAGTAGATAGAGAAATT
>CAKZLY010000016.1 GCA_937127445.1 Eximiradius sp. | reverse complement strand
CAGGTATTGCGGTTCTAGGTGATAATACTTCCTTGCAAGGTGGTACTGCAGTTTCATATGACAATGTTAATTCGGCTATTAGTGATTCACAAAACGACGGTAGCGAAACCGTTTTCCTTGGTCAAGGTACATATAACGAAGCAATTACATTGGGCGAAGCAGTAAGTTTAGTTGGTAAAGGTGCAAACCTAACAACTGGAACAGTACTGACAAATACAGTTACCGCAAGCGCCACAGCAGCTACATACACAATAAGCGACTTGTACTTCAATGTTACAAATACTCACGGTATAGTTGTAAGTGCCGTTCCAAGTAGTGGTCTTTCGATTTTACGCAATAACTTCCAAGCTGGGTTAAATGAATACGGTATAAATGTTACTGCTAATACAATTGGTGGAGCGCTTAACATTGGCTCAAGTAGTAATGGCAATACATTTGGTCTTGCCGACATCACGGCTGTAGGTATTCGTTTGCCCAATAACCAAATTACATCGACTGTTTCGATTGCTTCGAATACATTCAACGGAACAGCAGGCTCCGTCATTTATGTATCATCAACTAATAGTACCGGTGCTTCAAATGGAACGTTGACAATTACCGGAAATACATTTCAAAACTCTTTAACCGGTAATGCTATCGTATTTGAAGATGCAGTTAATAGTTCACATTCGCTATCAGGTGCTACTATCAACATATACGATGGTAATGACTTCGACCAAGCAGGTTATGGAATTAAAATAAATGAAAGTTCTACATACGCAGGTTTTGTTGGCTCTACTTTGCCAAATATTGATTTATATGGCACTAGTGCAAATACAAACTTAACAGCAACTGACATTTATGGTGCTGCATGGTATGATTTAACTTTAAATAATGCAACTGCATTTCTCTATCCATCCATCCAGACAGCAGAAAATGCTGATTTAGCAGCAACATTAAACATTGGTGCAGGAACTTATGCCGAAAATGTTACATTCTCGGGTGGAACTAACTTAACAACGATTACAGGTTATGGCACAACTTGCGAATTAGCTTCAGCAAATAGTGTAACTCTTGAAAAAGATTACACATTCTCAGGTTTCTCTGCTACTTTGGTAACAGTTGGTGATGACGATGGTAATTCTACTGAAGGTAATATCGACGATGCTATGGCTATTATCAAAACAGACGGAATTATTTCGATTGCGGCAGATGCTATTATTGGCGGCGGCACAGTGAATAAAAAAGTAACAATAACCGATGCTGGTACTGGTGGTGCAATCGATGGTACGCTTTTAGTAACAGCAAATGGTGGAACTATAAGTAACTTAGATCTAACCGGCAACCCAGCTATAAACATTGCTCCAACAACAGGTCTTACCAATCCGATAACAATAAATGCAAACGCGTTTACTCTTGCCGATGGCGGCGATGGGATTAGAGTTGAAACTGGAAACACTACTGCTGCTGGCACTGCTGCATTAAATATTACAGGCAACTCTTTCACTGGTGGCGATGCTTCGACAAGCGCAATTCACTTCCGCAACCAGATAACTGGATATGCAAATTTCTCTGCCGTTAATGTTTACGATGGCAATACATTTAATACTCCCGGTCGCAATTTCAATAGAACAAACGAAAACAACATCTGCACATATCTGCCAAACGTAGATGTTAAAAATACAACTGACAACACTTACACAACAACAAACATTTTAGGATTTTACTTAAATCCAGCAGCTACAGCAATATCAACTTCAACTGAAACAATAATTACTGATTGCACTGCACCCGCTGCATTCAATACAGGTGCAGTGACACCCGTTGGTGGAAACGTAGTTGCAGGCTTCTTCAATGCTACCAATACAAATATTGACGTTGTTGTTCCAATTGCAAACGACAACAGTCTTGCATATGGTACAGTTCAGATTCAAGTTGATAACGATGGCGATGCTACTTGGGTCAACGTTCCAAATTCTGGTCTCTATACAATTTTACCAACTGATCTGAATACTAATAAAACAATTACACTCGCCAAGGCTGATTTAGTAAGCTCAGGTGATTTTGATAACAATTCAACAATACAGTTCCGTGCTGTAATTACTGATTTTGCTAATCAATCAACCAACGGAACTCCGAGTTCGAACACAATTTATCGCGACGAAACTGCTCCAACAGTTACATTGAACAGCGCAACTGCCGACAATATTATTAATATTGCGGAAAAAACTAATGGCTTTAATGTCAATGCTCAATCTAACGAAAACAATACAACATTATATGTAGTTAACGTTACAGATAATTCACCAAGCTGGTCCAACATTACAACTGTTGGCTTTGCATCAGCAAATGCTCCAACTGCTGGCAACGCTGTTGATATTAGTGTATCTGCGAATAACTCTAATATAGTAGATGCAAAAACATACCGCGTATTCGGTATGGACCAGGCTGGTAATCTTAGCGTAGCAAGTTCAACATCCTTCACTACTGACCTAACTGCTCCAGCTGACTTTAATGTAGGTAATGTTGTCGTTGTAAGTGGTGCCAAAGCTGGTTATTACAACCAAGTCGATAGCGACAACAACCGCGACGTTCAGGTTACCGTTCCCGTTGCTAATGATGCTTCTTTGACGAATGGTACAATTCAAGTGCAAGTAAAACGCGGCATTGGCGGTACGTTTGCTAATATTGGCACACCGCACACAATAGTCTCGGGTAATTTAGATAATAATGTCGATATTACTATTACAAAGGCTCAATTACAAGCAATTTCTGGTTTGACCGAAGGTGATGTGCTCTATTGGACGGCAGTTATTACCGACTTTTCAGGGAACTCGACAGTTGGAACCCAAAGTACGAACACAATTACCTACGACATCACTCCTCCAGTTGCAACAACAATAGCAAGCAGAACTGCTGTTACTGCTCCCGTTGTTGTGAATTACTTCAATAACTCCAATACAGCAGTTGATGTTGTAGTTAACATTCCAAATGATGCTACATTGGTTGGTGGCAATGTTAAATTGCAAGCACGCACTGGCTCCAACTCGTTCGTTGATGCTGGTCCAACAACAAATGCAATTGCTT